>JALHMG010000051.1 GCA_022844135.1 Lysobacterales bacterium
TTTTCACGAGGCTCCAGGAGCGCGTGTCGATGAGCCACGCGAAGTAGTTCTTGAAGTCCTCGACCGACAATCGATCTGGACAGCGATCGAAAAACGCCGCCACGCGCCGCACCGCTCGGACATAACCATCGACGGTCTGAGGCGCTTTGCCTTGCAGCTTCAAAGCCCTAAGATGTTGCCCATACAGCGCCTCGAAACGGACCCGCTCCGATGCTTCCATCGTCCTTCTCCCTCTGTGCGCACGCGAGATTGCGTGCGCGAGAAAAGGTGCGCCGATGGCCGGGAAATTTCAGCTACGATGGCTGTTCCTGCCGCGTAGCGGCTTGGTTCAACTATTCGCTCAAGCGGACAGATCAATCGCTTCGCGATTGATGCTTCCGATTAGCTCAGGCGCTAGGCCTCAGAACCGATGCCACTCGACCTCCCCGGGCACGAACACACCGTCTCCGCCGCCAGGCTGGATGACCGGAACCTGTTCGTCCGATTCATCGCCGACTATCACGTGGGCACCGAGGCAGCTGCCTTTGAGCTGGAGGCGAGCAATGTCGTGAACGGTGACGCGGTCTTGGCGTACCTGCAGCAAGCGCAGGCAGCTGAAGAGTACCTCTACGTCTTTGAACGAGACGGACGCATCGTGGTGAGCGACGAAAGCGGTGACGAAGTAGAGCTCAATGCCACATCCGTACAGAGTCGCTTGGATCAGCCCAATACCGAGGAGCTATCGCGCTTCTTATCTCGGGCTCGAATGCTGTACGAACACGAGCACCACGCAAGCTCTACTGCACTCAACCGGTTGCGAGTAGTTCAAGAGCTTCTTCACGAGCAGCTGCGCCGCCTCGAAGTTAAGGCAGCCGCGCATGCACCCGGTACAACGGCGGGAGTCTTGTATGCCCAGAACATCCAGTTCTTGCAGCGTCTGCTCGGCGAGACTGAGGCCTAACGAATAGGGATAGATCGCGCGAAGCCGCGATCTTATCCCGGGTTGAACAAGCCCGGTCTCGCAGGTTGGTGTCATCTTTATAGGGGAAAGATCCTCGCGCTTTGGCTGTTGTCTGGCGCGTTGCCGATTGGCTGTGGGCGCATCGATAAACGTTGGCCGAGTTTAGCCGTGCTCTGCGCTGAGCGGCGCGTTTGCGATGCGGTTGAATCGTCGAGTCGTTGCGCAATCTCCTTTGCAAAATGAGTGGCCGGCGCTGTGTTCGATGCTGTCGTGAAGCAGTGCGCCGGGGCTGCGAATCGGTAGGCTGGAGCGCCGATGACCGATCCGCCATGAGCGTTTATCCATCCGGCCGGCGCAGGATTTGGCCGATGAGGCGCATGGGCGTTTTGCATCTCGGGCAGCACATCGGCGGACGCGGTTTTTGTTCGCACTGATGGAGGAGCACGCGCAGGATCAGTTGCACGAGCCTGAGCCGAGCCTTGGCCTTGCCGTGCAAGAACCCGTAATCGCGCACGCGGCGCAAGCCGGTGGGCAGGACGTGTTGCAGCACCTGCGAAAGGAAGTCGGCGATGGGTAGCTCGCGCCAGGCCGGTCGCTTGGTGCTGGCATCGATATAGCGGAAGGTCACGGTGCCCGTCGCTGGATCGTGCGCAACCAGATCTCGTTCGCGAATGACGCCGCGATAGAACTTATGACCGAAACAGGAAGCGTTGTTGTTCCCGGTGCGCAATAACAAGCCCCGAAGGGGCGCGATGCAATAGCCCAGGGCGCAAGCCCTGGGTAAGCACCCACATCGATCGAGCCCTGAAAGGGCGAAATCTGATCGGCACATCCCGAAAGCGGCCGGCTAGAACAGGCTCTCGGTCCTTGGTCGAGATGACGAGTTCCTCCGCGAACGGCGGCGCCATCGTTTCGCCCTTTCAGGGCTCTCCGGGACACGGGCGAACCTACCCAGGGCTTGCGCCCTGGGCTATTTCATTGCGCCCCTGCGGGGCTTTTCACTTTACGCCTGCAGGCGCAAGTTGAGCGCCTCAGAGAGGCGCAATCCCATGCTGTAGGTGGTCCACCAGAACGTCTGATAGCGCCGCTCGCGCGTGGCCAGCACGATGCGCGCAATCTCATCCAGCGTGAGCACATCGGGCAGCGACTTCACCACCGGCGCCTTGACCATCTCGACCCATGGCCACTCGCGCTGCAGCACGTAACGGTAGAAAAACTGCAAACCGCAGCGCTCGATTTTCACGAGGCTCCAGGAGCGCGTGTCGATGAGCCACGCGAAGTAGTTCTTGAAGTCCTCGGCCGACAATCGATCTGGACAGCGGTCGAAAAACGCCGCCACGCGCCGCACCGCTCGGGCATAACCATCGACGGTCTGAGGCGCTTTGCCTTGCAGCTTCAAAGCCCTAAGATGTTGCCCATACAGCGCCTCGAAACGGACCCGCTCCGATGCTTCCATCGTCCTTCTCCCTCTGTGCGCACGCGAGATTGCGTGCGCGAGAAAAGGTGCGCCGATGGCCGGGAAATTTCAGCTACGATGGCTGTTCCTGCCGCGTAGCGGCTTGGTTCAACTATGCATTCAAGGCGATTGCGGAACCGACCCTCGCTCAAACCAAACTATCGTTCCGCAACGGCTTGATGTGGCGATAGGCGTCACTTGCTCTAGCTAGCTTCGCTTGGAGATGCTCGAATGCTTGATCCACTTGTTGATCTGAGCGAGTTTGATAGGAAGGAAAGCAGACATCCACCAGATCTGTAATCCTCAGCCATCCGGACGTCTTTACGCCCAGATTGATCAAATGGAAATCGGACTGACGCTTGAGTTCGTGTCAGAATGATCTGACAATCGATGGCTGTCCCGTTTCGACCCCTGTCTCGTTTGGACCAGCGTGCGGAAAATCGCTTTTTCGTCGAGGAGGCACAAAGAATCCTTGATGACGCCAGAATTGACCGATTTTACTCGGATGCCAACCTGACCTGGGCACCCAATGAGAACCACTCTATTTAATACGCAAAAAGGTCTATGAAAGATTTAAAGCTGCGGAGGACGCCGGAAAGGACATCGTAGAAACGCTTAGCAAGATGGGCAAAGACATAACGAAAGGAATATTTAAGTGACTCCTATCAAATTGCTGACAGCCGCAATTCACGCCAACGACCCAAGCGGCATTAAGGCGCTACTCAATCAGCATCCCGAGTTGCTGAGCGATACAAGCCGGCCTGGTTATGCAGCGTCTTCGGGTTACTTAGAGGCACTAAAAGCTTTGCTCGATGGTGGTTTCACAATCCATGATAGAGACAAACTCAGCCCAGGGATTTCGCTTTTAGACCGTGCGGTAATGGGTGGGGACATTCCAACGGTTAAGTATCTAATCGATTGTGGGTGCGATGGGAAAGAGCCAGGAATCCTGAATGGCGCTGTTTCAAAGTCGGTTGAACTCATGCAGTTTCTCATTCTCGCGGGTGCCGATCCCTACAGCACCGCTGGCAATCCGCCTCGCAATGCGTTTGAGCAAGCGCAGATGTCAGGCACGGAAGCAACGCGCGCGTTTCTGGAGACCCTAAAGGGTGCGGCCAAGCAGAAATCCACGCTTGCGGAACGGTTACAGCACAAGTTGTCAGGCGAGCTAATCAAGCTTGACCGTTACCTGCTTGCGGGCGCTCCGTTTTGGATGGCGCGATGCAAGCACGGCGAAACAAATTCTGCGGTCACTGTCGGTCTATCGGATACCATTTGGACTTGCGAGTTTCGCGTCGTGTTACCCGCTAACTGGCCAGACACACAAGAACTTGGCGCCGACGTTTACTGGCCTGTTGACTACTTGCTGGATGTGATTCGGTCTTTGCATGGTCAATCCGGTCTACCGAGCTGGCAAACCGTCGCGAACGGTGAGCCACCCATGCCAATCACCGCGGGGAGCTCTGCTGTTGGAGGCGTCTTTGTCTCGGAATCAGATGATCGAGAAGTGCCTCGAGTGATGACGCTTGTGTTTCTTACGGCTGCCGAACTCGAGCTCGCTCGCCGAAGCACTGAAAAGTTTGTCGAAGTGATGAGTGCCGCTGGACTCAATCCTTTTCAAGCGACTGTACTTCATCGTGAGTCGGCAATTTGAAGGCTCAAGGAATGCGAAAGTCAAAGAGTTTTACGCGCCAATGCTTGCCGACAATTTTGGCGTTAGACCTCAAGTTCGGAATTCCGGCGGTATTTTGATGTCGAAACTTTTCGGAATCCTACACAATTCGGTTTGGAGCAAACACGTCAAAGCAATCGCTTGGTTGCGTCGAGTGAACGTAACTTCTGGCATCGATGCTCTTGCGGTATTGGGTAAATTAATTGAAGGCTACATGGGGGCTGATAAGGCGCCGCGCCAGCACATCGCCGCGAAAGTGGCGCGCCAGTTAAGTTCAAACCGGCGACATTGCGTCCCGCGATCGCTGATGGCGAGCGTCCACACTGCTTGTCGACTCGGCCGGCTCACTAGCTTGGCGCATCGGCAGCTTCGGCACGGGCTGCAGTTCCATGCTGATGCGAGTTCGCGAGTGCATTCCTCGATCGGGCGGTGTTATCGAGGCGATCGCTTGAGCGCGCGCCAGAGCAGTTTGAGGCCGGTGATCCAACGGCGCAGGTACGCGAGGGGCAGGGAGCTGCGCTGGGTGAGTCGATAGCGCGCGCGCATGTAGGTTGCGTCAGGCACCAATCGTCGCCACAATCTGGGCGCCTGGGACTCGACGTAGGCTCGGCTCGCTGCGCGCTCGGGGCGAAAACGCTCGCGCGCGGCGGCATCGCTGAGCGCCGATATCGTCGCCGCGGGCCAGGGCCAATCGAAGTGTCGCGTGCAGGCGGCCATCGCATCCAGGCACGGTGCGGCGAGCGCATGCGCGCCGGCTCTGTCGACCAGCGTCGAGTAATCGGCTGCGTTGAATCGCCTCGCTAACGCGACGAAGTCGTAAAGCCAGATCAATCGATCGCCGGCACCGATCTGAGCATTGGACATCCGGTGGATGGCTGCATGCATAAACGCGTCGACAGGATGCAACACCGCCATCGGCGGTTCGCTCACCTGCACTCGGCGCGCGTACAAATCAGCGAACAACAGGCGTGCGCCGAGAATCGGGTGATTGCCGAGCTGCCAATGCATATCGATGAGCAGATCCGGCCCGACGAGCGTGAATTGCGAGCCGCCAGGGAGCCACGATTCCGGGTCCATTGCATAACCCAGCTGCGCCAGCGATGCAGTGGCAGTGCGCGCGTCGCTTTCGGAGGCGAACAGCAGGTCCAGGTCCTCGCGTGGGCGCAAGTGGGGCGCGGCATAGCAGGTGTGGGCCAGCGCCTCACCTTTAAGCACGAGGTTCGGGACGCAAACCGATGCGAGCGCTGCCTTGACCGCAGCACCGCGCGCCATCTGCCAGGCGACGGCGCCGCGGTGGGCGCGGACAATGGCATCGGGGATCGCGGCGCGCCCAGCTATGGCCTCGAACAGGAGGGGCGCCACGCCCTCACGCCTGCACAGCGCGGCCAGATCATTGGGTTGCGCGCCCGCAGCGCGTCCGAACAGCGCCGCGCTTAGCCATGCGCGCTCATCCACCGCCGCCGACACCTGCGCGAATGCCGCCCCGCGTGAGTGCGAGAGGATCCAGCAGCGCCTGCAGCTCAGCATGCGACAGCGTCGTCATCTCACGCGCAACATCGATGATCGGTCGGCCGCTCGCATAGGCGGTCTTGGCGATCCTGGCACCCAGCTCGTAGCCGATGACGGGATTCAGAGCGGTGATCAGGATCGGATTCCTCGCCAACGCTTCCTGCAGGCGATCGGTACGTACCCGAAGTCCGGTGATGCACGTTGCCAATGCGGGCAGCGCGTTGGACGGCAGCTCGATGCTTTCGATCAGGTTCCGGGCGATCAGCGGCAGCATCACGTTCAACTGGAAATTGCCGGACTGGCCCGCCACCGTGATCGCCGCATCGTTGCCGATCATTTGCGCTGCGACCATCGCCACGGCTTCCGGAACTACCGGATTGACTTTGCCGGGCATGATCGACGAGCCGGGTTGCAGCGCCGGTAGTTCCACTTCGCCCAAACCGGCCAGCGGGCCGGAATTCATCCAGCGCAGATCGTTGGCGATTTTCATGAGCGCGCAGGCCAGCGCTTTCAACTGACCGGATAACTCCACGCACTCGTCTTTGGCAGCGATGCCGACAAACAGGTTGTCTGCCGGCCGGAATGGGACGTGCGTCAGCTCGACCAGAGCCTTGCAGACAAAATGCGCGAACTGCGGATGGGCATTGATGCCAGTGCCGATCGCAGTGCCGCCGAGCGGCAGCGCTTGAACGCGTACCAGGGTCTCGTTGAGGCGCTCGTGGGCGACTTTGAGCTGTGAAGCCCAGGTCGCGAATTCTTGCCCGAGCGTGAGCGGCATCGCATCCATCAAATGCGTGCGCCCGGTCTTGACGTTGGTTGCCAGCTCGGCGGCGCGCGTCGCGATCGCGTCGTGCAGACCATCGAGTGCCGGCAAAAGGCGCTCGCGCGTTGCGAGCGCCGCCGCAACCTGTACAGCGCCTGGGATCGCATCGTTCGACGACTGCCCCAGATTCACATCGTCATTGGCATGCACTGGCGTACCCGCGCGTGCCGCGAGCGTGGCGATCACCTCATTGGCGTTCATATTGCTCGACGTGCCCGAGCCGGTCTGAAACACATCGACGGGAAAAGCGTCGTCATGCTGGCCCGCGGCAATCGTCAGGGCGGCTGCTTCGATCGCGCCGGCTTTGCGTGCCGCCAGCAGTCCGAGTTCGGCATTGGCTCGCGCTGCGGCGGCCTTGATCAGCGCCAGCGCGCGGATGAACGTGCGTGGCATTGCCTGACCGCTGATCTTGAAATTCTCGATCGCCCGCTGCGTCTGCGCGCCCCACAGCGCATCGAACGGCACCGCCAACTCGCCCATGCTGTCATGCTCGATACGCGTCTTCATGCTGGCGTCGATGAGGGTGGGACTGGACCATTGTATCGCCGTCACCTTGTGGGCCGCGCCGTTACGTGCCCCTTTGTGCTGGTCGCAGCGAACGGGATGCGTGAAGCTCGCGTAGTGCGATAGCGGGACCTACCAAGGCTAAACGATCAGCCACGCAGCCAGCCCCAGAAACAGCCCCATGCTCACGACATCGGTTGCCGTGGTCAGGAAGATACTGGAGGCGGTCGCCGGATCGGCGCCGAGGCGCTTCAGCAGCAGCGGTACACCAGCGCCGGCGATGCCGCTGACCATGCAGCTCAAGGTCATCGCGCCGAAGGTGATGAGCGCCAGCAGCATCGGTGCGGATTCGCTCTTCTGGATGGCCAACACATACATCGCGGCTGCGGCGACCAGACCGACGAGGGCGCCGTTCAAGAACCCGAGCCAGGCCTCCTTCGCGAGCAGCCGCGGCGCCGCACCGGGGACAACTTCGTTCAAGGTGATGCCGCGCAACGTGACGGCGAGCGCCTGGCAGCCGGTGTTGCTGCACTGGCCGCTCAGCACCGGTATGAAAACTGCCAGCAACACGATTTTGTCGACCGTGCTTTCAAAAACGCCGACCACGGCGCCCGCGACGAACGCAGTCAGTAAGTTCAACTGCAGCCACGGATGACGGAACTTCAGGCTCCGCGCCCACGGCGTATTGAGGCGCTCTTCACTATCGACGCCGACCATGGAGCCCGCTTGTGCCGAGATCTCGAAGGCCTGCTGCTCGAACAGCACCTGGCCCTTAACCTGCCCCAACAGGGTTCCATCCGGCTCGCACACGGGATACACCGGATAATGCCGAGTGACGACTTCGCGCATTGCCTCGGGCAGAAACGTTCCCGGCTGCAGCGCAAAGGGTCCGCGCACCATCACGCTCTCCAGCGTTGCCTCGCGCGGCGAGAACAGCAGCTCGCGGAATGCGACAACCCCGGTCAAGCGGCGGGCTTTGTCGATGCAAAACACGTACACCACCTGGCGGGTCTTCAACACATCGCGCAGCGTTTCGACGACCTCACCGATGCGTGCGGATTCCGGAAACACGGCCGGCGCGCGCTCCATCAGGCGGCCCACTGTGCGTTCCGGATAGCGATGGCCTTCGAGCCAGTCCGGGCCCGCTGCGGTCTCTGCCGCAATGGTGGCACGTCGCTCTTTGGGGAACTCCTCCAGTACCTCCACCGCCTGGCCGGGACTGAGTGCCGCCAACACGCGTGCGATCTCCTGATCGCTGCGCGGTGTCAGCAGATTTGCGGCGCTCTTCAGGTCCGTGGCTCGGACTCTGTCGATCAGCGTTTGCAATGAGCCGTCGGTCATGGCGGGCGAGAGCTGGGTGGAAGGATTGAACTCTAGCAGCCTGCACGATGGAACTTTCCGGATCGGAATCGTCGAGTCGGAAATGTATGCAGCAAAAGCTGCCCGGCCGATCGCCAGGGTTCGCGCCGATCGCTTGGGCCGGCTCGTTTGCGGAAAGGATCGTCCGCGCCGACTAACCCGCATATTTCATGAGGTCGCGATGAAATGGCTTAGTTTCGTTGTTACAGCCCGGAAATCATCGAGTTGGTAGTACTGACAAAGTGTTCGCTGCCATTTCCTCGCTAACACGGCTGCGCTTCCTGCTTTGCCCCTCCGGCCAGCGCATCCATGCGCTGGCGTTCGGCGGCGCGCCGCATGCGGCGCAAAATCCCGCCTCACCCTCGCTCGTTCTTTGCGCCGGACTCTTCGTTGCTCGTCGTCGCAATGGGAGAGGGGCATCGTTTGCGCGCGCAGCGCGCGATGCTCCGAGCGCCCGGCAGCTACGCTGACGGGCCGGGTCAACCATTCCTTCTCCTCCCGCCTCGATTCCGGCGCAAAGGTCCGACCTGGCGGCGCAGCCGCCAGTCGTTCGAGAGGGCGCATCGCATGCGATGCAAGCTTGCCCTCTCTCACCCTTCGCGATCTTCCGTGTTCCCTCATGAAATATGCGGGCTAACGCATTCGAAGCGCGGTTTCGAGCCTCAAGCCTTCTCCGCACGCTCGGCAACCGCCAACCACTCTGCTTCCGCTTTTTCCCTTGCCGCACTTGCGGCCTTCAGCGCGTCTGCCAGATGCGCCAGCTCGGCGTGCGAGCCACCGTGGCTTGCGGCGCGATCGAGCGCCGACTGGGCGGCGCTTTCGGTGGCGCTGGCGCGATCGAGCGCTTCTTCGGCACGTTTGAGTTGATTGCTGAGGCCGCGGCGGTCTTTGTGTTCGACCGGTTTTGCTTGCGGTTCTGCCGGCGCCACAGCAGCGACGCTGCCTTCGCCGCGCAGCAATTTGGCGTAGTCGTCGAGATCGCCGGTGTATTCCCCTACGGCGCCCTGATACACGCGGACAAAACGATCGCACACGCTTTCGAGCAAGGAACGGTCATGGCTGACCATCACCACCGCGCCGGTGAAATCCGCAAGCGCTTCAACAAGCGCAGCGCGGGCGGCCATATCAAGGTGGTTGGTGGGCTCGTCGAGCAGCAATAGATTGGGCCGGCGCGCCAGCAGCAAAGCCAGCGCAAGGCGAGCTTTCTCGCCGCCCGAGCGCGGACCGATAGCGGTGGTCGCCAGATCGCCGCCATAGCCGAATCCGCCCAGATAATTGCGCGCCGCCTGGTCGGAAAAGCTCGGTTCTTTCTCGCGCAACAACACGAGCGGCGTCACGTCGCTCGGTAACTCTTCCACTTGCGACTGGGCGAAATAACCGATCGACAAGTCGCGCGGCGCGCGACGTTCGCCGGCCTGCGCCTCAAGCACGCCGGCCAGGAGTTTCATCAGTGTCGACTTGCCAGCGCCGTTGCGTCCGAGCAGACCGAGCCGATCGCCTGGCGCCAGAAACAGATTGACGTCGCTGATTACGCGCCGAGCGCCATAGCCGGCGGCGGCGGCATCCAGTGACAAGATCGGATCGGGCAGTTTGGCGGGCGCCGGCATGGTCCAATGCACTTCAGATTCCACGCTCGGAATCGGCGCCGCGGAGAGTTTCTCCAGCGCCTTGACGCGACTTTGCGCCTGACGCGCTTTACTGGCTTTGGCCTTGAAACGATCGATGAACTTCTGCAGATGCGCGCGCTGCGCGTCCACTTGCGCCGCCTCGCGCCTGGCTTGCTCCACGTGCGCCGCGCGTTGCCGCGCGAAGGCGCTGAATCCGCCGGTGTAGAGCTGCGCCGTGGTGCCATCGAGATACAGCGTGTGCGTGCAGATCGAATCCAGAAAGTCGCGATCGTGCGAAATCACCAGCAATGTGCCGCTGTAGCGCTTGAGCCACGCTTCCAGCCAGAGCACAGTGTCGAGATCGAGATGGTTGGTCGGCTCGTCCAGGAGCAGCAAGTCGGAGCGACTCATCAAGGTGCGCGCCAGCGCCAGGCGCATGCGCCAGCCGCCCGAAAACTCATCGACCGAGCGGCTTAAGTCGCTGTCGGCAAAGCCAAGTCCACGCAGCAACTGCGCGCAACGCGCATCGGCGTCCCAATGTCCGGCGTGATCGAGATCGCTGGCAAGATGGGCGAGCTCCATGCCGTCGCCATGTTCCTGCGCATGCTCCCAGCGAATTCGCAGTGCCCTCAATAGCTCATCGCCAGCGAGCGCGTAGTTCAATGCCGAGTCCTGGCTTTGCGGCATGTGTTGAGCCACGCTGGCGCGCACCCAGGTCGGCGGCACGATCAAATCGCCAGCGTCGGTAGCCAGTTCGCCCGATAACGCCGCAAACAGCGACGATTTGCCGGTACCGTTGCGACCGACAAAACCGACGCGCGCGCCCGGCGGGATATCGAAATTCGCGCGCTCCATCAGGATGCGCGCGCCGCGCGCCAAGGTCATGTTCGAGGCGCGAATCACAACGCCTGGCCTTGTAGGTTCGGCAGGTGAACGCAGCGGATGACGCGCAAACCGATGGGCGTTGAAAAAAGGCTTGGCGAAGGCGGGCGAGCGTGCGCTCGACCACCGAAATTTGACTTGGTTCCCAGACCGGACATAACTCGATTTGCCGAAATTCAGTTGTTACCCGCAGAATAGCGGGCTGGACGCCCTTCATGCGGCCCGCGCTTTTGCGCGATTCACTTCAACGATAAGGATCACCTGATGAACGTTTTCGCCCGCAGCGCGCTGGCGCTGTCCCTGAGTGCGGCCCTCGTCGCGCCCGCCTTCGCTGCCGATGCCTCGCTGAAAACCGAAAAGGACAAGGCCAGTTACATGATCGGCATGACCTTCGGTAAGCAATTGCAGGAGATCAAGGACGAAGTGGATCTGGCGATGATCCAGAAAGGTCTTGCCGATACGATGGGTGGCGGCGCGACGCTGCTGACCGAAGCGGAAATGCAGCAGATCAGCAATGATTTCCGCACCAAGCTGCAAGCCAAGATGCAGGAAAAGCAGAAGGCTGCCGGCGCGGAGAATCAGAAAAAGGCCGATGAATTCCTCGCCAAAAACAAGTCCGTTGCCGGCGTGAAGACCACCGAGAGTGGCATGCAGTACCTGGTGATCAAAGAAGGCGCCGGTCCCAAGCCCAAGGCCAACGATCAGGTCAAGGTGCACTACACCGGCACGTTGATCAATGGCACCAAGTTCGATTCCAGCGTCGACCGCGGCCAGCCGGCCACGTTCCCGCTGAACGGCGTGATTCCGGGCTGGACGGAAGCGCTGCAACTGATGAATGTGGGTAGCAAGTACAAGCTCTTCATCCCTGGCAAGCTGGCTTACGGCGAGAACGGCCAGCCGGCCGGCGGCATCGGGCCCAATGAGCTGCTGATCTTCGAAGTTGAGTTGCTCGAAATCTTGAACTGATCGCGATCGACCGTGAGGAAAAAGGCGCCGCTTGCGGCGCCTTTTTTTTAAACCGGATTCTGAATACGATCTGCACAACAGCAGTCTTGCGTGAGCGAGTTTTTAGCTATGAGTCGCGTTCTCGGTGATCCCACTCACCAGGAACACATCATGATTCGCGTCGCCGCCTTTGCCGCTGCCTTGTTCTGCGCCACAACTGCGTTAGCTAAAGAAGTCCCGTTAAGCGCCGCGTTCACGGGTACCTGGTCCGACCAGGCTAAACAGCACTTCTGCATCCTGGATATCGCCGACACGCGCCAACCGCGGGTCCACTTTGCTTGCCAGATTGGACCCGACGCAGTTGTCGTCGACAGCCGTCTGACCGCGCAGTCGGGTTCTTGGGACTTCCCGATGATGCAGCGCAAGAACGGCTTCAACCTGGGTCTCGCCAGTCGACAGGACGAGTGGTTGGTCTGGGGTCATGTGTACAGGTTCACGCACTGCCGCGATCGAGCACCGAAAATGGTCATGCTGATCCAGAAAGGCCTGGATGTCGTCGAGATCGAGCTGCAGCCGCTGGGCTTTAGCCCGCATATTTCATGAGGGAACGCGGAAGATCGCGAAGGGTGAGAGAGGGCAAGCTTGCATCGCATGCGATGCGCCCTCTCGAACGACTGGCGGCTGCGCCGCCAGGCCGGACCTTTGCGCCGGAATCGAGGCGGGAGGAGAAGGAATGGTTGACCCGGCCCGTCAGCGTAGCTGCCGGGCGCTCGGAGCATCGCGCGCTGCGCTGCGCAAACGATGCCCCTCTCCCATTGCGACGACGAGCAACGAAGAGCCCGGCGCAAAGAACGAGCGAGGGTGAGGCGGGATTTTGCGCCGCATGCGGCGCGCCGCCGAACGCCAGCGCATGGATGCGCTGGCCGGAGGGGCAAAGCAGGAAGCGCAGCCGCGTTAGCGAGGAAATGGCAGCGAACACTTTGTCAGTACGACCAACTCGATGATTTCCGGGTTGTAACAACGAAACTAAGCCATTTCATCGCGACCTCATGAAATATGCGGGTTAAGGACTCGCAACAATTGTGTCCTGGCTATCGGTGATGGTCACCGTCTCGCGATGACGTCATGCCCCAACGACATCGACAACGTGAATGTGTTGCCTGGATGTACGCTGTGCGCTGCAAGGATGAGTTTGCCGCTGCGATCGAAGTAGCGGCGCAGCGCGGCCAGCGCCGGCGCCCCGGCGCGCGTATTCAGCTCGCCCGCAGCGGACTTGGGCATCGGTATGGCGGCGAAGCTTTGCTCGACGCGCGACAGGCGCGAGATGTTTAGATCGGCAAGCATTGTGGCCAGGGCCAACGGCGGCGTGGTGCCATATCGCTGCTCAGCGTCAGGCGTGGCGACGACGTGTACATCGGTAACGCAGAGCAGCGCTCGCGAGGCGCGGTCGCGCCTCTGTCCGTGCATGCAGATCGTCGCTGCGCCGAGCGAGCAGTCCAGCCACTGCGCGATGGTGCGATCAGCAGCGCGGCGCTCAATGCTGCTGAACTCGAGTTTCGTCGCTTTGCCGTATTGCAGCAGATCTTCGATGGAGCTGACGCGCTGTTCGTATGCGATTCGCGGTGCGAGGGCCGCAACGCGGGTGCCGGAGCCTTGACGGCGCTCGATCATGCCGGCGTCGCGCAAGCGGCGCAGCGCTTCGCGTGCGGTATGGCGCGACACGCCGAAGCGTTCGCACAAGTCGAGCTCGGTCGGCAGCAATTCGCCCACCGGCCAGCGCCCCTGTTTGATCTCATCGATCAAAGAGGCAGCGACTTGCTGATAGCGGGGGCCTTTGGCGTGCATAGGATTCCTATCGGTGCCACGCTTCGCGCAGCGCCGCCTGGTGGTGAGGTGCGGCAATCGCTATCAGCCGCTCGGCGCGTTCGTTCCCGGTCGTGCCCGTGAGGCGGGCGATACCGAATTCCGTGACCACGACATCGACATCGTGGCGGGACACGCTGACGGTTGGACCGGAGAGCCTTGGAACGATACGCGAATGCGTGCCCCCCGCAGCGGTTGCGTTGAGAGCGAGTACCGAGATGCCGCCGCTCAAACGGGCGCCGCGCACGAAGTCGACCAGACCACCGCAACCGGAAATGGCAACGCCGTCGAGATACTCGGCATTGGCCTGGCCGTAAAGGTCGACTTCCAGTACCGAGTTGATCGAAACGAAGCGCGAAATCGCGGCCAGCGTGCGCGGGTCGTGCGTGTGATCGACGCTGCGGAATCGCAGGCGCTCGCTGAGCGCCAACAATCGCGCATCGCCTAGCGCGACCCCACACGTCAGCGCGTCCCGAGCGCCGGAAAAAACCCCACGGTCGATGGCATTCACAAGTGGGGTAGACACCATGCCCGAATGCAGCCTCAGGTCGCGTCCCGGCGGTAAGGTTTCGAGCAACGCAGATTGCATCTTTCCCAGACCCAACTGCAGAGTGCTCGCCGGCTCAATCAAGCGCGCGATGTTGAGCGCAGTTTTCTTCGTACTGTCGTTGACTGCTCCGGCGTCGTAACCTGGCAGCGGCAGATCGCAGTCCGTACGTCCGTCCGGCGCGCGAATCTTTGGTGCGTCGGTAATCGGCAAGAAGCCGTTGCGATGCACCAGCACGGCGCCAGCGTGCTTCAATGCGGCAGGCGTGAAGTCGGCAGCCACGCTCAAACTCAGCCCATGGCTATCCGGTGCGCCTTGCACCAGAACCACATCGAAGCGCTGCTGCGACAGCCACGCAAAGGCATCGCGATAGCCCAACGGCAAACACTCGTGTCGCGCCGGCGTGCGCCAATCGGGGGACGCAAAAATCGTGCGCAGGCGCGCCTCCGGATGCAAACTGGCATAGTCGAAGCGATTGACCCCAGGGATCAAGATGCCAGTGAAACGCACACCATCCGCCAAATCGGGCCGCGCTTTCAGCCACTCGATGAAGAGCGCAGATTCGCCTAAACATCCAGCGACGAAGACTTCGACGCCAGGGCGAAACCAGTGTGCGAGATCGTTGGCTGTTTGCAGAATGCGCATTCGAGGACACTGGCGGCTTTGCGCTGGCAGTATAAGTTGTCCGGACATTTTGCCGAGAGCGTGCGATGACCTTGCTGGAACAACTGGCCGAACTGCTGCAGCGCGATCCCAGCGATCGGCGCGCACGTGCGCGCTGGCATCTGCTCGATTGGTTCGCCTGCGCCGTCGGTGCGCGGGACAGCGCCCTGGCGGGCGCGCTTGCGCGCCTGGCAGCAAAGGGAGATGCAGCAGCAGAGTCGCTCAGTGTGATCGGTCCGATGCGCTCGCCCGAGGAGGCGCTGCGCGTCAATGGCGCATTGGGCAACGTGCTTGAAATGGACGATGTGCATCGCACTTCCATCTTGCATCCAGGCCCGGTGGTTGTGCCAGCTGCCCTGGCGGCGGCAATCGAGGGCCACGCATCGCTCGATGGTTTTTTGGACGCGATCGTGCGCGGCTTCGATGCGGTGATTCGTGTGGGCCGCGCGCTGGATGCTGAGCACTATCGCTTTTTCCATACCACCTCGACGGCTGGTGCCTTTGGCGCTGCGAGCGCAGCGGGATCGTTGTTTGGGCTCGACACGCCAGCGCTGGCGCAGGCGCTGGCATTGGCCGGGACGCGAACGGGCGGATTGTGGCAAGTGCGCCATGGCGGCATGGGCAAGTCGTGGCACAACGCGCTTGCAGCGGAGTCCGGCCTGGTCGCGGCGCGCTGGGCGCGGGCTGGCGTAACGGGTCCATTGGCGGTGCTCGAAGGTCCTCAGGGTCTGTTTGCGGCGACTTGTTCGGCGCCGCGGCCCGAGCGTTTGATCGAAGACGCGCCCTGGTGGATCGATGATGTCAGCTTCAAGCCATGGCCGGCCTGTCGCCATGCGCATGCGGTCATCGATGCCGCCTTGCAGGTACGGGCGGCCATGGCGCAGAGATCGCCCATGCAGATACGCACCGTGGAGATCGCCAGCTATGGCGATGCTTTGACTTTTTGCGATCGCGCCGAGCCGCAGAACGAGGCGGAGGCGAAATTCAGTTTGCAGCACTGTGCGGCGGTGGTGCTCGCGCTTGGCTTGCCCGAAGCCCTGCATTTCAGGCAACCGTTCCTGCGCGATCGTCGGTTGGCCGCGCTGCGGGCAGCCACGACGACGCGCCGCGACGGCAACTTCGACGCGGCGTATCCCGAGCACTACGGCGCGCGCGTCGAGGTCGAACTGCACAGCGGCGAGCGTTTAGTGGCCACCGTCAGCGACGCGCTCGGCGATCCTGTCAATCCGCTCGACAGCGATGCCCTGGCCGCCAAGGCGGCAACCCTGATCACCGATGTTGGCATCGACGATCGCAGCGCGGAAGCTTTGATCGACTACATACTTGCTGCGCCGGGAGAGTTGCCAGCCGGCGATTGGTACCGCGAGGCGCTTTCTTGGACGCAATGAACGATGCCACTGCAAGGCTCTGCGCGCATGTTGCTGGACTTCGATGGCGCGATGTCGATCGTGGCGCACGCAACGCCGCGAAGCTGTTCCTCGAGGACAGTATCGGCGTAGCGCTTGTCGGTTGGCGACATCCGTTCGTCAAATCTCTGATTCGCTGCGCGCGCAGTTGGGGCAGGGGCCGCGAGGCGCGATTAATCGGGGGTAATGGCGAACGTTGGCCGGCGCCAACAGCGGCCTTGATCAACGCGTTTTTGATCCATTGCCAGGAGTTCGATTGCGTGCACGAGCCGGCGGTCGTCCATCCGATGGCGATCATCGCTGCCTGTCTTTTGGCGCACGCCGATATGCGCGGATGTGGCGGCGAAGAATTGCTGACTGCGCTGGTTGCCGGTGTCGACGTGGCCGCAACGCTCGGAGTCGCCTCGCGCACGCAGCTGAAGTTCTTCCGGCCTGCGCAATGCGGCGCGCTGGGCGCAGCAGCGGCGCTGGCGAAGCTCAATGGCCTGGATGCGGCTGGGATTCGCGCGGCGCTTGGCGTTTGCCTGGGCCAGCTTTCAGGCACTATGCAAGCCCATCGCGAGGGCGTGACTGCATTGCCCATGCAGATCGCATACAACGCTCGCAACGCCATCGTCGCCTGCGATTTGACGATGGCAGGACTGGAGGCGCCGCTGCACGCGATCGAAGGCGAGTTCGGTTATCTGCGCCTGTTCGAACAGTCGTTCGATCTCGATGCCGCATGCGCCCCGCTGGGCCGGCGCTTCCGAATCGCCGAGGTTTCGCACAAGCCGTTTCCAAGCGGTCGCGCTACGCATGGCGGTATCGCAGCTCTGCAGCAACTGCTTGCCGAACGCGGCGATGGAATAGAGTCGGTGACGCTCATTGCGCCGCCGTTGGTGCGCCAGCTCGTCGATCGCCGCGCTTTGCCCGGCATGCGCGCCAATACCGCCAAGCTGTGCTTTCCGTGGTGCGCCGCTGCTGTGCTACTGCACGGCGGCGTCGACATCGACGATTTTTCCGACGACGCTTTAGCCGACCCGCGCCGTTACGCGCTCGCCGAGTGCGTCGGCGTCGAGGCCGATGGCAACGTCGATCCGAATGCGCTCGCGCCAGTGAGTTTGCGCCTTCGTTACCGTGATGGAAGCGAGCGCATGGCATGCGTGGCGGAAACGCCCGGAAGTCCGTCCAATCCATTGACGGCTGAGGCGCATCGCGAGAAGTTTCGGCGCAACTGGGACTCGCGCTGGAACGCGTCAACCGAGGCGTTGGCATTTGAAGCGCAGATTGCCGAGCTGGAGGATGCCAGGGATGCTGGTGGATTGCTCGATAGCTTGAATCGCTGAAAATTCCTGCGGAGTGCGTCGCATTCGACCACCTGATGACCGATTGTTTGCCATGCCGAAATCCCGCTGAACTGCAGACGCAAAAAGTAATTGACGCACGCCGCTTCAGCGGGGTTAGACTCTCTCCCCCACCCCACACTCCATCGTCTAACGCTGCGATCAGCGGCGCGGGATGGTTTGCGTTATCGCTTGGAAATCTGCATGACTGCTTTGGTGTCTCAAGATCGTACGCTTCACGAGCCGACGCGTCCGGAGTCGACATTGCGCGACGCGGCGACACGCGTGGTCAAGCGCTATTTGAACGACTTGAATGGCACGCAGTGTCGGGACCTGCATGCCTTGATGCTGAGGCAAGTGGAGAAGCCGGTCCTGGAAGAAGCGCTAAAGTTTTGCAACGGCAATCTGACGCGAGCGGCGGAGCTGCTCGGGATCACGCGTGCGACCTTGCGCAAGAAGCTGGACGAATATGGCATCGTCCACTGAACGCATTCGATTCCGTCGGGCGCTGATCAGCGTTTCGGACAAGACCGGCGTCGTCGAACTGGCGCGTGGATTGCGCGAACATGGTGTGGAGATCTGGTCGACCGGCGGCTCTGCGGCGCTGTTGCGTCAGCACGGTATCGCTGTCGTCGACGTGAGCGACATCACCGGGTTTCCGGAGATCATGGACGGCCGTGTCAAGACGCTGCATCCGAAGATTCACGGCGGTCTGCTGGGTCGGATCGACACCGATGCCGCAGTGATGGCTGAACACGGCATCGCGCCAATCGATCTTCTGGTCGTGAACCTTTATCCGTTTGCAGCCACCGTGGCGCGCGCCGATTGTCGCTTCGACGATGCGGTGGAGAACATCGATATCGGTGGTCCGGCGATGTTGCGTGCGGCAGCGAAGAATCATGCCCGTGTCGCCACAGTTGTCGATCCTGGCGAGTACCCCGCGCTGATTGAGGCTTTGGCAGTCGGCGGAACCACCTTGCAGCAGCGACGTGCTTTTGCAGCCGCAGCATTCGCGCACTGCGCCGGCTACGATGGCCGCGTCGCCGAGTACCTTGGTGCGCGCGCTGCCGACCCTGGCGCACCTGAAGAATTTGCCCCGACGCTGCATCTTTCGCTGCATCGCGCGGAGGCGTTGCGTTATGGCGAGAACCCGCACCAGCGCGCTGCACTGTATCTGGAGCGGCCGATATTGCCGGGCAGCATTGGTGCGGCACATTTTCTTCAAGGCAAAGCGCTCTCGTTCAACAACATTGCCGATGCCGACGCAGCCCTGGCGTGCGTACGCGCCTTCGACGAGCCGGCGTGTGTCATCGTCAAGCACGCCAATCCATGCGGCGTTGCGGTGGCGGCCAGCTTGAGCGATGCCTATGAGCACGCGTTCGCGTGCGATCCAGTGTCGGCTTTTGGCGGCATCATCGCCTTCAATCGACCGCTGGATGGAGATACCGCGCGGGTTCTGATCGAACGACAGTTCGTTGAGGTTGTGGTCGCGCCGGCTTATCACGATCGCGCGCTCGCCGCCTTAGCCAGCAAGCCGAATGTTCGCGTTCTTGAAGTCGGCCCGATGCAATCCTCCGCGCACGGCATGGACTTCAAACGCATCGCCGGTGGTCTGCTGGTTCAAGACGCCGATCGCGACGAGCTGACGCCGCAGGCGCTCAAAGTCGTCACCCAGCGCGAA
Source organism: Lysobacterales bacterium (assembly GCA_022844135.1). Lineage (GTDB taxonomy): Bacteria > Pseudomonadota > Gammaproteobacteria > Xanthomonadales > SZUA-5 > JALHMH01. The sequence continues at coordinate 19,180 of JALHMG010000051.1, forward strand.
CCCGGCGCGCAGGAAATGGCCGATCTGTTATTCGCCTGGAGAGTGGCGATGTACGTCAAGTCCAATGCCATCGTCTACGCGCACGCAGGGCGCACGATCGGCATCGGCGCGGGGCAAATGAGCCGGGTAGTCAGCGCCGAAATTGCCGGTTGGAAGGCCAGGGCCGCGAATCTTGCGGTGGCTGGCGCGGTGCTCGCATCGGATGCGTTTTTCCCATTCCGCGACGGTATCGACGCGGCAGCAAAGGTGGGAATTCGCGCTGTTGTGCAGCCCGGCGGTTCGATGCGCGATAAGGAAGTCATTGAGGCGGCCGATGAGCATGGCATCGCCATGGTGTTTACAGGCGTTCGTCACTTCCGGCACTGACTGGCGAAGCCAACGCTTGCTCTGACGTTTCTATCGACGTCTCGCGAAAAACTTCGACACGATCGCGCCCGGAATTTTTGGCCACATAAAGCGCCGCATCTGCCCTCATCATCAAGTCACGTAAGTTGTAACCCGCATTTGCGCTGCTGACGATTCCGAAGCTTGCGGTCAGCGAACGGCGCGCCTCGGCTGGACCATATGGGACGGTATGCAACGCCCGGCGAAAGGACTCGGCGCGCTGCAGCGCCATGTCCGCCTCGAACCTGGGCAGCAAAATCGCGAACTCCTCGCCGCCGATGCGACCGATCAACTCGCCTTTTCGCACTTGCCCGCGCAGTGCGGCGGCCGCACGTTGCAGGACCTCGTCGCCTTCGGCGTGCCCGTAGCGATCGTTGATGAGCTTGAAGTAATCCAGATCCACAAGTATCAGAACCGCGCCTTGCTGGTGCCGCTGCAGTTGCTCCAGCGCGCTCGTTACCTGTTCGACGAAATAGCGCCGATTCGAAACTTGCGTGAGCGAATCGCGTTGCGCCAGCAGCTGAAAGTGTCGGCGCAATCGGACCGCGCGGATTGCCCAAAACAGGCCGAATGCCAGCACCGTCAGTAGCAGCGCGATGGTCAAACGCGCCGCTTGTGTGTTTTTGCTCGCAAATTCCTGCTGCAGCGTCAGCAGTTCGTTCTGCTGATTGAGACTCTCGATTTGCAGCGCGTTGGCGCGCGCCTGGAAGCGCGCCATCTGGTAGGCCAGGGCGCGCTGGCCAATATCGTTGGCGTATGCCATCTCCGTTGCCAGCAGTTGCTCATGCGCGCTGAGTGCGCCAGCGTTGTCGCCCTGCGCTTTAGCGACCAGATAACGCACGCGCCATGCCTGGCCTAATGATTCGCTGGCGACGCCCGGCGCAACTTTGGCGATCGCACTGGCGGCGGTAGCGTCGGCGTCGGCGTATTTCTCTTGCGCCAGATACGCTTGTGCCTGAATGGTCTCGACATCGATCGCCAGGGACGGATAGCGTGTGGCGGCCATGGCTTCGGCGTGCGCCGCCAGCATCGCGAGCGCTGCCTCCGGACGATTATTGCGTAGATGCAGTCGCGCCAACTGAGCGCGCAGCAGACCCGCGAATACAGCTTCGCCATCCGTCGAGCAGCGGTCCGCCCACTGCAGGGACTCGGGACTCACGTCTCGCAGGTCGCCCGAACGGACTTTCGCCTCGACGATCAAGAACTGGGCTCCGCATCGTGCCCACGCCTGTTCGCCCTCTTGCATCAGGCGCTGCGAGAACGCAAGGCTTTCTTTGTATTGGGCACCTTGATTGAGCAGTTGCGCAATCACGCCTAGCGCCTGATCGCGCGCCGCGCGATCAGGCATTGCGTCGACATCGTCGACCAGCAGCGTCAGATGCTCATAAGCTTCGGAATGACGCCGAGCCAACGTTAACGCGTTGAGCAAGGTTGCGCGACTGCGGAAACGCACCACTTCGTCGCCCGATTGAGCGATCAGTCGTTCGAATTCGTTGATCGCCGCGACGTAGTCGCCGGTAAAGGTGTCGCGCCATGCCAGCAGGTAGTCGAGCCTATCGCGCTGCACGGCGGTCAGTCGCGACAGATCGGCCATGATCCGGCCGATTTCCTGGTCGAAAGCTGCCATCGACGTGCGCTTGACCTCTTCTGCACGCGCCAGGCGCTCGTCGACGTCAGCGTGCGCGGGTGGCGCGAGTAGCGCGCACCCGAGCACCAGGGCCCGCCAGGTGCACATCAAGCGGCGCGCTGTTTCGGCGCTTCGGGTTCGTCTTCCTGTTCTTCTTGATCTTCGTCTTTGCGGTCCGGGTCGACCGGAAAAACGGCGCAAACGACATTGTGCCGTGCGCCGAGAAGCGCTATCAGCGCGGCGCGATCGCGTTTCGCGATCGCTTCGGCAACCTCTGGTTGCACCTCACTTGACGAGCCGCCGCCGATCGCCAGCGACTCCAAATATGCGAGTGTGGAATTCATCGATAAGTCCCCAAGTTGAGCGCCGGCCGACGCGGCCGGCGGCACAGAATAGTCTGTTTCCAACTGCGCTGGCAGAATTGTTTACACGGGCAGCCTGACATAGCGCGCGAGAGACTCTGCTGAGTCTGCGCGGGCGAATCCATGGCGCTCGGCCAGTTTGCGCATGGCGACGTTTTCCTCGGCCGTGCGAATCAATAGGGGCGCCGAGGCGATCGGGGGTTCGCTCAACCAAAGGGCGAACGCACGAGTAGCAAGGCGATGGCCCCAGTGGGCTGGAAGCAGCATCAAGCCGATCTCAAGCCACGCGCCGCGACGGTCGGCACTCAGCAATACACGCGGCTGACCCTCCAGCGCTGCAATATGGCGACAGCGCCTGCGGATGGCGGCGCGAAAACTCGCGAGCGCCGCCGACGGCGACAGCGGCGCCGCGACAAAGCGCATTGTCAGCTCGTCGCTGTACAAGGCCACGTAGAACGCCTCGTCGCTTTCGGCCAATGGCCGCAGAGTCAAACGCAATTGGTCACTCATAACGCGTCGAGCTGGTCTAGCGCCTGGCGAACCGCGGCATTGCGACGCAGCGGTTGCGCGGGCGGCAGTACGAGCGTATCCGGCAACTCAATATGCGCGTCCGGCAAGTCGCATAAGCGCAAGCTCTCTCGCCGCGGCGTGTCGATTGGCAACGTCGCAGCGCGATAGAGCAGGCAGCGGTGGTCGCGCGGGTAGGTTTGTGCCAACACATCTACAAGGAGCTGCCGATAAGCGGCGCCAGTGGCCAGTCTGGTCAACGTGCGATCACCGGCCATCGCTACCTGCCAGACGACGAGGTACGCCGTTGCATCGATACGACGATCGTAAATCATCAGTTGCGTGGCCTCGTAGTGCTGGCAGCCGAACTCCCCGGGATCGATCCCCAAGTCGGCATACAAACAATCGGCCGCGGATACACCTGCTTCCATCGATGCCGCAATGCCTTGTTCACGCGCGCGGCGCAGAACTTCATGCGCCACCCAAGCGAATACGCCGGGGTGGCCGTAGAACGCCGCACATACATCTTTGCCGCTCCGTGCGGCTTCGAGAATGTCCTCGACCATCGCTTCATACCCAATCTTCCGCGATCGGCCCGGAACGTAGTGCGGTTGCAGGCTTCGGGTATTTGCATTCAAGGTTGCCAGCCATAACTCGACGATCCCGTCGGACACATTGCTGAAAACGATGTCGGCTCTTTCGATCAGGTGCCGTGCGCGTGGCGTCAGGTGCGCGCCCAGCAGCATGCCGATACCGACACATGAAATCGCCATTCGCTTTCGCCTCCGCTGAACGATGCTCCAAATCATCACACAAGCTCGGCGCAGGATATCGCTATGCTGCCGAGGCGCAGCGAGCGCAGCGAATCCACGAGTACTGCTTGGCGACGAACCTGCAAACGAAGATCCCATTCAATCGTCTGGTCGCTTACTCGGCGCTGCAACTGCCGCTGGCAATGGCGGCACTGCCAGTCGTTCTCAACGTCACGCACTATTACGGCGAGATATTGAAACTGTCGCTGGCGATGATCGGCCCGATCCTGATTGTGTCGCGCATCATCGACGCCATCCAGGATCCCATCATCGGTCACGTCAGCGATCGGTTGACGAAGTACAAGAACGGCCGATTGATTCTGGTGGCGGCTACCGTGCCGCTGTTGATGGGCGGCTTTTTTATGCTGTTCGATCCGCCCGCGATGTTTCATCCCGTAGGCGAGGGCCCCAACCCGAATTCGACGCTGCTGAGCATTTGGCTGTTCACCGCGCTGGTGCTCGTGCACTTGGGTTATGCGTGCGTCTCGATCAGCTATCACGCCTATGGAGCCGAGCTGTCCGACGACTACAACGAACGCACTCGGGTCACCGTCGGTCGCGAAGTGTTTGGACTGACCGGCATGATGATCGCTGTGGTGCTGCCGACCTGGCTGACTGCCCGATTCGGTGAAGCGGCTGGTTACCAGTGGCTTGGAATCGTTTATTTGCCGATTGCGCTGTTCTCGGCGTTGCCGACGCTGTTGTATTCGCCTCCGTCGGTGCATGGACCGGTCGAGCGAAAACCCGGCGGGCTCATGGCGTCGTTCTTCGCGCCGCTGAAGAATGCGTTGTACCGCCGTTTGTTGCTGGTGTTTATCGTCAACGGTTCGGCGCTAGGAATCGCGGTCAGCGTCATGCTCTTTTATGTCGAACACGTGCTGGGTGGCGGCAAGCTGCAAGCGGGCATGATTCTGCTCGCCTACTTCATTTCCGGTGCCTTGAGCGTCCCGCTCTGGATGTATTTGTCGCGGCGTTGGAGCAAAGCTGCGGCTTGGCTATTCGGCATCCTGCTGACGATTTGTGCGATGGGAGTGGCATTCTTCTGCGGCCATGGCGATATCGGCATGTTTATCGCGATCTCCGTGATTACTGGCCTCGGGCTCGGCGCCGATTACGGATTGCCGCCTTCGATTCTCGCCGACGTCATCAACGCCCAGGAGGGCAAGGACACGCGCGGAGCGACCGGCGCTTACTTTGGAATTTGGGCTCTGTCCACAAAACTCGCCACCGCGATCGGTGCTGCTGCCTCACTGCCCGTGCTTGCGGCCCTCGGCTTCAATCCTAGTGCCGGCATTTACGACACGACGGCGTTGATCGTGGTCTACCTTTTGTTGCCGATCCTGGTCAAGATGTTGGCCGCAGCGCTGCTTTGGTGGATCAAGATCGAAGCCGAACGCCCCGCTGTCAAAGACCTTTGGGCACAGCGTCACTGAAATTGCGCTAATGCCGCCTTGCACACCGGCCCATCGCGGTCGGCCTCGCAACTTTCGCGCATGGCTTCGCAAACGGCAATCCCCATCGTCGATCCGATGCCCTTGACGGCGTCCGCCATCGCTTGTTCGAGGGCATTGTTGCCGTTCGAGACGCTTTGCTCCATTTTGTGGTTCACGGCCCTGACGCATTTGTCGTATGCCACTTGAACCGGATCGCGTGTCATCCACCAGATACCGACGCCCAGCGCTCCGAGCAAGAGCAGCGCAAACAAGGTCTTCATGATCGAAATCCATTCGCGATGAGGAAAGCAGAAGCCTAGTCGAAGCGTTCGCAGAAATGCCAGACTTCGCAACCGAACTGGCATCATGCTGCGATGACCGACCGTCTCACTGCTGCACTGATTTGCGTGTGCATGGCGCTTTTGTTTGCATGGCCGGGATCGGTGCACAGTGTCGAGCGCGATTTGGTGTTCCGCCAGTTGTCGGCCGAGCGTGGCTTGTATCAGTCAACCATTTCCGCGCTCGCGCAAGATCGCACTGGCTTCATCTGGATCGGCACGCAGTCGGGGCTTCATCGATTCGATGGCCAGGCCATCGAGTTCATTCGCATGACCGAGGATCCTGGAGCACCCGCCGAGCCGTTCGTGTCGGCACTGGCCAGCGATGGCGCCGAAGGCCTCTACGTCGGAACAGCGACGGCAGGCGTGGCGCGCCTGGATCTGAGAACGCTGAGATTCGAATCGTTGCCGCCTACCGCTCATCTCGACGCCAAGCGCGCTCAGCAGGTCTTTCAGCTCATCGTCGATGAACGCGGCGATTTGTGGATCGCCAGCCATGCAGGTCTGGAGTATGTCGAAAGAAGCGCGAATCGGCGCCAGGTCGTTTGGACGCCGGCGAAACAAGGCTCCGCACTCGGGACTCGGTCCATGGTTGCTATGGCGGCAAGCGACATCGGCATGGTTGTCGCGGTCGGCATGAAACTACTGCAAGTCGTGCCAGGGCAAGAGCCCGCAGTCCTACTGGATGGTGAAGTGGGAATGATCGAGGCAATCGCAGCGCGAAAGCGGGGCGGCGTCTGGATCAAGTCTTCTCGCGGCCTGTACTCTTTCAATCGCGGCGCTAGTCGGCTTGTCGCCACCATCAACGCCCAAGCAAGCTCTTCCGTCGTCGTTTCGAATCTGCTCGATGATGGGCGGGATGGCGTTTGGTATGGATTGAGCGGTCATGGCCTGCTGCGGGTCGACACGGAGCGCGGACTCACGCGGTGGTTCCGCGGCGACAAAGGCGTGCCGGGCACGCTTCCGGCCGACAACATCACGGTGTTGGCGCTCGATGCCAGTGGGCTGCTCTGGGCCGGAACCGAATACAGCGGCGTTTGGACAGCGCCCAGCGAGGGCAGCAGGTTTCGCTTGATACTGGACCATCCTGCGATTTCCGTACCAATCAGCGGCAACAATGTGCGCGCGCTGGCGGCGCGGGGCGACGCGATCTACATCGGCACTGAGGGTCAGGGTCTGAAGCGGTTGCACTGGCGTTTGGACTACATCGAAGACCTCTCGCCGTGGCTGGCTCTCGCACTGACCGATGCCGGGTTTGCGTACCCCGCTGAGATTCGCGTGCACGGATTGCGATTTGCGCCTGGCGGCGAGCTCTGGGCAGCCACCTCGGAAGGCGCATTCGCTCTGGACCTCGAAGCCGAGACCGCGCGCCTTGCCCCGATGCATCGGGATCTGCCGGCTGGCCCGCTGCAGAGATTCGTACGCAACGTGCTCTTCGATGGCGATTGGATTTGGTTCGGTACCCAGGCGCACGGCGTTTTGCGTTGCGATCGTGAGGCGAGCCATTGTCGGCAGTTCCGCGCCGAGGCGCGCCCAGGTTCGTTGTCCAATGACCTGATACTGATGCTCGAAAAGGATGTCACTGGACGAATCTGGGCGGGCACGCTGGATGGACTGAATCGCTACGATCCCAATAGCGATCGATGGATCGTTTTCGATCAGGACGACGGTCTGCCAAGCGCCGTAGTGCGATCTCTTATCAGCACTGAAGAGGGGGCGATCTTCGTCGGCACGCACGGCGGTTTGGCGCGCCTTCAGGGCGACCGTTTTGTGCATGACTTCAGGGTCAATGACGTCCCCGATCCCACTGTTTATGCGATGGCCGAAGACCCACAGGGAATTCTCTGGTTGTCGGGCAATCGCGGATTGGTTGCCTACTCTCCCGATGGCAGCAGCGTGCTGCGATTTGGCCCCGAAGATGGACTGCAGGGATTCGAGTTCAACGGCGGTTCGGTGACCGCGATTGATAACGAGTTGTTGTTCGGGGGCGTTGGTGGCATCAATGCGTTCGAGCCGGCGAAGGTGCGGGTGTCGAGTTACACAGCGCCCCTGGCCGTGACTGCCTGGTCGATAGACGGTGCCGCTGGTGCGCCACTGGTGCCTGGCGAGCCGCTCGCCCTGGCCGCGCATCAGAGGCAGATCAGTCTGTCATTCAGCGCGCTCGATTTTCGCGCGCCCTCTCGCAACCGCTATGCGCACCGACTGCTCGGATTCGACGATCAATGGGTCGAGGGCGTGGGGCGCGGTCATGTGAATCTGACCAATCTTGCGCCCGGCAGTTACACGCTGCAATTGCGCGCCAGCAACAGCGATGGCGTATGGAATGCCGACATAGTCGAGATTCCAGTGGTCGTCGCGTCGCCTTGGTGGGCCACGCCACAAGCACGGCTGATCTATGCGCTGCTGGCGGTTTGCGGCTTGACGTTGGCCTACATCGGATTCAATCGGCGCCGACAGCGGCGGCGCGCGTACATCGAGGCTTTACGCCTTCGGGAAGACCGATTGAAACTGAGTCTGTGGGGGTCCGGGGACGGGTTCTGGGATTGGGATTTGCAATCGAATCAAATCCATCGCGACGGTCTCGACCGCATCTTGGGTCTTGCCGACAGCGAAATGGTGATGGACATCGGCGATTGGAAAGCCGGAGAGGTTCATCCCGACGATTTGCCCAAAGTCAACGAGCGCATTTTCCGCCACGTGCATGGCCAGACCGAGCATTACGAATCCGAGCATCGCCTTCGAGCGGCGAACGGCGAATGGGTCTGGGTGCTTGCGCGCGGTAAAGTTGTCGAACGCGATGCTGCCGGGAATGCGCGTCGCGTCGCGGGAACCGTTCGAAACATCGAGCCGCAAAGGCGCGCGCAACACGAGGCCCGCATCGCCACCGAGGTGATTCGTACCATGAGCGAAGCGGTCGCCGTGCTCGACGAATCATTTTGCTTTCAACAGTGCAATCTCGCTTTCGAGCGCGCCAGCGGCTTTGTGGCCAGCGAACTGCGCGGATTACCCTGGTCGACATTCGACAGCAATAAACATGATCCCGCGTTCTACCGTCTGCGGCGCGATGCGTTGATGAAACATGGTCGCTGGCGCGGCGAATGTTGGCAGCGAGATCGAAAGGGCGACGAATACCTGTTTGCAGTCGATGCCATCCTGACTCGCGAGCGCGAAACCGACGCGCCATATGTCGTGCTCGTGCAGAACGACATTACGGCACGCAAACTGGCCGAAGTGGAACTTCGCCATCTCGCCAGCTTCGATCAGTTGACCGGGTTGGCCAACCGTACCGCGCTGATGCAGGAGCTCCATCAGCGACTGAGCGAAGCGCGTGTGCGCGGTGCGCCAATTGCAATGTTGTTTATCGATCTCGATCGATTCAAGCAAATCAATGACAGCCTGGGTCACGCTGCGGGCGACGAGCTTCTGCGCGCCGTAGGCCAGCGCCTGGTCAGTCATCTTCCACAGTTGGCCTTCGTTGCTCGGCAGGGTGGCGATGAGTTCATCGTTTTGCTGGACGACAGTGCTGGAGCTCGACAGGCCAGCGACGTTGCCCACCGCTTGTTGGCTGCTTTCGCAGCGCCGCTGCAGATTCGCGGCAGCGACGTCAAAATCACGCCCAGTGTCGGCATTTCGCTTTATCCGGAGCACGCCGACAATGCCGAGGATCTGATGCGGTTTGCTGATGCCGCGATGTATGCGGCGAAAAGCGAAGGCCGCAATACTGTTGTCGTCTTCCGCAACGAGTTGGCGAGTCACGGCAAGTTGCGTTTGGAATTGGAGCACAGCGTCCGTCGCGGACCGGACTTTGCAGACTTTGAGGTTCACTATCAGCCAATATTGCGGCTAAGCGATCGCCAGCCGATCGCCGTTGAAGCTCTACTGCGTTGGCGTACAGCGGACGGACAAGTGTCGCCCACCGTGTTCGTTCCGTTGCTTGAGGAAAGCGGCTCGATCATTGAGGTAGGGCGCTTCGTGCTGCACGAAGCCTTGAGACAAGTTGCGCACTGGCGCCGAAGTCGCCCGGAATTCCGCGTTGCGGTGAACTTGTCGACGCTGCAGTTGTTGCGGTCCGAATTGACCAGCGAAATCCGTCACGCGCTCGAAGCGGCTGGTGTGCCAGGCAGCGCATTGGAGCTCGAACTGACCGAGACGTTGCTGATGAGCAACCCCGAACAAGCAATTCTTACGCTCAGCGAGCTCAAGGCGCTGGGGGTGATCATAGCCGTAGACGATTTTGGCACCGGATATTCGTCGCTCAGCTACCTGAAACGATTGCCGATCGATAAGCTCAAGATCGACCGCGAGTTCATTCGCGACTTGATAGAAGATCCCGACGATGCGGTGATCGTAGAGACGATGTTGGCGATGGCGCAAGCACTGAAGATTCGGGCTACAGCCGAAGGCGTCGAGAATGAGGCGCAGCTGGCGTTCTTGGCCGAACATGGTTGCCAGGAGGCGCAGGGTTTCCTTTTTAGCCGGCCACTGCCGGCTGCGGCGCTTTGGCCGGCCGCGGAGTAGGGCGGTTGTCCGCTCAAAGCAGACCGTCGATCCGCGCCAAAATATCGCTGAAGAACGGATTGCATTTCATGCGCGTCAGATCGTCCTGACTCACGCGCAGCAGGCCTCGTTCGCCACGGACCGCCAACGCACCCAGTGCGATACCGAAGCCTCCGTCGCCGCGCGGCGCCAGACCGTACAACGGGTCGTCGCAGGGAAAAGGTATCGCGATGTGCGAGAGCGAATAGACGCCGAACGGATAGCGCAGCGTCGTTGCATTCTCTGTCCAGATGCTTGCCGAGCGGCGTCGCTCGACCAGTGTTCCATCGCTTCGCCCGCGATTGCTCAGCACAACGGCACGGTAATCGCCCTTTCCGAGCCAGTCCTCGGCCGGCAGCAAATGGTCGTAGAGCAGCCCATCGACCAGCGCGCTGCGATCGATATCGATCAACACCAGTTCATGCCGCGCGTCGAACCGCTCGAACATCGCGATCACCGCGGCTGTACTGACAGTGTCGTCGGCCAGAGATTGAACGGCCAGGATCGGGGCGAGCTGTTCGCCGCCGATCTGCACAAGGCGACTGTCGAGCTCGCGCGTCAGCAGCGAGGACTGGCGGGCCGCATTGACTGGAAAGGAGTTGTATTTGAAAGGATTGTACTCCGGGAGCACATCGATCCACGCGGCTCCAGCAAAACTCGGCAGCGCAGCGGGCCAGCCGAGTACGCCTGCAAATCTTCCAAGTTCGCCGACGCCGATCATCGGCGAGAGCAGAACGATTCGGTCAGGACGCGGCAACGAGGTGTCATCGGTCGCATCCAGACTGACCATCAACGCCAATGCTGCGCCATTGCTGTAGCCGACCAGGTGCAATGGCAAATCTTTCGTGTTTCGAAGCTGCGCTTCGCGCATGGCAATCTTGGCAACCGCCAGCCATTGCTGCCATTGCACCTGTGTCAAGGCACCAGGCACCGTGCCATGACCCGGAAGCCGGGGCGAGAGTGCGAGGAATCCGCGAGCCTGATAGTGACTGGCCAAGTGGCGCAAGCTGTAAGGAGAATCGGTCAAACCATGCAACAAAACAACGATTCCTCGAGTGTCGCCGACCGGTTGAAGCTCATAACTCCGATTCCAGTCGCTTGCTAACCGCACCCGATGCATAGGACTTATCGCCGCATAGCGATTGGCCACATGCTCGTCTGCCGATTCGATGCTCGCGGCGATGGCTTGGTCGACGGTGTCCAGCAGCCGTTGTTCATGTGCAACATAATCAGACCACGTCGTCGTGGCGAGCGTCGCCACAGGCAACTCTACAGGGATCGCCTGATGCCAGGGTCGCAGCAGGCTGCTGGGCGGTGCGGTGAGCGTGCGATAGCCGATGACGCTGGCAATCGCCAGAGCCAGCGCGGTGACCGTGGCAAAGCCAATGCGCCGCGCGATTCGGGGAGTCCTGCTCATCGTATTGCGCGCGACCGCTCGCGCTTGAACAGTTCGGCAAGAAAGCGCCCCGTGTGCGATCGTTTGTTCGTGGCGATCTGCTCAGGGGTGCCAGCCGCGATGATCTCGCCACCGCCGTTGCCGCCCTCGGGCCCAAGATCAATGACCCAATCGGCGGTCTTGATCACATCGAGATTGTGTTCGATCACCACCACGGTGTTGCCACGTTCCACCAATTCGTGCAACACCTTCAGGAGTTGTTCGATGTCGTGGAAGTGAAGGCCGGTCGTCGGCTCATCGAGGATGTAGAGAGTTTGTCCGGTATCGCGACGGCTCAACTCGCTGGCAAGCTTGACCCGCTGCGCCTCGCCGCCCGACAACGTCGTAGCCGACTGCCCGAGAGTGATGTACGACAATCCCACATCCAGTAGCGTTCGTAACTTCCGCGCCAGTTGCGGGACTGGTTCAAAGAGTTTGTGCGCATCTTCGACGGTCATCGCCAGGATGTCGGCGATCGAATTGCCCTTGTAGAGAATGTCCAGCGTCTCGCGGTTGTAGCGCTTGCCGGCGCAGACGTCACAAGGGACATAAACGTCTGGCAGGAAATGCATTTCGACCTTGATCAACCCGTCGCCCTGACAGGCTTCGCAACGTCCGCCCTTGACGTTGAAAGAAAATCTGCCGGGCAGGTAGCCACGAGCGCGCGACTCCGGTACTTGCGCATACAGCTCGCGAATGGGCGTGAACAGACCAGTGTAAGTCGCAGGATTCGACCGTGGCGTTCGTCCGATGGGACTTTGGTCGATGTCGACCACCTTGTCGAAAAGTTCGAGACCCTGGATGTCCTTGAACGGCGCAGGCGAACCGCTGGCGCCGTTCAGTCGCGTTGCGGCGAGTTGAAAAAGAGTGTCGTTGATGAGCGTCGATTTGCCGGAACCCGAGACGCCTGTGACACAGACAAAACATCCGGCTGGAATCGTCAGATCGACATTCTTCAAGTTGTTGCCGCTGGCCCCAGACAGCAGCAACTTTCTATCCGCCTGGGGCGTTCTCCGCTCCCGCGGCGTTTCGATACGCCGCTCGCCCGTCAGGAACTTCGCTGTGATCGACTCGGGCGCTTGCGTAATGGCTGCATAGTCACCCTGTGCTACCACGCGCCCGCCATGCACGCCGGCCCCCGGGCCGATATCGACGATGTGGTCGGCAAGGCGGATCGCGTCTTCATCGTGCTCAACCACGATCACCGTGTTGCCCAAATCGCGCAAGCGTAGCAACGTGCCGAGCAAGCGCTCATTGTCGCGCTGATGCAAACCGATCGACGGTTCATCGAGCACGTACATCACACCAACCAACCCGGCGCCGATTTGGCTTGCCAGACGAATACGTTGCGCCTCGCCACCCGACAGGGTTTCGGCGGAGCGATCCAACGTCAGGTACTGCAATCCAACATCCGACAAAAATTGCAGCCGCTCGCGAATCTCTTTCTGGATCTTCAGCGCAATCTCGCCGCGCCAACCATCCAGCTGCAGCGACTCGAATACAGCCAAGGCGCGACTGACCGGCATTGCAGTGCATTCGTTCACCGCGCGCCCGGCAACGCGCACATTTCGTGCCGAGCGATTCAAGCGAGCGCCTGCGCATTCTGGGCAGGTTCGGTGCGAGATGTACTTCGCCAGTTCTTCGCGCACAGCTTGCGAGTCGGTCTCCCGATAGCGACGTTCGAAATTGGTGAGGATGCCCTCAAAGGGCTGCTTCTTTTTCAAACTATTCTGGCCGTCGCCGAAGTATCGAAACTCGATCAGCTCAGCGCCACTTCCGAAGAGCAAGGCTTCGCGAATGCGCTGAGGCAAGTCCTGCCAGGGCGTTTCCACATCAAACTTGTAATGTCGCGCCAATGACGTGAGCAGTTGGAAGTAGTAAGGGTTGCGCCTATCCCAGCTGCGGATGGCGCCCGCAGCGAGTGGGCGCTCCGGATGCGCCACAACGCGCTCCGGGTCGAAAAACTGCGTCACGCCCAGGCCATCGCATGTCGGGCAGGCACCCACGGGCGAGTTGAACGAAAACAGTCGCGGCTCCAGCTCTTGCAACGAGTAGTCGCAGACCGGGCACGAAAACTTCGCCGAGAAGAGCTGCGATGGAGCTTTCTCGTCGTCCATGTCGACAAGAACCGCAAGGCCACCACCCAATCGTAGAGCGGTCTCGAACGATTCCGCCAGGCGCTGTTTCAGATCCGATCGTGGACGGAAGCGATCGACCACCGCTTCGATGGTGTGCTTGCTGCGCAAAGCCAACGCCGGAACTGCGTCGATTTCGTGCACCACGTTGTCGACACGAACGCGAACAAAGCCCTGCGCACGTAACTGCTCGAACACTTGCAAATGCTCGCCCTTGCGCTCGCGAACGACCGGTGCAAGCAGCATGTAACGATGCTCATCCGGCAACGCCAGCGTTGCGTCGACCATCTGGCTCACGGTCTGCGCCGCAAGCGCAATGCCATGGTCAGGACAGTGCGGCACGCCAACACGCGCGTATAGCAAGCGCAAATAGTCGTAGATCTCGGTGACCGTGCCGACCGTCGATCGCGGATTGTGCGATGTCGATTTCTGCTCGATCGAAATCGCAGGCGACAACCCCTCGATAGTGTCGACATCTGGTTTCTCCATCATCGATAAGAACTGCCGAGCGTAAGAGCTCAGCGACTCGACATAACGCCGCTGCCCTTCCGCGTAGATGGTGTCGAAGGCCAGCGAACTCTTGCCGGAACCGGACAATCCTGTGATCACTATTAGCTTGTCGCGCGGCAGATCGAGCGAGACGTTCTTGAGGTTGTGCGTGCGCGCGCCGCGGATGCGGATCGATGCCATGAGTGGGTGTGCAGCGGTACGGGAAAGGTCCGAGTCTAGGCACAATGCCAGCATGGGTTCCGTTCAATTCACTGCGAAGCGCGCTAACGGAATCGATCACGATTTCTGAACAAACACTGTCGCGTCTCAGATCCTGAGACGAAATCTGTTGACACCCCCCATTTCCCGGTTATGATGCGCGGCTCACCCAACGAGATGTTGGGTTGGTTGGAAAGGCGGTCCGGTGGTGGGTAGGCGCTTCGGTGCTGAGTCTGCTGTTGAGGATAGCGGGTTCATTGAAAACGGATTCGGAGTGTCTTGTGTGGGCGCTTGGTCTTGATCTTTAGAGGGTCGAGAAGTGAGTGCCTGATGTAAGAGCAGTAGTTTTGAGCTAGTTGTTCTAG
>JALHMG010000052.1 GCA_022844135.1 Lysobacterales bacterium
GGCTCGGGCAAAGACCCGGATCGGCAAAGGCGCGAGATGTCGCACCAAAGACCGGTTGAGATCGATTCGGGGGCAAGTCTGTGACCGATCCGCACCATCACCAATCAGCGTTACGCTGATCTTGCTGTAGGGGTTACGCTGATTGGCGTGTAGGAAAATTCTGACAAGAACTGCCGGGTGCGCAGACTAGCGGCAATCTCGCCCGGCACCGTCGGCATTCGATTCGCTGCGAGAATTTGCGAGATTTGGTGACTGCACATCGCCGCCTAAAAGGTCGAATGGCGATGAAAGTCGGCATCGTTCCCGTTGTTTCGATGTCTTTGTAGCGCGTGAGTTTGAGAGGTCGGGGACACCCTCCCAATGAGTCTTTCGGCCAAGTGCCGCAAATTTTTCGGCAATGTGTAGTTTGTTATTGTCGATTGCATTACGGTCTATTCCGTCATCAGGCGTTCGGAGCGTTGAGTAGCGTTGCCTAGGCCAAGGTCTTGGTTCCGTCGAGCAAATACACGATGCCGCGATACTTTTTGACGTGCGAGGTACGGTGACCCAAGCGCGCGTTGAGCTACCAACTCCTGCTACACCAATCCCACCGCCCCAGCGTCAAAAAAATTCTCGCAAACTCTCACAGAACCCCTGCAGTCAGAATCTGCGAGATTTCCCCCACTACCAGCCCACCGCAATCCCTGCCACGCTCCTCACACCTCAGTCGCGCGAAGGAGCCGCTATGCCCACCCGCCCAACGCTGCTCGGAGTCGTAGCGCTGCTCTGCGCGGCGTGTTCGCCTCAATCGGACGCGCCAGCGCCAGCTTCTGCATCACTAGAAGCCACGCCGCCCCCGTACACTCCAACCGCGGTGTTCTGCGCTGATCCATCGATTAGCACCTTGTGCTCGGTGATCCCATCGTTCATCGGCGCCGACCCGATTTTGTTGGACGTTAACGGCTATCAAGGCCTCAGCAACGACGTGACGAGCGCGGCGAACGATGCGCAGTCGCCGTTCGATAACATGTCGTGGCAGATGTTTTTGGCGCTGAACTGGCAGGCGAATCAGCCGGGTGGCGATCCGGCCACGGGTTTAAGTGGCAAGGGGCAGGTGGTGTGGCAGACCTATGCGCGTCCGGAGGATGTGTTTGGCGGTTCGACCGGGCAGTGCCCGAACCCAAATAACCTGCCGCGCTTCAACATCATCGCCAAGTCCGGGGCGCAGGGTTCGCGCGATGAGGAGTTCATCCAGGCCACGGGTCAGCCGCTGATCGATGTCAACGGCAACTGGACGCTGTTCGAGCGGCGCCTCAATGGTGTTGAGCAGAGTTACATCACCACGCACGGACTCAACACTTATGCCGGCCAACAGGCCTTTGTGCAGGGCGGCGGCACGGTGCTGTTTCCGCCGGGGGATGCGACGTCCACCAATGGGGCTGTCGGCGCGATTGAGATGAAAGCTTCGTGGCGCATCGTCAGTGCCAGCGAAGCGCCCAATTACTTCACCATACCGGCGCTGATCGATGTCGAGGGCGCGTATGTCAGCGGCGGGCAGCCGTTGTGCGCGGAGGTCACGTTGGGATTGGTGGGCCTGCACATCATCCAGGCCAATGTGCAGCTGGGCGCGCTGCAGCCGAAGTTCATTTGGGCCTCGTTCGAGCACGTCGGCAATGCGCCGACGGCGGCGAATGCGTGCGATCCGGTGGATAACAACTGCTACACCAACATCGCGAACAACAACTGCCCGGCGCCGGCTAACGCGGGTAACTTCTCGTTCTACCAAGCTGCGTGCAGCGCGTTGCCGGTGAACACGCCGCCGCAGCTCGGCAGTGGGCAAACCGCGTTCTTGTGGCAGAGCCAGCCGCCGTATGCCGGCGCGTACACCACCAGCAGCGGCAGCACACAATGCGGCACGCAAGTGTCGCGCTGCTGGGATATCTATGACCTCACTCAAGACCTCAACAGCGCCTGGCAGCAGCAGTTAAGCGCGATCGGCTCGGTGTTCGCCAACTACCAACTGATCGGCACCAACTGGGGCGGGAGCATCGAGCCCGAGCCGGGCAAACTCGACAACCAATCGGTGCCCGCGTTCCTGGGCAACTC
This sequence comes from Lysobacterales bacterium, assembly GCA_022844135.1. Lineage (GTDB taxonomy): Bacteria > Pseudomonadota > Gammaproteobacteria > Xanthomonadales > SZUA-5 > JALHMH01. The sequence goes on from JALHMG010000052.1 coordinate 2,086, forward strand.
GACGATGGAAACCTACATCCAGTCGAACCCGAAATTCGGCAACTGCGTCGATTGCCATGCCGGCGCGACCTTGGCGTACACGTCCACCGACAGCCAGGGCAAGACCGTGGCCTATGACGCGAACTTCAGCTTCTTGCTGGGGCTGGCAACGCCGCTGGCGTGTACCGATGTGAATGCCGGGCCGATCTGGAACAACAGCGAGGCGGCCACGATTTGCCCCGGCGTGTGTGCGACGCAAGAAGATCAGTGGAATGGGCAGTGGACGACGACGCAGCCGGGCGCGATGTCGGTGTGTGGGTGTTGTGGGTGAGGGGTGCGCGTGGCGGATAGGGGAAGAAGGGAAGCCCGATCAGGTTTTAGCTCGACAACGCGGAGCGCTGGAACAGCCACCACCCAGCGGGGGAGGGGGCTGACGTCACTTCGTACGTTGCGCGGCGCTTGTTCCTGGGCGCTCAGTTGTCGACTACCAGATCAGATCGTCCGGAACCACAAAACGTTTGTAGTGCTCGTCGTCGCTGGCATCGCTGGCATCGCGAGCCGCGGGTTTGCCGTGATCGAGCGTAATCGCGCCGCCGCGCTCGTAGACCATCGCTGCGGCTGCGCTGGGCAGGAGCGCGTAGCCGGAGTCGTGCGGAGCGATGACCAGTGCGCCGTTGGCTAACAGTTTGCGCTGCTGCTCGCTCACGAGAATTTCTTTGATCTTGCCGCCGTCGACGAAGCGATAGGGCAACTCGCCCTGCGGCGCGACTTTGTGTGTCTCGACGATGACCCGCACTTGCGCGCGCAATTCCTGTTCGCGCGCCTTCGCATTGCGTTCGGCGGCCAGGGCGCGATCGCGCTCGGCGCGCTCGGCGAGCAATTTGTCGGCATCGATTTTCTGCGCGGGCGGCGCCTTACCGTCGCGCTGCCGCTCCAGCGCGCGGGCGGCCGCGTCGACTTGCTGCTTCTTGGCGAGGCCGGCCTTGAGCAGTTGTTCTTGGAGAGGATTTCGCATGGACACTGTGCTTCTCGCTTTAAGCGCGCCAGAGCTTTCCATTGTAGGGCACGACTGCAACCCGTTCTCAGGCCATGGGAAATCCTGCTGGCGCGCTGACCTCCTGCTGTGATCGACGCCATGCACCCGGGTGACACGGCATGTTGTACACATCCACGTCGTCAGCGTAGCCCAAGTGCGCGCCGAACGGGCGTTCGGCGCGCTGGTGTTCCGTGCTTCCCCCGAACTACTTCCGCGTCTTTCGATCCGCGGTGCTTCTGGTGGCCGATGAAGCCCAATGTCTCCGATTCAGCGCTCGCCCAGCAATCCCAACATGAACGCGTAGTCCTCGGCCGTTTCTTCCAGGCGGTTGAAACGCCCGGAGCGGCCGCCGTGGCCGGCTTCCATGTTGACCTTGAACAGAAGCGGATTGCTGTCGGTCTTCATCTCGCGCAGGCGCGCCACCCATTTGGCCGGCTCGAAATACTGCACCTGGCTGTCGTGCAAACCGGTGGTGACGAGCATCGCCGGATACGCCTGGGCTTTGACCTGGTCGTACGGCGAATACGACAGCATGTAGTCGTAGTAGGTCTTGTCCGTCGGATTGCCCCACTCGTCGAATTCGCCGGTGGTCAGCGGCAAGGAGGTGTCGAGCATGGTGGTGACGACATCGACAAAGGCGACATGGGCGATGATGCCGCGATAGCGATCCGGCGCCTGATTGACGACCGCACCCATCAGCAAGCCGCCAGCGCTGCCGCCAAGTGCGAATACCTTGTCCTTTGCCGCATAGCGCTCGGCAACGAGGAAATCGGTGACGTCGATGAAGTCGTTGAAGCTGTTCTTTTTCTTCAACAGCTTGCCGTCTTCGTACCATTGCCGGCCCATTTCTTGACCGCCGCGGACCGCGGCGATGGCGAACACGAAGCCGCGATCGAGCAGGCTCAGCACCGAGGAGCGGAACGAGGGATCCTGGCTGATGCCGTAGGAGCCGTAACCTTGCTGGAACAGCGGCGCGGTGCCGTCGCGCGCGGTGTTCTTGTGATACACCAGCCACACTGGCACCTTGGCGCCGTCGCGCGCGGGCGCGAAGACGTATTCGGTGACGTAGTTTTCCGGCTTGAAATCGCCCAGGACGGGCTCGCGCTTGAGCAGTGTGCGTTCGCCGGTGGCGAAGTCCAATTCGTACACCGTTGGCGGCGTCGTCAGCGACGTGTAGCTGTAGCGCAACTTGCCGCTGTCCAGGTGAGCGGTGCCGATCGGGCTCATCACGTAAGCCGGCTCATCGGCGGCCAGCAACTCGCCCTCGCCGCCGGTGAACGGCAGGACGCGGATCTTGCGCAAACCACCGGTGCGCTCGTTGACGGCGATTCGATCGGCGAAGACTTCAACACTCTGCACCAGCGCATCGTCGCGGTGCCCGAGCAGCGGCTTGAACGTGGCCGGATCGCCCGGCACCACGGGCGGGGCGGTCAGCACTTCGAAGTTCTTGCCACCTTTGTTGCTGCGAATCACAAAACGCTCGCCGGCGTCGTCGACCTGATACTCATGGCCGCGCTCGCGCGGCAAATAAACCTGGAAGTTCGCGCGCGGGTCTGAGGCCAAACCCAAACGCATCTCAGTGGTCAATGTGGAGCTGGATTGAATCGCCAGATAGCGGTCGTTTTTGGTGCGGAAGATGGTGGTGTAGAAGGTGTTGTCCTTTTCTTCGTACACCGTTTCCGCCTCGGCGTACGGGTTGCCGAGCGTGTGCCGCTTGATACGGAACGGCAGCAGCGTGGTCTTGTCTTTCTCGACCAGGTACACGACCTTCGGATCGTCGGCGAAGACGATCGATGCTTCGACATCCGCGATCACATCCGGCAGCCACTCGCCGCTCACCATGTTCTTGAAGCGCACCGTGTATTCGCGACGGCCGACGGTGTCCTCAGCGACCGCCATCAGGGTGCCGTCTTCGCTGAACACGACGTTCGCGGCCTGATAGTAATCGTGACCTTCAGCGCGCTCGTTGCCGTTGAGCGTGATTTCTTCCGGCGCATCCATGCTGCCTTTGCGGCGCGCGAAAATCGGATACTGCCGGCCGGTTTCGAAACGCGCGTAGTACCAGTAACCGTCTTCGAATTCTGGCACCGACGAGTCGTCTTCCTTGATGCGCGCGCGCATCTCCTGGAACAGCGTGTCCTTCAGCGGCACCAGCGGCGCGAAGCGGGCTTCGAAGTAAGCGTCTTCGGCGCGGAGATGGTCGAGCACTTCCGGTTTGCTGCGAGTGTCGTCGCGCAGCCAGTGATACGGATCGATCCGATCGCCTGCGGGAGACTTCACTGTAAAGTCGACACGTTTGGCGACCGGCGGAGAGAGCGCTGGCGCGGGCAGCACAGTGGAGGTATCGGGCGGCAGCGCCGGCGCCACTTGGGCCGTTGGCGCCTGCTCCGCTGGCGCGGGCGGTGTCGACGGCTCACAGCCGGCCAGCAATGCGATCAGCAGCGCATACGAAAGTGGCTTCATCATGGCATTTATCGAGTCGAAAAGAGCGCGCGAGCATATCGCTGCGTGCGAACGCTCGAATGTGTCATCGGTCCTATGTTCTTGCCAGCAGCCGCAGCGCCGCGACCAGCGTTCCCGCGAGCGCAAACGCGGCGGCGGCTGCGACGCCGAGGTGCGTCCACAGCAGGCCGATGACGATGCCGCCGGGCAGCGCGACCAGGGCGATTGCAGCGTGGTAGGCGCCCAAGCAGGCTGCGCGCTGCGAGCGCGGCGCTTGATCGGTGATCCACGCGCGCTGGGTTGCGTCGACGCACGCCTCGGCGATTCCGTACAGTGCGAATACGGCGAACAGCCAGGCACCGCTCAGGCTCGCCAGCAGCACCATCGCAATCGCATACAGCGCGTAACCGGCGAGCAGCACCGGCCGGCGCCCGATGCGATCGGAAGTGCGTCCGGCCAGTGGGCTGAGCAGCGTGTAGACCAATTGGTACAGCGCAAAGCCGAGCAGAATGCGCTCATCGGACAGGCCGACGTCGCCACCGGCGAGAATCAGGAACGCAAAGCTCATGTGGCCGAAGGCGAACGCGCCGCACGCCCAAACGGCGCGCTTCACGCTTACCGGCAATGGCTCATCGGGCGCAGGTTCTCCGTGATTCGCCAGCGGCGAAACCTGCGGCGACTCGCGCAAGCCAAAAGTGAGCAGCACGGCCAGCAGTGCCGGGATCAATGCGAGAGCAAACAGCTCTCGATACTCGAAACTGGCGATCAGCAGCCACACCGTCAGTGCGCCCAGACAGCCGCCCGCGCCGTCCATCGCGCGTTGCCAGCCGAATGCCGCGCCACGCTGGTCCGCCGGCACCTCATCGGCGATCAGTGCGTCGCGCGGCGCCGAGCGTATGCCTTTGCCAACGCGCTCGATGACCCGCGCGCTCAAAACCAGCAGCCAGGTGATGGCTGGGAGAAACAGCAGCTTGGAGAACGCCGACAGCGCATAGCCGATCACCACCATCGGTTTGCGCCTGCCGAGCCGGTCGGACAGCCGTCCGGCGTAGAGTTTCAGTGCGGCGGCCACGGTCTCCGCTGCGCCTTCTATCAAACCCACGACCGTCGGCGCTGCGCCGAGTACGCGCGTCAGATGCAACGGCAGCAACGGGAAAATCATGTTGCTGGAAAAATCGGTCAGGAAACTAATCCAGCCCGACAGCGTGAGGTTTCGCGAGCGCGCCATGTAGCATTCCCGGCCACTGATATCCGCTAGGATGCGCCGATGCGCTTGCGAATTGTTGCTCCATGGCTGTTGCTTTGCATGTCCGGCTGCGCCACCGGCGAGCCGACGGTCGTGTTGCGTGGTGAGACCTTCACGGTCGAAATTGCCGACGATCCTAAAGAACAAGCCCGCGGATTGATGTTCCGCGATTCGATGCCGGCGGATCGCGGCATGTTGTTCTTGTTCGATAGAGAAGAGCCGCAGGCGTTCTGGATGATGAACACCAAGATTCCGCTCGATATCTTGTACTTCGATTCGAGCTGGACGCTCGTGGGCTGGAGCCTCAATACGCCGCCGTGCGCGCAGGGTTCGCAGTTCCAGCGGTGTCCGAGCTATCCGAGTGGCGCTCCAGCGCAATACGTGCTTGAGTTGAACGGCGGAGTTGCCGAGAAGATCGGTGCGCAGCTCGGCGATAAGCTCCAAGTATCTGGCCTGTGAGCGACGATCCAGAACTGAAGCGTCTGTACTGGCGCTGTCGGCGCGGGATGCGCGAGCTCGATGTATTGCTTTCGAGCTACCTCGACCGCGCTGGCCCGGCGATGAACGCTGCCGAACGCGCGGAATTTACTTCCTTGCTGCAGGTCGAAGATGATGCTCTGTGGCGCTGGTTCATGGGTCACGAGCATCCCTCACCGGAGTTCCAGCGTCTTGTCGAGCGCATTGGCAGCACCCTTCGAAGTTGATTTGTCGGTCGGCGCGCGTGAGCGAGCGCTGGCGCTGGCGGCGATGGTTGCCGCCGTGCTGGGGCTGGTCGCGAGCAGCTTGCCGCCAATCATCAAGCTTTGCGTAGCGATTGCTGCAGGCAGTTATCTCTGGTGGCACTGGCGCGCGGCCGCGCGCCGCGAATCGCTGCGCGCGGTGTTTTATGCCGACGGCTTAGTGGCGCTGAGGCGCGGCGACGATCCCCCGTTACCTGCGAAACTCGATCAGGCGGCTCGTTTGCTGGGCGTACCCACGTTGACCGTTTCGCAGGGCACAGAGCAATGGTCGGCGCCCTTGTTCAGCGACCGATTGAGCGCCGGGCAGGATCATCGGCTGCGGTTGTGGTTGGCGATGAATCCGGCGGAGGAGAAGTGATGCGCATCTACAGCTTAGCGGGAGGGGGTTCCGGGGCACGGGGCACGGGGCACGGGCTCAGACCCAGCGATTGCCGTCAGACCGAGTTGCTGCCGGATCGGCGCAAGCGATTCAAGGTCGACCGGGGTGCCCAGCTTCGGGCGTGCCTCGTGCCCGCTCCTCGCTCCTCGCTCTGTCATCCACCGAAGGCCTCTCATTAGGATGCGTCTCTTCCATCCTCTTTCGGCCTCAATCGGCCTGCGTTACACCGGCGCCAAACGGCGCAATCACTTCATTTCTTTCATCTCGCTGGTGTCGATGCTCGGCATCGCGCTGGGTGTGGCGGCATTGATCATCGTCATTTCGGTGATGAACGGCTTCGAGCTCGAATTGCGCTCGCGCATTCTCGGCATGGTCTCGCATGCGACGATCACGGAGCCTGGCGCGAGCCTCAAAGATTGGCCACGGGTGGCGGAAGCGGCGCGGCAGAATCCGGAAGTTGTGGGCGCCGCGCCGTACATCGAGCGCGAAGGCATGCTCCAGTCCAAGCGCATTTCCGGCGTGATGATTCGCGGCGTCGTTCCCGAACTCGAATCCAGCGTCTCGGAGGTCACCGGCAAGATGCAGCATGGCGAGTTCGGCAGCCTGGTTGCCGGCGAGTACCACATCGTGCTCGGCAGCGAATTGGCCTATTTGCTGGGCGTGCATGTGGGCGACTATGTGACGCTGATGGCGCCGCAAGTGCGCGCAACGCCGGTCGGCGTCATTCCGCAGATGCGCCGCTTCCAGGTCACCGGCATTTTCGAAGTCGGCATGTTCGAGTACGACCGCGGCTTCGCCTTTGTCCATATTGAGGATGCTGCGAAATTGTTCCGCGAAGGCGGCGGCGTCAGCGGCGTGCGGCTGAAGCTCAAGGACATGTTCAAGGCCTGGCGCGTTGCCACCGACGTCGGTACGAGTCTGGGCGAGGATTATCGCGTCAGCGACTGGACGCAGCAGAACGTGAATTTCTTTCGCGCCGTGAAAACCGAGAAGTTCGTGATGTTCATCATTCTCTCGTTGATCGTCGCGGTGGCCGCTTTCAACCTGGTATCGACCTTGGTCATGGTGGTGACCGACAAGCAGGCCGATATCGCCATTCTGCGCACGCTCGGCGCCAGCCCGCGCCTGGTGATGGGCATCTTCATCATCCAAGGTCTGACGGTGGGCATTATCGGCACGCTCATCGGACTGACGTGCGGCGTGGTGATTGCCGAGAACATCCACATCATCGTGCCATTCCTGGAACGCACCTTTGGCTTCGAGGCCATGCCGGGCGACATTTACTACATCAACCAGTTGCCGAGCGAGTTGCGCTATCCGGATGTGGCGCGCATCGGATTGCTGTCGATCGTGTTCTCGGTGCTGGCAACCTTGTATCCATCCTGGCGCGCGGCGCGCACACAACCGGCGCAGGCCTTGCGTTATGAGTGAGATCGTTCTGGCAGCCAGCGGCATCAGCAAAGTCTTTGTCGACGGCAGTTTGCGGGTTGAGGTGTTGCGTGAGGTCGATATCGCGATTGCGCGCGGCGAAAGCGTGGCGATCATCGGCTCGTCGGGCGCCGGCAAGAGCACGCTGCTGCATATTCTCGGCGGCCTCGACTTGCCGACCAGCGGCGAGGTGCAAGTGCTCGGCAAGCGCATGAGCCGCTTGAACGACGCCGAACGCGGTCGGCTGCGCAATCAGGCGTTGGGTTTTGTCTATCAGTTCCATCACCTGCTGCCGGAATTCACTGCGCAAGAAAACGTTGCGATGCCCCTGCTGATCGCCGGTCAGAAACCCGTCGATGCGATGGCGCGCGCAGCGGAGTTGTTGGAGCGCGTTGGCCTGCAGCAGCGGTTGGAGCACAAACCAGGCGAGCTTTCAGGCGGCGAACGCCAGCGCGCCGCGGTTGCGCGCGCGCTGATCACCAAGCCCGCCTGCGTGCTGGGGGACGAGCCCACCGGCAATCTCGACGAGCGCACCGCTGGCACGGTGTACGAGCTGATGCTGTCGCTCAATCGCGAAATCGGCACGAGCCTGGTGATCGTGACCCACGACAAGCGCCTTGCCGCGCGGATGGATCGGGTGTTGGAGATGAAGGGCGGGCAGATTGGGGCGGGTTGAAGCGGGGCGCGGGGCACGGTGCCCCGCGCCTCGTGCCCCGCTTCATCAGACCGCGTAGACTCCGCGCCCGTCAATTGCAGCGGAATTCCTCATGGGCATCAAATGCGGCATCGTCGGCCTGCCGAATGTCGGTAAATCCACCCTCTTCAACGCGCTGACGAAGGCCGGTATTGCTGCGGCGAACTATCCTTTCTGTACCATCGATCCGAACATCGGCGCCGTGCCGGTGCCCGATCCGCGGCTGGATGCGCTGGCCTCGATCGCCAAGCCGCTGAAGATCATTCCGACCACCATCGAGTTCGTCGATATCGCCGGGTTGGTGAAAGGCGCCGCGCAGGGCGAGGGCCTGGGCAACCAGTTCCTGGCGCACATCCGCGAGGTCGACGCGATTGCCCATGTGGTGCGCTGTTTCGAGCACAGCGACATCATCCATGTCGCCGGCAAGGTCGATCCGCTGTCCGATATCGACACCATCGATACCGAGCTGGCGCTGGCCGATCTCGATAGCGTCGAAAAAGCGCTGAATCGCGCCGAGCGCGCCGCTAAAGCGAACGACAAGGACGCGATGGCGCGTAAGCCGGTGTTGACCAAAGTGCGCGATGCGCTGAACGAGGGCAAGCCGGCGCGCGGCGTGGATCTGGCGCCGGAAGAGAAAGCCCTGCTGCGCGAGCTTTTTTTGCTGACGATGAAGCCGGTTATGTACGTCGCCAACGTGCGCGAAGATGGGTTCACCAACAACCCCTTCCTCGATGCGGTTCGCGCACGCGCCGAAACAGAGGGCGCCGAAGTGGTGCCGGTCTCAGCGGCGATTGAAGAGGAACTCAGTCAGTTGGACGAAGCCGACCGCGGCGCGTTCCTCGCCGATATGGGCCTGGAAGAGCCGGGCTTGAACCGCGTCATTCGCGCTGGCTACAAGCTGTTGGGCTTACGCACCTATTTCACGGCGGGCGAAAAAGAAGTGCGCGCGTGGACCATCAAGGCTGGCTTCACCGCGCCGCAGGCTGCCGGCGTTATCCACACCGATTTCGAGAAAGGGTTCATCCGTGCCGAAACCATCGGCTACGACGACTACATCCGATTGAAGGGTGAAGCGGGCGCCAAAGAAGCGGGGCGGCTGCGCCTGGAAGGCAAGGAATACGTGGTGCAGGAAGGCGACGTGCTGCACTTCCGCTTCAACGTCTGAGGCGGTCCCGATTTCGCGATGCGGTTTGCAGGCGCGCGATCGATCGCGCGTCTGCATCGGCGCCAGCCACTCAAAGATCGCGGCCCAGCCAACGCCTTGCGGTGCGGTGAAACAACGCCGACTGCTCGACGGAACTCAAACCCAGCCGCCGAATGTGCGAGCCGGGTTCTTGCTCACCCAGCGGAAACGGGTAGTCGGTGCCGAGCATGATCTGATCGGCGCCGCACGTTTGCAGCAAGTACGTGAGCGCCGCATCGTCGTGTACGCAGGAGTCGAAGAACAAGCGCGACAAGTACTCGCGCGGCGGCCGTTCGTTATCCACCGCCACCAGGTCTGGCCGCATGCGGTGGCCGTGCTCGATGCGTCCCAAGGTATACGGAAAGGACCCGCCGCCGTGCGCGAAGGCGATGCGCAGATTGGGCAGACGCTCCAGCACGCCGCCAAAAATCAGCGAGCAAATTGCGCGCGATTGCTCAGCCGGCATCCCCACCAGCCACGGCAGCCAGTACTTCGGCATCGAAGAGGCGCCCATCATGTCCCACGGGTGCACCAGCACGGCCATGCCCAGGTCTGCGCAAGCCGCAAACACATCGAACAGCTCCGGCGCATCCAGATTCCATTCGCCCACATGCGAGCCCAACTGCACACCGGCGAGCCGCAGCTCCTCGCGGCAACGGCGCAATTCGCGTATCGCCAGATCCGGATCTTGAAGCGGCAGCGTACCCAGGCCGATGTAGTGTCGCGGGTACTGCTGGCATACCTCGGCGATGTGGTCGTTCAAGGCTTCATGCAATGGCAGCGCCTGAGTACCTTTCGCCCAGTAGCAGAACATCACCGGCACGGTGGACACAACCTGGACACTGATCCCGAACCGCGCGTAATCGGCGATACGTTCGGCGGGATCCCAGGTGCGCGAATCGATGGCCCGGAAGAATCTGCCGTCCTTGTAAATGTGATGCTGATCGCCCTGATGCTCGATCACCGGGAAGCGCGCATCGCCGAAGCGCTCGGCCAGGTTCGGCCAATCGCGCGGCAACATATGGGCATGCGTATCGATTTTCAGCATGGATGTAGCTCCAACTCGGGCAATGGGAACGGTTTGACTAACCTGCTACACGAGCCGATAGCTGCACCGCGAATCCTCATGGACTTCATGTCCATTGCGGTTCCTGTTCGCGTCTTGCTCTCGGCCCACTACCGTTATTCAAACCGCTCATGGGTATCATAGGCGGCTCATACGTCAACGGAGACCACCATGGATGTGATGCGACGGATACAGGGGCTCGTCACCGAGCATCCGATCGTGTTGTTCATGAAAGGCACACCGCAATTCCCGATGTGCGGCTTTTCCTCTCGCGCCGCGCAGTGTTTGAAGAACGTCGGCGCCAAATTCCACTCCGTGGACGTTCTGGCCGATCCGGAAGTCCGCGCAGCGCTGCCGCAGTTCGCCAACTGGAAAACGTTTCCGCAGCTCTATATCCAGGGCGAATTGATTGGCGGCTCCGATATCGTGGCCGACCTTGAGCAGTCTGGTGAGCTCAAACGCATGGTCGACGACGCGCAAACTCAGGCGCGCGCCGCTTGAGCGATTCTCCGCCACGCCTGGCCGGGCGCCGTGTGTTGATTGTCGGCGCCAACGGCGGCGTTGGAGCCAGCAGTGCAAAAGCCTGTGCACTTGCGGGCGCCACCGTGGTGTTGTTGGGACGCCGCGTGGCTGCACTGGAGCGCTTGTACGACGACATCGAACGCGCTGGCGCGCCGCAGCCGGCGATTTATCCGCTGAATCTCGAGGGCGCCACGCCGGCCGATTTCGACGAATTGGCGCTGCGACTCAACGATGAGCTTGGCGGCGTCGATCACATTGTTCACGCCGCTACGCGTCTGCACGGTCTGACGCCGATCGAGCTGACCGAAGCAGAAGAATGGCTGCGCACCTGGCAAGTCAATATCCACGCGCCGTACTTCTTGTGGCGCGCGTTGTTGCCGCTGCTGCGGCGCTCCGATGCGCCATCGATTGTGGCGCTGGTCGATTGCGCCGAGCGGCAGATCGCCGCGTACTGGGGCGCCTATGGCATCGCGCAAAGCGCGCTGCGTGCGCTCATCGCGATGGCAGCGAGCGAATGGCAATCCGATGGTGTCCGCTTGATCGGCGTTGAGCCGCCGCCGCTGGCCACCGCGTTGCGGCGCAAAGTGTACGTGTCGGAATCGCAAGACGATTTGCTGTCGCCGCAGGTCGTCGCGCAGGCGCTGGTGGCGATCCTGGCGCGCGGCGCCGAAATCCCGTCGGGCGCTATCCTCGGACCGGAGTTGTCGGCATGGAAATGAGCATTGCATCGGCGGCAATCCTGCTGTTCCTGATCATGGATCCGCTCGGCAACATTCCGGTGTTCCTGACGCTGCTGAAAAATCTGTCGGCATCGCGGCGGCGCATCGTGCTGATTCGCGAGTTGGTCATCGCGCTCGCTGTGTTGCTGCTGTTCTTGTATGCCGGCCAGTGGCTGCTGAAACTGCTCCACCTGCGCCAGGAGTCGGTGAGCATCGCTGGCGGCATTGTGCTGTTCCTGATCGGCATCCGCATGATCTTCCCGCCCAGCGAGGGCATTTTCGGTGAGTTGCCCGACGGCGAACCCTTTATCGTCCCGATGGCTGTTCCGTGTATTGCCGGCCCTTCGACCATCGCTGCCTTGATGCTGATCGGTAGCGACAACCCGGGCCGCCTGGGCGAATGGACCATCGCGCTGCTCATTGCCTGGGGTGCAACTGCGGTGCTGCTGCTCGGCGCCACCACGCTCTACAAGGCACTCGGCGAGCGCACGCTGACCGCAGTAGAGCGGCTGATGGGCATGCTGCTGGTAGCGATTTCGGTGCAGATGTTCCTGGATGGCGTGAAAAGTTATCTGGCGGCAGCTTGACGCTGGAAAGCTGACGACATCGGCGCAGGATGCGAACGTGAACTTTTGCCCCATCGTTGCTGTCGTAGCCATCGATGGGGGCTTCTGCTCTGCGATAATCGTGCGATGCGCTGGCTCAAATTCACTTTACTGATGGTACTTGCTGCCGCTCTCGCGGTAGCGCCGTTGACGCGCGCGTTCGCAATGGCGGTGCCGGCGGATGATTCTGGCGCGTCGCATTGCGGTTCCATGGGCGAAACTGACCATGACCCGGACGGCGACGATGAGAGCTGCTCGCAGTTGTGCAGTTGGGCCTGCTCGATGGGCCACGGGCTCAGTCAGCCGTCATTACCCATGATCGTGGCGGCGCAGCTCGATGGAATGTTGGTCGCTCCAACGGTTCCAATTACGCGCCTCTGGCCAAAGGCACCGATCCGCCCCCCGATTTCCTGAGTCGCTGTTCGCCCACGCGGCGAGCTTCGCAAGTTTCCGACTCAGGAGTTTTCAATGAAGATGCCATTGTGTAGCGCGCTGGCGCTGCTCGCGTTCGCGAGCGCCGCTCACGCGCGGCCGATCGGTTATGCCGGCGGCCAGATGCTGATGCTGGATGCCAGCGACGATCTGCAACAGCTCAGCGTTACTCACGCGCCCTCGTTTCGCTATGCCTTTGCGGCGGGTCATTTGCGCGCATCCGAATTGGCGGGCGCGGACGACACGCTGAGCAGCACCTACCTGCGCGCAGCAATACTGGCGAAACGCTGGAACCTGCCACGCGCGCAAGCGAACGTGTTCTTTTGGGGTGGCCTCGGCAGTGCCCGCTACGCGAGTGCCGATGGGTCGCGACATATCGGCGCGCAAGTCGACTACGAAACGCGGCGCATCTACACCTCGCTGGTGAGCGAGCTGCATGAAGGCAGCGGATTCTCGTATCGCTTCGATACCGCGGCCGTGGGAATTGCGCCGTACGAGCACGATATGGAACGCATGGCGTCATGGATCGTGCTCAAGGCCAAACACACCAGCAATGCGCGCGATACCTCGCTCAAACCGGAAATCGCCTGGCGGATGTTCACCGCCAAGTGGTGGCTGGACGCCGGCATCGACGCCGACGGCAAGCCATCGATCAATCTGATGTTCAATTACTAATCTAGGACCACACAATGAAATCCCTTCGCCTTATGCTGATCTTGGCCTTCGCGCTGGCATCCGCTGCAGCAAACGCCAAAACCATTCGCGTTGAAGTCAACGGCCTCGTGTGCGCCTTTTGCGCCAACGGCATCACCGAGGCTTTCAATCGCCGCACCGATGTCAGCGATGTCTTCGTCAGTCTCGAACACCGTCTGGTGGCGATTGCCGTAAAGGATGGCAAGGACATCGCCGACGCTGAGCTCACAAAAACGCTGACGGACGCCGGCTACACGGTGGTCGGCATTGCGCGCGTCGACACCACGCTCGATGCGATTCGCGCCGAGGTGGCCAATGAATGAGCTTTTGCGGCCGCTCAGGACGGGCGCATGGGGCGCCACTGGCGCCCTGTTGGCGAGTACTGGGACGCTCGTCTGCTGCGTGCTGCCTGCCGCGATGGTCAGTCTCGGCGCGGGCGCCACGCTGGCGAGTCTGGTCAGCGCGGTGCCCGCGTTGATCTGGCTGTCGGCGCACAAAGGACTGGTGTTTGGTGTCGCAACCATCGCTCTGCTCGTCGCTGGGGCTTTGCTGTGGCGCGGACGAAATGCCCCGTGTCCAGCAGATCCAGGTCTCGCCAGGGCATGCGCGCGTCTGCGGCGATTCGCCAATGCGACGTATATCGCTTCGGTGTTGATGACAGCCACCGGCGCGTTGTTCGCGTTCGTGTTGCCGCGGTTGTAGCGCGCTTAGTGCGGGGCGGTCGCTGTCGCAAACGAGCGCCCCGTTGTGCTTGGCGCGGCTGAGACGACGGCCACAGTTGGCAACCGCGTCGAGCGCGGTCAAGCCGAGAATGGGGTGGTGCCATGGACCGACGGACAGCGGCGCTGCGCGTGAGGCCGAGTTCGACTACGACCTTCGATCCGGTCGCCACTGTAGCGGAGGCCATTGCCGCCATTCGGCTTACTGCTCACCCATAAACCGCATCTTCGCCGCCGCGATCATCGGCGGCAGCGTGTGGCCTTCGGCGAGCGCCACCATCACTGTGTCGTCGCCGGCAATGGTTCCGGCCTGACCGGGCAGCGGTTGATGGTCGAGCACGACGGCGAGGGCGTTGGCGAAACCTGGGCGCGTTCGCATCACAATCAGGTTCGGTGGCGCCGCGATGATCGCCACGGCTGTCGGACTGCCGTCGCCGGGCGGCGCGTAACGCCCACCGCGTTTGGTAATGCCCAGGCGGGTAAGATGGCGCGACAGCGTTGGTTGGCTGACATGCATGCCCATCCGCTCCAACCCTAGCTGCAGTTCGTACTGATCGACGATACGTTCATTGCAAACGAGGTCGAGCAGCGTTTCATCGAGTTTGCTGGAGGTGCGCGGCATAGCTTGCGTTCGCAATACGGTTTGCATAATATGCGCTTCAGTCGCATTTTATGCAATTACATGAGCGCACTTCTAGACACTTACGCAGCCTGGCCATTCGAACTCGATCACGGCAAAAACGATGTCGTGGTCAGCGCCGATGGCGTGGCTTATGCCGACTGGTACGGCGGTCACTGCGTAACCCTGACAGGACATTGCCATCCGCGGGTAGTGGGTGCGATCAAGGCCCAGGCCGACAAGCTGTTGTTCTATTCCGCAGCGGCCAGGTTGTCGATTCGCGCGCGCGCGGCCGATGCACTGATTGCGCATCTGGCTGGCGCCGGGGTCGAGCGCGTGTTCTTCTGCAACTCGGGCGCCGAGGCGAACGAGAACGCGTTGAAGATGGCGCTCAAGGCCACGGGCAGAAAGCGCATTGCGTGCTTCGAAGGTGGCTGGCACGGTAGAACCTTGCTGGCGCTCTCCGCCACCGACGATGCGAAGATCGTCGCACCGTTCGCGCCGTTCCTGGTGCCCGCGACGCAACTGCCGTTCAACGACGTCAGTGCACTGCTCGCGACCGACTTCGGCGACATCGCGGCGGTCATCGTCGAACCCATTCAGAGCATGTCCGGTATCCGTGCCGCATCGAGCGCATGGTGGCAAACGCTGCGCGCGCGCACTGCTGCGGCCGGCACATGGCTGATCATCGATGAGATCCAGACTGGGTTAGGCCGGGTCGGCGCCAGCAGCGCCTCGCTGCTGATGGGCATCGAGCCTGAAGCGATTACGCTCGCAAAAGGCTTGGCTTCGGGCGTACCGATTGGCGCAACGCTGTTTTCAGGATCGGCCGCGAGCACGATCCGCCAGGGCGACCTGGGCAGCACGTTCGGCGGCGGACCGCTGGCGATGGCGGCGCTGATCGCCACGCTTGAAGTAATCGCCGACGAGGGTCTCATCGAGCGCGCCGCGCGCATCGGCGCGCAGCTCAAGGCGCAATTGCCGGGCGCAGCGGTCGCGTCGGTGCTGGGCGAGGGCTTGTTGCTGGGCCTGCGCACGCATGAGCCGGGGGCAGGATTGAAGAAGCATCTTTACGATCGACGCATGCTCGTCGGCGCCTCCGGCGATCCGCATGTGTTGCGATTGATGCCGCCATTGACGATCAGCGACGATGCGGTCGCCGCATTGACGAGCGCAATCAACGAACTTGGAGCTTGACTCATGCGTCACTACACGCACCTCAAAGACCTCGGTGTTTCTGGACAGCAGAAGTTGCTGAAACTCGCCGCCGACTACAAGCGCGCCGAGCCCGGTCCGATCTTGAAGAACAAGGTACTCGGCATGTTGTTCTTCAATCCCTCCTTGCGTACCCGTACCAGTTTTGAGGTGGCGATGCTCAAGCTCGGCGGCCAGTCGGTGGCCCTGGAAGAGGGCAGCGGCGTCTGGAAGCTGGAAACCGAAGACGGCGCGCCGATGAACGCCGACAAGGCCGAACATGTGCGCGAAGCGGCGGCCGTGCTATCGCGCTATGTGGATGTGCTCGGCGTGCGCGCTTTTTCGCGCGGCATGGGCCAGGCCGACGACGATCGCGATCGCGTCATCAACTCGTTCCGCGAGCATGCGCGCGTGCCGCTCATCAGCCTGGAGTCGGCGCGCGAACATCCGTGCCAGGGGCTGGCCGACATGCTCACGATTCGCGAAAGCTTTGGGCAGACGCAAGGCGTGAACGTCGTCCTGAGCTGGGCGCCGCACGTCAAACCATTGCCCAAAGCGGTGCCGAGTTCGGTACTGCTGCACGCCGCCGCCGCCGGTTGTTCGATCACCGTGGCGCATCCGCCCGGGTTCGAGCTGGGCGCAGCGGTGCGCGAAGAAGCCGCACAATATGCGGCACAAAGCGGCGCCAAGATTCGCTATACGCACGATCAGCGCGAGGCGCTCAATGGCGCGCATGTGGTCTATGCCAAAGCCTGGGGGCCGGAGCCGCGCCAGAGCGAGGAGGGCATTGTCGCCTCGCCTGCGTTGCGTGGCTGGATGCCCACCGTCAAGCACTTCGATACGTGCGCCGACGACGCCATTTTTCTGCACTGCCTGCCGGTACGTCGCGACGTCGAAGTCGGCAGCGATGTGCTCGACTCCGAACGCGCGCGTGTCATCGACGAAGCCGAAAATCGCATGTGGGTGCAGATGGCCGCGCTGGCGTGGTTGTTTGAACGCGCCTGAGTTGGTTTCCGGTTGTTGGTTCTTGGTTGTTGGAAAGAGCCGCGACCGGACGCAATTCCCGACCCAAGATTCAAGAACCAAGAACCAGGAACACTGAAATGCCCTTCGCCGCCAACCCCTACGATGCTCTCAAAGGCCTGTCGAAATACCTCCGTCAGTTCCGCGGCAAAACCTTCGTCGTCAAGCTTGGCGGCGAGGTATTGGACGATCCGGAATCGCGGCGGCGCGTCGTCGAGCAAATCGGCGTGTTGTGGACGTTGTCGATTCGCGTCGTTGTGGTCCATGGCGGCGGCGCGCAGCTCGATGCGCTGTGCCAGAAATTGGATCTGCCGATCGAGAAGCAAGGCGGCCGTCGCGTGACCACCGCGCCGGTGTTGGACGCGGCGAAGATGGTGTTCCGCGGCGTCGCCAATACCGATCTGTTGGCCGAGATGAATCGCGTCGGTGTGCCGGGTGTGGGCCTTAGCGGCGTCGATGCGGGAATGATCAAAGCCAAGAAGCGCGCGCCGATTTATCTTGGCGAGGACAACGGCAAGCCGCAGTTGTTCGATTTCGGTTTTGTCGGCGATGTCGAGCAAGTCGATCCGACGCTGCTCAATCACCTGTTGAGCGAAGACTACGTGCCCGTGATCGCGCCGCTCTCGGGTTCGCCCGATGGCAACGTTTACAACACGAACGCCGACACCATCGCCTCGCAGATCGCCATGGTGCTGGGCGCTGAGAAGCTGTTTTTCGTGCTCAAGGTGCCGGGCTTGCTCAAGGACATGAACAACCCCTCCTCGCTCATCACCTTTGCGGCGCTGTCGAAACTCGACGAGATGGAAGCGCGCGGCGAGTTGGGCGGCGGCATGTTGCCCAAAGCCGCTGCCATCCGTGGCGCGTTGAACGCCGGCGTCAAGTCCGTGCATCTGGTCTCGGGCGTGCAGCCCGACGCGCTGCTGGTCGAGTGCTTCACCAACGAAGGCGCCGGCACGATGATTGTCCGGGATAGCGAGGCGTGAGCAGTACACAAAGGTTCCAGACGAAAGTCTCGACGCCCATCATGCGCCTGAAGTCCTGCACCTGGCGGATCGCTCGAAGCCGAGCCAATCCAACTCCCTCTCCCGCCTGGGCGGGAGAGGGTTGGGGTGAGGGTGGGGTGGTTGCGAGCGTGCGAATGAAGCTTTCGTTCAAGAATTCCGGTCGACCAGGATTGGAACGCCCGAGCCACTCAGTATTGAAACTTATGCCTGCTGCCGATCGCTCCGTAGCACCGGCTCCACCCTCACCCCAACCCTCTCCCGCCTAGGCGGGAGAGGGGGCAGGTCTCGCTTCGTAGGCAGTGCTTATGTCGTCTCCCAGTACTCAATCCCAAGCCCTCTGGGCCAAAGGCCTGCCGCTCGATGCGGCGATCCATCGATTCACCGTGGGCGACGATCCTCGTCTGGATCGTGTGCTGCTGGCGCACGATTGTGTGGGCTCGGCCGCGCATGCGCGTGGGTTGCACGCGGCGGGTCTGCTCAGTGCCGACGATGCGCGCGCGCTGGTTGCTGCGCTGGCCGAGTTGCACGGCGCTGCGCAGCGCGGCGAGATCGACATCACTCCTGAGCAGGAGGATGCGCATACGGCCATCGAACATGCGCTAGTGGCGCGCGTCGGCGAGGCCGGCAAACGGATTCACCTGGGGCGTTCGCGCAACGATCAGGTATTGCTCGCGCTGCGCCTTTGGCTGCGCCAGCAGCTCATCGCGACGGCGCGCGGATTGCACAACCTCATCGACGCGCTGCTCGCTCTGGCAAGCACGCACGAGCATGTTGCGTTGCCCGGTTACACGCACCTGCGCCGCGCGATGCCATCGAGCCTGGGACAGTGGGCCGCCGGTTACATCGAAGGTCTGCTTGAGGAGTTGCATGCGCTCGATGGCGTATGGATACGCATCGACCGTTGCCCGCTCGGCGCCGCCGCAGGCTTTGGCGTCCCGCTGCCGCTAAAGCGCGAGGTGGTTGCCGAGTGGCTTGGCTTCTCACGCGTGCAGCGCGCGCCGGTGGATGCGATGAACTCGCGCGGCCGCCACGAGCAGGCGCTGCTGGACGCCTACGCGGCGGTCGCCCACACGCTCGAGAAGCTGATCTGGGATTTGTCGTTGTACTCGACCGATGAGTTCGGCTTTGTGCAGTTGCCGGATGCCTTCACCACCGGCTCATCGATCATGCCGCAAAAGCGCAATCCGGACGTGCTGGAGTTGGCGCGCGCGCGCTGTCGCGAATTGCGCGGTTTCAGCGATTGGCACCGGCACATTGTGACCGGATTGCCTGGCAGTTATCACCGCGACTTTCAGTTGCATAAGCAGCCGCTGTTCGCCGCAAGCGACAGCATGCTGGCCCTGCTCGATGTGCTGACGCGACTCGTTCCCGGCCTGAAGTTCGATGCCGCCGCGATGCGCGGCGCGATGAGCCCGGAGTTGTATGCGACGCACGCGGCGATCGCGAAGGTGCGCAGCGGAGCGACCTTCCGCGACGCTTACCGCGAAGTCGGCGGCGCGATCGCGAATGGCAGCTTCGAAGCTCCGCACATCTTGCCGAGCGATACCCATATTGGTGGCCTGGACCAGCTTGGCCTCGATCAATATCGGCAGGAACTGACGGCATTGGCGGCGATCTTCGATGTGCGCAAAGATCTGCTCGCCGCCGTTGAGCAACGCGTATTTTCTTGAAACAACGGACCCAACTCATGTCGCAAAAACCCTTGTGCGTACTCGCATTCTCCGGCGGCCTCGACACCTCGTTCTGCGTTCTGCACTTGCGCGAGCGCGGTTTCGATGTGGCAACGATTACGGTCAACACCGGCGGCTTCGATGGTGCGGAGCTGGCGCGCATCGAGGCGGCCTCGAAGAATCTCGGTGCAGTCTCGCATCTGACCGTCGATGCGCGCGCCGAGCTGTGGCACGACTACTTGCGCTATCTGCTGTACGGCAATGTGCTGCGCGGGCAGCTGTATCCCTTAAGCGTTTCCGCCGAGCGCGTGGCGCAGGCCAGGTGCGTCGCCCAGTACGCGAAGGCGCAGGGCGCCAAGGCCATCGCGCACGGATCGACCGGCGCCGGCAACGATCAGGTGCGATTCGACGTGGCGTTTCGGGCGTTGTGTCCGGGCATCGAGTTGATTACGCCGATTCGCGAGCTGGCGCTGTCGCGCGAAGACGAAACTGCGTGGTTGGCCGAGCGCGGTGTCGCGATTCCAGCGAAGACCACGCAGTACTCGATCAACGAAGGCATGTGGGGCACGTCCGTCGGCGGCGGTGAAACGCACGACTCGTGGCGGCATTTGCCGGAAGGCGCCTATCCTGGCGGTGGCATCGATGCCCTTCAAGCGCCGACAACGCTGACCTTGGGCTTCACGCAAGGCGTGCCGACGGCGATGAACGGCGAAGCGCTCGCTCCGGTGGCCCTGATCGAGAAGCTCAATGCGCTCGGCGATCGCTACGGCGTCGGTCGTGGCATCCACCTGGGCGACACGATTCTCGGCATCAAGGGGCGCGTCGGTTTCGCGGCAGCGGCGGCACACATCCTGATTCAGGCGCACCGCGAGCTGGAGAAACTGGTGCTCAGTGGCAAGCAGTTGTTCTGGAAAGAATCGCTGGGCAATCTCTACGGCAGCCTGCTGCATGAGGGCCACTATTTCGATCCGCTGGCACGCGATCTTGAGGCGTTCCTGGCGTCGAGCCAAACAACGGTCACGGGCGATGCGCGATTGACGCTCTATCCCCGAGCGATCGTCGTGGAAGGCGTACGCTCGCCACATAGCTTCATGCAGTCCAAAGTCGCGAGCTACGGCGAGGGTGCGAAAGCATGGACCGGAGAAGACGCCAAAGGTTACTGCAAGCTCTTTGGCATTGCGCAGCAAATAGCGCTTGGCGCGCGGGAGGCAATATGAGAATCACCGTCGACAAGATCGCCAGCGTAACCCGCAATCTCAAGCTCGCGCGCACGCTCACCCTGAGCGAAAACATCCTCGTCGAAGAAGGCTCGGTGGTCGCAGTTCGCGTGCACGGCGAGAAATCGACATACAACCAACTCGAAGACACGCACGGGCGATGGATGACGCTGCATGATGGCGATCTTGTGGTCGGTGCGCTCGGCAAGCGTCATGCGCTGCATGGCTACGAAGGAGTGATGCCGACCTCTCTGGCGGTGGGCGATACCATCAACATGCTCAACATCGGCGGCGTGATGGGGCAGTGCGTATCGTTCAACCCGGATGTCGGTAAGCCGTTCCAACTGGAAGTACTGGGCCAGGTGCTGAACTTTCCGGAGTTCCAGTCGCGCCAGGGCATACCGGCGCACGTGCGGCACAACGCGCTGCAGGGTGTGCGCGATGCCCCGAAAGTGCCCATCGTGTTCATCCTCGGCACGTGCATGAATTCAGGGAAGACGCTCGCCGGTTCAGCCATCGTGCGTGCGCTGCATCAGAGCGGATTGAAGGTCGGCGGCGCCAAGCTCACCGGTATCTCGCTGATGCGCGACACGCTGCACTTGTACGATCACGGCGCCGAGGTGATCGCCGACTTCACCGACGCTGGAGTGGTCTGCTCCGGTCCCGAGAGTGCGGCGCAAACGGCGCATACCGTGCTCTCCGAGATCGCAGCGAAAGGCGTCGATGTGATCGTCGCCGAAACTGGCGATGGCGTGATGGGTGAGTACGGCGTGCAGGCCATTCTCGACGACGCAGGATTGCGCGCGCAGTGCGCGTGCTTCGTGTTTTGCGCCAACGACCCGGTCGGCGTGAAGGGCGGCGTCGATTATTTGAAGGCCAGCTACAGCATCGATGTCGATATCGTCGCCGGCCCGGCCACCGATAATCGCGTCGGTTCGCGCTTCGTCGAGCGCCTCAATATCCCGGCGCGCAATGCACGCGTCGATCCCAAAGCGCTCGGCGATCTGGCGCTGGAGAAGGTGCGTGCGTTCAGGAGTGGCCGATGATCGATGTCGTCATCCTCGGCGCCTCGGGGTACGGCGGTGGGGAGTTGCTCCGGCTGCTCTGTCAGCATCCGCAGGTGCGCTCGATCGCTGCTCTGTCGCGGCAATACGCGGGCAAACCGATCCATGCGGCGCATCCACATTTGCGCGGCTTGGTGCCTCTGAGTTTCGTCGCTGAGTACGACTGGACTGAATTGCGCAACAGCGACTCGCCTGTTGTGTTCGCAGCGATGCCGCACGGCGAGTTTGCCAGGCAATATGCGGCGCTCGAAGAAGCGTGGGCTGAGGCGCGCTTGCTCGATCGCATCGCCGTGATCGACCTCTCCGGCGATTTCCGCTTGAAAGATGCGGCGGCGTTCGAGGCGGCCTATGGCTTCGCACATCCGTGCCCGCAGGCACTGGAACAATTCACTTACGGCCTGAGCGAGTGGAATGGCGCGGCGATCGCGGCGAGCAGGCGCATCGCCAATCCGGGATGCTTCGCTACGGCGGTCCAGCTTGGTTTGCTGCCGCTGAAGGCGCTCGATCTGGCTTGCCCCTCGTGGGTGGCGATCAGCGCAATCACCGGCTCCAGCGGTTCTGGTGCCAGCGCCTCGGAGACCACGCACCATCCCACTCGCGCGCAGGATTTTCGTGCCTACAAAGTGCTGCAGCACCAGCACGAAAGCGAAATCCGCTGCTCGTTGCAGGCGCACGGTGCGAACATCGATTTTGCGCTCGTGCCGCACTCGGCGCCGCTGGTTCGCGGCATCTTCGCCACGCTGACATTTCCCAGTACGGCAACCTCGGGAGAGATCCGCGTGGCGTTCGACAGTGCCTATCGGGAGGCGTTTTTCGTGCGCATGGTTGATTCCACGCCGCGCATCGCCGCTGTCGCTGGCAGTAACTTCACCGATATCGCGGTCGGCGCCAGGAACGGGAACGCCACTGTGCTCGTGGCGCTCGACAATCTGCTCAAGGGAATGGCTGGACAGGCGGTGCAGAATCTGAATCTAGTGCTCGGCATCGACGCCACCACGGGCCTGCGCGCAGCGGCGGCATTTCCGTAACCATCGGCAAAGCCGTATAGCCCCCGCGCTGCCGTATCCTCCGGGGTCGTCTCCTCGTGTCGGCCGTTTTATGCGCTCGTTGGGTTGTCTACTGCTTATCGGTGTTTCGATGGCCAGTGCCGAATCGGGTTCTGGTGTGTCGTGGGTGGGGTCTCTCGTTGAGCCGACATCCAAGACCGTCGACATGCGCAGTCTGACGCCTTCGCCGGCGTGGCGCCCGGGCGATCCGATCGTCGACATTCCCAGGCGCATGGGTGGCGATTCCCCACAAGCTGAGGTTCCGTCCTTACCTCCGACAGGTCACGACCTGCTGGCAGATCGGCAACGCTTGCATCGTGGCGCTGCGCCATCGAACTTGTCCAGTCCGCTGATCAATATCAATACGATCGCCAACACCAATGTCAACCCCAACGACCCGACCATGGATGTGGGTACCCTGCAGGTCGTCGTTGCAATCAACAGCCTTAACGGCGCCGAGTTTGTGGTTTACGACAAGATCACCGGCAGCACCGTCGTTCCGCGCTCCACGATGCGCCAACTGGGCGCCGGTTTTCCCTGCGGTACCAACGGTAATGGCGATGCGATTGTGCTGTTCGACGAGATCGCGTCGCGTTGGCTGCTGACGGAGTTTGCGCCCGGATCGAATGTGCTGTGTACCTATCTGAGCGATCGCGCCGACTTGTCGGGCACCGTCGTCTGGTCGCACTACGTGTTCAACACCCCCGGCTTTCCGGATTATCCAAAGTATGGCGTGTGGCCCAACGCGTATTTCGTCGCCGCCAATGAGGCGGGCACGTCGGGCGAACGGCCCGTGTATGCGCTCGATCGTTTGGCGATGTTGGCTTTTCAACCCGCTTCCTTGCAGCGTTTCACCACACCGCGACTCGCCGGATTCCTTTTCGAGGCGCTGCAGCCTGCGGACATCGCCGGGTCGGACCTGTTGCCATTGAGCATGCCCGGCCTGTTCCTGCGCCACTACGATGACGAGGCCCACGACCCGGCCAATAACGATCCCAAGCGCGACTTTCTGGAGCTTTTCGAGCTGCACGTCGACTTCGCCCAGCCAGCGAACTCTCGATTGGAAGGTCCGACACGATTTAAGGTTGCCGAGTTCAGTTCGAACCTCGTGAACCTTTCCACGTTCTTCGTTTTTCCGCAGCCCAACGGCATCCGGCTGGATGCGCTGCGCGAACAGGTCATGCATCGCGCGGTGTACAGGCGCTATCCGGGATACGAGTCGATTGTCGCCAACCACGTCACCGATTTGTTCCTTGGGCCGGAGTCGCTCTATCCCGACGACACCGGTGCCGTCCGTTGGTACGAATTGCGCCGCGGCGGTCAGGCCTCGGAATTGCTGACGACCGGCTTCGAAGCCAACGATACCGCCGGGCGTTGGGCGCTCCACCAACAAGGCACGTATGCACCCGAAGATGCGCCGGGCGTGCCCGCCGATCAGGCCGATCGCTGGATGGCGGCGATGTCGCTGGATGCCGTGGGCAACATCGGCATGGCCTACAACATCGTGCGCGATGGCAGCACGCCCATTCCGGCCGGCATTCGCTTCACCGGTCGACTGGCGTCCGATCCGCTCGGTGTCATGACTGCGCCGGAAACCGTGATCGTGAACGGCAGCGGCAGCATCGGCGGCGCGCGCTGGGGCGACTACAACGATATGGGTGTCGATCCGGTCGACGGCTGCACGTTCTGGTTCGCCGGCAACTACACCAGCGGCGGGGCGCGTGCCAATCGGCTCGCCTCGTTCAAGTTCGACAACTGTGTCCGGCAGGGGATAGGGATGTCGCTGACGAACCCCAGCGTGGCGATCTGCGCGTCGCAAGCAACTCCAACGCTGGCGCCGCCGCTCGCGCTCGAAATGACGATGTCGCCCGGAATTGAGGGTCCGGTCGAGTTGTCGGTGCAAGCGCCATTGCCGCCTGGAATCAGCGTCAGCATCCAACCCGGTAACCTTACGCCACCGGGGCAAGCGACTGTGGTCGTCGGCGCGAACAATACAGCCCCAAGTTTGTCGACGCTTTTCGTGGTGGGCAACGCGTCTGACTATTCGCAGCGCGCGCCGATCCTGGCCCGTGTCGCGACACAAATGCCGATCGCGCCCACGCTCACGGTGCCGCCGCCAGAGGCGACGAATGTGCAACTGGTGCCCACCTTCACCTGGGGCGGCGTGGCGCAGGCTACGAGCTATCGCATCGAGGTGGCACACAACATCACCTTCTCGCCGGTTTTCTTCGCCGAGTCGGTGACGAGCACCAGCCTGCGCTCACCCATCAGTCTGCCGCCATCGGCCACGCTTTTTTGGCGCGTCCGCGCGTCGAACGTCTGCGGCGATAGCGCCTACACGCTGGCCAGTTTCACAACTGCCGAGATGTGAGTGCCATGACCCAGGAATCGACCAGCGCCGCCCCCGAATCGATCGACGTGCGAATCGATGTCTGGCTCTGGGCCGCACGCTTTTTCAAAACACGGTCGCTGGCCAAGCAGGCAATCGACAACGGGCGCATCGAGATCGACGGCGATCGGGTTAAACCAGCGCGCATTGTGCGTTGCGGGCAGTCGGTGCGCATTCGTCGCGGCGAAGTCACATTAACCGTGACCGTGCTCGCGCTTTCGGAGCGCCGCGGCGACGCCAAAAAGGCTGCAACCCTCTATCGGGAAACCGAAGCAAGCATTGCCGAGCGCGCCGCCAGCGCCCAGAACCGCGCCGTCGATCGCGCCTCCTACTCGCCGCCGCCGGTCAAGCCCAGCAAGAAAGATCGGCGCAGCCTCAAGAATCTTCTCGATTATCACGGGCCGGGTTGAATTACGTTCGGGGATGTCCTTTCGGGACATGCCGGGTGGTCCCTCAGGGGACCGCCGGGGCGATGTGGATGGCACGTGAGCCAACACCGTTTCCGCCCGACTGGGGTGCAGTGGTACCGGCAAGGCCGGCCCCTGACTAAAGGCGCCTGGAGGGCGGTCGATGTACGTCAAAACCGAGCGGCGCGCGAGCGATGTCGGGCTACAAGTCAACGAATCAGGATGCCTGGCTTCCGACCAACAATTACGGGGCACGCGGAGTCTGAAAATTCTACGTGGAATGTCAGCCCGGACGCTTCGATCTCGTGCCTGAGATCGCTAAGACCGATAACTCGAAGCTCCAATGTTGCACCGTCGCCGCCATGGAAGATGGGCTTGGGATCTAATTCTCGACGTCCTGACTCGAAACAGAGCTCAATTTCACGTGAGCGAGTTCGTCGTGAATTCACATTGAAAGAGACCAGTCCTGGGTAATGTTCGATCGTTGCGCCTTGCTTTAATGGGACCGTAATGATGACGAATCCACCGGGGCGAAGCATTTGCGCCAGACCGTCCAGCGCTTGGCTTATCGGACCAATAACATGCTCCAAGACGTCCGAACAGATGATGAAATCAAACGAGTTAATCTTGTCCGATTCCGGCTTTGCAGTGATATCGATCCTCGGGTCTTTGTGATAAAAAGTGTTTTTATAGCTGAAAACATCGGCCAGGAAATTCGCGTAAACGCCGGCATCAGTGATGCCTATACCGCTTACTTCCTTACGTTGTGGCCACTTCGAAAGCGGCCCGGACATAGAAAGCCCTGCACCGAGGGCGCCAATTATGTTTCGAAAGCGTAGCGTTGAGCCGCATGCTGCGCATGATTTCGAGTCGCGAAGATCATGCTGTTCTGGAATTACCGCTTGATGCCCGCAGATTCCACAATTCAAACTCTGCCGCGGGCTTGTCATTGCCCGCAGCAGGTATACACCCTGAAGTATGCTCTTCTTTAACAAATCAGTCGAACCACATCAAAGGCATATCTGCATTCATGGAAAGCTTCCGGAAGCTTCCAGTGGCGTTTCCAATTACATCGACCGAATGGCAGCCTACTGAAAGACTCTCCGAACCAGTCGCCAAATAGCTGGCACTTTTTGTAGGTGTGCTGACGGCGTGTGGTGCTGGACCGAGCTGTTGAACACCAAGACTGCCCTTATGCAGGCCATTCACTCTGATCTTCAACAAAACCGTGCCTCCACTATCATTCGAGTCGCCCAGGACACGCGAGAGTGGATACCCATCGAGTCTTGAGTCGAGAGCCATCTGACGCTCCTTGCGTCAATTTTAGGCTCAGTTGCACTTGGCAAGCGAACTTGGGGGGCGCCAGAAAAAGCCGGAAGCAAAAGCGCCGAGTGCAGCTCGACGTTCCACAAGCTGCGCTTGCCAAATCGTCGGCGCACGGCGGACCAATGCGCGTCAGGCGTCGAAGCCCGACAGCGAGCGCGCTAACCCGCATATTTCATGAGGTCGCAATGAAATGGCTTAGTTTCGTTGTTGCAGCCCGGAAATCATCGAGTTGGTCGTACTGACAGAGTGTTCGCTGCCATTTCCTCGCTAACACGGCCCTCGCTCGTTCTTTGCGCCGGACTCTTCGTTGCTCGTCGTCGCAATGGAACAACCATTCCTTCTCCTCCCGCCTCGATTCCGGCGCAAAGCCCTTCGCGATCTTCCGCGTTCCCTCATGAAATATGCGGGCTAACCAGACACGAAAGCGGGAACCCGATGCACAACAAGCCGGGCCATGGCTGGCCCGGCTTCTGAGCACTCGAATCTAGTCGTTGGTTTCAGGTCTACGGACACGTTGCCGGTTGCGAATCGAGCAGCACCGCTGCCGGGGCGGAGATCAAGCCCGGCACGAAGGTGCGGATGTTCCAGTTGACTTGCTCGTTGGCGCGCATCACTTTGCTGGCGATGGTCGCGACGGGTTTCAGGTCGGCCGGATTGCATTTGACGAAGGCGCGTTGCAGCGGCTGTGCAACACCATTCTGGGTGATCGTGAAGGCGCCATCGTAGTGGCGGGTCATGTTGCTGGTGCTCGTCGAGCAGGTGCGGCCGCCGGGGTAGTTGGTGACTTGCAGGCGTGCGATCACGCAGCGGCCGGTGCGGTTGACGGCACTGAAACCCAGGCTGTATTCGGCGCCGTAGTTGGCGGTCGACCATGGGTCGCTGTCGCGCCCTTCAGTGGTGCCTGAGGTGTTGGTGTGGTAGTAGCGGATTGCATTGCTGCGCTGCGAGTCGCTGCTCGGCGTGGCGGTGCTCGGGTTCATCACGCAGCTCGATCCGCTTTGCATGTTCGGCGGCGCGGCGAGGTATTTCCAGCCCGTCGTTGAGGTCGATTGCGTGATATCGATGGTCGTGCTGCCGGACCAGCGTTCGAACTGGTAGAAGCCCGCCGGACGTCCCCAGCCGATGCTGTTGCTATCGGTGCAGGGTGCGCCACCGACGACCGTCGCGGTGGTCGCGACATTGCCCCACGCATAGGCGCGTCTGCTCAAGGTGTTGGCGAGCGCAACCGAGCCATTCGCAGCGCTGGTGGCGACCACGCGCACTCTCAAGCAGCCGCTGGTGGCGCGAACCTTGATGCGCGCGTCCAGAGAGTTGCCGGGGTTGCCGCGCAGGTTAGCGAGCGCGAACACGCTGTTGATGGTTTGCCCGGCGATGTTGACGAAGCGCGAGCCGTTATTGTTGGTCGAGTTGCTGAACCAGTTCGGCAGCGTGCCGGTGAGCGAGGCCAGCGACACCGAATACGACGGACTCTGGCCCGGATCAAGCGAGCCGGCGGTGCCGATGTAGTCGGCCTGACTGATCGCGGCGCCGTAAGCGTTGAAAGTCGCCGAGCCGCTCGCGGGTTCCACGAGCACATAGACGCGCTCGACCTGCGCATCGCTGCCGCTGGGGCGGGCCAGCAGATGGTGCATGTAGAACGCGAATTCACGCAGCGAGCCGGCCGGGCAAGCTGAATCCAGTGTGCCGTTGGTCAAATCGCGGCGCACGGTGCCTGCGACGGCAGGCGTCATCGGCTCGCTGCCGAGAAGCAAGCCTTCGCGGCTCACGGCTTCCGGGTTATTGCTGATGACCAGCGGTTTGCCGTCCATGGTGCCGGGCATCGCGCGCAGGGTGTTGTAAGCGGGTTGCGCCAATGCCGATCCGGCAAGGCACAGCGAGGCAAGCAGCAGACTTTCGCGAAACATGACGTCCTCCAGGTGTGGTTGAAACTGGAGGTATGCTGGCAAAAGCGCGTTTACAGTTCTTTCGAAAATTCGAGAGACGATTGCAGGAATTCGATGCCGCCGGGATGAAGAGGCATTGGGCCAAAGCGAGAGGCGAAACGATCGGTCCGGCAGAGCAGGGTATGGCAAGAGCGAGTCCGGACACGTGCCGGACTCGCGACTTCAGGAACGCACCGGAAGCTGTTTGAGCAACGGCTTGCGCCTCAACGCTTCAGGAGAAATCGAGGGCTTTTTCGAAGCTCTTCAACTCGTGGCGCGACATTGCCAGATTGGCTTTGGCGCGATCCAACACCACGTACAAGAACAGCTTGTCGTTGCGCTCCAGCGGGCGGATCAAGTGGTACTGCTTGCCCAGCGTAATCAAAATATCCTCGATCGAGTCGTTCAGCTTCAAGGCGCCAGCGACGCGGCGCTTGGCCTTGACAACCTCGGAGTTGCCGGCGGCCGCGACTTCAAGGTTGATCGATCCGCCGCCGACCGTGGCCAACGCCAAACCGCTGTCGCTATCGACCAGGCACGCAGCCACGAAGCCGTCGATCGAGGAAAGGCCGCTCAAATCCAACTTTGCCATTTGCTTTCTCCTTCAAGTAATCCGCTGACGGCGGATGGCGTTGCGACCGCAGTCGCTAATTCGTTGACCACTCAGCCCTTCAAATTGGCCGCGAGCCACTCGTCGAGCTCCCGCCCGATGGTGCTCGCGGTTCCGCGCGTTTCGTGCAGCAGAATTCCAAGGTTGGTGTTGTTGCGCGCCAGGGTTCCGACCACCAGCAACTCGCGCTCGGCAGGCACGCGTTGCAACAGCAGTATTCCGCCGAGTGCGCTGACGACCACAAACTGAGATCGCCCGATCTTTACTTCGCGCCCAATCGTTTCGCCCAGCGCAACCATCGAGCCGGCCATGGCCGACACTCGCTGCGGGTCGGCCTCGTTATCGACGACGCTGGACACCAGGCGACCGTCGACCGTTGCGATGACACAGCCGATCACGCCCGGGACCCGCCCGTGGAGAGAGGCGACTTCGCGGTCGAAAGCCTTCTTCAATGACTCTGGGATTGCGCGGGACATCATCGTCGGATCTTCTCAATGGACGGCCAGATCGAAACGCTACGCTCGAAAGCGAGCCGGCCGCACGCTGCTGCGAGCTGCGACGTGTTCATGAACCTCCTCGTGGCGCTGCCGCCCGCACAAAGCCAAGCCAGTCATCGACGGCTTCGGCATGCTCTTCGGTCGCCTCGATCTGCTGGAACAAAACCTCGAGTACATCGAGCACGTCCTGACGCCGGCGGACATCGGCCGGCATCACCGGCACCAACAGCCCAAGTTGGTCCAGTGCTGTCGCAAAATCGTCGAGTGTCGGCCTTGGATGCGTGTCCATGCGCCCGACTGCCACGATCGCCGCGCCTGCGTCGGCCAATTCGCGGAAGGCCCCCAGGTATTTCAAGAGGTCGGCGATCGGGTCCGGTCGGGAGTTGTCGATGAGAACCACAACGCCCAGCGCACCCTCCGCCATGATCGACCACATGAAATCGAATCGGACTTGTCCGGGTGTGCCATACAGCCGCAACTTCTCGCCAATGCCCAGCGTCAACTCGCCGTAATCGAGCGCAACGGTGGTATCTGTCTTGTCGAACTCGGCACGATCGGTGTTGGCGACGTCGGTCAGAATCGGCTCGATCTCACTGATCGAGCGAATCGCGGTGGTCTTGCCAGCGCCCATGGAGCCGGCGAACACGAGCTTGATCTCCCGGCTCATGAGCGCATCCCCAGCGCACCACGAATCGCGCCCAGCATACGGCCGAAACCGCCGCGCGATTGACGTCCAAGCACCGTGCCCAATCTCGCGCCGGCATGGCCTTGGGTTTCTGCGATCAGAAATCCGCACAGGGCGGTAGCGTTGACGAACGAAACGGCGTCGGCCTCGCTGGCATCGGTGTTTGAGCGCAGGCTCTGCAGCGACTGCGGCTTGCTGCGCAGCGCTGTGGCCATTTTCATAAAACTGCGCGGCGCCTGCGCCACCAGATAAGGCCAAACGCGTAACCGCAGCGTGCCATCCGTGGGAATCCAGGGGAGCAAGCCCAACTCGCCGTAGGCGATGCCCAGGTGCCACAACACCGGTTCAATGCTGCGTCTCTCGCCAAGCGTCGGGTACTGTGCTTCGAAGTATGGCGTCAACGTCATGCGGCTCAGCCGCCGCGAAGATAGCGCCTCACCGAGGCGATCTTGCGGTTCGCCTATCCACGCAAATCGACGTTCGGCGGGAAAGATGACTAATCCCTGGCCGGCGATATCGGAGATCACGTAAGGCGGACGATCCTGGCCAACAAGCTCGTACACACGGCGCACGATCTGACCGATAGCGTCGGAACTGGAGTTGACTGTATGGCGATTGAGCAACGCCTCCATCAACTCCAGCAGTTCGGTAGCGCGCGGCGGCATCCGTAATGCCCTGTCCAGCGAACCCGCAGTGTCGTCGACGAGCTTGACAAGATGTGCGTCGGCGAGCCGCCGCTCTGGTGCCAGTCCGGCATAGAACACCAATTGTGCGGCATCTGCCAGCACATACACCAGACTACGCCCGAGCCGATGCGCAGCGCGTTCGATCATCGCCTTCAGCAGCAGACCGTCGCGCGCCGAAACGCCGTGCAAGCTAAAGGTCTGGATAGCGCTCACGGACTTCAAGCTCCGAGCTGCGAACCGAGTGGCTCCCGCCCGGTCAAGACGCGCTGCGTTGCGCCAAAATGCGTCAGCTTGCCGTGCTCGTCGAATAGCGGCGAAATTGTCAATTCGTTCTTGAACGGCGTTCGTGCGCCCTTGATGGCGCAGATACAGCACGGTGCAAGTCCGTGTCGGGGGATGCCAAGACCCCGTAGCTGACCGTAACTGCGTCGCTGCGAGGCGGGGTGGGGAGCAACGC
>JALHMG010000053.1 GCA_022844135.1 Lysobacterales bacterium
GGCATGGTTGGCCGCGCACAACGCAGAAATTGAAGTGTTCTATCTGCCCAGTTACAGCCCGGAATTGAACCCGGATGAGAGGCTCAATGCGGGTCTCAAACACGCGCTCGGGTCCCGAGTGGCCATGCGCTCGAAGGCCAAACTGAGGCAAGCAACCGAGAACCACATGACGGGTCTCGAAAAAAGACCGGAGTTGGTTAAAGCTTACTTCCAGGATCCCAAAGTCAAGTACGCCGCCTAATGGATAATTCGTGCCGGATCAATAACTGGGTCATGGAACAGGACATGCACACGCCGAACTCGTTAACGTGGATGCTGGTCTTCCCGGTTGCAATGGTCATCTCTTTGTATCTGGCTGGTCTGATCGCACTAACGCTGTTCATGGCACTCGCCGTCGTCTTTGTCAGAAAGTCCCGATACGATGCGCTGATGGCCCTGTTACCGCAGCCTTCCATTCGCTGCCGACGGTTGGCGGCACCGTACCTCGCCGTTGATGCGTTTTTCTATCGGCGTTTGCGCTGACTTCCTCCCCGCACCGCTTCTTCATTTCCCATCTTCACGCTTTCACAATGTTGACTCGCCTATCTTCACATCCGTGAAAGCCCGGCGGGCGGGCAGGAGAAAGCGATGAACAAGCGAGATGATCAATCGGGTCTGGTGCTGCTGGTCGAGGACAATCGTGGGATTTCGGAGATGGTCGGCGAGTTTTTAGAGCGCCGTGGCTATTCGGTCGACTATGCCGCCGATGGTGTAACGGGTTTGCATCTGGCGGTCAGCAACAGCTACGACGTCGTCGTGCTTGATCTGATGCTGCCGGGAATGGATGGGTTGGACGTGTGCCGCAAGCTCCGCCAGGAAGCCAAGAAGTCGACGCCGGTACTGATGCTCACTGCGCGCGATACGCTGGAAGACAAGGTGACGGGTCTGGACGCGGGCGCCGATGACTATCTGGTCAAGCCGTTCGAAGTGAAGGAACTGGAGGCTCGCGTGCGCGCGCTGATCCGCCGCGATCGTCGTCAGGTGAGTCAGGAAATTCTACGCGTGGGCGATTTGATCCTCGACACCGCAACGCTGCGCTTGACGCGCGCTGGCAAGGATTTGCAGGTGTCGCCGATTGGCTTGAAGCTGCTGACGATTTTGATGCGCGAGTCGCCGCGTGTGGTGTCGCGTCGCGACATCGAACGCGAAGTGTGGGGCGATATGCTCCCCGATAGCGACACACTGCGCAGCCATCTGTACAACCTGCGCAAGGTCATCGACAAACCGTTCCAGAAGACGCTGCTGCACACCATCCATAGCGCCGGCTACCGTTTGGCCGATCTCGATATCGAGAGCGTTGCGGCCTAAATGGGCGCTGGTTCGCGGTGCGCGGCCAGCAGGCGGCGCACCGCGAGCATGCCCAGCAGCGAAATCACGCTCGCGCCCACAAAACTCGCGCCCGGCGCCATGTATTCCCAAAGTGCCGCCGCCAGCAGCGCGCCAATGACGCCGCCCATCCCGGAACTGAAGCCATAGAGCAGGGCCTGGCCATGGATCGCCGCATTGCCCTCGAAGTGCTTTCCGATGATTTGCATGCCAGAGGAATGAAAGGCGGCGAAGGTCAGCGCGTGTAGCAGTTGTGCGAGCACCACGACGGCGAGCACGTCGGTCAATCCTGCGGTCATCAACCAGCGCACCACGCCTGCGGCAAAGCACGCGAACATGACCCACGCCGCAGGGTAGCGCGAGAGCACGCGCGGCATCGCCAGGAACATCAGAATTTCGGCGATGACGCCGACGGCCCAGATGCCGCCGATCGCGCCAGCGCTATAGCCGTGGCGACCGAGAAACAGCGAGAAAAACACGTAGAAGGGCCCGTGGGCGATCTGCATCAGCAACCCGGCCAACAGGAACCAGCGCAGCTCCGTGCGCCGCAGGCGCGGCCGGATCGTGGCCCAGAATCCTTCCGCAGGAGCAATGGGTGCGGAGGCGCTCGAAGCCGCGACCGTATAGCGATTGCCAAAGGCACTGGCGATCATCAACAGCTGTGCCGGTAACAGCAGCCACGCCAACCAGCCGTAGCCCCATTGTTGCAGCAGCCATCCGTAGCCTACGTTGGCGATCACAAAGCCGATCGACCCCCAGACGCGAATGCGTCCATAAGCGCTGCGGCGCGTGGCGATGGCCGCCATCGTCAGCGCTTCGAATTGCGGCAAAACTGCGTTGTAGAACACCGCGAACAAGCCTATAGAAAACAACGTCGCGGCGAACGGCAGCGGCAGCACGAGCACGGCGAAAGCCGCCGTACCGGCAATGCAACCGCCGCGCAGCCAGCCGATCGGCTCGTTTGCGCGACTCACAGCCGCGCTCCACAGCGGTGGAGCGAAGATGCGCGTGCCGTACCAGACACTCATGACCACGCCGATTTCCCAGCCGCTGAAGCCGCGGCTTTTCAGGAACGGCCCGATGTACGGCGAGAACGCGCCGAGCACGGCCAGATAGGTGAAGTAAAAGCTGGCGAGAGGCCAGTCGCGGTTGTGCATGAGCTGATTTGGTTCTCTCGATCGGCCCAGCTTTGGGGCTACGGGAAAAGCGACTTGTACGCACGAAGACACCAGGCCGCGAGCTTTTGGGTGACGCCTGGCCTCAATATCCGAAGGGCGAAACAGGCCATCGCGCGACCGACAGGCGCCGTCACGCCCGCTTCGCCAGATACGTCGCGAAAATCCCTGCAGTGACGAACATGATCAGCGAATACACCGCCGCCGGCACGCTCATCGCCGACGAGCCGAGCACCGTGAGCGCGATGTAGATTGCGAGCGTGCCGTTGTGGACGCCAATCTCCATGGCGATTGCGATGGCTTGGCGCCTCGGAAGTTGTGCAGCGAGTGGCGCGAGATAACCGGCGCCCATGCTGATCAGGTTGAACAGCAGACACGCCAGGCCCACCTGCGCAAAGTACGACGGCATCGTGTCCCATTCCTGATACACCGACCAGGCCACGAGCGCGACCAGCAGAAACACGCTCAATATCTTGAGCGGCTTCTCGGCGGCCGATGCGAAACGCGGCAGTTGCGCGCGAATCGTCATGCCAATGATCACCGGAATGATGATGATCAGACCGACTTCGACGACCTTACGAAACGGCGGCGGCACGTACTGATCGGAGTTCATGAACCACGCCAGCGCGAATTGCACGATCAGCGGCAAGGTGAGCAAACAAAGCACGCTGTTGATCGCCGTGAGCGTGATGTTGAGCGCCACATCGCCCTTGGCCAGATGGCTGAATACATTCGCCGTCGCGCCGCCGGGCGAGGCCGCCAGCAGCATCAACCCCACCGCCAGCTCGGGTGGCAAACCGAGCGCGATTGCCAGGCCGAAGGCCACCGTGGTGAGCAACAGCATTTGTACCGCCAAACCAATCAGCACCGCTTTGGGATACACAACGACACGCTTGAAATCGGCGACCGACAAGTCCAGGCCAAGCCCGAACATGATGAAGCCCAGTGCCAGCGGCAGAAGGAGCGTGGTGACGATAGTTTCTTGCATGGCACGAACCCTGAGCTTGCAGACCGAATTGCGGAGAGCGACCGCTGAACGCGAACGCTCGCACTCTAGTGTAGTTCTTCGCCATTATCGGAACATATTTCCGCGTCCTTCGGCCCGATCCTGCGTTGCTCGTCGTCGCCATAGCGCTGCTATGACGCCCGGCCCGGCGGCGCAGCCGCCGGGCGTTCAAGTCGGCTCGCGGCATGCCGCGAAAGCAGCCGACTTTCACCCTTCTCGCGCCTTGACTCGGGCCGAAATCCATCGGAAATCTTAGTCCCGCTAATAGCGAAGCACTACACTAGCTGACGATGCAGCCGCCCGGTCAAAGTTCTTCTTAAGCAGGGCTCGGCCGAGATGGCGCGCGCCGACGGGATTATCTCGGCACGAAACGCCGCGTTATCACATGCACCAGCAGTGCAACCGCTAATGCCAGCGAGAACGCTGCGGCGATGCCAAGGTCAGCCAGCGTCGACGCCAGCACGCCGCAAAAGCAGGCAAACGAGAAATAGCCCCAGACCATCCCGCGGAGCAGCCGCGTCGCGAATTGCCCGCCCGATTGCCGGTGCGAAAAGCCCACCAGCACGGTGCTCATCACAGGAAACATTGCCAACAGGCCGCTCAGGCGCGGGCCCAAATGATCGGCACCCCAGGTCACCAGGAGCACCAGCACCGTGGCGCTTCCGAGGCGCCAGGGCAGGTCGCTGGTCGCGGTCCTGCCAGTGATCCAGCGCGGCACGCTGGGAAACGCCAGCGGCACCAGCAGGAGCGCCGCGATGACGCAGACGAAGGACTCCGTCAAACTGGTATCGAGCTGTCGCAACCCGAGCACTGCCAGCGCGTACAGGCAAAGGGCGATAAACAGGCAGTCTGGCCAGAGCCGTCGTTGCGCCGCCCACGCGTAGGCGAGGTTGAACACCAGAATCGCCAGCACGGCGAGCAGCGTGCCGTGCGCCGCCGTGGCGGCAAAGGTCGTGCCCTGTTCGAGCGCGATGATCAGCAGGATCGGCCCCGACAGAATCGGAAACGCCGATAGCCAACCGGCGACGTCCGGACCCCAGCGGCGGCCAGCCAGCGTCACGCCGAGGATCAGCATCGGCACCAGGAGCAGCTTCAATAACAGCAGCATCGTCACAGCAGCCACTCCAGCGGGTCAAGCGATTGCCGTAGCGGTCGAGGAGGCCGACCGCTCACATTCCAGTCGGCGAACATACGCGTTTCGATTCACGGCTGCGTTTCGCAACGGCGCGACGTTACGCCGCCCGCTTAGCCTCCGCCGGCTTCTTCCACATCGCCATCAGCTCCTCCCAGCGCTGCCGCGCTTTGTGCACGTGCGCCTCTTTGACGTGCCCGTAGCCACGGATATGTTCCGGTATCGAGGCGATTTCGCTGGCGAGCTGGATGTTCTGATGATCGATGCTGCCGATCAGTTCTTCGATGCAGCGGATGTAGTCGGCGAGCAACTGGCGTTCCATCTTACGCTCGTCGGTGCGGCTGAACAGGTCGAACCAGGCACCTCGGAAACGCCGAAACCTCGCTATCAGTTTGAAGGCCTTGAACACCCACGGGCCAAACTCAGACTTCCTGAGTTTGCCGTCTTCGTCGCGTTTCGCGAGCAACGGCGGCGCAAGATTAAAGTGCACGGTGTAGTCGCCATCGAAGGTCTGCGCCAGGCGTTTCTCGAACTCGCCAGACGAATACAGCCGCGCCACTTCCCACTCGTCCTTGATCGCCATCAGTTTGTACAAATACTTGGCCACCGCGGTCGTGAGCGCCTGGCTTCCCGGCGCCTTGCGCTGCTCGGCGGCGCGCACTTCATTGACCAGGTGCGTGTACCGCGCGGCGTAGGCGGCGTCCTGGTAATCGGTCAGGAAGGCCACCCGGCGCGCGATGATCTCGTCCAAGGACTCGGCGATGCCAGCATCGCCCCAACTCAGCTGATCGCTGAGCGTGACGGTTTTCACCGGCAACAGTTTCGGCTGGTCCAATCCGGCGGCCTGGCGCACGGCTTTGAGGTCGTGCGCGGCGAGACGTCCCCAGCCGAACGCAGTCTTGTTCATCTCGATCGCCGCGCCGTTCAATTCGACGGCGCGCATGAGCGCGTCCAGGCTCACCGGCACAAGGCCCTTTTGCCACGCGTATCCAAGCACGAACAAATTGGTCGCGATCGAATCGCCCATCAGGTTGGTGGCAATCGTTGTTGCGTCGACGACGTCCAGGTTCTTGTGGTTGAGTGCCAGGCCAATCGCGTCGAGCATTTCCTTGAGCGGAAACTGCATGTCTGGATTGCGCGTAAAGCTGCCCGGATAGCTCTGGTAATCGTTGATTACCGCATGCGTGCGCGACTCGCGAATCTTGCTCAGCGCCCAGTAGTCGTTGACCACCACCACATCGCAGCCGATCACCAGATCCGCCTCGCCCGCGGCGATGCGCACCGCATGCAAGTCAGCGGGTTTCCCGGCGATGCGCACATGGCAGGTCACTGCGCCACCTTTTTGCGCCAGCCCGGTTTGGTCGAGCACCGACACGCCTTTGCCTTCGAGGTGCGCGGCCATGCCAAGCAGGGCGCCGATGGTGACCACGCCCGTGCCGCCGACGCCAGTGATCAGCACATTCCAAGGCTCGCGCAAATCGCTCTTGATGGCAGGTAGCGGCAACCGATCGACATCGAGTTTACCGCCCGAACCGCGGCTCTTCTTGAGCTGCCCGCCGTGGATCGTAACGAAACTTGGGCAGAAGCCCTTGACGCAGGAAAAATCCTTGTTGCACGAGCTTTGATCGATCGCGCGTTTGCGACCGAACTCGGTCTCGACCGGCACGATCGACACGCAGTTCGACTGCACGCCGCAATCGCCGCAGCCCTCGCACACGGCTTGGTTGATGAACGTGCGCTTGGGCGGATCGATCATCAGTTTGCGCTTGCGGCGGCGGCGCTTTTCCGCCGCACAGGTCTGCTCGTAGATGAGTACGGTCACGCCCTGAACATCGCGCAGCTCCCGCTGCACGCGATCAAGCTCGTCGCGATGCTCCAGCGACACGCCGTGGCCGGAGAGTTCCGAGTTTCCGCGGTACTTGTCCGGGTCATCCGAAAGCAGCCAGATCTTCTTGACGCCCTCGGCATACACCTGCTTGATCAGATCCTCGACGCTCAGCGTGCCATCGACCGGTTGCCCGCCGGTCATCGCCACTGCGTCGTTGTAGAGAATCTTGAAGGTGATGTTGACTTTGGCGGCGACGCAGGCGCGGATCGCCAAGGACCCGGAATGGAAGTAGGTTCCGTCGCCTAAGTTCTGGAAGATGTGCTGCGTTTCGGTAAACGCCGCTTGGCCGATCCACGGCACGCCTTCGCCGCCCATTTGTGTGAAGGTGTCGGTCCTGCGGTCCATCCAGGTGACCATGTAATGGCAACCGATGCCGCCCGCGGCGCGCGAGCCTTCCGGCACCACCGTGGAGGTGTTGTGCGGGCAGCCTGAGCAGTAGTGCGCGGCGCGCGTGAAGTTTGCGCGGGGCAATGCCAACTCTTTCTCTTTCGCAGCAATCCAGGTCAGGCGCTCTTCGATGCGCTCGCTGGTGAAGAAGCGCTTCAGGCGCGCGGCGATCACCAGCGCAATCATCGCTGGCGTCAACTCGCCGACGGAGGGCAATACCCATTTGCCCGATTCGTCGTACTTGCCGACGATCGACGGGCGAGTCGTGTGCTCCCAGTTGTACATGTGTTCCTTCAACTGCGCTTCGATGAAGGAGCGTTTTTCCTCGACGACGATGATGTCTTCCAGGCCATGCGCAAAGGACTTCAAGCCATCGGGCTCGATCGGCCAGGTCATGCCGACCTTGTACACGCGAATGCCGATATCGCGGCACATCTTCTCGTCCAGGCCGAGGTACTCAAGCGCCTGCAACACATCCAGGTAACTCTTGCCGGTCGTGACGATGCCCAGGCGTGCTTTGGGCGAGTCGAACACCACCCGATCGATGCCATTGGCCTTAGCGAACGCTATCGCAGCATGCATCGCATACTGATGCAGGCGCAGCTCCTGGTTCATGGGCGGGTCCGGCCAGCGGATGTTGAGCCCGCCCGCGGGCATCGCAAAATCGCTGGGAATGACGATGTCGAGCTGATGCGGATCGACATTCACCGATGCGCTCGATTCCACGGTTTCGGCGATGGTTTTGAAGCCCACCCAGCGCCCGGTGAAGCGGCTCATCGCCCAACCCAAGAGCCCCATATCCAGGATGTCCTGGACGCCGGCAGGATTGAGGATCGGCATCATGGCCGAGATGAACTCGTGCTCAGATTGATGGGGCAGGGTGGACGAGCGACAGGCATGATCGTCGCCTGCAAGTACCAGCACGCCGCCATGCTTGCTGCTGCCGGCAGCATTGCCATGCTTGAACACGTCGCCGGTGCGATCGACGCCCGGACCTTTGCCATACCACATGGCGAACACGCCATCGTATCTGGCGCCGGGAAAGAGGTTGACCTGCTGGCTGCCCCACACCGCCGTCGCTGCCAGGTCCTCGTTCAGACCGGCAACGAACTCGACATTGGAGGCCTTGAGGTGCTTGCGCGCGCTCCACAACGCCTGATCGAGCCCGCCAAGGGGCGAGCCGCGATAGCCCGAGACGAAACCGGCGGTATTCAGATTCAAGGCGCGATCGCGCATCTTCTGCATCAGCGGCAAACGCACCAGGGCCTGCACACCGGACAGATAAATGCGCCCGGCGCTGCGGGTGTATTTGTGATCGAGCGTGTACTCGCGATCGACGATGGCAGTCATGGCTCCCCGACTCTGGCATTCGAATGACTGCAGTATTCATTACTCGTGCCAAAGTTTCCTGCGGAAACTTTGACCTGTATGTACTCGTGCCAAAGTTTCCTGCGGAAACTTTGACCTGCATGTAGACGTGCCAAAGTTTCCTGCGGAAACTTTGACCCGGATTTCAAGCGGGGCTCGCCCGCGGAGCGAAAACGTGGTTTTCGCTGCGCGATGGGCGGGTTACTGCGTTGCTGGCTCTAAAGCGAGGCCGAGCTAGTGCGGTGTCCCAAAAATAACTGGAATTATGTCCGCGTCTTTCGACCCGAATGCTACGTTGCTCGTCGTCGCCATAGCGCTGCTATGACTCCTTCTCGCGCCTTGCCTCGGGCCGAAATCCATCGGACATTTCTTCCAGTTATTTCTGGGACACCACACTAGACTGCAATCGGCGCCTTGATGGCGGGATGCGGGTCGTAGTTGTCGAACGCAATGTCTTCGAAACGAAATGCGGCGATGTCGCGCACGGCCGGATTGAGCCGCAAAGTGGGCAACGGCCTGGGCTCACGGGTCAGTTGCAGTTGCGCTTGCTCAAGATGGTTCAGATACAGATGCGCGTCGCCGAAGGTATGCACGAACTCTCCTGCCTCAAGATCGCACACCTGCGCGACCATCGCTGTGAGCAGTGCATAGGAGGCGATGTTGAACGGCACGCCCAG
This sequence comes from Lysobacterales bacterium, assembly GCA_022844135.1. GTDB lineage: Bacteria > Pseudomonadota > Gammaproteobacteria > Xanthomonadales > SZUA-5 > JALHMH01. Next base: position 8,999 of record JALHMG010000053.1, read on the forward strand.
GAAAACATCTGCGCTGCGCTGATAGAGCTGGCACGACAAGCGGCCGTTGGCAACATAGAACTGGAACAACGCGTGGCAGGGGGCCAGCGCCATCGACGGCACGTCCGCCGGATTCCAGGCGCTCACGATCAGGCGTCGCGAGTCGGGGTTGAGGCGGATGTCGCCGATGACCTGCGTCAGCTGATCGATGCTGGCTCCGGAAGGTGTTTGCCAGGATCGCCACTGTTTGCCATACACGGGTCCCAGATCGCCGTTCGCGTCGGCCCACTCATCCCAGATGCTGACGCCGTTTTCGCGCAGGTACTTGACGTTGGTGTCGCCAGCGATGAACCACAAAAGCTCATGCACGATGGAACGCGTGTGCAGCTTCTTCGTCGTCAGCAGCGGAAAGCCATGCCGAAGATCGCAGCGCAATTGATAACCGAACACCGAGCGGGTACCCACGCCAGTGCGGTCGGATTTTTCGGTGCCGTTTTCCAGCACATGCCGCAAGAGATCGTGATAAGCCTTCATGCCACTGCCTCGCGGCGGCGGTACGCAAAGATCATCAGCGCCGCGCCGAACAGGAGCATCGGCAACGACAACACCTGACCCATGGTCAGCCAGCCCCAGGCCAGGTATCCGATGTGCGCATCGGGCTGGCGGACGAACTCAAGGCCGATGCGACCGATGCTATAGACGATCAGGAACAGGCCCGAGACGGCCATGCGCGGCCTGGGGTTTTTCGAGAACCACCAGAGAATCGCGAACATCACCGCGCCCTCCCAGAACGCCTGATAAAGCTGCGAGGGATGCCGCGCCTCATCGAGCAGCAATCCTTGCGCAAGCTGCGCACGGATCTCATCGGCGGACATCTGCACAGGCAGCGCGCCGGGGAAAATCACGCCCCATGACTGCGCCGTCTTGGCTCCCCACAACTCGCCCCCGATGAAATTGCCGATGCGCCCGAGGCCAAGGCCCAATGGCACGATGGGCGCAATGAAATCGTAGGTTGCGAACAGCGGGCGCCTGGTCTTGCGCGCATACCAGCCGATCGCGATGAGCACGCCGATCAGGCCGCCGTGGAAGCTCATGCCACCTTCCCACACGCGGAAGATCGATATCGGATCGGCAAGGAACGAGTCGAAGTGGTAGAAGAATGTCGAGCCAAGCCGGCCGCCCAGAATCGCGCCGACCATGCCATAAAAGACGATATCTTCGATTTCCGAACGCTGGAAGCCGCGCCATGCATCCTGCGTGCGCTGGCGCGCCAGCCAGAACGCAGCCAGAGCCGCAGCGATGTACATCAGTCCATACCAATGAATGGCGATGGGGCCGAGCTGAAGCGCGACGGGATCGATATCGTGGACGTAGGGCATTAAATTGGACTTCGCATGCGGTCGTCAGGAAACGGCACGTTCACGCCTCAAATCCACCCGGCACGCCCTTGATCGCCACCGCCACCGCGTCGTGCGGATGCAGGCTCTCGTGGTGGCTGGCGCGCAACCAGAAGTCGCGCGCGAAGGGCAGCGCACTGAGCGCGGCGTGTGCGCGGCGCGCAGCGTCTTCGCAGAACATCAAGTTGCCGCCATTAAGGCGCGCGAAGGCTTGCTCGTCTTCGCGCTTGACCGCGGTTTGCACCGGCGTTGCAAGTGCGCGCTCCAGGGCATCGATCAGGTCGGCAAGTGGCAGGCTCTCCCCATCGAGCGCAATGCGCACATCCAGCGTACTGCGCTGACTGTGCGGCGTGGCGACAATGCCGCTGCCACCCAACCAGTTGCGCACTTCGTCATGCGTCAGCTGCGCGTCGAAGTCGACGTCGAACTGCTGCTGGATCAGCTGTCTGGCCAGAGCGGCGGAGCAGGGGCAAGTGCTGGAATAGGCGATCGATGTACGCAACTCCAAGGTGAAGCTCGTGCCTAGCGTCGCGATCAGTTCGACCGGGTAGCTGCGCCAGCCGCTTTTGTCGCTGACCAGCGCACGGCGCCGCGTCAGCCACGGCAAACGCAGCGCCAGTCGCGCCCGCGTGCTCAAGTCGCGATGCGATGCCAGGAACTCGTCCAGCGTTTCCCGCAGCATTATCGGCGACAGCGACCGATCGCCGAGACGTTGGTCGAGGTGCAAATACAAACGCGACATATGAATGCCGCGTGCGTCGCCACGCGCCAGATCGACGAAAGCGTCGGCGCGCGCCGATGTGCGTATGCCATCGAGTTGCACCGGCAGCTCGATATCGGACATGCCCACCCACGCGAGGGCGCCGGTCAGCGGCGCCGCTTGCAGCGCAATGTCGGGAAGCAACGGGGCGGTTTCTGGCGCCATGGGATCGATGCGTTGGCAGGCAATGGGCGGAGTCTAACGCGGCGGCATGTGATGGTTGGCTCAGCGGATTGTCTGCGGAACGGCGGATCGTCGTTCCGTCGCCAGGGCGGCACGAAGTTGCCGAGATCTGCGTGGTTGCAAAACCAATCGTTCACCACAACCCCAGCTGCACAGCGCTTGCGGCACCGGGGAACGCTGGCAGCGGGCGCAAAGCCGCACGCTGTGCCACACGCTCGTGCACCCAACGCGACAGTGCGGGCGCTTCGATATCGTCGGGCGTGTGCATGAAGTAGTACACATCCCGGCCTTCGGCCAGCCATGCGACGGCTGCTTCGATCCATTGGGGCAGGTAGTCGTATGCGGCGCTGGCCGTGTTTTCGCCAACGAAGCGCAGCATCGGGCGCTGGCCGATCGCCAGTCTCCGCAACGGTACCCGAGGTTTTTTGGCTTGCGCGGCGATGGTGCTCGCGTCGCCAGGTTTCGCGGCGTGTACGCAACGTGTGTCCATCACCGCGCGATCGACGTCGAACTGACGCAGGCATTCGTGGAGTGCCGCCTCAAATGGCCCGCCATCGAACCAGTCGGGATGGCGAAGTTCCACCGCATAGCGGAATTCGCGACTTAGCCGGGCCAGAAAGGCGCGTAGCGCACCGAGCTGTTGCGCATCGAATTTCGGGCCCAACTGGATCAGGAACGGGCCCAGTCGCGATCTCAGGGGCGCCATCAACCCTAAGAACTGCGTCGTTTCCTTGCCCGCGTCCGCGAGCATCTTGCGATGCGTGATGTCGGATGGAAACTTGAAGCAGAAGCGAAATCGCTCTGGCACCTCTTGGCGCCAGCGATCTATCGCGGCCGGCGTCGGCAGCGCGTAAAACGTCGAGTTGCCTTCGACGGTCTCGAAAACCTGTGCATATTGCGACAGAAAATCCTTGCGCTGCGCATCGCCGCGAAACAGGCTGCCGCGCCAATCGGCGCAGGCCCAGACCGGGCAACCGACACGGAACTCGCCAGTTGTCATCGCTCCGCGCGGTCGCCTGGTCTATGCGCGCCGATGCCGCGGCAGGTGGTTCTTCAAGAAATCCATCTGGTCGGCCAGGATGTGGCGATTGGACAGGATCAAGTGCTCCACCCAACTCGGGCGAAATGGCACCGCAAGCAGCGGCATGTTGGCCTGCTGCGGCGTGCGGCAACCCTTGCGCACATTGCACGATAAACATGCCGACACCACGTTCTCCCAGGTGTCGCGCCCACCGCGCGAGACCGGGATGACGTGATCGCGTGTCAACTCGCCGCGCGAATAAGTCTGTCCGCAGTACAGGCACAGGTGCCGGTCGCGCGTGAACAATGCATGGTTAGTGAGTGCCGGCGCCGGATCGGCAGACAGCGAGCGGGCGCGCGACCGCCCGGCCACAATCGGGTGCAAGTGAATCAGGCTCTGCTCGCCCGACAGCCGCGAGCGACCGCCGTGCACTGTGACGCACGGCTCGCCGAGCGTCCAGGCCACCGCGTCGCGTACGTACAGGCATACCGCGTCCTGCCACGAAATCCAATCGAGAATGCGACCGCCACTGTCCAGCGACAGCACGCGCGTCGTGTGCAAATCGGCGAGCATCAAAATCTCCAAACGACCGTTGATCGGCCTTTGTTTTTCTGGAGACGTCCGTGTCGATATTCACCCAATGCCTTCTGGGCGCGCGGAGTGTAGCTGAAGTTCATGACGTATCGCACTCGGTCCGCGAAGGGGCAGGGAACAAGGGGCAGGGGCCGGCGTTGTCCGCAGGCAACAACGCGCTTCTCCTCTGGAATAGCACACGCGAAGACCCTTTCGGAGGCAGAGGTTCGGCCCCTGCTCCTTGCCCCCTGTCTCCTTCGCTGGACCCGGTTTCGCCGACGGTCGCTCGAAGCTTGGGCTATCTTTCGCGAACTTTTACCCAGGGCCGATGGTCTTGGTGCCACCATTCGGACTTGAAGGCTATTCATGCAAACTTGGCTGGTGACAGGCGGCGCGGGTTTCATCGGCGCTAACTTCGTGTTGCAGCAGGCGGGCGAGGGCGCCGCGCGCATTGTCAATCTCGACGCACTGACTTACGCGGGCAACCGCGAATCGCTGCGCTCGCTGGACGGATCGCCGTTGCACCATTTCGTCGCGGGCGATATCGGCGATCGCGAGCGCGTGGCGGCGCTGCTCGCCGAGCACCGGCCCGATGCGATCGTCAACTTTGCCGCCGAGTCGCATGTCGATCGCTCCATCGACGGCCCGGCTGCATTTGTACAGACCAACGTCGTCGGCACCTTGAACTTGCTGGAGTGCGCGTTGGCGTATTGGCGCACGCTGGAGGAGGGCAGGAAGAGCGCATTCCGATTCCTGCACGTATCGACCGATGAGGTGTACGGATCGCTGGGCGACACCGGCAAGTTTCGCGAGGACACGCCGTATGCGCCGAACTCGCCGTACTCGGCGAGCAAGGCGGCGTCCGATCATCTGGTTCGCGCTTTTCATCACACCTATTGCTTGCCGGTGTTGACCACCAATTGCTCGAACAACTATGGGCCCTATCAGTTCCCGGAAAAGCTGATTCCGCTGATGATCCAGAAAGCGCTGGTCGGCGAAGCCTTGCCGGTATACGGCGATGGCAAGAATGTGCGCGACTGGTTGTATGTGACCGATCACTGCCGCGCGATTGCTGCCGTTCTGGCGCGCGGACGGGTCGGCGAGGTGTACAACGTCGGCGGCGACGCCGAGCGCCAGAATATCGAGGTCGTGCATCGCATTTGCGACGGACTGGATGCGCGCCGGCCTCGCGCCACGCCGCGCCGCGACTTGATCACTTACGTCAAAGATCGCCCCGGCCATGACCGCCGTTACGCCATCGATGCCAGCAAGATTCAGGGCGAGCTTGGCTGGAAACCGCAGCAGTCCTTCGAGAGCGGCATCGACGCCACCATCGATTGGTACCTCGCCAACCCCGACTGGACGGCGCGCATCCGCGACGGCAGCTATCGCGGCGAACGCCTGGGAGCCGGGGCATGACCACACGCAAAGGCATTATCCTGGCCGGTGGCGCCGGTACGCGTTTGCATCCGCTGACGATTGCGGTCAGCAAGCAGCTGCTCCCGGTGTACGACAAGCCAATGATCTACTACCCGTTGAGCGTGCTCATGCTCGCCGGCATTCGCGACATTCTGGTGATCAACACGCCGCACGAGCAGGCGCTGTTTCAGCGCCTGCTCGGCGACGGCAAACAATGGGGCCTCAACATCGAGTATGCCGTGCAGCCTGAGCCGAATGGCTTGGCGCAGGCGTTTTTGATCGGCCGCGAGTTCATTGGCGGCAAGCCATCGTGCCTGATCCTGGGCGACAACATTTTTTATGGCGGCGGCATGCGTGAGATGCTGGCGCGAGCTGATGGTCGGACTATCGGCGCGACGGTCTTCGGTTATTGGGTCAAGGATCCGGAGCGCTACGGCGTGGCTGAATTCGGTGCCGACGGCCGGGTGTTGTCGATCGAAGAAAAACCCAAGCAGCCAAAGTCGAACTTTGCAGTCACGGGGTTGTATTTCTACGATGGTCACGCCAGCGACTACTCGGCGGCGCTCAAGCCATCGCCTCGCGGCGAGCTGGAAATCACCGATTTGAATCGGGTCTATCTGCAGCACGGTCAGCTCAATGTGGAACGCCTTGGGCGTGGTCATGCGTGGCTCGACACGGGCACGCACGAGTCGCTGATCCAGGCCGGCAACTTCATCCAGACCATCGAAGAGCGCCAGGGTTTGAAGATCGCGTGTCCGGAAGAAATCGCGTTCGAGAATGGGTGGATCGATGCGGCGCAACTGGAGAGGTTGGCCTTGCCGCTGTTGAAGAGCGGCTATGGGGAATACTTGCGCGGGCTGGTACGATGAGCAAATGAAGATCAATCTTGAAGTTGAGCAGGAAGTCGACGGACGCTGGATCGCCGAATTTCCGGAACTCCCCGGCATGATGGTCTACGGCCAAACGCGCACAGAGGCGGTCGCCAAAGCCGAAGTGCTGGCGCTTCGTGTCATCGCCAAAAAAATGGAACATGGCGAAGTTTTGCCAGCCACGCTCCACCTTCACGTTCCGGAAGCTGCGTGAGCGAGTGGCCGTCGACCAAAGCACGACAAATATTGAGAGCGCTCATTCGAATCGGATCGCATTCCACGTCGATGACGAAATCGGCTCCCGTATGCTGTCGAGAATCGCAAAGCGAACGGGGCTGACGCCCGATGATATGTAGTCCAACCCAACTCCCCGACGTCAAACTCATCGAACCGCGCGTTTTCGGCGACGCGCGCGGTTTCTTCTTTGAGTCGTTCAATCAGGCCACTTACGCCGCACAGGGGCTGCCGACGGCGTTCGTGCAAACCAATGTCTCGCGCTCGGCGCGGGGCGTTTTGCGCGGATTGCACTACCAGTGGCCGCAGCCGCAGGGCAAGCTCGTCGGCGTGCTCGAAGGCGCGGTCATCGATGTGGCGGTAGACATCCGTCGCGGCTCGCCGACCTTTGGACAAAGTGTGGCGGTCGAGTTGTCGGCGGACAATCACCACATGTTGTGGATCCCGGAAGGCTATGCGCACGGCTTCGCGGTGATCAGCGATTACGCGACCTTCGTGTACCAGTGCACGAGCCTGTATGAGTCGAAGTGGGATCGCGCCATTCGGTGGGACGATCCGACCATCGACATCGCCTGGCCGTTTGCGCCGCAGGCACTGTCGGCCAAAGATGCGAGCGCCCCGTTTCTCGCCGACATCGTGCCGGAGCATCTGCCGGTGTACTCAGCACCATGATTTTGCTGACGGGCAGCAACGGCCAGGTGGGATTCGAGCTGGCGAGTCGATTGCCGGCGCTGGGATCGGTGGTATGCGCGGCACGATCCGATGCCGACATTGCGCTCGATCTTGGCGATCTTGGCGCAATCGAGAAGGCGCTGGATGCGCAGCGACCGCGCATCATCGTCAACGCCGCTGCCTACACTGCGGTCGACGCGGCCGAGGACAACGCCGAATTGGCGGACCGCGTCAATCATCGCGCTGTGGCTGTGCTCGGTGCCTGGGCAGCGCGCAACAACGCCCTGGTCGTTCATTACTCCACCGACTATGTGTTCGCCGGCAATGGCGAGGCGCCGTATTGCGAAGACGAACCTATCGCGCCGCAAAGCGTGTATGGGCGCAGCAAAGCGGACGGCGAAACCGCGCTGCGTGCCAGCGGTGCCGCTCATTTGATCCTGCGCACCGCGTGGGTGTACGCGCCGCGTGGCAAGAACTTCCTTCTCACCATGCTGCGCGCAGCTGCCGAGCGCGAACGCTTGCGCGTGGTCGACGATCAGATCGGTTGTCCTACGACTGCCGCGACGTTGGCTGAGATCACCACGCACATGCTGGCTGCGCCGGGGCTGCGCGAAAATTCAGGCACCTATCACGCGGTGAGCACCGGCAGCGTCAGTTGGTGCGGCTTCGCCCGCGCGATCATCCAGGGTGCACACCAACGCGGCTTGCTGGCGCGCGCCACGCCGGTCGATGCTATTGCCACTGGCGACTATCCCGCCAAAGCCAGGCGACCAGCGTATTCGGTGTTGTCGACAGAGAAGCTGCAGCGCGTGTTCGGCATCGTTCCACCGTCGTGGCAGGCCGGATTGGACGCGACGCTGGATCGGCTTTAGTTGAGCTGTGTTGCGCGCGGATGCGCACCAAGAGCGATCGCATTAACGACTGACTTTTGTCACTGTTCGCATCAGCGCCGCTGCCCAAGAGTGGGCGCATTCGAGTGAGCGTACATCCATGACCGAAATCTCCTGGCAGCGCGTCGACCCCGGCGCCCCGAAGTTGTGGCGCGAGAGCGCCTGGTATGGCTTGTTCTGGCTGCCCATTGCTGCCGGGCTGGTAGCGAGCGCCTTCGTGGCCTGGTGGATGGCCGTTGTGGTCGGGGCAGCTCTGGCGGTGCTGCTGCACCTGCTCATTTCGCATTTCTCGAAGCGACGCTTCGAGCGCCTTAGTTTTGCGCTGGCAGACGACGGTTTGCTGATTCGCAAGGGCGTGCTGTGGCGCAGCGAACGCTACCTGCCGCGTATCCGAATTCAGCATGTCGATGTTGTGGAAGGTCCGGTCGCAAGGCGCCACGGCTTGAGCGTGCTCTCCTTGCACACCGCAGGAGCGCATATGGAGTCGGCCGATATCTCCGGACTTCGGTTGGCCGACGCCTATGCGCTGCGCGATCGCCTGCTGCGGCGCGACGGCGCATGAGCGACAACGTCTTGCCGCCGGGCAGCGGCCAGCGCCTGCACTGGGCATCGCCGCTATACGAGTTGGTGTTCCATCTCACCAACATGATCCCTACCATCCTTGGCTTATCGCTGGCGACCGCCAGCGATGCTTACGCGATTTGGGGCATCGCCGGCATGACCGTGATGGGTGTGGCGACCATCGTGTATAGCCTGCTCGCGTCGCGCCGCATCCGCTATTGGATGACCGACGAGGATTTAGTCATCCGTAGCGGCATCATCGGCCGCACCGTGCGCCGTATTCCCTGGGCGCGCGTCGAAAACGTGCAACAGAAGCGCAATGTGCTGCATCGACTGACTGGCGTGGCCGAGGTGGTGGTCGAAGCCGGCGGCGGCATGAATGCAGAGGCGAAACTACGCGTCCTCGGTCTCGACGCCGCAGCCGAGTTCGAACAGGCCGTACGCGCTCGAAAGAAGACTGGTGCCGACGAGATTGCAGTCGCCGACGGCGATGACGTCCTGCTGGCGCTGAATAGCAAGGAGCTGATCCGTGCAGGTCTGATCTCGAATCAAGGTTGGCTTGCGGTCGGCGCGCTGTTCGCGCTGGCGTATCAATTCGACGACTATTTCCCGCTTGGAGATTGGGTCAGGGACGCGGGTAAGGCGACCGTCGATGCGGTCGGCATCGACCACGGAGCCGTGTTTTGGATGGCATTGCTCATCGCGTTGGTACTGGTCGGTTTTGTGCTGATGCGGGCGCTGTCGATCACCTGGTGGCTGGTGCAATTCCACGGCTTTTCGCTGCATCTGGTCGACGAAAAACTCAGCACTGAACATGGCTTGTTCACCAAGCGGCGCGGCGCCGCGCATCGACAGCGCGTGCAGCGGCTGCTGGTGCTCGATGGCTGGCTATATCGGATATTCGGGCGCCAGGCGATTCAAGTCGGCGTTGCAGGTCAGCGTGAGGCCTTGAATGAGACCGACTCGCTGCGCTGGCTGGCGCCGGTCGTGCGGCCCGAACGCCGCAGCGAACTGCTGCACGCGGCGTTGCCGATTTTGGATGAGCGCACGCTCGATTGGCAGCCGCTGCATCGCAGCGCTGGTTGGCGCGTGTGGCTCAGCCACGCGATGCTTGTGCCGCTGTTGTTGCTGTTGATAGGCGTTTCGCCAACGCTCGTGGCTGTGCTGGTCGTGACCGCGCTGGTGTTGATTACGCTCGATGCCTTCGCCTACGCACGCTTCGCCGGCTACGCGATCGACGATGCGATCATCGCTTTTCGGGAGGGCTTTCTCGATCGCCAAACCTGGTTTGTGCCGATCGACCGTATCGAATGGGTGTCGCTGGTCACCTCACCGATGGATCGCGCCAACGGCACGGCGTCGGTCCTGATCGAATTGCGCACCCGCGGTCCCGGTGGGCGCGCACGGATTCCGCTTCTGGCATTGGCAGAGGCGCAAGCGTTGGTCGTGAGATTGCGGCAGCAGCTGTCTACCGTTCCCGATTGAACGTCCGTGTATTCGCTCGCACGAGTTTTGTTCCAGCAAAGTGCGCTGCGCGTCGTCGCAAGCGTGTTGTCCTGGCGGTTGCGGAAGATGTTCGGGCATCCCACGCTGACGCGTGAAGACGCCCCTGCGACGTCGGCGTTACAACACTTCCGATGCAAAATCCGCCAATCTCGACCGCTCGCCTCGACGCAAAGTGATATGCGCGCTATGCGGCCAGTGCTGGAAGCGATCCACCGCGAAAGTGAGACCTGACGTGGTTTCAGTCAGGTAGGGCGTATCGATCTGCTCGACGTTGCCAAGGCACACCATTTTGGTGCCAGGTCCCGCTCGTGTCAGCAGCGTCTTCATCTGTTTCGGCGTCAGATTCTGCGCCTCGTCGATGATCACGTAGCGTTGCAGGAAGGTGCGGCCGCGCATGAAGCTCATGCTGCGTACCTTGACGCGCGAGTTCAGCAGATCGTTGGTCGCTTGTCTTGCCCAGTTGCTGGAATCCTGCGGGCTTGCGAGGACTTCGAGGTTATCCGCCAACGCGCCCATCCACGGCGTCATTTTTTCCTCTTCCGTGCCCGGAAGAAAACCAATGTCTTCGCCCACCGGCACGGTGGCGCGGGTGACGATGATTTCCTTGTAGCGCTGCTGATCCATCGTTTGCGCGAGTCCCGCCGCCAGAGCCAGCAAGGTCTTGCCGGTGCCCGCGGTGCCAAGCAGCGTAACGAAATCGACTTCCGGGTCCATCAGTACGTTGAGCGCGAAGTTCTGCTCGCGGTTTCGCGCGCTAATGCCCCAGACGCGATGCGGGTTGCTCTGGTAGTCATCGACGATCTGCAGTTTCGCTTTTCCGCCAGAGATATCGAGTACCCGCAGGGCAACTTGCGCATCGTCGCCGAAATGCACAAATTGATTGGGGTGCCAGCGCTCATCGCGCTTGAGCTTGACGCGATAGAACGTGCGTCCGCGTTCGCTCCAGGATTCGAGTTCCGGATGCTTGGTCCAGAAATCGGCCTTGAGCGTATCGACGCCCGTGTAAAGCAGCGCCAGATCGTCGAGCGCCCGATCGTTTTCGTAGTCCTCGGCCGGAATATTGTGGATCTTGGCTTTGATCCGCAGATTGATGTCTTTGGTGACCAGCACCACCGGCGCACGGCCTTTCTGCTCGCGCAACTGCAGCACCGACATCAGAATCTGATTGTCCGGTATCACCGACCCAAAGTTCTGCGATGTCGGCTTATTGGCTTCGGTCTGGAAGTACAACAATCCGCGTGGACGATGGCGGCCAAGTTCCAGACCATCGGGATTTTTCAGCGGGATCCCTTTCGACAAATGCCCGTTGCCGTGCGATTCGATCAACTCGTTCAAGAAGCGACTGACCTGACGCACGTTGCGCGAAACCTCGCTGACGCCCTTCTTGGCGTTGTCCAGCTCTTCGAGCACCATCATCGGCAGGTAAACGTCGTGCTCTTCGAAGCGAAAAAGCGCGGTCGGGTCGTGCATCAGGACGTTCGTGTCGAGTACGTAGGTGCGCTTCTTTTGGCTCATAGGGCTCGGGCAGGAAAAGGGCAGGGCGCGCTGCAGCGCGGCGCGCGAAAGGGAATACGCATCAGCCCTTGACGGGCTCGAGTATGGCGTCGAGGTTCAAGGAATCGCAGAACTCGAGGAAGTCTTCGCGCAAGCTGGAGATGTGCGCCGAGGCCGGGATGCCGATCGCGATTTGCGCAGAGAACATCTCAGCGCCGGTCGTCGAGGCGCGATACCGCGAGGACGACAGCGATTCGATGGTAATGCCGCGCCGCGCGAAGAACTCGCCCAGCTGATAAAGGATGCCGGGACGGTCGGCAGCGATCGCCTCGACGGTGTATGGCAAGTGGTTGCCGGCCAACTCGCGAGATCCGGTGCGGCGAATCGTCAGCGCAATCTGCTCGTCGCGCTGAATCTTGCCGAGGGCGTTCTCGCATTTGGCAATGGCATCCCAAGTGCCGGATGCGAGGAGCTGCACGCTCACTTCCTGTCCCAGCATCGAGACCCGTGCTTCGAGCAAATTGCAGCCTGCGTCTACGACACGCTTGCCGATGACGGTGAGCAGCGCCACGGAATTGGGCGCCAATGCGGAAACGAGGAGATGATTGTCGGGCACTGAGGGGCGAGGGATGTCGGTCACTGTGAAGGCTGGTGATCTACGGGAGGGGCAAACTGCCTGGGAAACGGCCGCTCGCTAGCCCCTCAGAATACTTGTCACCGTCGGAAGGCCGCAAGTAACATCGTATTTTGGGTTCGCGGTTGTCGGTTCCTGGTTCTTGGTTTTGGAACGGAGGCCAGGCACTTTTGGCCCAACCCAGAACCAGCAAAAACCAGGAACCAATCATCGTGCAACTCTCCGGCAGCATTCCCGCGCTGATCACGCCGTTCAAAAGCGATGGCGAGCTCGATCTTGTGGCGTTCGATGCGCTGCTTCAATGGCAGGCCGATTCCGGGTCAAGTGCCGTCGTCGTCGGTGGATCGACCGGCGAGTCTGGCGCGTTGGAGAAACTGGAGCTCGCGGCCCTGATCGCTGCCGCCGTGCGGCGCTTGAAGGGGCGCATCCCGATCATCGCTGGCGTCGGCGCAGCCGCCACGGCGAAATCGGCGGCGCTGGTGCGAATAGCGCACGAGTGCGGCGCCGACGCCGTACTTGCGGTTACGCCGTATTACTCAAGGCCGACGCAGGCCGGGCTCGTCGCGCACTTCGAGGCTTTGGCGGCCGGTCCCTTGCCGGTCATCTTGTACAACGTGCCGCCGCGCACCGGCGTCGATATGTTGCCCGCCACCGTGGCGATCCTCGCCGGGCACTCCAACATCGTGGCGGTCAAGGAGGCGGTTGCGGATCAGCACCGTTGGCGCGCGTTGATCGAACTGCAAAACGATCGCTTCGCGGTGTTGAGCGGCGATGACTCGTCGGCAGTCGCGGCCGTGCGCGATGGCGCGCGAGGGCTGATTTCAGTTGCAGCCAACGCCGTGCCGGCAGCTTTCGCTGAACTGATCGCCGCCGCTCGCGATGGCCGTACAGAAAAAGCCAACGCGATCGACGCTATGCTCGCCCCGTTGAATGCCGCGCTGGCGAGCGCGCCGAATCCGATCGCGATCAAAGCTGCGCTTGCGCATCTGGGCCGCATCGAAGAGGTCCTGCGGCTGCCCTTGCAACCGCTCGATTCGGCGCTGCGACCCGCGCTGCACGCTGCACTGGCTGCCTTCCCGGCAGCAGCGGCAGCGTAAATCGAACGACAAAAAGGAGACGGTAGGTGCAAAAACGCCTTTGGACGATGGTCGCAGTGGTGCTGATGTCGACCGGTTGCAATTGGGTCAATCGCCCGATCGTCTACGAAACCGCGAAAGAGACGCCGCCGCTGGAAATTCCGGACGATTTGATTGCGCCCTCGTCGAATCCGGCATCGCAGATTCCAGCCGCCAGCGGCGTTGCGGTGGCGAACAGCGCGGCGCCGCCGAGTCTGGGCAACACCGCCGCAGTGGCGCGCAGCGGATTGCCGCGCGCTGCCGATGCGATCCTCAAGTTGAACGACGAAAGTGCCAGCGCCTGGCGCCGCGTCGGCATCGCGCTGGAGCGCAGTGGTTGCTGCAAGGTTGTCGATCGCGACGAATCCGCCTTGACCTACCTGGTTGAAATGACCCAGCCGGGCGAGCGACCCGGTTTCTTCAAACGCATATTCGGCGCCGACGCTCCGAAATCGTCGATGACCGTGCGCGTCGAAGGCAGCGGTGAGCAGTCGCAAGTCACGGTCGTCGATGCCTCAGGCGACCTACGTAAAGACGATCTCGCAATGCAGGTCTTGGGCGTCGTCGAAGAGCGCTTGAAGTAGCGCTGGCGGGTCTGCGAACTCGTCTCCGGCATGGGTCGAGGTCGATACGCGTTCGCTCTCGGGAATGCCTAATCCCGACGCGCGGGGGCAAATCCTTGCGCCAGCGGGCTGGCAGCGTGCCTTCAGACAACGGCGAGCGTGAGTCCGGGTAGCGTTCGTTCGCTTGGGTTGCAGCCACTTACGCCGAGTTGGCAACAAACATCGCTGCAGTTCTCAAGTCGCAAGTCCGGCGCCTGTCCGGACTCGCTCTCCATCGATCAAGCAGTTTCGTGGTCGATCGATGCGCCATTACCGACGGTTTGCCCCGATAAATCCCCGCGCCCCAATGATCGCTCTGGAAGCAGCGTCGAGCCTCGACAAGAACGCCAACGCTCCACATCCAATGCGAACGCGTTTGCGATCAAACGCTGGCATTTCGTCAAGAAATTGTAAAGACTTAGTGACAGGCGATTGGGGTAGGGGATCGCCTTGGAACGTGGCATTGGTGTTGCGGCCGTCGCGACCTGGCGTTGGCGCCGCATAGCCAGTTGCTTTTCTTACACCACGATCATGGGGAGCAAGAACCGATGAAGCGATATCGTGAATCCGCAGCAAATCCACTTACGCTGGCCGTCCGTCTGGCGCTCGGCGGCATCGCGCTCGCAGCACTGAGCGGGCCCGCGCTGGCTCAGAATGCTCCGGCGAAAGATGATGATGAAGCTACAACCATGGAACCGATCTCGGTTCTCGGAACGCGCAGCGCTGCGCGCTCGGCCACCGACTCTGCCGTCCCGATCGACATCATCGGCGGGCCGGAGCTGCACAATCAGGCGGCCACCGATGTGCTCGATCAATTGCGCGTGATGGTTCCCTCATTCAACGTCAGCACCATCCCCATCGACGATGCTGCAACGCTGGTGCGCCCGGCCAATCTGCGCGGTCTGCCGCCGGACAACACGTTGATATTGGTCAACGGCAAGCGGCGGCACCGCTCGGCCGTGATTACGTTCCTCGGCCACGGCTTGTCGGATGGCGCTCAAGGCGTCGACTTGTCGGTGTTTCCATCCCTGGCGTTGGAACAGGTGGAAGTGTTGCGCGATGGTGCGGCGGCACAGTACGGCTCGGATGCGATCGCCGGTGTGATCAATTTCGGGCTCAAGGAATTGCGCGAAGGCGGCACGTTTGAGGTCTTCGGCGGCCAGCATTTCCAGGGCGATGGCATGACGCAGCAGTACGCTGGGCAGTTGGGCTTTGCGCCGAACGATCAGAGTTTCATCACCGTCACCGCCGAGTACCGGCAGGCTGATCCGACCTCGCGCAGCGTGCAACGCGACGATGCTGCTGCGGTGGCCGCAGCCGGCTACCCCAATGTCCCGAATCCCGCGCAGATCTGGGGCTCTCCCGAAATCAAGGGCGACCGGAAGCTGGTTTTCAACACCGGCTGGACAGGCGAGGATCTGGAGCTGTACGCGTTCGGCAACGTCACCCACCGCGAGACCGATGGCGGCTTCTACTATCGCAATCCAACCACTCGCGCAGGCGTCTTTTCCAACGACGATGGCCGCACCTTGCTCATCGGCCGTACGGGCGGCACCACCGCGTGTCCAACCATTCCACTCCGTAACGCGGCCGGAAATCTGATTCCCTATGCCACGGTGGCCGCTCAAGTCGCCGCGTTGCCGAGCAATTGCTTTACCTTCCTCAGGCAGTTCACGGGCGGGTTCACGCCGCGTTTCGGCGGCGAAATGAACGACGCCGGGATTACCGGCGGCGTCAAAGGCACGATCGGAGCCGATATCGACTGGGATCTCAGCGCTTCTTACGGCCGCAATGAAATCGATTTCTTCATGTACAACACGGTCAATGCGTCGTTGGGCCCGAATCAGCCCAGCGGGCTGGGTTTCCGTCCCGGCGGCAATGAGCAGATCGAGAAGAACGTCAATTTCGACCTCAGCAAGAGTTTTGATTCCTTCCACCTCGCCGCCGGCGCCGAATTCCGCCGCGAGAGTTTTGAGATCCGGGCCGGCGATGCCGCTTCCACCGCAATCGGGCCACTGACCCAGCAAGGTTTCAGTATCGGTTCCAATGGCTTCCCCGGCTTCAACGCCATCACGGCGGGCACCAGCGAACGCGATAATTGGGCGCTGTACCTGGATGCCGAATCGCAAGTGACTGAGCAGTTCTTGCTTGCCGGTGCCGTGCGCCATGAAGACTACGACGACTTCGGCGGCACCACGAACTGGAAGCTGACGATGCGCTACGACTTCACTGACAGCGTCGCTGGTCGTGCCGCCTTCAGCACTGGATTCCGCGCACCGACGCCAGGGCAGGCGAACGTGAGTCAGGTGACCACGGCGTTCATCGACGGTCAGTTGCGCGATACCGCCACATTGCCTCCGACCAACCCCATTGCTGCCTTCTACGGCGCCGAGCCGCTGACGCCGGAAGAATCGGAAAACGCCTCGCTGGGTCTGGTCTGGACGGGCGACAACTGGCTCGTTACTGCGGACTGGTATCGCATCAAGGTTCAGGATCGCATCGCGCGCAGCACCGACTTCACGCTCACCGCAGCCGACCGCGCGGCGCTGGTGGCGGCGGGCCAGGTGCAAGCCGCAACCCTGAGCCGCGTAGGCTTTTTCGTTAACGATTTCGATACTACTACCACTGGCCTGGATCTGGTCGGCAGTCTGGACACCGATCACTTCGGCGGCGATACCACGTATGCGGTTGCGATCAACTTCAACGACACCGAAGTCGATAGCTTCACGCCGGGCATCATTACTGAAGCGCGGATCAAGAAGCTCGAAGAGTCGTTGCCGAAAACCAAGGGCTACTTCTCGGTCAACCACCAGCGCGGCCCGTGGCATTTGAATGTGCGCCTCAGCTATTACGGGTCGTTCTACGAGGACCATCTCGATAGCGACGTGGTTCGCGCCGAAGACGGCGGCTTGCCGATCTACGAAGGTAGCGCGGTGACTGTCGACCTGGAAACCGGGTGGAAATTCGAGACCGGCATGTACGTGAGCGTTGGCGCACAGAACCTGTTCGACAAAGTGCCCGATGACAATCCGTGGGGTGCGGCGGTTGCGGGTGCGGAGTATCCGGTGCACACGCCGTACGGCTTCAATGGCGGCTTTTACTACGTACGATTGGGTTACTCGTTCTGATCCTGGATAGCGATGCCGTGTAGAGCGCAGCGGGCTTGGCGCCCGCTGCGCAACCAGGCGTTGTGTCTGTTGGGTGCGCTGAGCGCGTAGTCGGCGATAGGCGATTCGAGAATGTACCGCAGCGTTGGCTCGCAGCCGCTACTTGCAAGTTTCCAATCGCAGCGCACGTTGCACGTCCCGCCAGTCGAACGCGGACACGGCCTGATCGTCGTGAACGGCAAAAAACACGCCGGAGGGAAATGCGATGCTTGGGCGCTGGTCGATATGGATGCCATCGGTGTTGCTGGTGGCGCGTCCCGAAAACGCGCCAAGGTGCGCCAGCGTGATTCGATCGAAGACCTGGAAGCGGTTGCCGTCGTCGCGCTGATCGGTGGCGATGATCACGCCGCTGCCATCGTCGCAAGCCCACATCGCGATGCCCTCGGCTTCGCCTTCGAAATACTGAAGTGGCAGGGACTGTCCCTGAAAGCGGCCGGCCATGTTGTAGACCTTTAAGGTACTGCCGGGATCGCCATATTCCTCCGCGATCAGCAAGCGATCATGATGCGGGTCGCCGAGTATCGACTCCACCCAGCGCAGTGCGCCGGCATCGTCGGTAGCCCCGAATGCGCCGACGTAGCTTGCCTGCCAGTTGCCGCTCGTTTGAGACAGGCGGTAGCGCTTGATGCGCTCGGCGAGTTGCGGTAGTGGCGGCGGAATACCGTCGGCGTCCTGATAGCTGTCGCTCACGAATACCTCGATGTCGTCGCCGATGGGGCGCGCCCAAAGCCCGTACGGGACCCGCAACTGGTCCGCACCGAATATCAGTATCGGCGCCAGCTCAGGCAATCTGAAGGCCTGCACGCGTCGGTTGTCGCGCTCGACGACCAGCAACAAATCGCCGATCACAGCGATGCCATTGGGTCGTGCGAATTGCTTTCGGTCCGGCAGATGCGCGCCGAAGCGCGATAGCGGCGTGCCGCTGCCGGCATCGAATAGCGCCAGATCGTTGGCGTCTTTGGCCGATGAGATCAGCCAATACTCGCCATTCGGCCCGTGCCAGGTGGCAATCGAATCGATGTTGTCGGCCGGCGAGGGTTTGGTTGTGTAGCGCTCGGCGACAATGCGCGGCCCGGAACCAGGAAGCGTTGCGCACGCATACAATGCGAGCACCACTCCGAGCACAAGATAACGCATCGTATTCACCCCAGATCGCGAAGGCGGCGGAGAATACGCGTGGCACGGTGTTTTGCGGAATGCTCAATGAACTCGGGATGCCATCGCCGGCATGCGGTTGTGCGGCTCGCCTCGCCCGCATGCGGCGATTCGATGCGATCGGTCGCCCGGTGGAAAAAGCCCGCCGAGGGCGCCGCTTGGCGCGGCGCCCCGCAGACTCAGAGCGCGTCGCCGTCCAATTCGCCGGTGCGAATGCGCACCACCTGATCCAGGTTGTAGACGAAGATTTTTCCGTCGCCGATACGCCCAGTGTTGGCGGCTTTGCGGACGGCATCGACAACGGCGTCCACTCGCTCGTCGGTCACGGCAATTTCGACCTTCACCTTGGGCAGGAAATCGACCACATATTCGGCGCCGCGATACAACTCTGTATGCCCCTTTTGTCGCCCGAAGCCTTTGACCTCGGTGACCGTGATGCCGGTCATGCCGACTTCGCTCAGAGCCTCGCGGACATCGTCGAGCTTGAAGGGTTTGATGATGGCTACGACCATTTTCATTTGCGTCTCCTCAACAGAAAAAAGCGCTGGTTAACCTTGGGACTCGAACAACTCTTCGAGGCGGCTCTTGAAGCCCCCTTTCGATCCGGGGGTGAGCCTTGGCGCTACACGCCGCAGGCATGTGCCGAAGCGAACGCCCATCGGCAATGCCGATGGGCCGTAACGCCGGGCAGGCCGTGCTACAAGTTGTAGCCCCTCTCGTCGTGCAACACGAGATCCAGGCCCTCGGTTTCTTCGTCCTGATTGACGCGCAACGGCACGATCAGTCCGACAAGTTTCAAGATCGCGAAGGTCAGCGCGCCGCTGTACAACACGGTGACGACCACGCTCTTGATCTGCACCATCACCTGGCTTCCGATCGTCATCCCCTCCGCCAATCCCACACCGCCCAGCGACTTGTCGGCAAATACGCCGGTCAGAATCGCGCCGATGATGCCACCGACGGCGTGCACACCGAACACGTCGAGCGAGTCGTCGTACTTGAGAGCGCGCTTCAGGCGCGTTGCGGCGAAGTAGCAGAGCACGCCGGCGAGAAAGCCGATCACAAGCGCGCCGCCAGGCCCGCAGGTTCCGGAGGCGGGTGTGATCGCCACGAGGCCTGCCACCGCGCCCGAGGCCACGCCGAGTACCGAGGGTTTCTTGTGGAACACCCACTCCACCAGCATCCATCCGAGCGCTGCAGCGGCGGTCGCAATCTGGGTGACCAGCATCGCCATACCCGCAGCGCCGTTGGCAGCGACCGCTGAGCCGGCATTAAAGCCGAACCAACCGACCCACAGCATCGAAGCGCCGATCACGGTGTAGGTGAGATTGTGCGGCGGCATCGCGGTGGTCGGGTAACCTTTGCGTTTGCCGAGTACCAGGCACGCCACCAGCGCAGCGATACCGGCGTTAATGTGGACCACCGTGCCGCCAGCAAAATCGAGCACGCCCCAATCCCACATCAGGCCGCCATTGCCGCTCCACACCATGTGCGCCATGGGGAAGTAAACCAGCGTCACCCATAGGCCGGAGAAAATCAGTAGGGCGGAAAAGCGCATGCGCTCGGCGATGGCGCCCACGATCAGCGCTACCGTAATGATCGCGAATGTGAGCTGGAAGGTGGCGAACACCGATTCGGGAATCGCCAGGACCAGCGAGTCTCGCGACAAGCCAGCAAACAGCGCTTTATCGAACGCGCCGACGAACGAGTTCCAATTGACCTCGCCCTGCACCATGCCGGTGGCGCTGAAGGCCATCGAGTAGCCGTACAACACCCAGATCACGGTCACCAGCGCGGTAATCGCGAAGCACTGCATCAAGACGCTCAATACGTTCTTCGCGCGCACCAGGCCGCCATAAAACAGGGCGAGCCCGGGGATGGTCATAAACAACACCAGCGCCGTGGCGGTGAGCATCCACGCCGTGTCGCCGGCGCTGAGGGTGGCATCTTGCGCGAACGCCGGCGATGCCAAGAGTGCAGCTAAACAGAGCAACCATCGTTTCATTGTGCTTCCCCATGCGGTAGACAGATCTCCCGGCAAGTTGCAGCGCAAGAGGCTTGCCAACCGACCGAGCGCTTGCTCAAAGGGGTGAAAAGCGTGGATTGGCGCGGGTTTAGGCATTGTGGCGCTGCATCAATCCGAGGTTGCGTGCGCCAAGTCGATGCAGGGGCACGCGGACTGATGCGCGAGCTTGGTGCAGGGATATTCGGGTGCGATGCCTGCAATCGAACCCAGCACCACGGGAGCCTTCGCGATCCTTTGGATGAGCAACCAGTCGCGAATCTTGGCCGCCTCTCGGGTCATCCGTTGAATGCGCGCAACAACCTTCTCTTCAGCGCTGTCGCGGCCCGCATCGTCGTTGACTCGATGCCGATCCCGTTGCCGTGGCGTTCTTTAGCGCGAAGTGTCGCAGCCTCAACGGAACGCCGAGCTGCGCTCGGCATGCGTCGGTTCGTGAGCCGAAATGAAGAGCGCCGAGTGAAACTCGGCGTTCCGTTAAGCGCTGTGGCGTGGCGGGTTGCGTGGAGGGGGAATTCGAACCGTTGCCGTGGCGTTCTTAAGCGCGGAGCTTCGCAGCCTCAACGGAACGCCGAGCTGCGCTCGGCATGCTTGGGTTCGTGAGCCTAAACGAAGAGCGCCGAGTGAAACTCGGCGTTCGTGCGCCCTTGATGGCGCAGATACAGCACGGTGCAAGTCCGTGTCGGGGAATGCCAAGACCCCGTAGCTGACCGTAACTGCGTCGCTGCGAG
>JALHMG010000054.1 GCA_022844135.1 Lysobacterales bacterium
GCGGCATGCCGCGCGATCGACCGAACGCCCGGCGGCTGCGCCGACGGGCTAAAAGCAACGTAGCATTCGGGTCGAAAGACGCGGACATAATTCCAGTTATTTTTGGGACACCACACTAGATCGCGCCAGCTTCGCCTGGCGCACTGGGCGTCCACGACTCGTCCCGGCCCGTTTGCCGGTTTGGGTGAAGTGGAACTACCGGCGCTGCAACCCGGCTCATCGATCATGCCCCCACGCGAAGATCTGGACCTTCTGTTCGCCTCCGAAAGCGACGCGCGCACTGCCGCCGCATCGCTGGCGCAGCTGGGTTATGCAATGGACCCGGAATCGTGGCTCCCTGGCGGCTCGCAATTCACGCTCGTGGGGCCGGATCTGCTCATCGATATGCACTGGCAGCTCGGCAATCACCCGATTCAAGGCGCGCGCCGGTTCGAACTTAAATGGCGCGCCACTTTCGCGGCGATGTGCTGGCGCGGCGCCCTATCATTCGCGTCACCCGCGCACTACGAACGAACCCATGACCAATGTACGCATCGTCGAAGTCGGCCCACGCGATGGCTTGCAGAACGAACCGAAGCAGGTCGCAACCGCGGACAAGATCGAGCTGATCCAGCGCCTGATCGCTTGCGGCCACCGCACCGTGGAGGCGACCAGTTTCGTCAGCCCGCAATGGGTGCCGCAACTCGCCGATGCTAACGAGGTGATGGCAGGGCTCGGCTCGCCGGATGGCGTGTCGTTGCCGGTGCTGGTGCCCAATCTCAAGGGCTACGAGCGCGCGCTGGGCGCTGGCGCCAAGGAGATCGCCGTATTCACCGCCGCCAGCGAAGCCTTCAATCGTAAGAACATCAATGCCGGCATCGACGAATCGCTGGAGCGCTTCGTTCCGGTCTTCGAGCGCGCGAAGAACGATGGCGTGCGCGTGCGCGGATATGTATCGACCGTGCTCGGCTGCCCCTACCAAGGCGCAGTGCCGCTCGGCGATGTAGTGCGCGTTGCCCGCGCACTGCACGCCATGGGCGCTTATGAGATTTCGCTCGGCGATACCATCGGCGTGGGCACGCCAGAAAAGGCGCGCACGATGCTGATGGCCGTTGCCAGCGAGATCCCCATGGGCGCGCTCGCAGTGCATTTCCACGACACCTACGGTATGGCGACCGCAAACGTCCTGCGCTGTCTGGATGCCGGTGTGCGTGTGATCGATGCGTCCGTCGGCGGTTTGGGCGGTTGCCCTTACGCAAAGGGCGCAAGCGGCAACGTTGCCTCCGAAGACATCGTGTACCTTCTCGACGGCCTGGGACTGACACACGGCCTCGACCTCGACCGGCTCATCGCCACCGGCCATTGGATCAGCGAACGCCTGGGACGCCCCAACGCCAGTCGTGTCGGCAAAGCGCGATCAGGATGAGCAACTGCGAGCGCATTCGCGCTCCGTGTTTGACGGCAGCGAATTCAGGTCGGGCGCTGGAACCGAACTTCACTCGCTACCTGCCGGCGGCTCCCGGCTCGAAAGCGACCAGCAGCGCCAGGATATCGGCCTCGGCCTGCTCGTCGCTGATCGAGAGATTGCGCGTACGCACAAAGTCGGCAAGCGTCAGCTGCGTGCCGTCGTGGCCAAAGCCGATCCCCACGTAGGGATTGATCTTGTCATGCAAGCCGACAAGCGCTGGCACTTTGAAGGTCTGACCCAATCCGGTCAGCGAGGACAATCCATGGTGAGCCTCTCCGTTGGGACCATCAGGCAGCGCGCTGCCACCAGCCATGCCGCGATCGGTGGGCGCCAGCCCGTGCGGCAAGGCGTGGCAATGTACGCAGGCGAACGGTGCGGCGAGCTTCTCGCTGCGAAAGCGCACAAGGCCGCGAGCCGCATTGCCGATTGGCCAACTTGATCGGCGTGGGGCGCCGATGCCCGCGATGGCGTTGAGGTCCAACCTGGTCGGGAGCTTTCCGGCACTGGTAAGAAACGGATTTCGAGGCGACTTCAATTGCGAAAGATATGCCTTGAGCTGGTCCAGATCGGCATCGCTCGGCGCCGCGCTTCGCCCGAGCAACTTGGTGTAAGTCTGTTTGAAATCATGAATCCCGATACGGTCACCGCGCCAGTGAAACGGCTCCCGGCCGATGATGTCGCGTAGCGATTGGGTAACCATCGGCCCCTTCATAGGGTGCCAATCTGTGCAGCGACGACCGGCGTCGGTGAAGCAGTTTCCTGCGAACGGCTTCATTTCTCCTGCGGGATCGCCGAGATCCCACGCAAGACGATCGACGTGCCCATCGAGATGGCAGCCAGCGCAGCTTTGCGTACCGTTGGCGCTGGTCAGGCGGGCGTTCGTCAACCAGCGCCGGCCTAGCGCCAGCCGCGCATCCGGTGCGGGGCGGATGTCGATCGTTTGTGTCATCGCGCGCCTGTCGAGATCGATCGCACTCAATTGTGCCGTGTCGCGCGAGAACAGCAGCAGTTGCCCTTCGTACAGCGCCAATGCGATGGGCGCAGCGGGCACAGGCAACTGGGCGATCGACCTGGCGCGGCGGTTCATGATGACGATGCGGTCGCTGCCAGCGGCTGCGAGATAAAAGTGATGCTTGTCGGCAACGATCGCCCGGACCTCAGCAATCGAGGTATTCGGACTGCCCTGCCCCTGCACATCGATATGCGGATTGAGATCGTGCGCGGCCGTTCGGGACAGATCTTCGGGACGGCCGATGAGCAGTTCGTGGCGGACAAATCGCCCGCGCAAATTGGGCTCAAAACGTATTTGGTTGTGCGCCTCGATGGCCGCAATGGCCACGTCTCCATCGATGCTGGCGATCGCCAACCCGTGGGTGAGCAATGAGCTGCGATAGGTCAGCCGCAACTTGCTGGAGACGATCGCCAGATCGTTGTCGGGCAACGCCCAGCCCGGTTTGCGGCCCGCCAGCGGCGCACGTTCGCCGCTGACGAACTCGCTCCAATCGCGGCCCGCGTCGTCGCGCCAGACGCCGTCGTCCTGCTGCCTGACGATCAGCCCGGATTGCGGTGCGCGCGGCAGCGCCACATTCTTTGCTGGCACAAAACCTTCGGGAAGATTAGGGACCGGATTGCGCCCCTGTGCAGGCGAATCCGGATGCGAGGCGGCATTGAACTGCGCGGCTATCTGCTGGCGATCGATGACTGCACCCGGCAATACGGTGGTGCCGTTTCCGGTGCGGTAGCCGAGCACGTAGACCTTCTCGCCATCGGTGGCCAAGGCACGCGGCTCAGACATCGCAAGCGCCATGGTCGCGATGGTTTTCCCGTTTTTGGGGTCGAGCACGATCAGCGCGCGCGTGCGTGGCAAGGCAACGAAGGCGCGCTTTCCGGCAAAAACGAGGTCTGCCGGCTCGGCGGGGAGTGCGAGCGTGCGCTTTGTGCCGAGCGATTTGGCGTCGAGCTCGATCAGCGCCCGTGCCGCGGGACAAACAACGAACACCGACCGACCGTGCGCGCGAACTGCGCCTGGCTCCTCGCAAATGTGTCGTTTGGCCTGTTCGACGAGCGTGCCGTTGGCGATGGCGAAGCGATGGATGTAGCCGGTGGCGGTATGCGCCAGAAACACGCCGTCTGCAGAGGCTTCCAGCGGGTGCGTGGGGGCGGTTTCGGTGGTGGCGTGGGCACCGTTGAGAACCAGAAGCCATGCAGCAACCGAGGATCTGCAAGTCCTGGCGACCAGCCGCTCCCTCCCCCGCCTGCGGGGGAGGGCGCTGGTTGTAGCTGCGATCAAGCCTTCTTCGCGCATCAGCCTCGTTGCAGGCGCCTGCGCGCGAGCAGCAGCAGCATGCCGATCAACAACAGGCCGCCGTAGGGACCCAGGACCGGGATCGGCGTAGCTTGCGCCAGGCCCCGCAGATCGATCGGCGTGGGACTGGTGTCGTCGGTCGGATCGTTGTTGTTGTTTGCATCGGGATTGGCGCCGTTGACCGAAACGTCGGTCAAGGCGATGTCGCCCGGTGCGATGCCGCGCAGCGTTGCGCTGTTATTGAAGATCGCAGCATTCGTGTTGTTGATGCCGCGCACCAGGAAGTTCAACGTCACAGTGGCGCTCGCACCCGCCGCCAGCGATTGATTGCTGCCGAGCAGGCTGGTAACGCTGGTGCCATTGAAGCCGGCGTTGGCGGTCAACCCGCCCGTGGCCGTGAGGCTCTGGATAGTGAACGTTGCGCCTGGAATGACTGCCCCGAGGTTGTCGATCAAATCCAGCGCAGAGACATTGCGATTGCCGTAATTGCGCAACGTGAACCGCAGGCTCACATTGCCCGTACCCGCCAACGAACCTTGTCCGTAGCTGCCCGTGTTCACTGAAATGTCGAGCAGTTGCTTGGCCACACCGATCAAGCCAAAGCCCAGGTTTATGCTTTCCGGATCGGCATCGTCTTCATCGCCGCCGTTGTTGTCGATTTCGTTGTCGACTTCTGGGTCGCCCAGGCTGCCATCGGGATCGGAATCGCGATCGAGGAAGTCCGGTATCGGTACGCCGTTGCCGTCCTGCGCACTGCTGATTTCCGCGACGTTGCGCAAGTTGCCGGGCGTGGCGCTGTTCAAAATGCGCAATGCCAGAGTGACTTGGGCATTCGCACCGGGCGCCAGCGGGCCGGCGATCGTTCGGGTTACCGTGTTGCCGGCGGCTGCGGTCCAAGCCGTGTCGTTCAACTGCATCCCTGGCGGCACCCAGTCGGTGACGACAATGTTTCGTGCGCTTACGGTGCCCTGGTTGAACACGCTGATGGTGTAGTTCACGGTCTCGCCGAAGTTCACTTCGAACGGCTGGCCAGGAGACAGCGTTTTGCGCAAGGCCAGATCGAAGTTGTACAGCAAACCGAAATCCACCGACAAATTGGAGTTGTTATCGGCATCGCCATCGTTCGTCGGCTCTTGACCGAACACCAGCGTCGTGCCGCGCGCGCAGATCTGCGTGACCGGCGTACCGGCTGTACCGTTATCGTCGTTGTTGGCATCGTTGTCCGGATCGACCGCCGGTTCCGTGCTGCCAATCGGCGCATAACGACGCCCCGTTCCGGTGCTGCTGACCCACTCGTTCGGGGCGGTGATGCACACCAGGTACGTATCCGGTACGAGCTCGGTGAACAAGTAGTTGCCGGTGCCGTTGGTCGGCTGCGTACCGATGGCCGGGCCGTCGGGCGTACCGTTATCGTCCGCGTCGCGGAACAACACCACCGGTATGCCTGGGAATGGCGTATCGCCGGTGTTGAAGGTGCCGCTGTTGTCTCGATCCTGCCAGACCAGATTGCCCAGGCTCATTTCGCCCGGCAGCACCGTGGCCACATAGTCCTCCACCTCGCCGGCATTGACCAACCCACCCACTGCACACGGCGTGCTCGCGTTCTGCAAGCGCACACGGGCATAGGTCTGGCCGAGTGGGCCAAAGGACGGTACGGCGCCGAAGGCGAGCGTGAACATGGCGTTGTTGCTGCCCGTTGGCACCGCAATGCTGGCGGTCTCGCGGGTGTCGGCAAAATCGCCGTCGCGATTCCAGTCCACAAAGCCGCACGCCTGCGCGGCAGTGCCGGTGGTGTTGGTCGCGACAATGCGCAGATTCGCCGGACTCCCCAAATGGAAGTTCGCCAGATCGGACGTGTTGACGCCATCTTCGTCGTCGGGCGACGCTGCGATGTCGTCGCCATTCGCCGCAACGTTCGGCTGGCCATCGCCTTCTGGATCGACTAACGCACCCATGAACAGGCCATCGACGATGTCGTGCGCGGCGCCGTTGTCGTTGAGCAGCGTTTGGTAGTTGCCAACGCCCGTGCCGACTGCCGTGTCCGGCAAGTCGCCAAAGTCGCGACGCGTAATCGTGATCGGGTAGTCCTCTACTTCGCCGTCGACCGCCGGTGCGTTGGGACTACATCCGGCGACCGTGCTCAAACGGAAGCGTGCGTAGCTGGACCCTACCGGCGCAATTGGGGCGTTACCAAACGCCAACGCGACGGTTGTGCCGTTGCTGCCGTTCGGCACGGCCACTTGAGCTTGTTCGCTGATGCCGCCTACGGTATCGGCAAAATCGCCATCGCCATTCCAGTCGACAAATCCGCACAGCGTTGCTGCGCCTCCAGCCGTATTGGTGACCACAGCGCGGACATTAGCCGGTAGCGTCGAGATGAAACCGAGGTCGGCTACATTGATGCCGTCTTCGTCGTCATTCGCCGTCGCGCACGATCCGAGTGTGCTCGTGCCTGCGCCTGTGTCATCGCCATTGGCGGCAGCAGTCGGCTGTCCGTCGACCTCGCTGTCGACGCAAGCACCAATGCGCAGGCCGTTGACCAGGCCGTGCGACGGGCCGCCATCGGCCAGCGTGGTCGAATAGTTGCCCACACCGCTGCCAGCACTTGTGTCGGGCAAGTCGCCACGATCGGCGACGCGATCGTCGATCACATAGTCTTCAACCTCACCATTCGGAAAAACGCCTGGCGCATCGCCGGTCGGCAGCTGCTGACCGCAGACTGCATTCGAATAGCGGAAGCGCGCATAGCGCTGGCCGGAACTACCGTTCGGCACGGTACCGAAGTTCACGGTGACGTTCACACTGCTCGATGGGCTCGGTACCACCAAGCTCGCGGTTTCGCTGGCGTCAGCGAAGTCGCCATCGGCGTTCCAGTCGACATAACCGCACAGGTTCGCGAGCGAGCCGGTGGTGTTGGTCGCGGTAAAGCGGAACGTCGCCGGCAAGCCTTGTACCTGGACTTGATCGGCCGGATTTAGTCCGTCTTCGTCATCCGGGTTCAAGGCCAGATCGTCGCCGTTGGCTAACGCATTCGGTTGTCCATCAGCTTCCGCATCCACCGAAGCCCCCAGGAACAGCGTCGATGCGGTGGTCGTAATGTCATGCGCCACGCGCGCATCCGCCAGCAGCGTGACGTAGTTGCCGTTGCCACTGCCAACCGCCGTATCCGGCAAATCGCCGAAATCAGGTAGGCGAATCGCGACAACATAGTCCTCAACTTCACCATCGCTGGCCGGGCCGTCGGCAGAGCAATTCCCGGCCGTATCGGTGGAAAGCCGGAAACGCGCATAACGATTGCCGGCCTGCGCAGCCAGCGGCGGCGAGAACGTCAGGTTGATCGGGACGTTGTTGCTGCCAGTGGCAACTGGCGCCGATTGGGTTTCGCTGGCATCGGCGAAATCGCCATCCCCGTTGAAATCGATGAAACCGCACAGGCGTGCCGCGCTGCCGGTGGTGTTGGTCGCCAATACCGGCACGGTATTGGCTCCGCCAGCAATCAAGTTGCCGACAATGGTCAGCGCAGCAGCAGACAACCCATCCTCATCGTCGTTCGCTGCCGCGCAGCTGCCTTGCGTGGTGATGCCGACGGCCGTGTCGTCGCCCAACGCAGTGGCGCCCGGCACACCGTTCGCTTCGCTATCGACGCAGGCGCCCAAGCGCAGTCCGGCGCGCAGAGGATGCAGCGGGCCGCCGTCGGCGAAGGTGGTGCGGTAGTTGCCGGGACCGATGCCGGCGCCGGTGTCCGGCAGATCGCCATAGTCGGGCGGCGTGATCGTCACCGGGTAGTCCTCGACCTCACCGCTGGCTGCCGCGCCAGCTTCGCTGCAGGGCGTGGTGCCTTCCTGCAGTCGGAAGCGCGCGTAACTTGCGGTTGTGGTGGTCACCGGCGCGGTGCCGAAGTTCAGCGTCACCGTCGTGTTCGACGCGCCCGTGGCTACCGACTGCGAAGCGCTCTCGGGCGTGCCGCCAACGGTATCGGCGAAGTCGCCGTCGCCATTCCAATCGACGAAACCGCACAGGTTTGCACTCGCACCAGTGCTGTTGCTGACGCTCACGCGAATGGTCGCCGGCGCGGTCGAGATCAACGCAAGATCGGCGACCGTCACGCCGTCTTCGTCGTCGTTCGCAACAGCACATGCGCCCTGCGTTGCGACACCCGCTCCGAGATCATCCCCGGTTGCTGCCGCACCTGGCTGTCCATCGGCTTCGCCATCGACACAGGCGCCCATGCGCAAGCCGGCAACGATGCCGTGCGCGGCGCCGTTATCGGCAATTCGCGTGCGGTAATCGTTCGCGGCGCTGGCGGCCGCCGGGTCTGGCAGATCGCCCAGATCCGCAGCGACGACCGGCACCACGCCGTCTTCCACTTCGCCGCGGGCTGCCGGGCCGATCGCTGTATTGCCATCAGCGCTTTGATCGGAGAATCGGCAGCGGAAATAGACGCTGGTGTTGGCAGCGGCAATGGGCACCGGCAGCGTCAAGCTGTTGGTGCCGGCGGCGACGGCCTGTTCGTTGAAAGCGTACTCGGCGCCGTCGGTCAGCGAGCCGTTGCCGTTGAAGTCGAAAAAGCAGTTCAGCCGACCCGCTACGCTGGCGACGATTTGCACCGGATTGCTCCGACCGGCAACCAGGCGCCCGGCAAATACAGGATCGACGCCAGGGAAGGTGACGCCGTCTTCGTCGTCGCTGTTGAGATCGTCGCCATTGGCGTTGGTATTGGGCTGACCATTGCCTTCGGCGTCGACGCCCGCCCCCAGGAACACGCCCGGCACGATGCCGTGCGATGCGCCCGAATCGGCGCTGAGTGTGGAGTAATTGCCGACGCCAATGCCAGGACCGGTATCTGGCAAATCGCCAAAGTCGCGCGCTTCGAACGCGATGCGGTAGTCCTCGACTTCGCCATCGGAAGCCAACCCGTTGGCGCTGCAGGCACTGCCATCGCTCGACAGGCGCAAACGCAGGTAATTTACGCCGGTACCGACGGACACCGGCGCGGTGCCAAAGTTGATGGTCGCAGTACCCGGCGTTGCGCTGCTCGGAACGCTCAATGTCTGCGTTTCAATCGCGCCGTCCACGGTGTCCAGGAAGTCGCCATCGCGGTTCCAATCGATAAAGGCACACAGCTGGGCTGCCGCACCGGTGTTATTGAAAACCGTAACCGGGGTCGATGTGGGCGCGCCTGCCAGATAGCTCGGCACGGCGGCTAAACCATCCTCATCATCGTTCGCGACTGCGCACACACCTTGCACGTTACTGCCGGCGCCGAGGTCATCGCCGTTGGCATTGACGTTTGGCTGGCCATCGGTATCGGCATCGACACAAGCGCCGATGCGCAGATCCGGCCGCAGCGGATGGCCGGGGCCGCCGCTTGCGATCGAGGTTTCGTAGTTGCCCACTCCCACGCCTGCCGCTGGATCCGGCAGATCGCCGCGATCGATCGGCACCACCAGCGCGCCGAGATAGTCCTCGACCTCGCCGTCGGGAATGGCTGCATCATTGTCGGCCGCGCAGGCATTCTGGTTGTTGTTCAAACGGAAGCGGAAGTAGCGCGATTGACTCGGCGGCGTCAGGTTGTAGGTCGCCGGGCTGCTCGCCAGCGTTCCGAAATTCAACGTGACATTGCCATTGCTCGTACCGTTCGGCACGTCGACGAACGCGTTTTCGTTGGCATCGGCAAAATCACCGTCGGCGTTCAAGTCGGCGAAGCCGCACAATCGGCCACCGGCGCCGGACGTATTGGTGACCACAGCGCGCACCGTGGCCGCCTGGCCTGTGGTCATCGTCAAATCGGCCACGGTAATGCCGTCTTCGTCGTCGTTCGCGACGGCACACGCGCCCTGCGTGCTGACGCTGGCGCCGGTGTCGTCGCCATTGGCGTTGGTACCGGGCTGGCCGTCGAGTTCGCTGTCGACGCAGGCGCCGAGGCGCAGGCCAGGAGCGATCACATGGGCTGCGCCCTGATCGCCCGACGTCCGCAACAAGGTGCGGTAATTCCCGGCGCCAATCGCCGCCGCGCCGTCCGGCAGATCGCCCAGATCGGTGACCAGGAAGAAGCCGTAGTCGACGCTGTGATTGGACAACTGATCCGGATAGTCGCCAAATCCATTGCCGGGCAGCGGGAACGATGTCGGCGTGGTGTCGTCGCGCGTACCGCTACCGGCGCGCAAGACTTCGTTGCTGGGCTCGGTTGCGCCGCTGACGCCCAAGGTGATTGCGCCCGAAGCGATGCCGGTGGCATTGCCGCATACGCCGCTGCCGCTGGCGCCGTTGTCATTGTTGTCGCCGTCGTTGTTGGGATCGGCTTCGTTGGTCGTCGACGACAAGTAACCGCGCAACACGGTTTGGCCATCGAGCACTGCAAGATAGTAATTGGAGCCGCCCACCAGCGTGTCGAAGCTGTATTTGCCCGCCTGCCCGCCGAGCGTCGCCGTGGTGGCATTGCCGACCACCGTATCGCCGCCGGACGGTCCGCTAGTGCCATCGGTATCGCGGCACAAACGCACCTGCACGCCGTTGATGCCGGGCTCGCCGTTCTCGGCGATGCCGTCATTGTCCAGATCGTTCCAGACGAGGTTACCCAGGCGATAACGCTCCGGCACGATAATCCCCACTTTGCGCGGCTCGGCCGTTGGCAACGGCAACGCGGTGGCACCACTGCCAGCGACAAAGGCCGTGTGCGCGAACGAATTCCACGCCGGGAAGAAGATCGCCGGATTGGCGATCACCGACGGTGGCGCGCCGGTGGTTGGGGCGCGCATCGGTACGCGCAACTCGAAAGTGCCCAACACTGGGAAATTGCTGCTGTTGTAGGCGCGAACCCGGAAGCCGGTGACTTGACTGAAATCCGCCGGAGAAGCGGTAAACGTGTTGTTGCAGCCGGGCTGCCAAAATGTGGTCGGAAGCGGTAGATCGCCGCGGTCGTACTGGAACGAGCCAGCGCCGTTCGAGACTTCCGGTCGGCACATCGTTCCCGGTGCGGCCGTCGAATACTCGATGACAAAACCCGGCGTGCCGGCACTGGAGACCACGCTGATCGGGCCGGTCATTACCGGTCGCCAACTGGTGTTGCGCGGCGAAGTGGCCAGCGGCTGACCTGAACCGGTGTCGCCGACGAACGGCAGCACGTCATACAGCACATAGGCATCGAGGTTCTGGTTGCCACCGTTGCTGACACGCACCACGTAATCGAAAGCATTGCCATGATCGGTGCGCGCAACGCACGGAAAACGCGTGTAGCCGGTACCCACCGTACTGCTTGGGTAGTTGGTGACGTAGTCCGGGCACACGCCACCAGGCGGCGGGGTGCCATCGGTGGGATCGTCCACATTCGGCAGCGCGGCGAAATCGCCGCGAATCCATTTTTCGCCTTCGAGTACCGCCGCTTGCACCACAGTGAAGTTTGCGGTCGTCACGCAGTGGTTTTCGGTGGTGTTGCCATCGCCATCGAGATCGTTGGTGTCGACCGTAGATTGACCACTGGAGCACGTGTAGCCAGTCAGACCGTTCTCCGTCACGTTGAGCGAATTGCGGTACAGCGGATCGCTGCCGCCGTTGCCGGGCGCGGTGCCGGCGCGGATGCGCACGCTGATATCGATACGCGGCATTTGGTTGTCGGCAATCGTCGGCTCGAAGTTGGCCGCATTAGCGACGCCCGGCGTACCATTTAACTGCACCGAACCCACCGGCGCTGCGGCCGACCATGTGAAGCGCAGCAGCGTGCGCCCAGGCAGGAAATTGGGGACGATGGTGAGATTCGGTGCCGGCTTGCCGGCAGGCCCGTTGTACGCCGTCCAACCCAGGAATTCGACGTTGGCAGGCAGCAAATCCACCACCGTCGGGTTGACGATGTTGCCAGTGGAATCGGCGCCGACATGATTGAAACTCAGGCGATATGCGAAGTCTTGCAGCGGCTCGAGATTTCCCGTGTTCGGATTGATCCGTGTCTTGCTCGCGTTGATCGCCGGCAGCGGCACTTCGATGTTCTGATTGCGACACGTCGGACCCGCCGAGCCGGCGGCCCCAGGGCCCGACCAGTTGGCCGAAACACAGTTCTGGACAATGCCGAGCGGAGTGCCGTTCGGCACGCTCTGCACGATCTGCGGCTGCGTCGTGAACGAGAAACCGCGCGGAATTTGATTCAGAGGATTGGCGGCATTGGTGTTGCGAAAGCGCCAGCAGATTGCGCTGATGTTCGACGGAAAGTCGGCCGGCGCGTTGAACTGCGTGTTGGCCGCCGCAGTGACGCCTATGGCCTCAGCGATCCAATTGACGTTGGCGCCATCACAGGCGCCCGGAGCGGCGAGCGTGGTCGTATAGATGTCGGCAACGACGTTGTAGTCGAGCGCGTTGCCATTAGGCCACGCGCCGGTGCGAAAGCTTGTGATCTGCAACGGGCCGGAGGTCGATGCGGGCAATCGCGGCAATTCGTCGATCACGACAAAGTCATTAAGCGGCACATTGGAGTTGGTGTTGTTCATGTCCAATCGCCAAGTCACCGTGCCCGGCGGTGTGGCGTCGTTGCCACTTTTGCCAATCGCCGCACCTGGCGTTGGTCCGCCGATCTGATCGAGCACCGTTGAGGTCAGCGGACCCGGGCCGAGACCACCGCCGTTGACGTTGCTGCCTGTTGCAGTCAC
The DNA here is from genome assembly GCA_022844135.1 of Lysobacterales bacterium. Lineage (GTDB taxonomy): Bacteria > Pseudomonadota > Gammaproteobacteria > Xanthomonadales > SZUA-5 > JALHMH01. The sequence continues at coordinate 12,389 of JALHMG010000054.1, forward strand.
AGAGTTGTCGACAATCGTGCCCAAGGCCAAGGCGCCGTAACGCAAAACAAACTCACGGTTTACGCAGTTGGTGGTGCCCAACAAGCCCGAGAGCTCAGTGGAGGTCAGCGTCCAGGCGATAGTGTTCGCCGCAACCGTTCCTCCGCCAGCATTCACGACTGTGGTTGCAGGTGCCACAACCGCAAAGGTATCGGTCAGGGTGACATTGCTCAGGGCCAGGTTTCCGGTTGCCGCAGTCGAGCAAAACTGCACGCGGTAGCGCACGTCTGTGCCTGCGGCGATTTGCAGCGAGGCCGTCGGATTGTTGTTACTCGCCTCCGGTTTGGCCGGATCGATACGCACCTTGCGCGTTCGATATTGCGGCGTTGGGCCATTGATATTGATCGGTGGCGCGCTGGCAACCGAGCAGTTCGGCGATGCGGCAGGACAGACCTGACCCAGAATGCCGGCGTTCACCGTGTTGACGACATTGCTGGCGGACGCCGTGAGGGACAACCGGGCCCGCGTGGTCACGGTCAATGTGTAGCTCGCGCCGTCAGCGAACACGTTGCGAACAGCAGAAAATGTGCCGGCGCCTGCGGTGCACGTCAGCGATCCGTTCGGCGCACTGAAGAAACTGCCGGCGGCCGAACAACTGACGACTTCAAGTTCTGGCGGCAGCGTGTCGCTGATCGTCAGAGTGCCGCAATCGCCCGTCAGACTATTGCAGGAGCCCCGAATGACATAGATCACCTGGCCACCCACGTTCACCGTCGTGGGTTGGCCCGTGCCGAGTTGCTTCTGCAAAACTTGTGTCTGCGCTGCGACCGCAGTGGCCAAAAACAAAGCAACAGCGCCGAACAGCGCGGCGCGCAAATGCATAAACGACATGATTCCCCCGGCGAAGGACGACCCCTGAGGGAAGTCTGGCGAAAAGGAATTGTCAAAACACGAAAAGCAGGCAAATTGTTGTGACAAGGGCGGATGGGCGGCTTTGGAATACCCGGCACAGTTGTGCTCGCCATGGTGGCGCAACGTCGATGGCTTCCTGAGACCATCAATTTGCCAATTGCGTCGCAATTCACTAAGGCCGCATTGTGAAACCGACGTCTATTCGTCAATTCGGTCTCATTTCGTGTCACTTCACTCATCCAGCATCCGTTCCTGACAGTCGAGCCGTACTTCCACGGCACGTCACCACCAGGAGCAAGACCCATGTTGTACCGTACTCTCGTCGCCATTGCCCTCGCCCTCGGCGTTGCAGCAGCCGATGCGAGCGAGTTCGTTCCGGGCACCGTCACACAGGTCACCGGCACCGTGTCCGACTTCCACAGCCCGCGTAGTTTCTGGATGGATGTCGATGGTCAAAAGGTTCTGGTTTATGGCACTGTTGCTCAGAACGCGCGACTGATCAAAGGTCAGCGCGTGCGCATCGAAGCCAGCGTCAGCGACGATTTCATCAAAGTGGCCGATGTGGAACTGCAAGCGCGCGCCATCGAAACGGTGCGCACACGCCGGCCGGTGTCGACCGCTGCAATGCCGTAATCTCGGTCCGGTGCGGCGGAGTCGAGGTTCGCTGGTAAGCGATTTGGTTGTGATGATTCGCCCAGGCATGCGACGGCCTGGCAGATATCTCCAAAAGCCCGCGCCGCTGCGTTGTTTCGGCGGCGCGGTTTTCTTTTGCAGGTTGTTTAGCAGGTTGTTGAGAAACCGCCTGACGGCGCTGGGACGCGGGCATCGATGGACTTGGTATCGTTCGAGCATCCTACTTCGATACCTCCGCATGTCGCCGCTCGCCCCGCTGTTGAACCGTCGGTCCACGCCATCCCGTCTGCTTGTCGAGCCTGCGCCATCGAGCGCAGAGCTGACGCAACTCATCGACGCTGCAGCACGCGTCCCCGACCATGGACGCCTGCAACCCTGGCGATTGATTTCGATTTCGGGCGACGCGCGTTCGGCTCTTGGCAAGGCCCTCGTCGAGCTGCGACAAAACCGTGGCGACTCGCTCGACGCTGCGGCTATCGACAAAGACCTGCATCGCTTCGACCGCGCACCGCTGGTGTTGATGGTGGTCGCGCGTCTCATCGCAGGTCACAAAATTCCCGAGCAAGAACAGCTACTTAGCGCTGGAGCGCTCGCACAGAACTTGCTCATCGGTGCTGAATGCCTGGGCTACGGGGCGCAATGGCTCACCGGCTGGCCCGCATACGATCGCGACGCTGCCCGCCTGTTCGGCTTGACGGATAACGAGCACGTGGTCGCCTTCATCTATCTGGGCAGCAAACCTAGCGACCTGCCGCCCGATCGCGAGCGCCCGAGCGCAGCACAATTGCTTGGCGAGTGGCGTCCGGCGTGAGCGACAGACCGGTAGTGCTGATGGATGCCAGTTTGTACGTTTTCCGTGCCTGGCACGCGCTTGCACCCGAGTGGCAAGACGACGAGGGCTGGGCGACGCATGCGGTGCATGGCTTCACCCACGTGTTGCTGCAAGTACTCGAACAGCTCAAACCAACGCACCTGGCGGTGTGCTTCGACAATGCGCTCAGCACCAGTTTCCGCAACGACTTCTATCCGGCATACAAGGCCAACCGCGAGCCGCCCGACACCGCGCTGACGCGGCAGTTCACGCACTGCCAGAACGTGGTGCGCGCGCTCGGTGTGCTCAGTCTTTGCGATAGGCGATATGAGGCAGACGATTTGATCGGCACTCTCGCGCACCGCGCCCGCAATGCCGGCAAGCGCATCCTGGTGCTGTCAGCCGACAAAGACCTTACCCAGTTACTGCGCGAGGGCGACGAGCAGTGGGACTTCGGCAAGGATCGTCGCTACAGTCCCAAGGATGTCGAAGAGAAATTCGGCGTGCGGCCTGAGCAAATCGTTGACTGGCTGGCACTCGCTGGCGATCCCATCGACAATATTCCAGGCGTGAACGGGATCGGCCAACAAACCGCGGCACGGCTGCTCAAACACTTCGGTTCGCTGGATGCAATCTATGCGCGCATCAACGAAATCGAGTTCCTGAAAATTCGCGGCGCCGGTACGCTCAAAGCCCGGCTCCGCGAACAGCGCGAGCATGCTTACATCAGCCAGCGCCTGAGCGCCATCGCTACCGACGCGCCAGCGCCGGAACTAGATGCCTTGACGCTCCGCGCGGGCGATCCCACAGAAATCGAAACGCTGTTCAAAAGCTTAGGCTTCGGCCCACTGATGCGGCGCCGCGCGCTGGCGTGTTTGAGCAAGCGCAACTGATCGCCGCTATCGGAACAACTTGGCGGGCAGGCCGAGCCGCCCCGCCGCCTCGCGCTGATGCGCGTGCGCGACCGCCACCGCGAGCGCGTCGGCGGCGTCGGCCTTCATCTGGGATTTGATGTTCAGCAGAATGCCGACCATGTACTGCACCTGCGACTTGTCGGCGCCACCGGAGCCGACGACAGCATTCTTGATGTGCCTCGGTGCGTACTCGCTCACGGGTAATAACGCATTAACGCACGCGCAAATCGCCGCGCCGCGCGCCTGGCCCAACTTCAGCGCCGACTGCGGGTTCTTCGACAAGAACACGGTTTCAACGGCCACCTCGTGGGGCTTGAAGTCGGTGATGACTTGTGTGACGCCGTCAAAAATGTCCTTGAGGCGCGCCGGAAAGTTCTCGTCGAAGGTTTCCACGACCAAGTGCTGCACATGCTTAAGGCTGCCGCGCTCAACGCTGATGACGCCAAGACCAGTGCGGCGCGAACCGGGGTCGATGCCGAGAATGCGAATAGCCACAGACTACTGTGCTATCGCGGCCTCAATCGCCGCGCGCAACTCCGGCGCATCCGGCTTGACGCGACTGCCGTAGCCCGCAATGACAGCGCCATCTTTGCCGATCAGATACTTGTGGAAATTCCACTGCGGCTCGCCGCCACCCGCTTTGGCCAGCGCTTGATAGAACGGCGTTGCGCCCTCGCCTTTCACCTGCACCTTTTCGAACATCGGAAACTCAACGCCGTAGGTCAGGGTGCAAAACTCTTTGATCTCGTCCTCCGTACCCGGTTCCTGGCCTCCGAACTCGTTCGATGGAAATCCGACCACGGCAAAGCCCTTATCTTTCAACTCGCTGTGCAGCTGCTCAAGGCCCTCGTATTGCGGCGTAAATCCGCATTTGCTCGCCGTGTTTACCACAAGCAGCACCTGACCCTCGAACCGCTCGCAGAGCTTGACCGGCTCTTTACCCGCGAGTGGCCGAAAGCTGTGATCGAGCAAGGGCGGACAATTGGCGCTGGCGATGGATGCGACGAAGAACAGCGGGGCGAGGAGGATTCTTGGCATGGCACGATCCAGGAGTTTAATTTGTCGATTGTGAGCGATTCGCGGTGAACGAAGCGCAAGTTATGGTTGAACGGAAACCCAGGGCGATCGGTTGTTCGGGTTCACCGCCGATCCAGCAATCGTATGGGCTTCTGGCGCGTCTCGATGCCCGTCTGAGGCGCCAGCTCACCGGGCACTCGGAAAGCCACCTCTACATCGACGCCCAGTCGCGCGCGCAACAGCGCCGCTGCCTCCTTGGCGCCCGCGTCGCTCGCTTCGCGGGTTTCGATCAGTACCGTCATCTCCTCTCGTGTGCCGCTTCGCTCGACCACGCACAAGAACTCGCCGGTAAAGCCGGGCAGCGCATCGAGGATGGGACCAACGGCCTGCGGGAACACGTTGATGCCACGCAGTTTCACCATGTTATCGCTGCGCCCCAGGAACCCACGCATGCGCTTTAGATTCAGACCCAGATCCGAGGGTGTGGTTTCGATGACGGTGACATCATGGGTGTTGAATCGGATCAGCGGATAGATATCGTCTTTATAGAGCGTGGTGACCACCAGATCGCCGGACTGGCCGTCGGCCGCCGGCGTGCCAGTGTCGATATCGAGCACTTCCACGAACTGCGCATCTTCCATCAGATACAGCCCGTTTTGATCGGGGCCTTCGGCGGCAATCGTGCCGGTGTCGCCCACGCCATACCAATCGTAAAGCTGCGCGCCACCCCAGAGCTGGCTCATCTGCTCGCGTGACTCGCGCCCCAGATGCCCGCTGATCATGCGGATGCGGATATCGCGCCCCGGCTCGATTCCGGCGTCGCGCGCAACCTCGGCGAGCTTCTTGATGTAGTCGGCAAAGCCGACGATTACCGTGGCGCCAAAGTCGCGCATCAGCTCGACCTGCCGCGCTGAACGTGTCTCAACACCGGTGCCCGCAGACATGAAGAGAGCGGGTGTCCAGTGCAACACCGACTCGCGAACGAAATGTCCGCCGTTGATCAGCCCGTGGCCGTACACCGAGTGCACCACGTCCTCGGCGCGCAAGCCCTGCAACAGGTATGCGCGCGCGAGCAGCAGATTTTGCGTCTCGCGTCCCCGAGGGCCGAAGAACAGCGGCTGCGGCGTGCCGGTCGTGCCGCTGGTGGTGTGCATCACCATCGGCGGTGGATCCGCGGAATAACTGTCGCGCCCATGGAAATCGCCGAACGGCGGATGCAAGGCAATCGACGCCATCAGCTCGTGTTTGCCGAAGCTGGGCAGCTTGACGATGTCTTCCAGCGAGCGGATATCGCCAGGCTCGATGCCCGCGCCGCCCCACAGTCGCCGGTAAAACGCCATGCGCCACGCACGAGCCAGCAAGCGTTTGAAGCGATCATTCTGCTCATGCCACAACGCGTCGCGGCTGATCCGCGAAAACTTGTCGAGGAAAGCCTGTCCGAGCGGATACTCGCGCTCGATCTCGCGTGCGTTGAAGTGATGGAAGTACGACATGGTCGGACCGGCTCGCCTGGAATGCGGCGATGCTGAAACGGGAAGGAACGAATGGCAATGGGTGAATTGCGCCTGCGCGCGCTTTGGTGGTCCCTCGGTCTGGCATTGCTGGCAACCATTGCCGCGCTATCGTTGCTGCCGCTAAAGGCGCTGCCCGTCGATGTGCCGAACATCGACAAACTCAATCACGCCGTTGCGTACATCGTACTCACGACGTACTTCGGCCAGCTGACCACCCTGCCCCGCGCCCTGGGTGTGCTGCTGGGTTACGGCATCGGCATTGAACTACTGCAAGCGCAGACGCCCTATCGGCAGGCGGAGATTGCTGATCTGGTGGCCAACAGCGTGGGCATGGTTTTGGGGCTTCTGCTCTTGCGGACTCGGATCCGCCGAAGCCTGCGGTGGTGTGAGTCATTCGTCGCGTAGTGCCACGCTCATGCTTCTCGGTACGCGGACCCATGGTCCGCAGCTCTTGATCTTGCTTCTTGCTTCTTGCTTCTTGCTTCTTGCTTCTTGCTTCTTGCTTCTTGCTTCTTGCTTCTTGCTTCTTGCTTCTTGCTTCTTGCTTCTTGCTTCCTGCTTCTTGCTTCTTGCTTCTTGCTTCTCGGTACGCGGACCCACGGTCCGCAGCTCTTGATCTTGATCTTGCTTCTTGCTTCTCACTTCTCGGTACGCGGACCCACGGTCCGCAGCTCTTGATCTTGATCTTGCTTCTTGCTTCTCACTTCTCGGTACGCGGACCCACGGTCCGCAGCTCTTGATCTTGATCGTGCTTCTTGCTTCTCGCTTCTTGCTTTCTGCTTCTTGCTTCTTGCTTCTTGCTTCTCGCTACGCGGACCCACGGTCCGCAGCTCTTGATCTTGATCTTGATCTTGCTTCTTGCTTCTCGCTACGCGGACCCACGGTCCGCAGCTCGTGCTTCTTGCTTCTCAGTACGCGGACCCATAATCCGCAGCTCTTGATTCATCCAATGACGAACGAAAACCAACAGCTGCGGACCATAGGTCCGCGTACCAAAAGCCGATCAGCGCAGCCATCGGCCAACTGCGTCACGCCGCCGTCCAGCCACCGTCCATGCTCATATTGCTCCCGGTGATCTGCGCAGCCGCCGGCCCGATCAAGAACATCGCCAAGGCCGCCACCTGCTCCACGGTGACGAACTCCTTGGTCGGCTGTGCCGCCAGCATGACGTCGCGTTTGACCTGCTCTTCGGTCAACCCGCGCGCTTTCATCGTGTCGGGAATTTGCTTCTCAACGAGCGGCGTCCACACGTATCCAGGGCAAATGGAATTGACAGTGATTCCGAAGGTCGCCAATTCCAGCGCCACGGATTTGGTGAATCCGGCGATCCCGTGTTTCGCCGCCACATATGCACTCTTGAACGGCGAGGCCACCAGCGCGTGCGCGCTCGCGGTGTTGATGATGCGCCCCCAACGTCTGCCCTTCATTTGCGGCACCACCGCGCGCGTTGCGTGAAACGCCGCCGACAAGTTGATAGCGATGATCTGATCCCACTTTTCCGGCGGAAAATCCTCAACCGGCGAGACGAATTGGATGCCGGCATTGTTCACCAGCACATCCACGCCACCCATCCATTCGGTGGTATCACGCACCATCGCCGCGATCGCCGCGCCATCCCGCATATCGGCGCCGGAATAGAATGCGCGCACGCCATAGTCGCACTCGATAGCGGCGCGCTGCGCTTCGATCTCACCTGGGTCGCCAAGACCATTCAAAGTCACGTTCAGCCCAGACTGAGCGCATGCGCGCGCGATCGCCAATCCGATGCCGCTGGTCGATCCGGTAATCAGTGCGTTGCGAGGCGTGTATGACGACATGGAAGATGCTCGTAGCAAAGAAGCTGCCATGATGCCAGCGGCAAATGGCGATTCCTGTTGCCCGTTGGTACAGGCCCGGCTCATTTGGAACACCAAACCGAGGGCGCTCTCTGCAATCGTGTCGCCGAAACCGGCGTGCACCTGCGGCAATTCTCGCGAATTCTGAGCAACGCACAACGTAGCCCGTAAGCCGCCCGCACAACGCCCAGGTTTAGGTAACATGCGCAGAACCGGCGTGGACGCCGGCCACAACACGAACGGGAGAAAACCATGTTGGTTCGACTGAGTGCCGTCCTGCTTCTGGCGCTGGCCAGCGACGCGTTTGCGCAGCAGGCCGTCAATCCAAAACCGATGTCTGACGAGGAGCGCGCCGAGATCAACGCGCAGCGTCGCGCCGGTTGCAAGGCGCACGCCGAAAACTTGAAGATGCTGCAGGGTCCGGACAAGCTCGAGATCATGGAAGGCGGCAAAAAGCGCGAGCTGACCAAAGCCGAGCGCGACGCGCAAATTGCCGAGACTGAAAGCGTCCTGGCGACCTATTGCGGCGAGAAGAAGAAAGAAGCGACCCCGCAATAGCTGCAGATCGCCGAGAGGCGAAATCTGCGGCGCTGTTCCAAATGCAACAACGCCATCGCGTCCAGCTGCGTTGCGGCACTCATCGGAACGCCGAGTCTCTCTCGGCGCTTTCCGATTCGCCACAGCGAGACATGCTGAGCGCTACATCAAGGCTAGCCTCGTCGTTCTGCGGCCGTCTGCTAGTCTTTCGCTTCCTGCCTCGCTGCCTGCTGGCCCATGCTCTTACAACTGCTCATTCTCGCCGTCGGCGTGGCCATTCTGGCCGTCGGCGCCGATCTTTTCGTCAAAGGCGCCTCATCAGTCGCCGAACGTTTCGGTATCAGCCAGTTTGTTATTGGTCTTGTGATCGTTGGCTTCGGCACATCGACGCCAGAGTTGGCCGTCAATATCGACGCGGCGCTCAGCGGCAGTACCGACATCGCGATTGGCAATGTCGTGGGTTCCAACATCGCCAATATCGGAATCATTCTTGGCTTTGCCGCACTGATCGCGCCGTTGGCCGTGCAATTGCGCATGGTGCGAGTCGAGTTGCCGATCGTGATTGGCGTTAGCTTTTTGCTTTGGGGTCTTGCCAGCAAGGGGCAATTGGTCCGTTGGGAAGGTTTGATGATGCTCGGCGGCTTCGCAGCTTTCATGCTCTTCCTGCTGAAGACGTCTAAAGACGAACCCGCCGCCGTTCAGGAGGAATTTGCTGAGGAAAATCCCAAGACCAACCGGGGCATGGTCTGGACCATCGGACTGATCGTGCTTGGGCTGGCGGGCCTGATGGGCGGCGCTAACTTGTGTGTCGGCGCCGCCGTGAAGCTGGCGCAGATGTGGGGCATGTCCGAGTTGATGATCGGCCTGACCATCGTCGCCGTCGGAACTTCCCTGCCCGAACTCGCCTCCTCGGTGGCCGCCGCCTATCGCGGCAATGCCGATATCGCCATCGGCAACGTGCTCGGCTCCAACATCTACAACATCCTCTTCATCCTCGGCATCACCTCCGTCATCACACCACTGCCAACCACCGCACCTACGCTGATGTGGCTGGACATTCCGGTGATGATCGCCTTCGCCCTGGTGCTGGTGCCCATGATGCTGATGGGCCTCAAAATCACCCGCTGGAACGGCGCGCTATTGATGCTGGGCTATGCGGCCTATGTCGGGTACATGCTGCACATCTCTGGATAGAGCAACGCCAGCCGTCCGGTCTTGTTTCACAGCGGCCGCCGGTCCGCCGATTTCAACCAGTACCCTAAACGTTGGCGTGGTTCTCAAGCTGGCGAGCAGGACTGCTGTAAGCTTGAGTATCTCGATAGTAAAAGGTATGACCATGCGCGTCAGTTTGCTCTCCTGTGCGATCGCTCTTTGCCTTTCGCCCGTTGCCGAGTCCGCGGTCATCGATACCAATTGGACAGAGACCATTTTCTCTTCCGACGGATCTCAACATACTGGTTTAGGTTGGGCGCCCGATGGCAGCGACCGCTTGTTCGTGCTGGAAAAAACCGGTCGCGTGCGCGTACTTAGTGGCGCGCTTACGAGCAGCTCCCCGACCTGGTCGACCTTCGCAACCATGTCGCCGATCTTCACCAACAGCGAGTGCGGATTGATCGGCATGGCATTCGATCCCGATTTCGCGCGCAACCAATTGGTGTACTTTTTCGTCACCGTCAGCAGCTCCGAGCAGCAGATCATCCGCTACGACGCAACGACAAACGTCGGCACGAATCGCACCGTGGTCGTACCGGGCCTGCCCACTGTTGGCGCGAATCATGACGGCGGCGGTATCGGCTTTGCAGCGGATGGCAAGCTGTACTGGTCCATCGGCGATCTTGGCAACGGTACCGGTGTCGATGCAAACTTGACATCTCTCGCATCCAAAGTCGGCCGAGCCAACCGCAACGGCACCCTCCCCACGGACAATCCGTTTGACGACGGTGCCGGCTCCAATAACGACTTCATCTTCGCGCGCGGCTTCCGCAACCCGTTCACGCTGACGGTTCAACCATCGACTGGCCTTCTGTGGGTGAACTCCGTAGGTACCAGTTACGAGCAAGTTTTCCTGGTCAAGCGCGGCGATCACGCTGGATACAACGATTTCGAAAACAACCAACCTGCCGGCTTCATCACGCCCAGAATCGTGTATCGAACCAACAGTACCGACAACCGAGCCATTACCTCGGTCACACGCTCGGGCAATGTCGCCACGTTTACGACCAACGCGATCCACGGTTTCCGCGTCGGTGGAAACCTCACCATTTCAGGGGTCAGCGATACCTCTTTCAATCAATCGAACCTGTATGTCGCCTCGGTACCGTCGCCCACGACTTTTACCGCCCAACAAGCAGGGGCTAATGTCAGCGCTACGGGCGGCAGTGCGGTCACTCTGAACCAAGGTGGCTGCCTCACTGGCGGCACGTTCTACGACGCAACCGCAGCGAGCCCTGATTATCGCGGCAATTTCTTCTACGGCGACTGTAACTCTGGTCGCATCATGCGGGCCCGCATCGATGCAACGACCAACAGCGTGCTCAGCACCGACTATTGGGCCACCGGCATCACGTCCCAAGTCGACATCGCTGTCGGCCCTGACGGCGCTTTGTACTATGTCGGTGTGGGCACCGCGAACGTATTCCGCGCCGCGTTCAATGCCACATCGCAAGGCTTGGTGGTGGCCAACCAGAACCTCCGTGCTGATCAAGGCGGCGAAGTTGTCACCACGGTACGGCTGGCCGTAGCCCCGCTCGTCAACGTCACCGTCAATGTCGCGCGCACCGCGGGAGACACCGATGTCGGCATCGTTTCCGGATCAACACTCACTTTCACGCCCAGCAACTGGTCCATCCCGCAAGCCGTTCGCATGAGCGCTGCGGCAGATGCCGATCTTACCGACGACGCGGCTACCGTAACCGTCAGTTCCACGGGTCTGACTGACGTTCCTATTCGCGTTACGGTGCTGGACCTGGATGGACCGGATTCGATGTTCGTCTATGGGTTCGAACTATAAGCAGATCGAGCAGTATCCCTCTCGTCGCCCAGCCATCCAAGGATCGGCTGCGGAAACGCAGCTGATGGCAGCCCTATGCTGCCATCGAACTTCGCATCACGTTTGTTCACTCGAAACCGTTTGCAAGCACCACCTGCGGCAAGCCGGCGGTGGCGCTCGTGAATCGATAGAAACGTCCGTTGTTGTTGCCACCACCGACATAAAGATCGCCCGCCTCGTCTTCGCCAAATGTCGCAACCAAGGCAGGCGCAATTAGTACTTGGTTAGCGTTGGTTGGCGCCGGGCCAAAAACACCGGGCGAGGTCTCGGTGATCGCCCAAACCCGGCTAGTCAGGTAGTCTGCGAACAAGTACACGCCGTCCATTTGGCGAATGAGCCCTCGGTAGCGATAGCCGCCCGTCACTGACTGACCGGCATTTCGATTGTAGTCCGCCACTGGATCGCGCAACGAATCACCGGGTCTACAAACTCCAACATTGTTCTGTGGAACCGTGAACCCCTCACGGCAGTCCCAACCAAAGTTGATCGCTCCGACGTCTCCGCGTCGTCGCAAACTGATCTCTTCGCGTGTGCTCTGGCCAACGTCACCAATCCAAAGATCACCAAGTACTCGATCGAAGCTGAATCGCCAAGGATTACGAATGCCGTAGTCCAAAATTTCATCGCATGCGCCCGCTACACCGCTGGCGCCCGCGAAGGGGTTGCCGGCAGGAATTGCGTAGTTCGCGGAGCCATCCGCATTGTCGCCGCACAACTCATTGCTTGCCGATGCCGGCGTGGTGGTGTCGACGTTGATTCGAAGAATCTTTCCGAGCAATGCCCGGCTATCGGCGTTCCCACCACCCGAAACGAAATTCGCATCCACAACGCACGCCGCGTTGTTTGGCTCGTTCGTCGCCACGTCAGAGGGCGTAAGCGATTGGGCGCGATTGCAGGGGTCATTGCCGCTGCCGCCATCGCCCATGCCGATATAGAGGAATCCGTCAGGTCCGAACAACAAATTGCCGCCGTTGTGATTGGCGAAATCTTGATCCACGCGAAGAATCACCGTTCGCGATGAAGTATCGACCACGTTCGGATTGCCGACCTGCGTCTGATAGCGCGCTACCACCGTGTCGCCATTGCCATTCGTGTAATTGACGAACAGCATCCGATTGGTCGCAAACGACGGATGAAAAGCTAAGCCCAGCAAGCCGCTTTCACCAAACGTCCCTGGGAACGTCAAGCCATCCGGCGGCGCTGTTCCGGTGGCCGAGCTGAAGTCCAGGAACGAGCCCGATTCGTAGTTCGAACCTCCCGTGTACACGCGAATTCGCCCGGCCTGATTGCCGATAAACAGGCGATTCGAGCCATCGCCCGCGTGGCGCACGATCAACACCGTGCCCATCAAATCGCAGGTGGGGCACACGCTGGTCAGCTGCAGATCGGCAGGTACTGACTGAGCACCGACGCAGCTCGCTGCAAGCAGTGCAACTACAAAAAGAGGTTCGCGCATCGCTATCACTCCCAGATCGTTAAGCTAAAGAATAGAACGAGACCGACGACGTGAGTGTGAACCTATCGGCACAGGACGGTCGAACCAGCTGGGCGCCAATCACGACGCAGCGCCTGGAGTCCACGACCCAATAGTAGATCCTGTCGTCCGCCTGATCTCCGCTTGTCAGAGAACTCTGACACCACAATGCGCGTTGTACTGACAGACAAGCCCACGGCGAACCGCCATGCTTTGCTCATGACTCAAGCCCGCGCGGATAAAGCGCGGCGTGATCGCTTCAGCCGAGCCCCCTGTGTTGCAAAAACATGGAGTCAACGCCAACTATTGGAGGACCGGTCACGTCATTGGATTCCGCGCTGCCTACCAGCGATTTGTCGGCAGCGCCGAGGCGATGACAGAGAAAGCAGCAGCACTGAAACAGCATTGGCTCAAGGGCATCGGCTACGCGCGGAGCCTTGCCGCCAACCGGTGAGCCAACCCACCCGCGCACGTTTGACGCCGCCAGCGTCTGGGCTCGTTGGCCGCCAAAAATCGCGGCCATTCTCTAACGCGATTTGCGGCCGTCTAAACGTTTAGACGCCCAATTACGTCGCGCGGAGAATCAGAATTTGCGTGTCCTCGTTCTACCAATAAAACCGCCGCCACTCCCTAAAGCGATTTGCGGCCGTGTAAACGTTTAGACGACCGATTACGTCGCGCGGAGAATCAGAATTTGCGTGTCCTCGTTTGGGTTTGCATGTCCTCGTTGTGCGCTTCGTTCTGCACCCAAAGACTCGCTAAACGTAACCAGGCCTAGCCTTGATGTCGCTCTCCGCTTGTCTTAGCTCATGTTTGCACATCCGAGTTCGCGCAGGTGCAAAGGCAACACGAGCCGAAGATCCTTTGCATGTTTAATCAGTGACTTCTCTATCAAGTCCTCTGCGGAGAACTGCCAAAAGGAATCAGAATTTTCGGATCTTTGTTCGTCGGAAATAACTGATCGATATCTGGTGTTCAGGTCAGCAAGTCGAGGGGTCCGCTTGGGCTCGTCAATAGAGGCGATATCAGTAAGCGCATTATCAATTATCATAGACGTCAAATGCGACTCACCTGGTTCGAACAATATCTTCACGGTAAAGCGTCCGTTCGAGAAATCGGCGCGATAGTATTTGCCGCTGATATGGATATCGACCTTTGCGAAGCCCAGTTGGGACATGAAAGGGCGAAAAACTTCGTCAATTATTTTCAAGAATCTACTTTCGTTCATGGCGTTGGGTGCAGCACGCGATAATTTCTTATCATATTAACCTCCATTCGGTAGAATATACTTGGATCGCCTTTTCGAGCCATGTCGCGACCAATATCAATAATCGACCGACCACTCCGCAACTGCTCTACTCCTTCACCATAATGGTATGCGTAGTCGTCCGCAAGCGATTTATCTCTGGCAAAATTCGCGCATGGTCGCCGTCGCAAAAGTTTTTGGGGTCGTATCCGTTGGCGAACTGATCGGCGCCTATTCCAGGCTGCAGTGCCTTGTACAATGACACGTACTCATCTGCTTTTTTAACATTCTGCCTAATTTCAGTAATTTGGCCTGAGGCGCCTCGCTGGCTAGCGCAACACTCCATTTGGCAGGTGAGCATCCAGAAGTCCAACATCCGTAAACCTCCACGCCCGGCACTGCCATTTCGACCGCGAAATCTCTCACCGCCCGACGAAATGGCGGCCGACCGCCAAGCTGACGATCATACGCTGGCTCTTGGCAAGACTATCGGCACGAATTTCGATGATGCGCATGGTGTATGTCGGGAGTCGCCGAGCTTGCGCAAACCCTCTCACCATTCCCGCTGCTATACCTGCCGCTACTGGCGAACACATCCTCGCTCTCGAAAACACCGTCTCCATTACCTGTTCGTCAAGGGCATTCAACGAATACAAACCTTCAAAATCACTACTGAAAGTAGGCGAACTGCCGGCTGCGAATGCAGAGTTGACCGCATTTCCGATGCTGTAAAGCGTCATCGCAATGGTGAACGCCTTGTAAAGCGATCTAAGGAACAGTCTGGATAACGGCCCATACCTGAGCGAGCACGAAGCCAGACGCTGTTTGGGAGAAGCTCGTACCCAGGTCGATGAAGTAGGCAACGCCCTGCTTTTCCAGGGCGCACCAGGGACACGAGCCCAGGTGGTTGGGATACAGGTGCATTCCTGACGTGGTGCACTTCGTGAGACGACTGCGGAGGTTGTCGAGCGACGACAACCACTGCTGCGCTGTCGGGCGATCACCGGACGTCCCCCTCTCCGTGAACGCGAGATGGAACATTGACTCGATCGTGTCCGGCAGTATCGAGACGGGGATAGATCGGGGCGGTGGGCTGAAGCCGCGGGATTGATTGTCCCTGGCATAGGCATACCGAAAGTTCTTTATGTCCGCTTCGAGTGCATCACCGACGCCATTTCGGAGCGGGACGCCCGAATACGGATGCCGGCCACCAAAGAGAATATGGAATATGAGTAGCGCCAAGCCGAAGTTGTCGTGGTTTGCGGTACGCGTGAAGCCATCAAATGGCGACAGTGACTGAAGCTCGGGCGGAGTGAAGTGGGAGACACCTACTTCGCAATAGTGAATGGTCCCGCGCGCGTTCACTTGGAACGAGTCGCTGTCAATCAGGATGACCTTGCTGTCACGCCCCACCATGAAGCTGTTTTGATTTACATCGCCAACGATATGCCCATGAGCGTGCAGTGTTTCGAAGGATGCCGCAATGTTCCGCGCGACGTACAGCAAGAAATCCCAAGCCGCCCTTGGATAGTCCTGGCGACGGTGTGCCGGGCTGTAGACCATATGCACAGGGTCCTTGCCGGACACCTTTGGCATCAAGAATCCGACGACCGGTCCGCCTCTGCTGAGATGCAGTGTTTCCTGCGGCCAGGCAACGTATTCAAGAAGCTGAGCACCGGCGTTAGACGCCATGAAGCTCAGCTTGGATTGCTTCTTTGGCGCCGGCGCCTTGTGGTAAAGCTTGGCAACCTGATTGCCACGGTTGAGAACGTCGAAAACGGACCCCTCACCACCCTTGCCCAGTTCCCGCCCGACCTCAACAGAGGTGCCTTTCGAGGTGTAAAACGTCCGAGCCATGGTCCAAGTCAAGGCACCCAAAGTGCGAACGCAAGTGTCTTATCGTCGTCGGTACGCTCGTTGACTGGGGCACTTCCAAGGAACTTGACCAACAGGCCCGGAAGCGCGTCCACCTGTTCAGCAGTTGCCTTCGCCATGCTAATGAAGAACGGAGAGAAGAAGGGCTCATGCGGCGTATTGGTCGAGAGGTTCAGCGCGAGCCGCTGGACTCCGTCGGTAAACGCCGCAACCCTTAGTGCTCTGTCCGGGTACACCCGCGTAGCAAGCAGGGTCACAGCGTCGTTGTCGGTCACGAAGTGCGTCATGTTGGCGTACTCCCCCGTCATTGGAACGATGGCTAACTCGCGAAACTTGAGGCCATCCAAGGAGAGCGGCGCGCGGACGCTGATCTTACGCAGGGTGTCCATATCCGGGCCCTTTACGCCGATGGCGAAAAACGCAAACTTCTTCGAGTCCTCACCTTCGCGGATGGCCTCCGCAGCGGCTTGCCACGAGTCAGTTGGAGCCCCATCGGCGCAAACGCGGACACCCATTGAATCCAGACAACATAGACGCTCAGACGTCTTTGCGCCTGTCTCATCGCGATTCGTCAGTGGGTTTTCAGCGCGCAAGCAACGCGCGCAGGCGCCAGCGGCGCCAGTTGTCCCCTGGTGGTGCGTCTCACCGGGTCGCGAGGCTCCTTGCGAAGCCGATTCCTTTGAGCCAGCGCTGTTTCCACTCGGCAGCTCTGGCTTCGAGCGTTTCAACGCTGGCGACCATGCGCCAGTAGCCTGATCCGACGCCTTTGACGTGCGCCGTCCAATAGTTGGATTCCAGGCCAAGCTTGCGCAACGCTAACGGTTCGCGC
>JALHMG010000055.1 GCA_022844135.1 Lysobacterales bacterium
GCTTGCGCACGCCGCGCACCATTTGCCGGCGCAGCATGTGGAACATTTGCGCCGGCGTAGTGGGTACGCACACTTGCATGTTGTCCAGCGCGCACAGCTGCAGGAAGCGTTCAAGCCGTGCCGAAGAATGCTCCGGGCCCTGGCCCTCATAGCCATGCGGCAAGAACAGGGTCAGTCCGCACAAACGCCCCCACTTCGCCTCGCCTGAGCTGATGAACTGGTCGATCACCACTTGCGCGCCGTTGCAGAAATCGCCGAACTGGCCTTCCCAGATCACCAGCGTTTTTGGATCGGCCGTGGCGTAACCGTATTCGAAACCCATCACCGCTTCTTCGCTGAGCAGCGAGTCGATCACGGTGACGCGTTCAGGATTGTCGACCAGAGTGCGCAGTGGAATGTGCACCGCGCCGGTTTGCTGATCGTGCAGCACCGCGTGGCGATGGAAAAAAGTGCCGCGACCGCAGTCCTGGCCGGAAAGGCGCAGGTTGTAGCCTTCATCGAGCAGCGTGGCGTAGGCCATGGTCTCGGCGAAACCCCAGTCCATGCGCAACTCGCCGCTCGCCATCTTTGGGCGATCTTCGTACACCTTGGCCACGCGCGAGTGCAGTTTCAACTCGCCCGGCAGTGCGTGGATGCTGGCGCTCAGCGCGCGCAGCCGATCGATCGCGACGCCGGTGGGCACGGTGTCGCTCAGGCGCTGGTGCAAATACGGCGACCAGTCGACCGCAACATGCTTCTGCCCCAGGTCGGCGTGCGTCAATTCCGGCACCACCGGTTCGCCCTTTTCCAGAGCGTTGCGGTATGCGTCCATCATCGCTCTGGCTTCGCCCTCGGCAATGATTTTTTCCGCCTCAAGCTTGCGCGCGTACATCTCACGCGTCGTCGGGCGCGAACGAATGTTTTGATACATCAACGGCTGCGTGGCCGCCGGTTCGTCGGCCTCATTGTGCCCGTGGCGGCGATAACAGACGAGGTCGATCACGACATCGCGCTTGAACGTCTGGCGATAGTCGAGCGCCAACTGCGCGCAATACACCACCGCTTCCGGGTCGTCGCCGTTGACGTGAAAAACCGGTGCCGAGACGATCTTCGCCACGTCGGTGCAGTAGCGCGTCGAGCGCGCGTCCTGCGGGTGGCTGGTGGTGAACCCGACCTGGTTGTTGATCACGATGTGGATGGTGCCGCCAACGCCGTAGCCGCGTGCCTGCGACATTTGCAGCAACTCCATGACCACGCCTTGCCCGGCAAAGGCCGCGTCGCCGTGGATCAACACCGGAACCACTTGCGCGCGATCGGCGTTCTTGCGCCGCGCCTGGCGCGCACGCACAGAGCCGGCGACCACCGGATCGATGATTTCCAGGTGCGAGGGATTGAAACCGAGCGCCAGATGCACCGTGCCGCCTGGCGTTGCCACATCGGACGAGAAGCCGAGGTGGTACTTCACATCGCCGGAGTGCGCCGGGTCGTCATGGTCGTCGTGCCTGCCTTCGAAAGCATCGAATAACTCGCGCGGCGGTTTGCCGAGCGTGTTGATCAGAACGTTGAGGCGCCCGCGATGCGCCATGCCGATGATGACGTCTTTGGAACCGCCAGCACCGGCGCGCTGGATCATCTCGTCGACCAGCGGTATCAGGCTGTCGCCGCCTTCCAGCGAAAAACGCTTCTGGCCGACGTACTTGGTGTGCAGGTAACGCTCCAGCCCCTCGGCTGCCGTCAGGCGATCGAGGATGCGTTTGCGCTTCTCGACGCTGAAGCCGAATTTGCCCGCCGGTCCTTCCAGGCGTTCCTGCATCCAGCGCCGTTGCGGGTAGTCGCTGATATGCATGTACTCGGCGCCGATCGATCCGCAGTAACTCGCCGTCAATTGCGCCAGCGCATCGAGCAGCACGCGGCGTTGCTTACCCATCAGCGAGCCGACATCGAACTCGGTACCGAGATCGGACTGCGCCAGGCCATGGAATTCGGGCGACAGATCCGGCACCGACTCGGGTGGCGTCAACCCCAGGGGATCGAGGTTAGCCGCCAGATGGCCGCGCGTGCGGTAAGCATTCACCAGCTTCAGCACAGCGCCTTGTTTGGCCTGATCCGCCGAGTGCTCGGCGGTCTGCATGACCATAAGTCCGCGCGCGCCGCGACGCGCCACATCGGCAACCGCGTTCATGATCGGCGTATGGGCGACATCCGTCCGTCCGGCCGTCTGCAGCGAATCGAAGTATTGGCGCCATTTGGGCGGCACCGCTTGGCGATCGGCCAGATAGGCCTCGTAAAGCTCTTCAACGAACGCGGCATTGCCGCCGGAAAGTTGCGAAGTCGCGTAAAGCTGGTTGATATCAGCGGACACAGGTTCGATCGCCGAGAGTGGTCGAGGGGCGCTTGAGGGCTGTCAAGCGAGCCATTCAGTATAACGGCGAGGCTACGCGCAGTGGCGGGCTCGTTCAGGGAAATGCGGGCCAAGAGCGAGCGTAAACGCGGACCTGCATTGCGATGGCGACGCAGCAAGTTCGCGGCGGCGACATCCGGTGGTTGTTTCGGGTCTGGCGCCGCGATTCGTTACAATTCGCCCAGTCGCTCCAGCGTACGGCGGCCATTCTGGGCGCATGCCGCATACTGAGTCGCTCAAATCTACGGCTGTGCTCATGAAAACACCCAAAGGCCTGCAGCCGCTGATCGACGATGGCCTGATCGATGAGGTGTTGCTGCCGCTCAAAAGCGGCAAGGAAGCGTCGGTTTACGTGGTGCAATCGGGGCCCAATCGGCTCTGCGCCAAGGTCTACAAGGACATGGCGCAACGCAGCTTCAAGGCGCGCGTGCAGTACCAGGAAGGGCGCCAGGTGCGTGGCAGCCGTCAGGCGCGGGCGATCAACCGCGGCAGCAAGTTCGGTCGACGCGAACAGGAAACGGTGTGGAAGAACACCGAGGTCGACGCGCTGTATCGGCTCGATGCCGCTGGCGTAACAGTGCCCAGGCCGCACGGCTATTTTCACGGCGTGCTGCTGATGGCGATGGTCACCGACGAGCACGGCGATCCGGCGCCGCGTCTGGGCGAGGTCGATCTGACGCGCGAGCAGGCGCTCGACTGGCATCGGCGGCTGGTGCGCGATGTAGTGCGCATGCTGTGCCTGGGTGTGATCCACGGCGATTTGTCCGAATACAACGTGCTGGTGGAGCCCGCCGGTCCGGTCATCATCGATCTGCCGCAGGTGGTCAGCGCCACTGGCAACAACGCCGCACGCGCGATGCTGCTGCGCGACGTGCACAATTTGCGGGCTAGCTTCAGTCGCTTCGCGCCGGAGCTGATGCAAACGCACTACGGCGAGGAAATGTGGGCACTGTTCGAAGCCGGGACGCTGGAGCCCGACAGCCAACTGACTGGCGCGTTTGCGTTCGACGAAAGCCAGGCCGACGTTGAGGCGGTGCTGGATGCCATCGAAGATGCCCGCCAGGTCGCGCTGATCCGGCAGCAGGGGCGGGAGGAGGCGGAGGCGGCGGGGTAGGCTCAGGGCGCCACGGCACCGGCGAACCGGGTGGCGACGCGCATCGCCAGTGCCTTGCATCAAGCAGAGACTGCCCTCAGCCAGAGCAATGCCGCGCAAAAGCTGGCGCTGGAATACAAGCTGGAAACAGCGCAATAAAGCGCAGGCAGGCGCATGGTGCAGGAATCTCCCGACGAAGCGCCCCGATCGGCACCAAGCCGCATTTTTTGTGCGAAAACGTCCTGTGGACCGACGCGTTCGGTGCTGCCACGGGCCTCAATTCGAACGTCGCGCCGATTGCGCCACCAAGTACTGCTCGATGGCATGGCCAGCCAGATCGGTGAGCGTCTTCAGCGCCCCGATCAGGAGCATGGTCGTGCCCGCCTGTGTGGGTGCGGCCGTCGCACAAGCCAGCAGGATGCCCATCGGGAATATGCGCACGTAGGGTGCAAACATCATCATGCCGAGGTTGGGACGACCGCGCGCATCGATCTTAACTTCCTCCCGATGCGCCTGCCACTGCGCCAGCAGCAATGCCGCGCAGCAAATCGTTAACGACAGGACTTCGTCTGCTCGCGGTACGGCCATCAGCAGCGCGATGGCAAAGAACAAATGAAACAGGCCGTAATGCGCGGCAAAGAACCAAGCGGTAGAGCGTTTGCCAGCTTCCGTTTCCGGTACCCGTTTGCCGTTGCTGCTCAAACCTTTGGTGGAGAAGGTGCGCAAGCACAGCATGCGGCGTACATTGAACACACCGATGATCACGCTCTGAAACCAGAACGGCCAGATCAAGGCTGCCATCGACCAGTCGTTCCAGATCGCCAGCGCCACATTCAGCGCATTGGCGCCAATCAAACCCCAATAGGTTGTGCGCGATCCCTTCGGCCCGGCATCGACAACCGCATCCTGGTCCATCTGCTCGTCTCGCGTTTACGCCCGGCTTAAGCATCGCATAGACATCCGAATCGAGAAGATCCGGTGTGCGCGTTTTCTGCGGCGTTGGTTTTTTTGCGTCGCTGTCGTTTTTGCCGCGCCATTACGTCTCCGCGTTTGAGGCTGCCGCCACGGCGCTTTCGTCCCGACTGCGCGACGGTGGCCGATTGGAGACGATTATGTTCAACGTTACTCTGCGCGCTCGACAGCGCGTGCTCTGCGTCGCCTTGGGTGCGGCGACGGCGATTCTGGTGGGCTGCGGTCAGGCGCCGGTGCAGCTTGGGCCGGACCACGTTCCGGATAGCAACATTGCGTTATCGGCGGCCAAAGACGGCAAGTACGGCACCATGGCCTGGCCGCTGGTCGACAGCATCATGGTGGGTTGGCTCGACGGCGCCTTGGCACCGGGCTGCGCGGTCGGCGTCAGCCTCGACGATCAAGTTGTGTATCTCAAAGGTTACGGTCGTGCGCGCCTGGGCATCGATGCGCAGGACTGGGGCGTGGCGACGATGGGAGCGATCGGCTCGGTTTCGAAAACCTTTACCGCGCTCGGTGCGATGCGCCAGGTGGAGCGTGGCTGGGCGGACTTTGAAGATCAGGTCGATCAGCGCTTGCCGATCGGCGGTGCGCTAGGCAACGAGATTCTGTTCAAACTGCTTAGCCATACGGCAGGCGCCGGTGGCGCGAGCCGCGGCCAGGCTTTCCGACCGAATTGGGACGCCGGCAGCGCTTTTGGTCAATGCACCGGCGCAACCACGCCCGATGCGGCCGATCCGGTCTGCACCGAAGCGCATCGCGCGGCGCTCGACCCGACGGCGCTCGCGACCCAGTACGCGAGCAACGAGGCAGGCAACGTCGCCCAGCTCGATAGCGTCGATTTCGACAACGACGGGAGCGACGATGGCTGGCAGGCGATTTACTCGAACGTGGGTTATCAGGTCGCCGGCGGCATGGTCGGCGCGGTCGCGCAAGCGCACGGCTACAACGGCTATGAAGATTTCATCTGGGATCATGTGGGCCGCTGGTCGGACAACGACCTGGCGCCAGGGCAGGCAACCTCGCTCGCGATCACTCATCGCCATCGTGCCAACGACATCCCGGGCCGCGCTGTGGGCTACTACGATTCCAATTGGGGCGCTGGCGGGAAGAACTGGGTGCAGGGCGATCCGTGGGAAGTCACGCACGCACAAGCCAGTTGGTTTGGACCGTCAGGCGGTTGGGCGATCACCATCGGCGATCTCACGCGCCTTCTCGCGGCCTACCAGGGCAACAAAATCGTCAACGCCAATTCGCGCGGCTGGATGGAAACCAAGATCGGCCATCTGGCGCTCGGGCCCGATGGGGAGAACTTCCCGCCGTATGGTTTGGGTGTGTTGATCGACGATGCCAACGGCTCGATCTATCACGGCGGCGACATTGGCCTTGCGGGGCCCGGCAATGCCCGTCAGTCGACGAACGCTGCGGTGTGGTCGTTGTGGCCGAACGCCGTGGGCTCGACGGACGTGGGTGTCGCGATGATGTGCAACAACGGCCGCGGGAGCGGCACGCTGTACAGCCGCGCCAAAGATATCGTCGAGGCGCTGCAGGCCGACCCGCAAAGCCGCCCGGTATCGACGCAGACGCACAACACGCAACCGTCCACCGCCAGCGTCCATGGCCGCACCTACAGGCTCGATGCCAGTCGCGCTTATGTGCTGTTGCCCGATGGCTTCCCGATGCTCCCGGCGTCGGTCAACCCGCTCGCTTTGCAGGCCGATCTCACCCAGCGAACGCTTGTAGTGCGTCAAGTCAACAGCGGCCAGCCGGGTGCAACGGCGGGGGTGCTGGCGAATACGCGGCTCGAACGCGGCCGGCTGAACGCGGGCGCCGGTTCGCTGCAGATCAGTGTCGGCCCGTCGAGCATGACCACGAGCGCGCGCTCGCTATCGTTCCAGGTCGCGAACGATGGCAGCCGGTTGTATGACGGTCGCGCCGAGGCGCTCGTCGATGCACGCACGCTGGTGCAACTCGGCGCCGCGCGCAATACCGCGCAAGTGTGCGAGGCCGTGCGCGCCGCGCGCTCCAGCTGCACGCCGTGCGCCGACGGTGCCGCAGTCTGCTTCGTGGCGGCCGTCGGCGGATTGGCAGCGAACCGCATGTGATCGAAAGGCAGCGACCGGGCCACGCTGGCCCGGTCGCCATGCCCGCAGCGGTCATGCGACCTCAGGGCACGCTGTTCAATACTGCGGTTGGCGGCGCCAGACGTTGCAACCACTGACGCATGCGCGGGTCGTCTCGCAGACGATGCCAGTGCGGATCGAAGGGTAGATACATCAGGCTGCTGTCGCCCGCACTGGCGGCGTCGTCGAGCCAGGCGAAGGCTTCATCAGCCTCGCCGCGCCAGGCGTGCGCGGCTGCGGCCCAATAGCCATCGGCAGGCGTGAATCGGTTTTTCAGGGCATCGAGTGCTGCATCCGAGGCGACGCGATTGCCGAGTTCGAACTGCGCCACTGCCGTGCCCGTCAAGCGAAACAAGGGCGAGGCGAATTCGAGCTGTCGCAGGGCAGCCTCCGGTTGCCGCTCCAGAATGTCGCAAAGCGCCAGATAAAAATGTACATGCGGGCTTTCGGGGTAGTTCTTGAGCTGCAGCAACAACACCGCGCGCGCGTTTTTGGTGTCGCCCTTGGCGAGGTAATGCCAGCCCTGGTTGCGGCGACCGCCGGCGTCGGGCGCCAATGCGATCGACTGCGAACCGATGGCGATGGCATCGTCGATCCGGTTCATCGATGCGTAAAAGCGCGCCTGCCAGATTCGGATCATCGCCTCGGAATTGTCGATTGGCGCCTGCGCTTTGGCCAGTTCGATATCGGCCAGTGCGCCAACCCAGTCGATGTTGTACAGCAAACGCATTTCCGAGCGGAGCAGGTATTGGAGAGGATCGTTGGGCTTGAGCGCGATGCCGCGATCCATCATCGCCAGCGCACGCTGGCGTCCGGCCTTCAGCTCCAGCGGCGTGTCGGCATAGTAGCCGCTGCCGCCCAGGATGCCAGCCAACATCAGTACCGCATCGGCATAGTTCGGATCGAGCTGGATCGCTTGTTCCAGCACCGCGATGGTGCGGCGCTGGCTGGTGGGATCGTTGTTGTTGACGAAGGTGGTAGACGCGCGCAAAAACGCAAGATACGCCTCAGCATTTGCCGTGCCGCCGCCGCTTCCCTGCGCCAAACCCAAGCGGCCTGGCGTTGGGCTCAGCGCTTGGAACATGGCCAGGGTCAAGTCGTCCAGCAACGTCGCTTGATCGCTCGCGGCGCGCTCGAAGCGTTGTCGATACGGCGCCAATTCGCCACGCAAATCCGTGATGCGCAACTCGACGACCAGCCGCCCGTCCGTCGAGTCGATATCGCCGCCGACGATCAGATCGGCATCTAATGCGTTGCCGATACGCTGCGCGTTACTGCCATCGTCGATGAACTGACTGGCCGGACCCGGATCGGCG
The DNA here is from genome assembly GCA_022844135.1 of Lysobacterales bacterium. GTDB lineage: Bacteria > Pseudomonadota > Gammaproteobacteria > Xanthomonadales > SZUA-5 > JALHMH01. The sequence continues at coordinate 7,882 of JALHMG010000055.1, forward strand.
ATCAGCACGCCGGGCAAACGATGCGCGTCTTGGCGCAGGTTCTCGGCGATCCCGCGCGCCAGCAGTACCAGCGAGCCGTCGCTGCTCAAGTCGCGCAGCGGTATCAGAGCGATACGCGGCATGGCTGCCGCCGCATGAGTTTGATGCGGCGCGCGGGGCACGGTCAGCGCGCCGCCCAACGCGACCAGCAATGCCAGAGCAAGCGTTAGTGCGGCGAGCAGCGTCCAGCGCCTGCCTCGTGTTGCGGCCGCACCCGACGCTTCGCCGCCCAGACGTTCGTCAGGGATGGCTGTCGTCTCGGGGGCTGCGCTGGCGCCCGGCACCTCCGTGCGGAGCCTGGGTGTCGGCTCGACACCCAGGCGATACCCATAACCATGCACCGCAACAATCAACTCGGCCGAATGATCGCCGAGCGCCTTGCGCAGCTTGCTGATCGCCTTGGCCAGCGAATTGTCCGAGACCACGCGGCCTGGCCAGCCTGCCGCAAGCAAAGTCTCCTTGTCGACGACCCTGGGCGCGTGGTCGATCAGGCACAGCAATAACGCGTAGCCGCTGCGCTCCAGGTCCAGGCGCTGGTCGTCGGCGTAGACGTGTTGCATCTTCGCATCGACCGTAAAGCCGGCGAACTGCCACGCTTCGAGTGAGCTTTGTTGCGCATTTTCCAGCACCGGCCATGGGCCTCCGGCGATGACCGAGCAAAATCTAACACAGGGTGTGTGCGCGCGCAGGATGGGCGCAAGCTATTGATCTGCCGAGATTTCAGAAGATTTCATAAGCTTTCACCGCGCACGCATTGCGCGCTGTAGACGCAGCCAATAGCGTGGCGATGTCGCGTCAGAAGGGGGGTATCGGTCATGCGCCATCGTTCGTTGGTTTTGGTCCTTTTGTTATTGCCGCTGATTGCCATCGCAGCGCCCCCCAATTCGCTCGGCTATCAAGCCAATCTGGCTGACGCCAGCGGCCAACCTATCAGCGGCACACGCAATTTCACGTTTCGCCTCTACGATGTACCCAGTGGCGGGACGGCACTCTGGACCGAAGTGCAGAACAACGTCGTGGTCGATGGCGGAAATCTGGCGGTCGAGCTGGGCCTGGTCACGCCATTGCCGCGCACGGCGTTCGGCCGCAAGCTGTATCTGGGCGTGCAAATCCAGGGCGATTCGGAAATGACGCCGCGCCCCGCGCTGACCAGCGCGCCGCATGCGCAACGTGCTGCGAGTCTGTTCCGCAATCGGGTGGAAGTCCCAGCCGATGGCACGCCGTTGGAAAACGGGACCGCGCTGTTGGCGCTGATCGCCGGATTGCCAGCGGCAACAGCCAACGATCCGGTGGTCGTGCAACTCGATGCTGGCAAGTTCGATCTCGGCAGCAGTCAGCTGCTGCTGTCCAGCTTCGTGACCCTCGTCGGGCAGGGTGCCGGCAGTGTGCTCGGGGCCAATCCGCAAACCGAGATCGTGAGTAACTTCCCGTCCGGCGGCGTGGTGTTGATGCAATCCCAGTCGAGCCTGCGCGATCTGGCAGTGCGAAACACTGGTGCCTCGACGGTTGAAGCATTGCCGCCCACCAGCGGCATTGCCGCCCACGCAGTTGGCAATGCATTGACCCCAGTAGCCTCGATCACGCTGAGTCGCGTCGCCGCGACGGCTACCGCTGCCGGAGCGAGCGGTTCTCGCAGCGGCGCGTATTTGTGCAGCACCGATGGTCGCATCGAAGACGCGCGCTTCGAGGGCGGCAACGGCAGTCTCACGCATGGCTTGCGCGCCAGTTGTCCGGCTGGCGTCGCGCTGTTCATGGATCGCGTCGTTGTGGCCGCGCAGTCGGCGGGCGCCACCGTCCGCGGCGCCGAACTCGCCCTCGGTGGCGCGTGGAACAATCTGCTGGCGCTGATCGATTCGGTGCATCCGAGCAACACCAGCATCATCGGAATTCTGCTGATCGACAATGTCGCCGATTCGGGCGCAGTGATGCGTAACGCCAATGTGTCGATCCAGGGAAATGACGTCGAGCTAAGTTTGCCGGGCAGTGCGGCCGGCATTTGGGTGCAAGGCACCGACGTGCTGATCGAAAGCCCCTTTGTCACCATCGAACGCTTGCGCTACAACGCGCGCGGTATTCGCATCACGATGCTCGGCAGCGATGACGACTATGCTTCGATCATCAATCCGACCATCTTCGTGGATGCGGCGCTGACGAGTGGTGGCGTCGGCAGCGGCATGGGGATTTTGTTCGAAGGTGCCGGCCAGCAGATCACTGGCGGATCGGTGCGCGTCACCTGCAGTAACGGCGCGCCCTGCAATGGCATCTTGAGCGGACCGGCGAGCGATGGCACCGTGCAGCCGCAGCCTGGAGCGATCAACGGCGTCGATGTCGAAGTCGAAGGCCTGTCGGCCACGGGGTCGGCTGTCGCCGGACGATTCCAGGAGCCGGTGAACATCGCCAACTCGCGATTCTCTGCGCGCGGTGCGACGCCGGGCTTGGCGCGTGCGTTGACGCTGTCGGATCTTAACAACGCGGCCAGTGGACGTACGCACGAGATTTCCGGCAATCGCCTGGAGAGCGACAGCGGTTGCGCGATCGCCTACAACACCGCCGCTGGCGAAACGCTGAGCTTGCGCATCGCCGGCAACAACGCCACGGGCACCGTATGCCAGGGCCAGGCGCTCGGCACCACCACGTTGCGCTGCGCCGGCAATACGCGCCGTAATCTCGATGGCAGCGTCGACTTCCTCACCAATACCTGTCCGTGATTCGGAGCGACGACATGCGCAACTCGATAACGATTGCTCTCATCGCTCTGGCGCCCTTGAGCTTCGCGCCTGCAGTGGCGCAGAACACAGGCAGCCAGAACCACCGGCTGATCGGCGCCAGCAACGCCAGCGTCGCCGCGCGCGCCAGCAGCCCGCAGTCGCGTCTGGCCATCGCCGGCGGCAGCGGCGCGCCCGTCGGCCTCAGCGCCAGCCCGGCGACGAGCGCCAACAATGGCCAGCAAAGCACGCAACTGCCGACCGATTTCCTGTTCGTCAGTGGGCTTGAGGGAGGTTGATCGGGGGCGGGACCGATCGCAAGCCTGTCCGATTCACAAATGTTCTTCAGTGACCAATCCACGCACTGACCACCTCCTGAATAGCCTCGCAGGTCCCGTTGGGTTTCGAAAGCGTTTGCCAAACCAAGCCCCGCAGGGGCGCAATGCAATAGCCCAGGGCGCAAGCCCTGGGTCAGCGTCCGTCTTGATCATGGAGCCCTGAAAGGGCGAAATGAAATCTAATCCCAGAGATAGCGCTCGTCCGCTTTGACGCCGTAGCGCTCGATGAGGCGCCGGAACTCGTCTTGGAATGTTACGGTGCGGTGGTGTTCGGCTTGAGCGCCGATGTATCGCTCCAGCGCTTTTCGATGGGAAGGACTGATCGAAAACATGCCGTAGCCGGCCTGCCAATGGAAGTCGGCCAACGTCGGCGTTTTGGACTTGAGCCAGAGCGTCGTGCCCACCTTGATCTGCCCGACCAACGCCGACGGCGAGCACGTGCGCGGATGCGAGATCAAAAGGTGTACGTGGTCCGAAACCGAACCTGCCTTCAGCAGCGTGCCACCGTGATTTTCGACGATGCCGCCGATATAGGCATGCAGCTCATCGCGAACGTTATCGGATAGCACTGGTTCTCGGTTTTTTGTCGAGAACACAACGTGGACGAGGATTTCCGCCAGCGACTGGGCCATTGATTTCGCCCTTTCAGGGCTCTCTCGGATAGGCGATCTTACCCAGGGCTTGCGCCCTGGGCTAATGCATTGCGCCCCTTCGGGGCTTGTTTCTGCGCGGATTGAACATCCTGGCGTACCCGATGCTTTCCACCGATTCCAGCGGACCGGCAGGCGTGTTCATGCGCTGCGTCTGCACGTGACCCCCGCCCCTCGCCCCCGCTTCGGTTGACGAATAAATCGTGCCGCCCCAATAGATATCGCGACGTCGCAAACGCAGGACTACTTCTGGCGACTGGCGAGCTCGCGATTGAGCACGGCCGCGAGTCTATCGGTGGCGAGCTTCAGTCGGGCGTCGGCGATGGGGCGCATGGCGTCCAGGTAGCGAGCGGTGATCTTGTTCCTGGGCGGATAAAAATCGGCGCGTTGGACGATTTCGCAGGATTCTTCGGCCCAGCGCCTCGGGTTCAACTCGCTGGCCTCCGCCGCGCGCGGTAAGGCGGCGATGCGGTCGCTGTAGGCGGTCCAGTGCAACTCGAGGCTCTCCAGGATCAGCGTGTCCCAAACCGAGTGCAGATTCCAGCCGGCGCGCAGATAGTTGATCTGGAAATCGTTGCCGCCGCGGTCGGCGGCGTAGCCGGCATGCAGCGGTTGATGCACATCGCCAACGAAATGGATCAGGAACTTGAGCGCGATGGCGCGTTCCGCATCGGCCAACTGCCGATCGCCGATCGCGGCCGAGTAACGTTCTATGGCGGCGACGACGCAATTGCCGTCGGGGCACGTGGCGACGTCGTAACTGCATTGGCCTTGCGGAAAATTCACCCAGTGCAACGGCGTCGACCAGCGATATGCCGGATTGGTTTCGCGCACGGCGTCGGCCCAGATCGTTGCTTCTGCGAGCGAGGTTTGCGCGCCAACGGCGAGCAGTCTGTCCACCTCCGCGCGCACCGCAGGCTCCAGTTGCCGCGCCGCCAGCTCGCCGGTAATGCGGTGGCCGGTTCGGCCCCAGGCCAAAGCGTCGGTGGCGACAACCAGCAGTACCAAACACAGCTTCCAGCGCATCGGCGTTACCATTCGATCAGACCCGGACAGGATAGACCGTGACAGAGACGGTGAAGCGTCAACGTGTGCGCCTTCGCGAGCGGCTGGACAGCGATGAGGCCGATCGCTTGCTCATGCAGGTGCTGGGCGTCAATCGCGCGTGGCTGTTTGCGCATGACGATGCCCTGTTATCTGCGACGCACGCGGCGCAGATCGACGCGCTGGCCGCGCGCCGCGCGAGCGGCGAGCCCTTGGCATACGTGCTTGGCGAGCAAGACTTTTACGGGCGCGTGTTCGAAGTCAACCCGACGGTGCTGATTCCGCGGCCCGACACCGAATGCCTGGTCGATGCGGCTTTGGCGCGCGGCAACGGCGGCCTGTGGCTGGATCTTGGCACCGGCAGCGGCGCGATTGCGGTCACCCTTGCATTGGAGCGCAGCGATTGGCAGGTTTTCGCTTGCGATCGCAGTGCGCTGGCGCTGCGTGTGGCGCAGAAAAACGCGCGGCGCCTGTCGGCGCCAGTGAAGTTCTGGTGCGGCGATTGGCTGGAGGCGGTAGCGCCGTCGAGTGTCGATGGCATCGTCGCCAATCCGCCGTATCTGGCGCCGGACGATCCGCACTTGCCGTCGTTGCAGCACGAACCGCGCTCGGCGCTGGTGGCAGGCAGCGACGGGCTGCGCGATCTGCGCGCGATTGCCTGCGCTGCGCTTGTGGCACTGAAGCCCGGCGGCTGGCTGATGCTGGAGCACGGATTTGCGCAGGGCGGGGCAGCGCGCGAGATTCTGCGCGGTTATGCTGATGTGCAAACGCTGCTCGATCTGGAGCGGCGCGAGCGCGTGACGATGGGGCGCAGACCATGGTGAATCGAACTTGGTGTCCGGTCACTCTCAGCCTGTTGGGCATTGCGTCGATCTTGACGGTGTTGCTGCTGATGCGCCCGGTGCCGTTGCCGACGCTCTCGCCAGCACCGGCGGCGACAGCAGAGATCGCGCCCGCGCCGTCTGCCGGCGCGCAGGTGCTGTTGGCGGCAGAGCCTCTAGGCGCGCTCCAGGCGCTGATCGAATCGCCGCAGGCGCAGCCGCTGCGCGCGGAAATCGATAGCGCCTGTCGCGTGCCGGTGCTGCTGGTGCTGGATGGCAGGCGACGGCCTGATCCGCGTCGCGACCCGGCACTCGCCGAGTTGAAACGCCGTTGCGCGCTGGTGCCGGTGCCCTCGATGTACGTGCCGATGGAAGAAATGCGCGCGCCGCTCAACGAACGCAACGCCAGCCCGATCGATGCGCTGGCGGCGATCCGCAGCGCACAGACCGCCGAGGAGCTGCTGTCGGCGTGGCTGGATGCCTACGCGAGTCGCGCTTTGCCGCAGCACGAGATCTTCCCCGACGGACGGCGCTTGCTGCCGTCGGAAGCCGAGATGCTGATGCGCGCGGCGCTCGACGTGCGCGAGTGCGAGCGCCTGGCGGCCTGCGGTCCGGGTAGCCTGATCACGCTGCGCGTGTGCGCGCTGCACGGCTGCACGCCCGGCAGCGATTTGCGTATGGCTTGGCACGAGGCGCTCGCGCCGCGCGATTTCGAAGCGCTGATCGAGATCCATCGTTGGCTGAAACGAATCAGGAAAGCATGAAGAAGAACACGCTGTGGATGTTGGGCGCAACGGTGGGTGCCGTCGCCTTTATCGCCTTCTACGGCACTCTGAGCGACGCACTTCTGGTGCGCGGCAAGACCGCCACCGAGTACGTCGGCGATAGTCCACCAATGGCATTGCCGGAAACGATTCAGCCCGAGCGTGCGCGCAGCCGCATGTACGATCCGAGGGCCAGCGATGTGCGCCGGTCGCTCGACTACCGCAGCTCGCTCATCGCGCTACGCAGCGACGTCACGATGAACCCGGCGCAGCGCGCGGCGCTGGAGGAAGAAGTACGCGTGGCGTGCGCGATCGTGCGCCGGCCCGACGCATCGGCCGATCGCGTCGAGGACGATCCCAATCGGCGTCCGTGGATCGAAGCGCTGCTGGCACGCTGCGTCGGCCTGACCGAGGCCGATCTGGAACCGCGCGATATGACCCGCGAGGAGTTGGCAGCACGCAATGCGCAATTGCCGAGCATCATCGAAGTCATCGAGTCGCGGGAGGCAGCCATTGCCGTTGCGAACGCGACGGTGCGCCTCAGTGTCGACGCACGCTTGCTTGTCGAATCCTTGCGCTACTTGATCGAAAACGAGGCTCTGCCGCTGGATCGCATCTTCCAGGGCGTGCCGATTCCCGCCGAACCGGATCTCGACGCAGCGTTGCTGCCGGCCGCCGACTGGCTCGCTTGCCTGCGCACCAAGAGCTGCGATGCCGATGGATTGTGGACGCTGTACACCTGCGCGCAGTTCGGTTGCCCGAAAGGCAGCGATCTGCCCACCGCGCTGTTCCGCACGTTGCCGCGCGCGCAGTACGAAGCGGCGCAGCAGGTGGTGCGCTGGGTGGATGGGTGAGGCTGGTTGTTGGTTGTTGGATGGTGGTTCTTGGTTGTTGGAGGTTGATGCCGCGAGATCGATGTCGAGGCGCGATTCAGCGCGCCCCTGCAAACCCGCAGCTTCGGCCACCATCCAACAACCAAGAACCAACAACCCAATCAACCCAGCACGCCACGCAACGCCTCGCACGCAGCGGCGAAGGAGAAGTGCTGCTCAATGTTCGCCAGCGCCGCATCCGACAACTTCAGCCACAGCGCCTCGTCGCTGTACAGACGCACGCACTCGACGGCGAAGGCATGCGCATCGTCGGCCACCAGCGCTTGCGCTTCGTGGGCGATGGCCATGCCTTCCACGGCAAGCGTGGTAGCGACCACGGGCTGGCCATAGGCCATGCTCTGATTGACTTTGCCCTTAACGCCGGCGCCAAAGCGCAGTGGCGCCACCGCCACCCGGCAGCCATCGAGAAAGCGCTCGACATTGTCGACGAAACCATGCGCGATGACGCCGTTGCCGGCGAGCGCGGCAACACTGTCGGGCATTTTGCTGCCGACGATATGGAACAGCGCATCGGGCAGGCGCTCGCGAATGGCGGGCCACACTTCGCTGACGAACCACAGCATGGCATCGACATTCGGCTGGTGTTGAAAACCGCCGATGAACCAGAAATCTTTACGTGCCGAGAATTCGCTGCGGCGCCCGGCGACTTCGTGGATGTTCGAAAGCACATCGACGCGCGCAGCGGGCGCCAGTTCCGCCAAAAGTTGCTGCTCGAAGGGACTCACCACCAGGGTCACATCGCACTTGCGCACCAGTTCCAGCTCGGCCGCTTTGGTCGCGTCGCTGGCGCGCTCCAGCGCCTCGCTGGCGGCGACTTGTGCGGCGCGCTGTTCGCGCAGGAAATGCAGATCCACCGTATCGAAAATGAGCTTCGCGCGCGGCGCGTGTTCGCGAACCAGCGCCAGGTAATGCCGCGCCACGTAGTGCCGCGAGACCATCACCACATCGAACTCCGCGCCGCGTTGTTTGAAGAACGCCACCGGATCGGTCAGCCATGGATGGAAAAGCACCTCAACGCCGAGTGCCCGCAGACGCTCTGTGTAGCCGGGCAGGTAAGCGCGATTGTCTGCAAAAAACGTGACTTGCCAGCCCAGACTCTGGAACACGCGAATCAGGTTGATGTAGCGCACGGAGCCTGAGTCCTGATCGGGCTCAGGCGTGTTGGCGTCGATCAGCAGCACTCGCCCGGTGGCGCGGTGCAGCGCTGCGCTCGCGATTGCGTCGCGCTCGACGGGCGCCGGCTGGTTCGCCAGCGCCTCGCGCCAACGTTGCGCGAACTTCTGTTGATTGACGAGCTGAAAACGCTTGGTGCCCTGGGTGACGTCGGTGCCGCTGCTGATGCCCTCGTAATGCACCACGCGCGCCGCCGGTTCGAACCAGACCTGCAGCCCATGCGCGCGAATCTTGAATGCGAGATCGGTGTCTTCGTAATACGCCGGTGCGTAATGCGCATCGAAACCGCCCAGCTCATCGAACAAGGCTTTGCCGATCAGAATGGCGGCGCCCGAGCAGTAGTCGACCTGGCGCGGGAAATCGTAGCGCGGGTCGTCGGGGTGTTCGAAACGCCCGTAATTCCAGCCCGAACCATCGTCGAACACGATGCCGCCGGCTTCCTGCAGGCGCCCATCCGGATAGATCAGTTTGGCGCCCACCAGCCCCACGCCCGGTTGCGCGGCGCGCGATAACAACGCGTCCAGCCAGCCTCGTTGCACGGCTGTGTCGTTGTTCAAGAACACCAGATACTCGCCGCTCGCCAGAGCCGCGCCGGCGTTGCAGGCGCCGATGAAACCCAGATTCTGTTCGTTGCGGTGATAACGCACGCCGAAGATGGTTGGGACGCGCGCTCGCGTGTCGTCGCTGGAGCCGTCGTCGACGACGATCACTTCGAAGGGTGCGTCAGCGCCAACATCGGCAATGGCCTTGAGCGCGTTCCAGGTGAAATGCAACTGGTTGTAGACCGGCACGATGATCGACACGCGCGGCGAGCCGGTCGGCAGCGCGAATGGCGTGTAATCGGGGTCGACCGTTGGCGGCGCGAAGGCCGGTGCGCTGGGCGCCTGGCGCTGCATATCTTTAAGCTCGCGCGCCGCGCGTTGCAGCGTGGGGCGCAAGCCGCGCCGCGCCAGACTGCCGCGAAAGCGCTGCCAGGCGCTCCCGGCGCGTGCGAGACGGAACTTGAGCGTTGTGCGCAAATCGCGAACCCAGCGGCTGATGGCGCGGATCGGCGAAGTCAGTCGCCAACTGGTACTCGACAGCAACTCTTCGCGCTGCGCGAGCAGCACGCTGCGATCGTGTTCCAGGGTTTGCTTGATGCCGAGCAAGCGATCGCGCTCGGCGCTCAGCTGTATCTCGAGTGTGGCGAGGCGGCGGTTTCCGGCGCGCAGGGCATCGTGATCGTGGCGCAGTTGGCGAAGGTCTTCGTTTAGCACTTTGGCCTGTTCGTTGAAGTGGTCCTGGGCGCGCCTGAGTTCGCTTTGCGCTTCGTACAGGCGCGCCTCGATCAGCATCTGGCGCGCGCGATGCTCGTGCTCGGACAAGCGCCGCTCGCGCTCGGCATGCTCTTTGAGCGCCGTTTGTCCGTCGAGTTCCTGGCGCAGGCTCTGCGCCCAGCGCGTGCGCTCATCGAGCTGGCGTTGCAACGAGAAACCCCAGGCGCCGCGCGTATCGAGTTCGCGCTGCTGTGCGGCGATGGTCTGCTGCGCAGCGCGCTCTGCGGTCTGCGCTTTTGCAGTTTCGAACTCCGCCATGAGCAGCGCGGCATCGGCCGGCGTCCACGGGCGAATGTGGTAACGCAACGGCGCGCGCCGGCCGGGCGGCAGCAGCGGCACGTAGTCCGCGTGCATGTCGCGCAACGTCCGCGGCGTGCGCGCCAGCAGCGTTTCGCGCCAGCTCGCGAGCGTCGAGCGATCTTTGTCGAGTGTTGCGATCGCATCGATCCACGCGCGCGGGTCTGCCGCCAGCAAAAGACCAACATCGATGCGTTCGGCGAATGCGCCGACAGCTTGCGCTATCGGCGGAACGCCAAGATGGAGTGCCTCGCTGAGCGCGTAGGAGAAGGTTTCCGAAACCGTGCCCGGAAACAGCGCCGCATGCGGCGCGATCTGCGCAATCAATTCGGGCAGTTGCTCACGCCGGTAATCGAGAACGATATGCACGCCGCGCTGCCCAAAAAATGCGTGCGCCGCCTTGCCCGCGCCGAGCAAATAAACATCGGCGTGTACCAATAGCTGCGGCAATAGTGCGCGCAGAAAATCCGCGCCTTTGCCGCTCTGCAGTCGACCAATCACAACCAGCTTGAGCTTGCCGCGCGCGGCTGGATGGAAATCGATGCGAGGCAGCGGCGCCAGGCCGTGCGCGATGACGCGCGTCGGCAGAGATTGCAATTCCGGCGCCACGCGCAGCAACTGCCGTCGCGCCGATTCGCTTGGCGCGATCAGTGTGGCCGATCGCTTCAGCAAACGCGCAGCGGCCTCGGCGCGCAGTCGGCCCCAGTGCGCGACGGCGCCGCCGCGAAACGGGCCGGGCGCGGCCAACGCTGCCACGAGCGCGGCGTCGTCGAAACGCTGCGCGGGATTGAGAAAATCGATGTCGAGCCCCGGCCAGAACGGCAGCGCATCGTGCGCGATCCAGCGCACTGGCAGGTCGCCATCCAGCGCTTCCAGCGCATGGCCGATCAGCGAGGACACCCACAACTGCTCAACGTTGTACGCCTCGCGGATTTCGGTTAGCACCGCGCGATAACCAGCATGCTCAACGTCGACATCGGCGATCGTCGGTTGCAACGGCCACTGCCGTAACGCAGCGCCGTTCGCCGCATCGATCAACCGCAACGCAGTACCGTACCGTCCATCGCAACTGACCGCCTGCAACAGCAGGTGCGCGCGGTCCGTATCGGCGCTCGCCAGATCGCGCACAAAGCGCGCCGCGCCGCCGCCCCAGCCGTGCAACAGGTGCAAGATCACCGGTTTGTCGTCGCGCGCCGGGCGTATCGACGGCAGCGGCGCGATGGCGTACTGCGCCAAACGCGGCGCGATCTCGTTGGGCATCGGAGCGGCTGCGATATCGGCGACGACATGGTCGCACAGGTGTAAGGCATCGCCTGCCCCCGGCGCGGCAACCCACATCGGCGGATCAAGATCGATAGGCAACACCGTCGATGCCGCACGCGCGAATGCGGCATCGTCCAGCGCGACCGCATCGTTACCGAGCCACGCCGCCGGGATCGGCATGGCCAAGCCGTCGCAGGCGGCGCTCGCTTTCGCCAATCGCCCGAGTGCGTCGTCCGCGAGCCAGCGTGGCCGGTGCCGATAGCGCACCAGCGTCGCGTCCGGGTGAGCGGCGCGCAAAGCGCGGTACTCGGCGCGCCAATCGGCATCTGGTGGGCTGTCGATGACGATCATCGGGTGCAGCGATTGCTGTTAAGACCATGAACCATGTCGCACTCGCCCTATGTCGCCACAAATTTGCCCAACACGGCTGCGAACACTACCGGATATGCTCGCCTCCCATGTGGCGCATCCTGAAGAATGCATGCTGGTTTGGACTGGGCGCGTGCCTCGGCGTGTTGCTGCCGGCGCTGGTGTACTTCAATCGCATCATCGACGCGCGCTTCGATCTTGGCGTGCAACCGGTGGCCTCAAAGGTGTACGCGCGCCCCTTGCTGCTGACGCCCGGCAAGCGCATCAGCGCCGAACATCTCGAAATTGAATTGGCCGAAAGCCGCTATCGCAACGATCCGACCGCAGCCACGCCGGGAAGTTTCCGCCGCGATGGCGCCAGCTTCGACATCCACACACGCGGCTTCGATTTCGGCGATGGCGCCGCGGCGCCCGAACGCATACGACTGACGCTGCAGAGCGGGCGCATCGCCAGCTTGAAGCGCATCGGCGGCGGCGAGATCAAGCAGGTGCGCATCGATCCGGCGCGCATCGCGACCATTCTCCCGAGCGACGACACCGAGCGCCTGCCGCTGCCGATCGAGGCGATGCCGGCGCTATTGGTTGCCGGCATCCAGGCGGTCGAGGACCGCAATTTCAAGGACCACGAAGGCATCGATCCCTGGGGCATTGCACGCGCGATGTGGGCTAATGTGCGCGCTGGAAAACTGGTGCAAGGCGGCTCGACGATCACGCAACAGTTGGTCAAAAACACACTGCTCAGCAATGACCGATCGCTGCGCCGCAAGCTTCTGGAGATGGGGCTTGCTGTGGTGATCGACGCGCGTTTCGACAAGCGCACGATACTCGAGGCGTACTTGAATCGCGCCTACATCGGCCAGAACGGCGCACTCGCCGTGCACGGTTTTGGCGCCGGCGCCGAGTTCTACTTCGGCCGTGCGCTGGACACGCTCGATGCCGCCGACATCGCGCTGCTGGCGGGTCTGGTCAAAGGCCCATCGTTCTACGATCCGCGCCGCCAACCGGAGCGCGCAATCGCGCGCCGACGCATCGTGCTCGGGCAGTTCCTGGAGACCGGGCTGATCGATGCCGACGAGCACGCCGCCGCGCTCAAAGCGCCGCTCGCCGTGGTGCCGCGCCCGCCCTCGCGCGTGCGCTATCCGGCTTTCATGCAACTGGTGCGCGCGCAGCTGGCTGCCGAATACGATCAAGCCGCGCTGCAAAGCCAGGGCCTGACGATCCTGACCACGCTCGATCCCGTGGCGCAGCGCCTCGCCGAACAGGCGATTGCGGCGGCGCTCAAGACCGTCGATAGCGAAGGCAAGGTTCAAGCCGCGCTGGTGCTGACCAAGGCGCATTCCGGCGAAGTCATTGCGCTGGTCGGTGGTCGCGATGGCCGAACCGCCGGATTCAATCGCGCGCTCGATGCCAGGCGTCCGGTGGGTTCGCTGCTCAAACCCTTCGTGTACTTGCTCGCGTTATCGCAACCAGAGCGCTACAGCCTCGCCAGCTTGGTGTCCGATGAGCCGCTGACCCTGCGCCTGCCGACCGGCAAGCCGTGGCAGCCGCAGAACTTCGATCGCAAGAGCCACGGCATCGTACCGCTGGTCGATGCGCTGGCGCGCAGCTACAACCTGGCCACGGCGCGGGTCGGGCTCGATGTTGGCGTGGTCAATCTGGCGCGCCTGATCGGTACCTTGGGCGTGGCGCCTCCGGCGCAGCCGCTGCCGTCGCTGATTCTGGGCTCGATCGATCTCAGCCCGTATGAAGTCGCCCAGCTCTACCAAGGCCTCGCCAGCGGCGGCAACGTGGTGCCGCTGTCGGCCGTGCATTCGGTGCTCGACGAGCGCAGCAATGTACTGAGCCGCGTCCCGCGCCCGAGCGGCGAAGCCAGCGGCGAAGATGCGGTCAAACTGGTCACCGTGGCGCTCAACGAAACCACCCTGTCCGGCACCGCCAAAACCTTGAGCCAGGGCCCCGGCATGCGCATCGATTCAGCCGGCAAAACCGGCACCAGCGATGGCCAGCGCGACAGCTGGTACGCGGGCTACACCGGCGAGCACCTGGGCGTGGTCTGGCTCGGTCGCGACGACAACGAGCCGACCAAACTCTCCGGCGCCACCGGCGCACTCAAAGTCTGGAACGCGCTATTCCAGAAACTCCCCAGCAGCGATTTGCGCCTCGAATTCTCCAGCGCCGTGCGCTGGTTGCCCTTCGACACCGGCGACAACTGCCAGCGCATCCGCTTCTACCCCGTCCTCCCACCCTACGAACCCGCCAACACCCGCTCGTGCATGCAGGCGTTGACGATGCCGTGAGGGCGTTCTGACACGATGTTGAGAAACGCACTTCCTGTCCGTGGCCGCCGACCGCATGGAGGCGTAAGATCGCGGTCGACGACCCATCTTGCACCACGACGCAAATGAAGCACTCGGTCAACGGTTTCGCGCGGGTCACTATCGATCCGGAGATGATGAATGGGCAGCCGTGCATTCGCGGAATGCGCGTGACCGTAAGGCGCGTGCTGGAAATGCTTCCGAACTATCCGGACTGGGCTGCACTTATCGCCGATTATCCTGAGCTGGAACCGGAGGACATCGCGGAGTCGCTCCGTTTCGCCGCGCAATCGCTTGACGATCACATTATGGTGCACCGAGCCGCTTGATTGAAACTTTTGCTTGATCAAGGCATGCCGTGCGCCGCCGCAGCGCATCTTCGTGCAGCCGGCTGGGACGTTGCGCATGTAGGCGAGCTTGGAATGGCGACTGCGAAAGACGCAGAGATCCTCGACGCGGCAGCGCGCAGCGGCGCTTGCGTCGTGACGATGGATGCAGACTTTCATGGACTCCTGGCGATCAGCGGTGTTGATCGTCCGTCGGTCATTCGATTGCGAATCCAGAGCATGAAGGCGAGAGAGTTCGCTGACCTGCTTCTTCGGTTGGCACCGCAGTTCGAGAGGTCGGCTTCCTCCGGCGCCTTGATCACCATCGACGAGCGCACCGTCCGCATCCGTCCTCTGCCGCTGACCCGGAACTCCAAAGTCGTGCCGCCATGAGCACTGCGCGAGGAAACCTGTGTTCCGTGAGCGGTCTGGAGAACGTTGCCGGTCCAGAAAACAAGCAGGCAGGTCATCACGGAGATCCGAACGCTTTCCAAGAGCGTGTTTTAGCGGTTGGCGGTTCGGACGAACTCAACTAAGCTTTCGATCTTGGATCTCAAGTCAAGTACGTCTAAGTCAATCGTTTCTACCGCGGATCGGGCAAGCGCCACTTTGTCTGTTGAGTGGTTCTTCTTTCCGACAGCCTCGTAATAGCAATCCCACTGTGTTTTTGCTGCCCTGAACTCCGTCCCGGGATGCACGGTCCTCAGCAAATTCAGCAGCCTCTCCGCGCCGATGTAGTTTTCGATCTCGCGCCCTGCGGTTACCCAGCCGAATCCTCCGGAGGCGTCGATCTCGTTTAATACTCGACTCTTTGTCGCGTTTAGCACGTCCTTTGCTTTCCGTTTGTCACTGTCAACGATCAGAGCGACGTGACGGTTTAATCGCTGCAAGGCAATGAAATCGGTGACGCTGCGGTCATCTGCACATAGGTGCGACAACAGCCTTCCACCGTAGAACATGATCGAGTAATGCAGACCTTCAACTAGCTCCGGGGCGACGCTGGCGATCCAAGCGTTGACGTAGATCCTGTCCGACGGTCCTTCGACCCAGATGATGGTGTTTGCTTGGACCAAATCGGACGCACGAAACCCAAGGTCGAGCACGGCTCCAGCTCGGTGACTGGGAAGGCTTAGCCGTCGAATCTCAGTTTCGTCATGGCTATTTAGAGAGACATGGAACACCGCGGCGCCGGGCGCATCGAGAAGGCAAGCCGAGTGAGTTGTAATGACATACTGGTTGTTGGTTTGATCTTGCAGGTACGAGAGGAGCCGTCGCTGTAGCCGAGGGTGCAGATGAATTTCAGGCTCCTCGATGCACAAGATTTCGTTGTCAACCGACGTGGCGGCTGCGGCAAAGATGACCACTTCGTGTACACCCGTACCTAACGATTGGATTGGAAGGACACGTCCACGTATGGACACGAGGAGTTCTTTCCCAGTATGTGGAACTTCCAATCGAGCATCTTTGGTTTCTAGCACCTCTGACAGGAACCGATTAATGCGCTCGAATTTCTCCAACGCATGGTCTCTGGCCGCCAGCTCTGGGTTTTGGAGTTCCAGTAGCCGAGCAATCAAGCCCTGGCCGTTGAGGCCCTCATAGATCGTGCCCGGCGTGCCGATTTGTCGATGGGCCTCGAGAACATGTGCTCTCGGTGTCACCTTGATGAAGCCCGCTGCCAATCGATTCAGGACCCGCGGCCCGTGGTCGTGATCGAAGGATCCCCCGCCCTGTCCGGTGAGTGCGGTCCACAAGTTCCGCCATTTATCAAGAAGCTCGTGTTCGAAGGGCGGCCGTTTGGCCATTGTCCGAAGGAGCATTCCTGGAGATGGAAGCACCGGTGTCCAGTTTTCTCCTTGCAGCTCGAAGGTGACCCATGCCGTTTCGAGGTCGCGATCTGGCAAGGAACCGAGAATGTCGTGAACCATAGGTGTCCACCTCGCCCGGGTCTGCTCGTCGGCAAACAGCAGCTTCATTAAGCGATCAAAATCTTCACCACTGATCGACTGCGGAATGCGCCACGTGAATCGCGCTTGTCGCTCTCCCTTGTGCGCATCGAGGCCTGCAGGCGGCAAGAACTTGCTTGGTTGTTTCATGAACGAATGGAAATGACCTATCGCTCGAAGAACGTTCGACTTTCCCGCGTTGTTCCTGCCAACTATCAGGTTGACCTTCTCCATCGGATAGAGGTACTGGGGATCTGGCCCGAAGCTCCTGAATCCTGTGATTCCAAAGCCCTTCATCATCTCAGTCGCCAAAAAGCTGATTCAGGCAAGTCTATGGCAGGGTTGTCAATTGCCATTGGGCTTGTCCAGTGCGTACGCCTTGATGAAGGCTTAGACTGTCGCCAACGGTCAGTAGAAAGTGCTACCACTCACTGCGCCCGCGCAAAGAACCCGGCTTCAATCCATGCGGCGCGCACGTCGGCGGTCCATGACGCGGTCACGTCGTTCAATGGCCGGCGGCTCCATTGCGCAATGTCGGCGAGTGCGGCTTCGATGTTTTGGGTTTGCTGCAAGGTGCTGAGAAAGCGGAAGTGCAGGGCGCTGACGGGATAGGTGACGGTCTCGTAGTTGCGGCGCAGGATCACGAGGTGGCATGGCGCGCCGGTGGGTGGCGCGGGGCTGCGGTCGGCGCGTACGTCCTGATAGTAGCGGGCGACGGGAAACTGGTAACTCGCTAGTCGAAGGCAGGGTTGCAGCACCAGCGTTCGATCGTCGCTGGACGTCGTCGGCCAAGGCCCGTCCTCGAATCCGGGTGCATCGAAAAGGCGAAACAGCTCGCGCTCGTAGTGCGCCAGATCGACCATAAAGTCGATCCAGTCTTCGCGCTCGGGCGCTTCGCGATCCGGACGGGTTTCTGTGAGCCAGGTTGGAAAGCGTTCGCCAAGATCGTACAAGGAGTGGCTGCTCGGCGGGCAGGCGCGCAGGTACTCGTCGGCGAACGCGGCAAACAGCGGGGCGCCGAGCGCGTGGCGCGTGGCCGGGAACTGCTCGCCCAGGCACATGCGCAGGCGCAGGATGTAGCTGCGCTGATAAATCGCCAGGCACTCGCTGGCGATCAGCCGATGGCCGGGCAGCAGTGCGTTGGCGATGGCCGGATCGACAGCGTCAGGCGTTATCAACGCCTGGTGCATCCAGCGTTGCAGGTCGTGCAGCGCCGCGCTCACGCCGGGCTCCAGGTTCTCTGCGACATCACCGCCGGAAGCAGAAAGTCGATGGGTGTGGATGCCGCTTCGCGCGCACTGTTGATCGCCTCGGCATCCACTGCGGCGACCGTCGCAAGTGAATCTTTGGATGCGCCACCGATGACAGCGCGAGCGTGCAGCACTTCGTTGTGCAGCGTCTGGAAGGGCGGCACGTTGCCGTCCCATTCGAGCAAGGTGGAGGCGCCAGAGGTTCGTTGCCAGGCGATGCGGAACAACTCCCACACCTGCGCGCTGACGGCGCGGTCGTGCGTATCGACGATATGCGTGCCGCAGTGCTGGTGACCAGCCAGATGCAATTGCACCACGCGCTCGAATGGAAACGCGTCCAGATACGCGAGTGGATCGCTGCCGGCATTGAAGCAGCTCACGTAGACGTTGTTGACGTCGAGCAGCAGCCGACAATTCGTCGCCTCGCACAGCGCGCGCAAGAACGCGGGTTCGTCCCAGGTCGATGCGCGAAAGCGCACGTAAGTGCTGGGGTTTTCGAGTACCAGCGGGCGTTCGAGAATGTCCTGCACCTGGCGCACGCGCGCGGCGACGTGTTCGAGCACGGCTTCATTCAACGGCAGCGGTAGCAAATCGTGGCTGTTGAGTCCAAGCACACCGGTCCAGCACAGGTGGTCGCTGACCCAGCGCGCGCCGATCTCGTCGGCCAGCCGCTTCAGGCGCCGGAGGTACCTAACGTTGAGCGGATCGGTGCTGCCGATCGATAACGACACGCCGTGCAGCACGATCGGATAACGCTCGGCGATGCGTCGCAGCACCATTCGCGGACGCCCGCCCGAATCTATGAAGTTCTCGGAGATCGCCTCGAACCAATCGACCGCCGGCCAGTTGCGCAAGATGTGCTCGAAGTGCACGTTGCGCAGCCCAACGCCGAGTCCGAGCGCTGGATCGCCGGCGGGATTCGCCGCCGGCATCGACTCAAGCACAGCTATGCGCACCGCTCATGCCGCTCGCACCGCACGCGGTCATGCCCTGGCCGCTGTAGTCCTCAATCCACTCGATGGTCGGTCCGTACTTGAAGAGATCGCCATGCACGTTCGGCGGTGTGGCCGGCAGCGAAGGGTCGGCCTGCCGCAACTTCGGCCACGCCTTTTCGGCGAACACTTCGCGGGCGCGAAGCCACACGCTCTTGCCGCGATTGGGTCCGTCGGTGCTGAAGCGTTCGGCGTTGATTGGTGTGGCGCACGAGCCCAGACACGCGCAGCCGTTGTCGCCGGGCTGATCTTGCTCTTCTGCCGTTCCGTAGAGCCCGCAGCCGCCCTGGCCGGCGCAAGCGTTCAACACATGGCAGGTGTGATCGGATACCAGTGGGCTCGATGGATCGGCGTAGTTGTATGCCAAAGCGGTGGAGCAATAACCTTGACCGGCGCAGGCGTTGTCGCGCGTGCGCCCCTGGTTCTTGCAGTGGTTCAAGCCCATGCAGGCATGGCGCACTTCATCGCTGCCGATAATCGTTGGCGGGTTCGCGGGGAACTTCGGAATGCCGTGGTACTTGCTGACATCGCACCCGGCCGACACCGGCGCTGCCCACAGCGCACTGACATCGGGCAGCGTCGGCACCTTGTTGACGTAGTACTGCAAATCGGCGGTGTACCAGGCTGCGTTTCCGTAGCGCGCGTTGAGTTCGTTGCACATCGACACCAGCGTTCCAAAGGCCTTGTCGCGCGGCCCAAGATCGATGTTCTCGAAGGTTGGCGCCAGCCGCGGGCTCGCCGGGCTGCGATTGCTTTCATCGAGATAAACGTTGCGCATCACGCGGATGATCTTGTCCAGGATCCAGATCATCGAGCGATGCAGCGACTGGTTGAAATACAGCTTCTGCTGCGCCGGCGGTTGCAGAAAAATGCTCTCGGTCATGATCAGCATGTACTGGTACAAGCCGCTGACCAGGTTCGCCACATCGCGTCGCCCCGATGGATAGGCCGAGGCCACCGGGTTCTCCGGGAAATCGAAGACCACGCCGCGCAACTCGTCGGCGCTGAACAGGCGTGCGGCGGGCGCTGGCGGCGCTGGCGTCCTCGGCAGGTCCTCATGCATCGGGTCGTATCCGTGCAGATGCGATTGCAGCGTCAGGAACTTGTAGTAATGCGATAGCTCATGATGCGAGGGGTCGTCGAACTTGCTGGGTCCAAAGCCTTCGCCTTGCGCATCGATAGTCTGGATTGCCTGCAGCGCCGCTCTTCGCGAGTCGATGGTCAGCAACTCGGCTGGGCCGGCGTGACTGTCCTCGCGGCTCGTGTAGCCAGCGACATGCGCAGCTGAGCCTGGCGCCGAGGCGGGCACCGGGCATTGCGCATCGAAGGCCTTTTTCGGGAAAACCGTATCGATGCTGCTGGGCGCGTAGTTTCCCGGCTGGATTTGTCGCTGTCGCGCGCCGCGCCGGAAGTCGGCGTCGCGAATATGCCGCGAGCAGATGATGCAGCGCACGTAAGAGTAAATCTGGCCAATGGTCTCCCAGTTGCTCCCCTCGGGCGGCGCATCGGTGGCGGCGGGATATTCGATCTCCAGGAAGTGCCACAACTGCTGCAAGGACAGCTTTGCCAGCGGCAGCGACAGCGGTTTGGCATCGGGTCCCAGTTTGGCGTGTCCTGGCAGGTTCGTTGGATATGGCGCTGGCGAGCGCAGATACAGCTGCGGTTGCTGCCCGAGAGCGAACAGCACATTCGAGGACAGCGACATGTGCAGCATTTCCTCCACCGCCACGCTCATGATCGTGGCGCCAGTGGCGTCCGCGAAGCGCGAAATCGCGGAGTCCGGGAAGCCTGCCGGTGTGCGATCGATCGAGTAGTACGTGTAGAGATAAATCGGAATCGTCGCCAGTTCTACTTCAATGGCGATCTGCAGGTGCGAGGTCAGCTCTGTGAGCGCGCGTTCGCGCGTCCAGGAGCGGTTGATATGTTCCACCAGCCGCCGCTCGGCCTCGGACAATGGCCGTACTGGATCCACCGCCAGCTCGCTTTGGTGACTGCTCATGATCGCTACTCCGAATCGGTCGACGTCTTAGTGGAGCTTCCGGCGCCAGGGGGCGACCGTCGTTCCGAAGGTCGAGCGCCAAAAGCTGCTCAATGGTAGCGACGTATGCAGTCGGCGTTGCGGCAATTCCGTGCCGCAAGCGCCTGAACTTTCTCGCAAATTCTGACCGGCGAGCGCGATCGTCGTTAGCCCGCATATTTCATGAGGGAACGCGGAAGATCGCGAAGGGTGAGAGAGGGCAAGCTTGCATCGCATGCGATGCGCCCTCTCGAACGACTGGCGGCTGCGCCGCCAGGCCGGACC
>JALHMG010000056.1 GCA_022844135.1 Lysobacterales bacterium
CCGGCGGCTGCGCCGCCGGGCCGGGCGTCATAGCAGCGCTATGGCGACGACGAGCAACGTAGCATTCGGGTCGAAAGACGCGGACATAATTCCAGTTATTTTTGGGACACCACACTAGCAGGCTGTTTCTCAACAGCCTGCTAATAGCCGGCCTTCTCTTCCACCTCAAATCCGCGCTTGGCGATCAGCATCGTGCGATTGAAGACGCACACCTGGGTGCCGTCCTGCTTCTTCCCGAGCGTCTTTACGGTGACGATGCCGGCATTGGGGCGGCTTTGCGATTCGCGCTTGTCGAGTACTTCGCTTTCCGCGTACAGGGTGTCGCCCACGAACAGCGGCGCGGTGAGTTTGATGTCGGTCCAACCCAGGTTCGCGATGGCCTTCTGGCTGACATCCGTCACGCTCATTCCCACCATCAGCGCTACCGTGAACGGCGAGCAGACGATGCATCGGCCGAACTCGGAGTGCTTGGCGTACTCTTTGTCGAAGTGCATCGGGTGCGTGTTCATCGTCAACAGCGTGAACCAGGTGTTGTCGGTTTCGGTGATCGTCCGTCCCGGCCGATGCTCGTAAATCTCGCCGACGTTGAACTCCTCGAAGTAACGACCGAAGGTCTCACGGAAGCGGTTGGGAGCGATTTGTTTGGCGTTTTGCATCTTTGCAGGCCTCAAGGAATTGATAATCCCGCGCGCCTGAGCGTGCGCTCGGCGGCGAGCACGATGGGACGATCGATCAACTTGCCATCGACCTGGATTGCGGCGTGCGGACTGGCACGGAATGCGTCGAGCACGCGACGCGCTCGCTCGATCTCATACTCGCTCGGCGATAACGCACGTTGCACGGTTGCGACCTGATCGGGATGGATCGCCGCTTTGCTGGAAAACCCGAGCGCCGCGACATGCCGCGTCTCGGCAGCGACGGTTTCCTGATCGCGAATCTCCAAACTCGGCACGTCCATCGCAGCGATGCCGGCACGCGCGGCCGCCGCCGCAAGGCGAGAGCGGGCGTAGAGCAAGCTTTGCTCGCTCATCGCGCCACCCAGTTCGGCCATATAGTCGGCGCCGCCGAACATCACCATGGTCACGCGCTCAGCAGCGGCAGTCTGCGCAGCGTTGTCCAACCCTTCGGCCGATTCGATCAGCGCAATCAGCTCGGGGCAACGCGCACCGAGCACCTCGCGCACAATGCGCGTATCGCCGGCGTCGGCGCATTTGGGAATCATCAAAAAGGCAGGCAGCGCACTCGCATCGAGCAGCGCCAACAGATCGCGCAGGCCGTCGGCTGTGCGAGGACTGTTGATCCGCAGCACCCATTCGCAACTCGTGGGCGCATCTTCCACATAGGCGATAGCCGCTGTTCGCGCGGTCGCTTTGTCTGGCAAGGCAACAGCGTCTTCAAGATCGATGCACACCATGTCGGCGCCGCTGGCCGCCGCCTTGGCAAAGCGCTCTGGGCGCGATCCCGGAACGAACAACAGACAGCGCCGAGCGCTCACGCGGCACCCGGATAGGGGACACTCGTGACGAAGTGTTCGGCGATCTTCTGCCGTGTCGCTATCCACACATCGGATTTGCTGGTCGCGTATTGCAGGAATTGCTCGAGCGCGTTGATGCGCCCAGGTCGGCCGATAATCCGCAAGTGCAGCCCAAGGCTCATCATCCGCGGCTGTTCGGCACCCTCGTCGTACAGTACATCGAAAGTATCGATCGCATATTGCAGCCACGCGTCTGGCGTCAGGCTGGGATGGGTCCAGAACTTCATATCGTTGGAGTCCAGAGCGTAGGGCACGATCACCATCGGGCGCCCGTCCACGGTATCCCAAAACGGCGCATCCGCCGAATAATCGTCCATGTGGTAAAGAAAGCCTTCTTCGGCCAACAGTCGTCGCGTGTGCTCGGTGTGCAAGTAGCGACTCAACCAACCCATCGGCCTGACGCCGCAAGTGCGCGTGATGCTCTCCACGCCCTTACGGATGAACTCACGTTCGGCGGCCTCGTCGAGCTTGAACTGGTGGACCCAGCGCCAGCCGTGGCAACAGGGCTCGTGACCGCCAGCGCGGATGTACTGCGCAATCTGCGGCGCGCGTTCCAGCGCCAGGGCGGCAGCGGTAAAGGTTGCGACGACACCGTACTCATCGAGCAAACGCACGATGCGCGGAAAACCCTCGGTAATGCCGTAGCGATAATTCGATTCGTTGCCGTAATTGCGGATCGGCAATTTGACCGCAATGCCGAGCTCATCGACCGGCTCAGGGCCCTTATCGCCATCGCGCAAAGACAGCTCGCTGCCCTCTTCGACGTTCACCACAATCGACAACGCCAGGCGTTTGCCGCCGGGCCACCGGTAACTGGCCATCAATGGTATTCCTCGCCGCCAGAGACGTTCATTGCCTCGCCGGTGACATACGCTGCCTGATCGGAGCAAAGGTACGCGCACGCGTTCGCAGTATCGCTCACCAGGCCCGGTCGGCCCAGCGGAATGCGTCCGCGCATGGCGGCCATGTATTGGTCGAGCGACATACCCAGGGCGTTGGAGAAGTACTCGTTCTGCCATGCGCCCAATCCGGTTGTGACGTGATTTGGGCAAATCGCGTTGACCGTGATCTGGTGTTTTCCAAGCTCAATGGCCGAGACGCGCGTCAGACCAACGAGTCCGTGCTTGCTCGCGCAATACGCGGCAGCAAACGGGAATCCGCTCTTCGCCGCCTGCGAGGCGATGTTCACGATACGTCCGCCCTGCCCTTGCGCGATCAAGCGTTTCGCAACCGCTTGCGTTGCGGCAAATACGCCACGCAGATTGACGCCCAGCACGGCGTCCCATTCGTCCATCGACAGCTCGACGATGGGCTTCATCAGATATCCGATGCCCGCATTGTTCACCAGAATGTCGACGCGTCCAAAGTTCTCCATCACCGCCGCAACCATGGACTCGATTTGCGCGGCATCGCGCATATCGCAGGCGAATGCGTGCGCCCTAGCTCCGCCAGCCGCAATCTCGGCGACAACGGCTTGCATCTCAGCGCTGGCGCCAATGGCGCCGGCCGGGAAGTTTTCGCCCATCGATTGGCCAAGATCGACAATCGCCACTGCGCAACCTTCCGCGGCCAATCGTGCTGCCATCGCTGCGCCCAGCCCTTGGCGCCGACCGCTGCCGGTAATGATCGCGACTTTGCCCGCCAATTCCGGATACATCGCGCTCATGTCAGCGATTCGGTGACGATGAAGACCGGCGCCTCAGCAAAGGCCCGAAACTCGCTCGCGACTTTTTGCATCAGCGGCGTACCGATGTCGTCGAATAACGCCGGCAAGCTGTGCAGATCGAGAATTTCGACGTACTGGTAAGGCGGCGGCGCCTCGCTGCCGAGCACGCTTTGGCACTGCAACACGCGAAAGCGATCGACGGAAGCCAACGCATTCACCGTCGGCAGGTCTACCGCCTTTGCCCAGGCTTCATAGTCATCGCGCTTCACGCCCGCTTTCAAGTTGAACAGCACGACAAGCACAGTCACGAGCGGCTCCGTCAGGTAAATTTGTCCGGACAACTTTAGCGCAAGGAATGACCTTCGCGCCATAGCCTCCTGCCTGGGGCAACGTCATGCAGCCTGCAGGCTGGCATCCTTCTCTGCCGCATTACGTCGCTCATGTTGACGGCCGACCAGGAAACCCACAACTGCCGTGCATGCGGCAACGCATGCGCCAACCAGATACAAGCCATTGCCGCTCACACCCGCCAGGGTCAGCAGCCTCACGGTCCATTGCGAGATAACGTCGCTCAAGCGATAGACGAAGGTGTCGATAAAACCCTTGCCCTTGTAGCGAATCTCGCGATTCAACGAGGTGTAGCAACTAGCGAGTGCGGTTTCGCCGAACGCAAAGCGAATCCCGCGGCTCAGCACTTGGAACACGGCGATCATGGCCACTGCCGGCCCCATCATCAGAATGCCAAAACCGGCCATCAACATCAGCGGCATCAAGGTCAGAACGCGCGCGGTTCCAAAATTCATAAACAGCCAGCGGGCGAGGAAAACTTCCAGTAACAGCGCCATCAAGTTCGTGTACAGATCGATCTGCGCGAAATACGCCGCGCGTTCGGCGTCGCTGCTGAACATCTCGCGCACGGCAAATCCCTGTTGAGCGTACAAAATGCCGCCGCCAACGCCGCTCAAGATCATGAACAGCGCCAGCCAACGCAGCGGAACTTTGCCCAGCACCAGGCGGAAAGCAGCCCAGCTGGTGCCCCCGACGAGCGCGTCCATCTCTGCCGCGTCACTGCGCTGGCTCGCTGCCGCCGCATAGCGGCCCAGCACCGCAGCGCAGATCGTCGCCATCAGCATGAACAAAAAAGAGATCGCGAAGATGCCGTCGATGTCGATGTTGTCGGCGAACAGCATCGTCAGCACCGCACCGAACAGACCGCCCGCCGAGCCGCCAGCGGCAATGAAGCCGAACATCCGCTTGGCTTGATCGCCGGAAAAAACATCGGTCATGTAACTCCAGAAGACCGACACCGTAAACAGATTCGCGATCGACAGCCACACGTAAAACACCGGTGCCATCAGATCGCGCCAGTCGGGCGATTGCCAGGCAACGTAAAAACCGACGATGAACAGCAGGAAGAACACGTAAATTACGGGCACAAACACCCGCCGCGCAAAACGCGACACCAGCGCGCCATAGACCGGCTGCGCAAGCAGCATGCAGGCGAAGATCGTGGTGTACAGCCACGAGTAGTTTTCCGGCCCATAACGCACGCCCATGGCCTCGCGAACCGAGCGCAACATGTAATAGCTGGTCAGCAGTCCAAAGAAGTACAGAAAAGCGATCAGCAACGCAGCGCGTTCGCGACGGTCGATGGCGAAGAGGTCGCGAAAGGACATGCTGCAGTATGCAAAAGACGAGCGCTCAATCCTGCCCTATTCGCAGTCGTGCGTCATCTGCGGGAGAGGGCGGATGAGAAGCCGAGATGACCTTCACAATGCCAACAACTGGGCGGTCTCAAATAGCGGCAGGCCCATCACCGAGGAATGACTGCCGTCGATGCGTTCGATGAACGCCGCGGCCCGGCCTTGAATGGCGTAGGCACCGGCCTTGCCTCGCGATTCGCCGCTGCTGATGTAGATCGCGATGTCCTGGTCGCTCAGTTCGCGCATGCGCACATGCGTGGTTTGCGTTAGTACCCGCGTCGCCAATCGGACCTGGCTGCAGTCGATCAGGCAAACACTGCTGATGACCTGATGCTCGATGCCAGACAAACGACGCAGCATTCGCGCTGCGTCCAAATCGTCGCGGGGTTTGCCGAACACTTCTTCGCCGAGCACAACCTCGGTATCGGCGCTCAATACCAGCACCGATTCGCCGAGAAAACGCTGTGCTACCGCAAGACCCTTTTCCTGCGCGATACGCCGGCTGTATTCGACCGGCGTCTCCCCTGCGAGCCGATGCTCGTCGATATCGGAAGCAACCACGTCCGGCACAATCCCCAGTTGAGCGAGGAGCTCCAAGCGCCGCGGCGACGCCGAGGCCAAAATCAAGCGCATCAACGTAACTCCTTGCGGACCACCAGCTTCAATCCTGACCACACGTCGCTGACGGCACAAACTTTGACGTCGACCAAACCGAGCGGCAGCGCCAACGCTCGAATGACATCCTCGGTGATCGTTGTGGGTTGCCGGGACGCTTTCTTCGGCCAGGAAACCCATAGCGCGCCGCCAAGCGTCGGCTGCAGCGCAAGCAGCTGCGCTTGCAACCGATCGCGATCGGTGCAGAACAGGTGGATCACGTCGGCGGCGATCGGGCCATCCAACCAGATCACGTCCGGCAATGGCTCCAGCCAATCGCGATACTCCGGCGGCGCATCGATCGCGTACACCCGGCACGCGCCCTTCATGCCGAGTTTCCTGGCCAAGGGCGTACCGGAATAGCCCACGGCACTCATCGCTGCGAGAACAACCCAATCTGGTTCCCGTCCGGATCCTTGACGAGGCTGACAAACCCGTATTCGCCGATGGACATTTTGCTGCGCGTCACGATCCCGCCGAAGCCCACGACTCGCGCCTCTTCGATGGCGCAATCGGCACACGCAAAGTACACCACGGTACTGCTGCCGCCGCTCGCCACACCTGGGACCGCCACCAATGCTCCGCCAGCGCCCGTCAGTTTGTCGTCCATCGCGAACGACCACATCTCGATGCCAGCGGGGATTTGCTGCAGCTTCACTTGCAAAACGCCTTCGTAAAAAGCTTTCGCTCGCTGCATATCCTGCACATAGATTTCGAACCAACACACAGCATTGCCCATATCCATCTCCTTAAGAACCCTGCGCCGGACCGTGAGCACGCGCTCACGGCGAAACGCATAGACTTCGACAGTCCGTCTACGCATGAGAACTCTACGATGAATCACGCCTTGGCCGTCGCCGAGCAGAAATTCTTGTCTGGCGACGTCAATCCGTCGACCATCGAGCGCACGCTGAATGCCCTTCTCCGGCCCGGCGTCGATAGTGCCGATCTGTACTTTCAACACTCGCGCGCCGAGTCGTGGGCGCTGGACGACGGCATCGTCAAAGACGGCACGCACCACATCGAACAGGGCGTCGGCGTGCGCGCAGTGGCGGGGGAGAAGGTTGGATTCGCCTACTCAGATGAGATCGACAGCGGATCGCTGCTCGAAGCGGCCGGAAGCGCCCGCGCGATCGCACGCGGCGGTCATGCGGTGGCCGCTCACGCGGTAACGCCGATGCGCGGACGCGATCTTTACCCGGCACAAGATCCCATCGACAGTCTGGATTCGGAGAGCAAGGTTCGATTGCTCAAGGAAGTCGACGCCTATGCGCGGAGTCTGGATCCGCGCGTGCAGCAGGTCATGGTGAGTCTGTCTGCGGAAATCGACACCGTGCTCATCGCGCAAACTGATGGCACTTATGCCGCCGATGTGCGCCCATTAGTGCAGTTTCGCGTGCAAGTGATCGCCTCTGCCAATGGTCGCCGCGAGTCGGGCTTTTCTGGTGGTGGCGGAAGGTTGGCTTTCGACACCTGGCTGGGAGGCGACAAAGCGCGCTGGCATGCACGCGAGGCCGTGCGCCAGGCGCTGGTGAACCTGGAATCCGTGCCCGCGCCAGCCGGTTCGATGACAGTGGTCCTGGGCGCCGGTTGGCCCGGCATCTTGTTGCACGAGGCGATAGGACATGGCCTTGAGGGCGATTTCAATCGTAAAGGCACCAGCGCGTTTTCCGGCCGCGTGGGCGACGTCGTCGCCTCGAATTCAATTACCGTCGTCGACGATGGCACCCTGCCCGGCCGCCGTGGGTCGTTATCGATCGATGATGAGGGTACGCCCAGTCAATGCACCACGTTGATCGAGAACGGTGTGCTCAAGGGCTACTTGTTCGATAAGCTCAACGCACGCCTGATGGGCGTGACGAGCACCGGCAACGGTCGCCGCGAATCGTTCTCGCATCTGCCGATGCCGCGCATGACCAATACCTACATGAAGCCAGGCCCTCACCAGCGCGAAGAGATCATCCGCAGCGTCAAGCGGGGGTTGTATGCGGTGAATTTCGCTGGCGGGCAAGTCGACATCACCAGCGGCAAGTTCGTGTTCTCCGCCAGCGAGGCGTATCTGATCGAAGACGGGAAGATCACCGCGCCGGTCAAGGGCGCTACCCTGATCGGCAGTGGACCCGACGTGCTCACGCGGGTGTCGATGGTTGGCGACGACCTTGAACTCGACCATGGCGTGGGCGTGTGCGGGAAAGAAGGCCAGAGTGTGCCGGTGGGTGTCGGCCAGCCGACCTTGCGTGTCGATGGGCTCACGGTCGGCGGCACCGCATGACCTCCAAGGGTCGCGCTGCGAAGCAAGCGCTTCACGCACTCATGCCTGGCGCCAACTCGTGGTCTGAAGCTGAGGGTTCTGCTGATTCGAAATGGACAGCGAGCAAGAGCGTGAGCAAGACATCGCCGCCTGAGTGCATTCGGGTCATTAGCACAACGAACCAGGAGCGTGGATGCCCCTGCTCCGTCTAGAAAACGCAACGTGCGAACGCGATTCGGAGCCGTTGTTTCGCGCTATCGACATCGCAATTGCGCCCGGCGACTGGCTTCTTCTTGAGGGCGCCAATGGCATCGGCAAAAGCACCCTGCTGCGGGCGATCGTCGGACTGCACCCGTTACGTGCCACGGCGATGGCGTTCAACGGCGTCGATGCGCTGCGTGATCGAACGCCACTGATTGCGCAAACTCGGTGGCTAGGCCATGCGCTGGCGCAGAAGCGCGACCTGTCGGTGCAGGATAATGTGCGGTACGCGCTCGGCATCGCTGGCCATACGCCGCCGGACAATCTTGTCGAACGCTGCGCCGAGGTTGGTCTCGACGGCTATGAAGACGCCCCTATCCGAACCTTGTCGGCCGGCCAGAAAAAGCGCGCCGCATTGCTGACACTGATCGCCGTACCCGCACAACTCTGGCTGCTAGACGAGCCATACGCAAATCTCGATAAACTCGGTGTCGCGCTGGTCCAGCGCTTGCTCGATGCACATTGCCAGGCCGGTGGTGCGGCCGTCGTGGCCAGTCATGGCGACGTCCATTTTGGCGAACCGAGCGCCCGACTGTTGCTGTCGCCTCCATGAGCGACCTATCCGCCACCCGTGCGCTGATCGCCCGCGACCTGGCGCTGGCCTGGCATCGCCGCAGCGATGTATTGCAACCGATCGCTTTTTCCGTATTGGTGGTGCTGCTATTTGCGATCACGCTCGGGGGCGAACGCGAGCGCTTATCGATGATGGCGGCGCCGATCATCTGGGTCACGGTTTTGCTTGCGAACTTCTTGAGCTTCGATCAGTTCTTCCGCGAGGATGCTGGCGATGGCACCCTCGACCAATGGTTGGCAGGCACCACACCGCTGGCGGCGTTATGCGCTGGCAAGGCCATCGCGCACTGGCTTGTCTATGGCCTGACGCTGCTGCTTGCGACGCCAATTTTGGCTCTGCTGCTGGCCCTCGACAGCAAATTGCTGCCGGTGCTCCTGACGAGCATCGCGATTGGCACCATCGGTGCCACGCAAATTGGCCTGATTGCGTCTGCCTTGACGGCGCGCTTGCGACGCGGTGGTATCTTGCTGGCCCTGATCGTACTGCCGCTGTTTCTGCCGCTGCTGATCTTCGGGAGCGGCGCGGTGGATGCGGTACAGGCCGGCTTGCCGGCCCGAAGCGCGCTGCTGCTGCTTGGAGCGCAAACAACCCTGTTGGCCACGCTCGCCCCGCTCGCGGCTGCAGCGAGCTTGCGTATAGGTGCTGATCAACCGCCATGAATTCTGTGTTCCGCTGGTTTCACTCGCTGGGCTCGCCACCGACGTTCTATCGGTTCGCTTCGCGTTGGATACCGTGGACCGGATGGGCCGCGCTGACGTTGGGAGCGATAGGGCTGTATCTGGGGCTGGTGCGAGCGCCTGCCGATTACCTGCAGGGTGAGAGCTTCCGCATCATTTACCTGCACGTGCCGAGTGCGTGGATGAGTTTGTTTATCTACGTCTTGATGGCGGTTTACGGTGCGATCGCGCTGATTTGGCGCATCAAACTTTGCGAAATTCTGATGTTGGCCTCAGCGCCAATCGGCGCGATGTTCACGGCGATCACCCTGATCACTGGCATGCTCTGGGGTAAACCCACGTGGGGTACCTATTGGGAGTGGGACGCGCGCATGACCAGCGAGCTGGTGCTGCTGTTCCTGTATTTCGGCGTGCTGGGCCTGGCTTACGCGTACGATGATCTACGTCAAGGCGCTCGCGCCGCCGCTGTGTTGGCATTGGTAGGTGTGGTCAACGTGCCCATCATTCACTTCTCGGTGCAGTGGTGGAATACACTGCATCAAGGCGAAAGCGTGCAAATTATCGGGAAAAGCACGATTCACGGTTCCATGCTTTGGCCACTGCTGATCATGGCGGTGGCCACGAAGTTCTATTTTCTCTTTGCGCTGCTACAACGTGCCCGGGTGCTGTTGCTGGAGCAAGAGCGCGGCAAAGCCTGGGCCCGCGACATAGCGATGGGAGCACCTTGATGTTGGCGTGGCTTGAAGCGTCTGGCCATTGGGGCTTCATCACCGCCTCGCTCGCTGCATCGGCGGTCCTGCTGCTGATCGATCTGGTGCCGCCCTGGTTGAAAAAGAAGCAGCTTTTGAAGGACATTCGCGCGCAGGCAAAACGTGCACAAGCCCGAGGTTCGCAACAATGAATCCCATTCGCAAACGCCGATTGATTCTGGTTGGACTATTGCTGCTAGGTATCGGCAGCGCTACGGCCCTGGCGCTCACTGCGCTCAGCGACAATGTCAATCACTTCTACAGCCCCAGCGACGTTTTGGCCGGCAAAGCCCCACAAGCGCGCAACTTTCGACTGGGCGGTGTAGTGCTTGAAGGCAGCTCCAAGCGCGACGGCGGAACGCTGCTCGCCAAGTTCACCGTCACCGATCGGTTCAAGGAATTGCCTGTGCAATACGAAGGCATCTTGCCCGACCTTTTTAAAGAGGGACAGAGCGTTATCGCTACGGGACAACTTGGATCAGACGGTGTTTTCGTTGCCACGGAGGTACTGGCCAAGCATGACGAAAACTACATGCCGGCAGAAGTTGCTGAGGCGATTGCCAAGGGCAAAGAGCAGGCGCAGGCACAGTCGAACTATCAGTAGGACGCCGACCAGCGAAGGTCGACCCGATCACTCAGCACTTTCCACACACCCAGTACCAGTTGACACTCACCCCACACCACTTACCGATCAAAAATGCTCCCCGAACTCGGCCAAATCGCTCTCATCCTCGCGCTTCTGCTCGCGGTCTTCCAGGCCATGGTGCCGCTGGTCGGCGCGCACCTCAATCGTGAGCCGCTGATGCAACTGGCGCGCCCTGCGGCCTATGGGCAGTTTGCGTTTCTAGTGTTTGCGTATGCGATCCTGACCGAGGGCTTCATCGCGCAGGATTTCTCGATCGCCTATGTAGCGCAGAACTCCAATCTGGCGCTGCCGATGCACTACCGTTTCAGCGCAGTGTGGGGTGCGCATGAGGGATCGCTGTTGCTTTGGGTACTGATGCTCAGCGGCTGGACCGTCGCACTGGCGTTGTTCTCCAAAGCGCTTCCGCTCCGCTTCGTGGCACGCGCGCTCGGCACCATGGGCATTATCTCGATTGGATTCTTGAGCTTTACGGCTTTCACCAGCAATCCGTTCGAGCGCCATGTGCCAGCGTTGTCCGATGGCAACGACTTGAATCCGCTCTTGCAGGACTTTGGCCTGATCGTGCATCCGCCCATGCTTTACATGGGTTATGTCGGCTTCGCGGTGGCATTTGCCTTCGCAATTGCCGCGCTGCTCGATGGGCACATCGACAGGCAGTGGGTGCGTTGGTCACGACCATGGACAAACCTCGCCTGGGGCTTTCTGACTTTGGGGATTGGCCTGGGAAGCTGGTGGGCCTATTACGAACTGGGCTGGGGCGGTTGGTGGTTTTGGGACCCGGTCGAGAACGCCTCATTCATGCCATGGCTGGCTGGCGCAGCGCTGATCCACAGTCAAGCCGTGACGGAAAAGCGCGGGACGTTTGGCGCGTGGACTTTACTGCTCGCAATCAGCGCTTTCAGCCTGAGCCTTTTGGGCGCGTTTCTCGTGCGCTCTGGCGTATTGACCAGCGTCCATTCGTTCGCGAGCGATCCCGAGCGCGGCATGTTCATTTTGGTGTTTTTGGTCATCGTCACCGGCGGCGCATTGACGTTGTACGCGATCCGCGCACCAAGGCTCGTGGGCGGACCGCCCGTGGGATTGTATTCCCGTGAGTCGTTGTTGCTGGCCAATAACATCCTGCTCACCGTTGCCTGCGCAATGGTGTTGATCGGCACACTCTATCCGCTGGTCGCCGATGCGCTCGGATGGGGGAAGGTATCGGTAGGTCCGCCCTATTTTGGCTTGATGTTCTTTGTGCTGATGGCGCCACTGGTATGGTTGATTCCGCTCGGGGCATTGACGCGATGGCAAGGCGACTCTATTGGCAACGTCTGGGTCTGGCTTCGTACAGCGGCGGCCTTGGCGGCCGTCATTGCGGCAATCGCCTGGGTTGCGCAGCGCGAGTTACCGATCAAGGCGGTGCTCGGCATAGCCGCTGGCATCTGGGTCATTTTCGGCACGTTTGCTTTTTTGTGGCGACGCTGGACCACTGCCGCGCGCGGTCAGCGACTGACTGCAGAAATGCTGGGGATGTCGTTGGCGCACGTTGGCGTGGGTATGTTTGTCATTGGTGTGATGGTGACCGAATCGCTGAACGTGGAGCGCGATGTGCGGATGGCGCCTGGCGACACGGTGGAAGTGGCCGGCTATCAGGTGCGGTTCGTAAAGTCGTACCATGAAGAAGGCCCGAACTTTGTCGCCGACGAGGGCGTATTTGAGATCTCGAGAAATGGCGTGGTACTGAGCGAACAACATCCGCAAAAGCGCCAGTACCTGCGTGGCCAGGTAATGACCGAAGCGGCCATCGACGCGGGATTCTTCGCGGACTTCTACATTGCCATGGGCGAGCCGCTTGAAGATGGGCAGGCCTGGGCGGTGCGCCTGTATTACAAGCCGATGATTCGATGGGTTTGGTTAGGGGCTCTGCTGATGATGTTCGGTGCCTTCGTGGCCGCCACCGAGCGGCGATTGCGACAAACGGTGCGCGAGGAGGTGCGCGTGCCGGCCCACTCGGCAGTGGCAAGCTGATGCTTCGCGCCCTGATTCCACTGGCGGTTTTCGCGCTGATAGGTCTGGTGTTGTGGAGCGGAATCGGCAAAGACCCCAGTATTCTGCCCTCGACCCTGATCGGCAGTCCCGCACCCGAGTTCTCTGCGCCAGACTTGCGCGACCCATCGCGCATTCACAGCAAGGCCTCTCTCGGTGGCGCGCCGTACCTGTTGAACGTGTTCGCCAGCTGGTGCCCGTCGTGCCGCGTCGAGCATCCGATTCTCGATCGCTATGTGCGCGAACGCGGCCTGAGGCTCGTTGGTCTGAATTGGAAAGACGACGCTGAGTCCGGTCTCGCGTGGCTGAAGCAATTCGGCGATCCTTACAGCGAGATCATTTACGATCCAAACGGACGCATCGGCATCGATTTCGGCGTGACCGCAGCGCCAGAAAGCTTCGTGATCGACGCAGATGGCACGGTGCTCTACAAGCACATAGGCGTGCTCACGGTGGAGGACATGGAAACCAAAGTGATGCCGCTGCTACAAGGCGCAACGCCATGAAGATCCTCTGGTTCCTTGTTCTGCTCGCGCTGGCGCCGCCCCTGTTAGCCATCGAGCCGCTCGAATTTGCCGACCGAAGCGAGGAAGTGCGTTTCCAGAAACTGCTCCGCGAATTGCGCTGTCTTCAATGCCAGAATCAAAGCCTTGCCGACTCAGAAGCCAACGTTGCCGGAGGCCTGCGCCAGGAAATCCATCGACAGATGCAATCAGGCAAGAGCGACGATGAGATTAAGGCCTTCCTGGTGGCCCGTTACGGCGAGTTCGTGTTGTACAACCCGCCGGTGAAGCGAAGCACATGGTTACTGTGGTTCGGTCCGGGCGCCATTTTGCTTTTGGGCGGTTTGGCACTGGTGGTGCATCTCCGGAAACGAGGCCATCCGGCGGCCGCAGCGTCAAGTGCCGACGACTGGTGATGCCCGCTGCGGGCCGCCGAATTACAGCTTCAGCTCAAACTCGATCGCAATGTCGTGGCGAATGGTGTCGGCATCTTCCCACTCGCCGCTGCCGATATCGAAATCGAGTCGGTTGACGGTGGCTTTGCCGATGATCGAACGACCATCCGGCGCTACTGTCACTGCAATCGGTACTGCAACCGTTTTCCCCTTGAGCTTCAGCTCGCCCGGACAATTCAACGCATTCAGTGAGCCGCTGCAATCTCCCGTCGATACCCAAAGCGCCGTGGGATGCGCCGAGGCGTCGAAAAACTCGGGACCGCGCAGAGTGTCGTCGCGATCGGCGTAATCGGTATCCAGGCTGGCGACATCGATCTCGGTGCGAAAGCGTGTTGCCATTGGGGTTGCAAGATCGAGCGAGACAGTGCCAGCGAACGACTTGAACACGCCGGGCACAGGCTCTCCACTGTAATCCCCTACAAACTTGAGCGAGCTGTTGCTGGCATCGAAGCCAAGGTCCGCAGCCACAACAGACGTTGCCGACAAAGTCAGAAAAATCGCAAGAATGCGCACAATCTATTCCTTTGCGAACCACATCCTGGAGAACACACCGTCCCGCGCAAGCCCATGTTTGATTGCCGCGAGCAGGTGAACTGCAATCAACGCCATAAGAATCGTCGCTAACACCTCGTGCGTCTGTTGCCAGAAGGCGAAGGCCGCCTTGTCTTTGGCGATCAAGGCGGGCACTTTGAACAGACCGAACCACGTCAGTGGAAAGCCAGACGCGGAATTCTGCAACCAGCCGGTGATCGGCATCGCCAACATCAGCACGTAAAGCGAAAGGTGCGACAGCCTGGCGGCGAGCAACTGCCAGCCAGGCATTCCAGAAGGCATCGCTGGCGCGGGATGCTTCAAGCGCCACCCTAGGCGGATCAGCACCAGAAGCAACACGGTAAGCCCCACCCACTTGTGCCATTGGTAAAGACTGATCTTGGTCGGCGAGACCTTAAGATCGGTCATCCAGATGCCGACACCCAGCAGGCCGATAATGAGCACCGCAATCGTCCAATGCAGGACGATTGCCAGTGTGGTGTAACGCGTGACCATCAGCCTGCGCTGGCTTCAATCTCGATTCGCAAGCTGACGTCGTCGCCGACATTGGGCACGTACGCGTCCATGCCGAATTCTGAGCGTTTGAAGGTCGCGGTTGCCGAGAATCCCACGGCAGGCTTCTTGGAGAAAGGATGCTCGCCTGCTTTATTGAGCGTGGCGTTCAAAGTGACCGGCTTGGTGACGCCGCGCAACGTCAGATTGCCCTCGATCGCCATCGTGTCCTTGCCGGTGCTGGTGACTTTAGTCGACACGAAGCGGATATCGGGAAACGATGCCACGTTGAACCATTTGTCGGCACTGACATGCTCTTTCCAGGTGGCGTCGCCGAAGTCCATGGAATTAGCGTCGATTGTGACATCCACCTTGCCAGTCGTTGGATCAGCGACATCGAGCGTCAGTGTTCCATCCTTGATCAAGAAGCGGGCAGTGCTGTTGGAAAAACCCAGATGATTTACGCTCGCATGGATTTGCGAGTGGGCCTTATCGAAAGCGTAGGTCAACGGTTCGGCGACCGCAGCAACGCTAAGCAACAACGAAGAAGCGAAAACAGCAATGCGCATGGCAACTCCTGTGAGGATGATGGGAACAACAGCTTGCACTCAGAGATATCAAGGGACCGCGAAGTGCCAACGGCTCAGCGTGTCAGCCGCTCGTTTGGGCGCGTGCGAGATGAACACGCTCGCGGCTCGAGTCATGTCAAGCTGACAACCAACGCAGCGTTGTACTGCTTCCAGCTGATCGGAATCACAAAGGCGCGTTCGGCGAGACTGAGCTTTTGGCGCGCAGCGGCGCCCTGCAACACGCTCGGCACGGAGATGATGAATTCTTGACCGAAGGCGCGGCGTGCGTTGCCGCTGATCGTGTTCGCGACTTCGCCGACGATATCCGCCATCAGCTCAGGCGAGCGATCGGTTTCGCCTTGCTTCAGCAGAATGTGCGACAACATTGCGCTCGGCGCCGTGAAATAAATGCTGCCGCGTCGCGCGCCCGAGATTCCGATGATTCCGGTGAAGTCGCTGACGACAACCTCGGCGTGATCAGCCAGATAGGGCGTTCCCACCTCAGTGCTCTTGTCGACCACGCGGTGAAAATAGTTCACCGTACCATCGATGAGCACCTGAATATCTTTTTCGTCCATGCCTTCGTTCCTGTGCGGACGGCGGTCAAGAGTCAATGCGAAAACAGCAATGGAAATGGCATCCCCAACAACTATTGACGGTTGACCATCGACTTCAAACCAAGCGGAGCCTTCGCTATTGATCGATACATTCCTCAAAGCCCCTTCATCAACATACCCAATGCATCCGTCAACTGCTGATCGGTGAATGGCTTCAACAAAAATCCATGGGCACCGCGCTTCAGGGCTTCGATCGCGGTCGGCTTATCGGAAATCGCCGACACGATGAGGATCATCGCGGTGGGATCGGTGCGCACCATTTCGGCGGTCGCGGCGATGCCGTCCATCTCTGGCATCGTAATGTCGAGCGTCACCACGCGCGGCTTCTCGCGCTTAAAGAGCTCGATCGCTTCGCGTCCATTTGCGGCCGTCAGAATCTGCTGGAACTTACGATGCCCAACTGCGCGCTGGATGCGATTGCGAATGACCTGACTATCGTCGACGATCAATATCTTCATATTCGATTGCGGGATGGAAGGCATTGACGTCAGGCCGCCGCCGGGAGACGCACTTTGAACTGCGTGTACTGTCCAGGCCCGGTGCCCACACCAACCTGTCCACCCAGCCGTTTGATGCGATCGCGAACCAGATCGAGTCCAACCCCGCGTCCAGCGGTGTCTCCCGGCAAATCGGCGGTCGAAAAGCCGGGCTCAAAAATCAGGCCGGCCAGCTGCCGCGGCTGCAGCTGCGCAGCCTGCTCGGTCGTCAACTTGCCCAAGCTCACGGCGCGCTGGCGGATGCGCTCGAAGTCGATACCGCGTCCGTCGTCGCGGAAGCAGAATTCGAAACTGCCGTCTGCGCCGCGGCTGAATGACGCATCCAACTGCCCGTCGGGCTGCTTTCCTGCCTTGCCGCGCTCATCGGGCATCTCGATACCGTGCGCGACCGCGTTACGGACCAACTGCAGCAGAATATCGAGCAGCGGCTGGCGCAAATGTTCGGGCACCATCGCGTCGTCGAGTCCATGCATCGTCAAACGCGCCCGCTTGCCGAGCGACTGCGCAGCGCGCTGCGTAAGATCGGCAGCCATTTCCCAAGCACTGTGGCGCTGCGGCGCCTCCGGTAAAGGCGCATTGCGATCCACTGGTTTAGGTGGCGCGGTCTTCGCCAACTCGCTCAACCGGCGCGTCACTTTGCGCACAGCGTCGAACTGCGCGAACAGATCTTCGAGGCGCACCGTGACCGGCAGGAAATCGTTTCCGGTCAATCCAACTTCGCGCGTGCGCAAATCGGCCAACTCACGCTCGACAGCCTGGGCGCGCTGCACGATGACGTTCAGATCGAGGGCCGCTGCCTCGCCCTTGAGTGCATGGATCGGCCGGAAGACCTGATTAATGAGCTGATGGAACTCGTCCTGCGATCCCGCCTGATGCTTGAGCACTTCGTTGGCTTCGCGGAGCAACCGCTCCCAACGCTCAAGGCGCACTTCCAGCAGGCCCTGCTCGACGTGCGTCAGGTTCAAGAACAAATCGAGCAAGCGTTCGGCCTGCTGATCGCTCTGAGCTTCGACCTGCTCCAGCTTTCGCGACAGCAGCACACGATCGGTGACGTCGGTGACGGTCACCAGAAGGTGTGTGAGCTTGCCGTCCTCAAGCACTCGTCGAAACGCGAACCCCAGCCAGCGCCTTTCGCTGCGACCCGATTCGCCAGCAACTTGCACCTCCACTTCATCCAGGGGATTCAACGACGCTACGAGGTGCTCATTGACCCGATCGCCCAACAGCAGCCCAACGTAGTCGCGCGCGGTCACCAGCGTTTCGTTCGCAACCATGCTCGACAGCAACTGGAAGAAATCCGCTCCTACCAATTCGCTGCGCTGAAGAATTCTTTCGAGTTGTGCCGAATGCTGCGCGCCGAGTTTCAAATTGCGGTCGAGCAGGAACAG
The DNA here is from genome assembly GCA_022844135.1 of Lysobacterales bacterium. GTDB lineage: Bacteria > Pseudomonadota > Gammaproteobacteria > Xanthomonadales > SZUA-5 > JALHMH01. The sequence goes on from JALHMG010000056.1 coordinate 17,817, forward strand.
ACCGGCGGGCACCGTCTGCAGGATTTCGTCGGTTTCCTTCTGCGCAGCGCGCACTTTCTTCAACTGTCGCGAGTACAAGTACACCAGGAAGAAGAAAAAGAACACCGCGATCGCGGCGCCGACCGTCTGAAGCACACGGATGCGGCCGGCTGTGGCAAAACTGTCGATGCTGACCTCGCCGACGAAACGCGACGCCAGACCGGTCAAAGCCGGCTCGGCGGCTCGCGCGTACTCCAGGGCCTTCTGCAACTGCAGATCATCCGGCGCACGCGCGGTGTCCACTAGAGGGCTGATCCTGCCAGCAAACTTCTGCCACTGGCCATCGAGTTGTTCGAACGTGGCGCGTGCTGCTTGTGGAACGCTCTCGCGGGTCAGAGGAATGGTGACTGTCGGTCCGAGTTTAACTTCGCCGCCGTCGCGCAACGCGTCCATCATGGTGTTCATCGCGTCGAAGTCGCGCTTCAACTCGGCGCGGGCCGAATCGCGCGCCGCTCCAGAAGCAGCGCCGACTTCAAGCAGCCAGCGCATCACGCGCTGGATTTCCAAGCGCTGGCGGCCGACCACTTGTACCGTATTGCCGTTGCGCTCGACCTGAGCGCCGACGCGATAGCCGGCATAGCCCAACCCGCCGCTGATCAAAACGAATGCCAGGATCAACTGAAACTCAGGGCCCAACCAGCGCGGCAACTTCACACACACCCCCAAGATCGCGAGCCATTGGTGCTCGCAACGGTTTGTAGATCAAAATCTAGCAATGCGTCACAGAATGGCCGAGCGCCGGTGTCGCTTTGTGTGACCGCCGTCACGGCACAGCGCCGCGATGGAATGACCCGTCGGTCTACCGGGCTTTGGCAGCGAAAGCGTTCTCCAACATCGGCGCCGAGAAACCTTCGGCAATGACGTGCCCAGTTGCGTAGCGATAAAGCGCGGCCGAGTAGATGCCTTGCAAGGCGGCCTGAATCAATGCGAGCAGAATCGTCACCAGCACTCCCACCGCTACGATCGCAAAGCCAAGTGCGGCGCTACCGCTGGCGAACCCGGCCACCGCCACTCCGCCCACCACCAGCCAGATCGCAACGTAAAGCAGTCCGAACACCAGCCCGACACCGCCCTGACCGATGATGTTTTCGCCCCACGTCTTCTTCAATAGTTCGGCGCTTTCCTTTACTGCTTCCATGGGCCCGACATCGCGATGCACCAAGACCGGCACTACCATGAAAGTTGCCATGGTCCAGGCGACACCGATCATTCCGACGACAAGCTTACCGATCCAGCCCGCGCGCTCCTCGATGGCGCGCAGAATCATGCCGACGGTCGCTGCGATCACCGCATAACCGAGTATTTTGCCGATCCGCTCCCAGGCGATCCGAAAGCCATCCGCCACTGTCGGATCGCCGCCCTCGAGGCGAATCGACGCGGCGCCGATCAGCGCCGTATTGAAGAAGAAGATCACGAAATACTGGACCAGATAAAACGCGAACATCCACACCCAAAAACCGATCGGCATGTCCTGCCGTTGAACAGCTTCGCCTTGCGCCGCAAAGAACGTGAGCATCGGCAGGATAAAGCTGGCAGCCACGATCACAGCTGCAACCGAAGAGATCGCGGGGAAAAGCAGCAGCTCCCGGTCCTTCTGGAGTACCGAAGCGCTGGCTTTGATCAACGCCCAACTGCGCGAAAACTTTTCGAACATAAAGCCCCCTCGTCGGTTTCCTGTGAACCAGCATGGCGCTCAGCCTCGGGCTCGCCAAGCATTGCTCGCTTCGCCCGCTGCAAACCCATGCACTTGGCACTCCCCGCTTGGCGCACCTGTCCAGCGCTCGCGTTGGCGAAGACTCTAGCGGTTTTGTGGTTCGAATGTGGGCCGTTTTGTGCGCTCCATCCTTTCGCCGATGGCGCTAGAACCGCGCTCAGCGCAAGTGTCGAGACCAAGTCGACGCCCCGCGTATGCTTAGCTGCTTCTCGCACCGCGCCGAACCCGTGTCCGACGTTGCCGACCACACGCCGCTGATGCGCCAATACCTGGCGCTGAAGGCCGAACAGCCAGATTTGCTCTTGCTCTTTCGCATGGGCGATTTCTACGAGGTGTTTTACGACGACGCGAAACGCGCCGCGAGCCTGCTCGACATTACACTGACCCAGCGAGGGCAGTCGGCCGGCGCGCCCATACCGATGGCCGGTGTGCCGGTCCATGCACTCGATGGATATCTGGCCAAACTGATCAAGCTTGGCGAGGCGGTCGCGATTGCCGAGCAAATCGGCGATCCGCGTGAGGCTAAAGGGCTGGTCGAACGGCGCATCACGCGAATCGTCACGCCAGGAACCGCTCTCGACGATGGCCTCGTCGAAACGCGGCGCGACAATGTCTTGCTTGCGATCGCACCCGGCAGTCGTGTCGGCCTGGCATGGCTCGACCTTGGCGCAGGTGTTTTGCGGCTCATGGAGGTTGAATCTGGCGATCTGAATGCGGAGTTGTCGCGCTTATCGCCGGCCGAGACGTTGTTGATCGAAGGCGCTGCACCGCCGACGCAGTGCGGTCTGGTGCGGCACATTTTGCCGTGGCATTTCGATAACGACGCCGGGCGGCGTGCATTGCTCGCACAGTTTTCTGTGCAGGATCTATCGGGCTTTGGCGCCGAGCATCTGAGCCATGCCCTGGGCGCCGCTGGCGCCCTGTTGCAATACTTGCGCGATACGCAGAAAACGACTTTGTTGCGCCTGGCTGGACTCGCCGTCGAACACAGCGCCGATACCTTGCATCTGGACGCGGCGACACGCCGACATTTGGATATCGACGAGGGCGCCGCAGAGCGACGCGACAATGCGCTGATCGGTGTGCTTGATCTATGCCTCACCGGCATGGGCGCTCGCCTGCTGCGCCGCTGGCTGGCGCGCCCGCTGCGCGACCGAGTCGTGTTGGCGGCGCGGCTGGACGGCGTGGACGCGCTTCGAACACTCGGCATCGCCGACGCCACGCGCGAGTTGCTCTCGCCGCTGGGCGACGTTGAGCGCATGCTCGGGCGCATTGCGCTTGGCTCCGCCCGCCCTCGCGATCTCTCAGGTCTGCGCCGCGCACTCGGCCAATTGCCCGCCATCGCGCAGCTTGTCGGGCGCGAGCCGCTCGTACCGTTGCGGACCTTGGTCATGAACTTCCACGATCTAGGCGCGCTGCACGCGCATTTGTGCAGCGCATTGATCGAACAACCGCCGCTGCTGATTCGCGACGGCGGCGTCATCGCCGAAGGTTTCGATGCCGAACTTGACGAACTGCGCCAGCTCTCTGCTGGCGCCGATCAGTTCCTGACCGATCTGGAAGCGCGCGAGCGCGAGGCGACCGGCATCGCAAACCTGCGCGTCGCCTACAATCGCGTACACGGCTATTACCTCGAAGTGACGCGCTCGCAGCTGGACCGCGTGCCGGCGCGCTGGTCTCGTCGGCAAACGCTCAAGGGCGCGGAGCGCTTCATCACCGATGAGCTGAAGCAATACGAAGATCAAGTGCTCGGCAGCAAGGAGCGCGCGCTGATGCGCGAACGTGCGCTGTATGACGCTCTGATCGAACACGTGCAGTCGCACCTGCAGAGTCTGCGCGCAGCTTCCGATGCGCTTGCGCATCTGGACGTGATCGCCGCGCTGGCGCACCTGGCCGAACGCCAGCAATGGACGCGTCCGCGCTTTGTCGATACGCCCGGTATCCGTATCGAACGCGGCCGCCACCCGGTGGTGGAGGTCGTGCGCAAAGACGTCTTCGAGCCCAACGATCTCAGGCTCGATCAGACCACGCGGATGCTGATCGTCACTGGTCCCAATATGGGCGGGAAAAGCACCTATATGCGCCAGAACGCGCTGATCGTGCTGCTCGCGCACATCGGCTGTCCGGTGCCTGCCGCGAGCGCCGAGATTGGCCCGATCGACCGCATCTTCACGCGCATCGGCGCAGGCGACGACCTGGCGCGCGGGCAATCGACTTTCATGGTCGAAATGAGCGAGACAGCTCGCATCCTGCATAACGCAACCGCCCAGAGCCTCGTGCTGATGGACGAGATCGGCCGCGGCACGAGTACCTACGACGGATTGGCGATCGCGCGCGCCTGCGCGGTCGAACTGGCGCAGCGCAATCGCGCCTTTACCTTATTTGCGACGCACTACTTCGAGCTGACCGAGCTGGCCGATGAGGTGCCGGGCGTGGCTAATGTGCACCTCGATGCAGTCGAACATGGCCATGCGCTGGTGTTCCTGCACACGGTAAAACCGGGTCCTGCCAATCGCAGTTTTGGGCTGCAGGTCGCTGCGCTCGCCGGACTGCCTCAGACTGTGCTCAAGCGTGCCAGGGAAACGCTGCGCGCTCTGGAATCTGCGCATCGTAGTAAGCCCACGCCCGCGGCGCCACACCCGCAGTTCGACCTGTTCTCGACACCGGTTTCGCCGGCGCTGGATGCTTTGCGCGATGTCGATCCCGATACGTTAACCGCCAAGCAGGCGCTGGACTTGCTGTACCGATTGAAGGCAATGGTCTAACGCTTGGAACCCGCTTGCGGTCTGCCGGAAACGCCAACAACCGCCAACCTCGCCTGGGGTCCCAGTTGCTTCGGAATACCGGGCCCAGCGAAAGCACGCCACACTCGACCCGGCGGCGGCTTGCCGCCGGGTCGTGAGGTGTTACCAGGTGTAGTTCACGCGCATGAAGTAGAAGCGCCCGTTGAAGCCGAAAGGTGCTTCGCCGCGAGCGTAGGGAAGAATGCCGGTATTGCTGTTGTCGCGCGGGCCTGAGGTCACAAAGCCGTTGGCATCGACGATCAGATCTTCAGTCACACGACGCGGATAATTGTCGGTTAGGTTTTCAACGCCCAGACTGAAGGTGGTGTCTTGCCACACGTAGCTGACCACCAGGTCCATCACCCATTCGGGATCGAAAAACTCGTCCTGTATAGGATTGGCCGAAAGCAACCGATACTTGCCGTAGCGGGTACTGGTGAGCTTCGCCGAGAAGTCGCCCACGAAGTAGTCGGTGCCGATGATGATCTTGTCTTGCGGCGAGGCGGACTGCACGCGACCACGTTCGACGCGACCGATGCGTTGTAAATTCAAGCCACCCTGCGTCAGCTCGGGCGGATTGGGGGCAACGCGTGTGATATCGGTATCGGAGTTGTTGTAGGCAAGCGTAGCCAGCAACGAACCAGCATCGCCGAAGTCGAAGTTGTAGCGCGTGATGAAGTCAAGACCATCGGTTTGCGTATCGACCGCATTTGTGAAGTATCGGCCACCATCGACGCCCGGGAATCCACGCGACGCCAGGAAAGTACGCACCGCCGTACCGGTCAGATTCTCCGACAGGATGATGCGATCTTCGATATCGATACGGTAGAAATCGAGGGTCATCGACAAACCGTCGATGGGTTCGGCAACAAAACCCAAGCTATAGCTCTCCGATTGCTCGGCCTTGAGCGGCTCGGCGCCGAGCGCGATCGCGACCGGATTGGTGACTGCGAAGGTGCGGATATCGAATGGCACGCCATTGATGAAGTTGGTCGACGTCGTCGAATAGAACTGCTGCTGCAGGTTCGGCGCGCGGAAGCCGGTCGAGTACGTGGCGCGAACGGCGTAACGATCGGTGAATGCGAATCGGCCGGACAGCTTGCCGCTGGACTCGCTGCCGAAATCCGAATAATCCTCATACCGCAGCGCTGCGCCAAGGGTCAGCCGATCGGTGACATCGGCTTCCAGGTCGCCATACAACGAGTAGCTGTCTCGCTCACGCTCGCCAGCGTCGCTCGGACGAAAACCGGGGAACACCTGCGAGCCGGTGCCGAAGTAGGACGTCGGCTCGCCGGGGCCGATCAGAAAGCTCTCTTCGCGATACTCCACGCCCGCTGCGAGGTTGAGTGGGCTGGCAAGCGCGTCGACCACAAAGCCGTAGCTGATATCGAAATTCACCTGCGATTGGCCGGACTCGAGCGTGCCCGCAAAGAAGCGCCGCTGACTGGTGGGCCCGATGGACGTGTTCAACGAATTGTCGATAGTGAAATCGAAGGTCGATTTGCCCGCATTGAACGACAAATCGTAAGTCATCCCATTATCGAAATTGCCGCGCACGCCTGCCACGCCGGCACGATCCTGAACATCCGAGACGATCAGGGGCAGGAAACCATTTGGGTAGATGGACGGGACGTTGCGGGCATCGAGGGCGCGACGGTAGAAGCCTGCGCTTTCGCCATCGCGATCGTTGAGCGTGCCGAAGGCATAGAAGCTCGAATCGGTCACGAACGGCACTTCCATGTTCATCGTGAGCGAGCGATCAGTGGTGTCAGCGTCGCCGAAGCGATGATTTAGACGATCGAAACTTGCTTCGCGCGGGTCCGGGCGACCGTTGATCAGCGGATATTGCTGGCGGCGGTCGAGTCCCGCACGATTGGTGTCGCCCTTGTCGCGCCATTCAGCGGTGAAGTTGACGAAGCCTTCCTCGCCCAACGCGAGCCCCATATTGCCGGTCATCTGGAACAGATCGCCGTCGCCTTCATCGTATTGCCCGAGCCGAAGATCTACCGCCCCGCCATCGTTGGCATCCTTCAGCACGACGTTGATCACGCCGGCAATGGCGTCCGAACCGTATTGCGCGCTGGCGCCATCGCGCAACACCTCGACGCGTTGAATCGCTGCGGTCGGGATGGCGTTCAAGTCGACTGGCGAGGAGCCCCGACCCACCGTGCCATTGACGTTGATGATCGCCGTGCGGTGGCGGCGCTTGCCGTTGATCAGCACCAACGTCTGATCGGGCGCGAGTCCGCGCAACTGCGCCGGGCGTACGTGATCGGAGGCATCGGTTATCGAAGTCCGTGGGAAATTGAACGACGGCACGGTGCGCGTGAGCACCGCTTGCAACTCAGGCGTGCCGGCGTTCTCCAGCTCATCGGACTGAATCACATCGATGGCCGAGAGCGATTCTTTGACAGTGCGATCCTGGCGGCGCGTGCCGGTGGTGATGACAACATCCAACACCTCAGCCTCGTCCAACTCCGGCTCAGCATCCGCATCTTGTGCGAACACCGGCGCCGGTGCGGCAAGAATGGCAGCGATGGCGAATGGCAGCAGCTTGCGAGTCATAGCACTTCTCCATTAAGTCAGGCTCAACTTTGCCTAACCAGAAGTTAACGAATGGTGAGGGTGAGCGCAAGCTGCGGATAAGCGAGCCTCTGAGGCCTTGCCGCGTTGATCAAGGCGCAACCTGCTTTCCATCGAGCCACGTCGAGCGCACGCTCAAGCCCAACAACCCTCGTCCTTTGAGCATGAAGGGATCGGTGCTGACGACGATAAAATCGGCACGTTTGCCAGGCTCCAGGCTGCCGATTTCCTGTTCCATATGCGCTGCAAATGCCGCATCGATGGTGAAGCCAGCGAGCGCCTGGGCGAAGGTCATCCGCTCTTCTGCACGCCAGCCCCCAGTTGGTTCGCCAGCTTGATCCTGCCTCGTCACGGCGGCGTACAAGCCCAGTTTGGGATCCACCGATTCCACCGGGAAATCGCTGCCGAATGCCATGGCAGCACCGCTATCGCGCAGCGACTTCCACGCATACGCGCCGCGCAACCGATCCTGGCCCACGCGCGCAAGCGCCCATGGCATATCGCTTGTGGCATGCGTCGGCTGCATCGACGCGATCACGCCCAGACGGGCAAAACGCCGGAGATCGACTACGTCCACGACCTGAGCGTGTTCGACGCGCGGCCGCAAGCGCTTGCGCTGCTCGTCAGACATGTTTGCGTAGGCGTCCAGGACCAGGCGGTTCGCGCGATCGCCGATCGCGTGTACTGCCGGCTGGATTTTGCACACCGCAGCCCGCGCGATCAGCGCCTTGAGGCGATCCTCCGGCTGAATCAGCAATCCTTTGTTGCCCGGATCGTCGCTATACGCGTTGAGTAGCGCCGCACCGCGGCTGCCGAGCGCGCCGTCCGCATAGAGCTTGACCGCACGCATGGCCAGACGCCCGGACTCGTGGCGATAAGGACCCTTTCTGCAGAGCTCGGCGAACGCTGCGTTATCGCCATCGGCCATCGCGTAGATGCGGATCGGTAGCTGCTGGTTATTGGCAAACTCGCGCATCAGCCGCAGATCGTCGAGCGAGACGCCAGCGTCGTGCACCTGCGTCAACCCGAGGCTCGCGGCGCGCGCCACTGCCAGTGCGAGCGCGGTTCTGCGCTGATCTTTGGATGGTTTGGGCACCACCTTATCGACCAGCGCCATAGCCGTGTCGATCAAGATGCCGGTGGCTTTTCCGTCGCCATCGCGGACGATCTTCCCACCTTGCGGATCGGGCGTCTTGTCGGTGATGCCAGCGGCGCGCAATGCGGCGCTATTGGCCCAACCAGCGTGACCGTCGATGCGTTCGAGCCACACTGGGCGTTCAGCGAAGGTGGCGTCGAGCACGTCTTTGGTTGGGAACGCCGCTTCTGGCCAATCGTTCTGATCCCATCCGCGCCCGGTGATCCAACCCTTGGCGCCCATCCGGCGAGCATGTTCGCGCACGCGCGCGAGTGCGTCGTCGCGACTACGTGTGCCAACGAGATCTGCCTGCAACAGCGAAAAACCCAGGCCCATCAGATGACCGTGTGCATCGATCAAACCGGGCAACACGGTCCCGTCGATCACCTTCTCGACATAATTGCTGCCGCGCTCGTCGAGCTTGGCGCGCACTGCCTCGTGCGTGCCAGCCATCAACACCCTGCCCTGCGGGTCGATGGCCATTGCGTTGACGGCTGGCGCATCGGCGCGCGGATAAATGCGGCCGATGATCAAGGTATCGGCGCGGGTGGGTTTGGTCGCATTGGCAGCCATACCAAGCAAGCTCGCGAAAACAATGCATACGGTGCGAAATAGCATTCGAGATCTCCTTGGCTGAGCCGCGAATGTTATTCGAATCAGCGACTCCGGATTCGTTCGAGCGGCTGTCTTCGGAGGCCTGGTCGATGTAGCCGTCGGGGCCGGACCCGCTATTCTTCGGCGCATCACTCGCAACAGGATCGGCCATGACCCCTCAAACCCGTGAGCGCATCGAAGCGCTGCTTGACCAACATCGCATTGTGCTGTTCATGAAAGGCACACGCCACGCGCCGCGCTGCGGTTTCTCAGCCACTGTGGCCGGGCACTTGAACGAATTGCTCGACGACTATGTCAGTGTCGATGTGCTGGCCGACGAAGCCATTCGCGACGGCATCAAGACCTACGGCAATTGGCCGACGATCCCGCAGCTTTATGTCGACAAAGAGTTGATCGGCGGTTCGGACATCGTGTCTGGCATGTACAACTCCGGCGAATTGCACGAGCTGCTGGGTAAGCCCAAGCCGGATCGCACGCCGCCCGTAATCGAGATCACGCCGGCTGCGGCAGAGGCGATCCGCAACGGCATGGCGGACGAACCGGGGATGGCCCTGCATGTGGCCATCGACGCGCGCTGGCAGACGCAATTTATGCTGAAACCTGCAGTCGGCCATGAGATCCGCGCGCGTTCGGGCAGCATCGATGTCCTTATGGATTTGCAAACTGCGCAGCGCGCGCGGGGCATGAAAATCGATTGGATCGACGACGCGCGCGGCAGCGGCTTATCGGTCGTCCTGCCGCTGGCGCCTGCGAGCGTGAAGCCGCTCACCGTCGAGGCGCTGAAAGAACGTCTGGTGCGCGGCGATATCAGCGTCGTCGACGTGCGTCCGGCGCCCGACCGGATGCGCGCACCGTTTGCCGCCGCGCGTGCGCTCGACGCCAGCAGCCAGCGCGAGATCGAAGCCTGGCCGAAGGATCAGCCGATCGCCTTCTTGTGTCACTTCGGCAACTCGTCGCGCCAAGCCGCCGAGCACTTTCGTGGCCTCGGATTCACGCAGGTATACAACGTTGAAGGTGGCATCGACGCCTGGTCGCAACGTATCGATCCGAGCGTGCAGCGGTATTGAATGCCCGCCAATCCAGGGGCTCGTGGACCGCAGCGCCACGAGTACCTGGAACCAGCGCCGCAGATACGCGGAACTGGGGACTGCTCAGGTAGGCGTGCCGATGGTCTGCATGGCTCTTCGACGGCAAGCCATGAATCGGATTTCGGAATCATTTTCACCCCGCACCCACAGAAGGACTCCGCCGCATCGAGCCTTCCACCAGGCTTGTTGTGATTGTGATAGCGCGTTCGGAAGTCCGCAGCCTTTCCGACGTATAAAAATCTCACCAGTGCACATATCAACAAAATGGTAGAGCCCGCCTCCCGACGGATAACGCTCACCGGGCTTGTTCAAGCCACCGCCGTCAAAACGGTCTGGCCTTGGCGCAGGTCTTGGTGTTCCAGGCTTCGGGCCTCTAGGCCTCAACCCGTCAGAATCGATCCAGTACAGTGGATCCGAGTCGACGTATGAGTACGTAGCGGCGCCGCCGAAAATCCCTATTGGGTCGCTCTGCGCATACCGACCGGTCCCCGGCTCGTAGTCCCGGAAGTAGTTGTAGTGCGTCCCCGTCTCACGGTCGTACTGCTGTCCTGGGAACCGCAGGTTGAACACGAACGTCGGTAACCCCGCCGTGGGCTGCTCGTTCGGGTAGCTGTCGCCGAACGGTAGGGAGTCCCAGCGCCAGATTTGCTGGTTGGTGGCGTTGACCGCGACTCTTGGTGTGTCGAGGTGATCGGGATGGAGGTAAAACACCTCGACGCCGCCAGCGGGAGTGCCGGTCCAGGCAGT
>JALHMG010000057.1 GCA_022844135.1 Lysobacterales bacterium
TCACCCGCTCCAGGCTTGCGAAACCGCCGGTTTGCTCTTGTTGTGCGCGCTCGTTCGAGATCAATCCGGCGTTCGACCCGCCGCTCGTCGATGCGCGGAGGGCTTCCTTCCCGACTTATTGAACAAGTCGTAGTCGTCGAAACGCGAGGCCCGAAGAGCGGGCCTCGCTTAAAGTGTTGATCACTCCCGATAGCGCAACGCCAATCGCCATTGCCTGCCGGGCGTTGTGTAGCCGCTGACCAGTTGGTAATCCTCGTCGCCAGCGTTGCTTAAGCCCGCTTCGACCGACCAGTGTCGATCGAACGCGTACGTGGCCCGCAAATCGACCGTGGTGAACGCATCCAGCGGACCATCGAAGTCCAGGCGCTCGCTGCTGTAGCCGACGCTGGCGCCGAGGCTGAAGGCATCGCCAATGGGCCGATCGATGCCAGCGTTGAACTTACGTTTGGCGCGACGCAGCAGTTGCGTGTTGCGGGAAAGGTCGACCGGATTTTGCCACGTGGCATTGGCCGACCATCGCCATAGGTCTCCGCCCGAGGCCTCCAGTTCCAGCCCGTCGATGCGCGCCTCGCGGATGTTGATGGCTTGATTGCGCACGCCCGAAAACGCGATCAGATCGTCGATGCGATTGCGAAAGGCGCGTGCGCGCCAGCGCCAGGCCGCGAGATCGCCATTCGCTCCGACCTCGACGAGCCGCGAACGCTCCGGCGCGAGCGCCGGGTTTCCGGCGAAGAAGCCGCCAAAGCCTGGTGAGTACAGCTCGTTGAAATGCGGTGCACGAAAGCCTTCGCCGACGCTGACCAAGGTTCGCCAACGCTCTCCGGCCTGCCATCCCCAGGCCAGCTGGGCGCTGCTTTCGCCGCCAAAATTCGAAATGCGATCGTACCGTGTGGCCGCCTCCACAAGATGGGCGCCGAATTCGCCCTGCCATTGGCCGAAGACGCCGCGCTGCCAACGGCGGCGATCGAATTCCGGATTGCCGGACAGATCGGCATTGACGCCGCGCTCGCGATTCAGCGACAGGCCCAGTTGCCAGCGCTGCGCTGCGTTCGCATCGAAGCGATGCAGCCAGTCGAAGGTTTCGCGGTCGGTGTTGAACACCGCGAAGAACGCAGGTGTCGTCAGGTCGTCGCGTGCGGCGGCAATCGCAAAGCGTTGGCTGTAGCGCTCGCTGGGATTGAACTCGGCGCTGAGTTGCGCCTGACGCTGCTCAACGGTCGAGCGCCCCACGTCGAATTCGATATCGCCATCGCTGCCATAAACCAAGCCCGATAGCGACCAACGATCGCCAGCCGTCATGCGTCCTTGCAAAGCCAGCGAGCTGCGGCGAAAGCCATCCTCGTCCGGATCGAAGCTGAAGTTATCGGCCGTGGTGACGTTGAAGCCATCCACGTTGCGCCGCTCCAGCGCCAGCGCGAAACCGTTCGCGGCATCGCCCATGCCGAGGCTCGCGGCGCCAGCGGCCTCGCCGTCATCGGCGAGCGTGAGCGATGCGCGCGTAGCGCCATCGCGGCGCGTGAAAAACTGCACTACGCCGCCGATCGCATCTGAGCCGTACACCGCCGCGCGAGGGCCGCGCACTAACTCGATGCGATCGATCAGTTCCAGGGGCAACTGCTCGAAGGCGTACGCGCCGGTGGTGGCGCTCGCCACGCGTATGCCGTCTATCAGCACCAAAGCGTGATTGGGGTTGCTGCCGCGAATGAAAATGCTGGTAGACGATCCTGGTCCACCGGTGCGCGCTACATCGACGCCCGGCAATTGACGCAACACATCCATGACATCGCGCGCCTGCAAACGATCGATATCGGCGCGCGTGATTACATCGACGCTGGCGAGCGCGCGGTCCGCCGTTTCCGGCCAACGCGAAGCGCTGCTGATCACCGGCGGCTGCTCGGTCGCAGCGAGAGACAGTTGAATGGCTAAAGCAAGTGAGAACATCGGAACACTCCATGGTTGATTCACACACCCGTGAATCAGGACCGACATGGAGTGGCCTTGTGCGCGCGCACAGGCTCAAGTCGAATACGCCAAGCCGCCCACCGCAGCATGCCGGTCCCGATTGTCCTCAAGGCCGGTCTCCGGGCTCGCAAGCTGCGCTTTGGGCGCCGATCGATTCGCCTTCCCGCTTACGCAGTGGCATGTTGAATCGACTTGAAACTTGCTTACCGTTGCGGGGGCAGCGTCCGTTTCGCACGGACTTCCCGTTTCACTCGTTTTTTGTCACGAGCACCTCAAGGTATGTGGAAGATACGTGATTGCGCGCCGTCGCGTTGCATACCTCGTGCGCTATCGCTGCAATGTTCGTCAAAGCGCTGGCACGGAAGGAAAATTTCTCATTTCCAGTGCCATACCCCGCTTGTTCATCGCTGTTCAGATATGCACAATGCGGGCATGAATTGATGGAGCAGCCCGGATGATCGATCCGGATGGCTATAGGCCCAATGTGGGCATCGTGCTGATGCACGACGATGGCAGAGTGTTTTGGGCGCGCCGTGTGCGGCGCGACGGATGGCAGTTCCCGCAGGGTGGCATGAATAGCGATGAGACGCCGGAAGAGGCGATGTATCGCGAACTCCATGAGGAAACTGGGCTGCAATCCGACCACGTGCAAGTGCTGGCGGCTACGCCCGGCTGGTTGCGCTATCGGCTACCTCGCCACTGCGTGCGCACCAATGTGCGCCCGGTGTGCATCGGACAAAAGCAGGTGTGGTTCCTCTTGCGACTGACAGCCGACGAGACCAATGTGCGGCTGGATCTGTGCGAACACCCGGAGTTCGATCTTTGGCGCTGGGTGGAGTTCTGGTATCCGCTGGAGCATGTCGTGAGTTTCAAGCGCGGCGTTTACGAGCGCGCGCTCAAGCATTTGGCACCGGTGGCGCGCAGGATCATCGATCCGGCGGTTCCCGATCGCACTCAGCAAATCGCGCTCTGAGCCGACCTCGCTGGTCGATCTGAGGCGCCGATGTGCTGACGTTCATGGCAGAACGGAATTGCACGCGAGAAGCGACGTTCGGCTGGCGGTTTTCGGGATAACGCCGAGCGCCATGGCCGGTATGGCCCGCCGCGAAATCCGCAGTTTTGCTCCTCCGACCCGACTAGCGCCAATACACCGAGTCCAGGCTTAGGCTCGAAACGAACTCGGCAGCTCAATCTCCACAGCCACGGGAAGATGATCCGAAAGCAGCAAGCTCGGCGCGTCGTAACTGACCGGGCGGATCTCCGAGGACAGCAATATGTGGTCGATCGAACGCTCCGGATGCCATGCCGGATACGTGTTGAGCGCCTTGGGACCCGGTATCGCGAGATTGCTGCGCTCTAAGAATCGCTTGAAGCTGGCGTTGTGCGGTTGGCAATTGAAGTCGCCCATCAGCACGACATGGCGATACGGTTTGAGCAGCTCGGTCAAGAAATCGAACTGCCGTCCGCGTGTTTGATTGCCCAGCGACAGGTGCGAAATCACCACCGCCAGCGCATCTTTGCCCTCGCCGTACACCGCCAGCAACGCGCCGCGACCGCGAATGGGTCCGGGAAGGGCATGGTCTTCGACCAAGGTCGGCTGCCAGCGACTGAAGAGACAATTGCTCGATTCGGCAATCCGACCGATGCGTCGATTCCGTTGCTGCCACCAATACGGAAATGCCGATTGATCGGCAAGATAGGCGGCCTGGTTCAAGAACCCGGATCGCAGACTGCCGCCATCGACTTCCTGCAGCGCAGCGATATCGACCTCACGCAAGAGGCGTCCCAGCTCAGCCAGGTTCTTGTGTTTGCCAGGGTCAGGCAGCACATGCCGCCAACTGCGCGTCAGGTACTCGCGAAACGTTTGCTGCGCATTTCCTGCGTGGATGTTGAAGCAAAAAAGGCGCGCCGTCTTCGGGCGCGCCTTTTCGAGCGAAGCTTTGGCCGAAACGGTCATGCGCCTTTTGCGGCGCGCTCTTTGGCCACCAGAAAATCGATCAACGCGCCGACATTGGCGTGACCGCCAGCGCTGGAGACATCGAACCGATACTTGCCGTTGACGATGATGGTCGGCGTGCCAGTGACGCCCCAGCGTGGCACCATTTGCTGCGAACGAGTGATCTTGGTGTTCACCGCAAAGCTCTGGGCCGCGCTCAGGAAGGCTTCTTTGGTCACGCCGAACTGCGTGAACCACTGTGCGACTTCATCCATCGATTTGAATGGCGTTTTTTCTTTGTGAATCGCCTTGAACAGCGGTTCGTGCGACTTCTCCAGGATGCCCAGCACTTCGGCCGCATAAAACGCACGAGCGAAGGCTTCTGCGCCTCCATTCCAGGATGCAGGAAACGGCGAATACGAAACATCAGCGGCTTTGGTCGCCTTCCATTTGTCTAAAAACGGCTCAAGGTCGTAGCAGTGGTGGCAGGTGTACATAAACACTTCCAGCACTTCGATCTTGTCGCCAGAGCTGGTGGGCTGCGCCGGATCGATGGCGAAGTAGTGTTTACCAAGCTCGAACGTTGGCGCTGGCGCAGCCTGCGCATAGGCCATGTGAGCGACCAAAGTGAACAGTGCCGCAAGCAGAAAACGCATTGTCAGAATCTCCTTGGGTATCGAAACTAAGCCATGACGCCAATTGCGCCGCCATCTACGACGCGCAATCTGTCATGACGTGCATGAAGAGAGGCTCAACAAGCGCCGACATGCCCTAGCGTTGCGCCGGACTGAGTCCCTGGATGTACGAGGCCAGAGCTTCGATCTCTTGATCGGTCAAACCCTTGGCTACTTGCGCCATGATGTTGGCGTGCGCATCGTCCTTGTCGCCATAAACAGCGCCATCGCGAAAGCGTCTCAGCATATCGGCCGTGTATTGCGCATGCTGGTTGGCAATCGCCGGATACACCGAGCCTGGATTGCCCTGGCCAGCCATTCCATGGCATGCCGCGCACGCCGGCAAATCGGCGCGCCCGCCGCGATACAGAGCCTGACCCTGGGCTACGAATGCTTCGTCGGCCAGTTGCGGTTTCGCAGTCTGGGTCGCGAAATATGCACCGAGATCGGCCATATCTTGTTCATTGAGCGTGGCCACAAAGCCAGTCATTACCGCGTTCTCGCGCTGTCCGCTCTTGAAGAACCCCAGATGGCGAGCAGTGTAACTTTCGTGTTGTCCCGCAAGATTCGGGTATTGAGGATCGATCGCGTTGCCATCGACGCCATGACACGCAGCGCATACCGCCGCTTTAGTGGCGCCGGCCTCCGCGTCTCCGGTGAGCGTTTGCCCAGAGGCGTTCGCCGCGCCCGTCATCATCAGCGCCCCCAGCGCCAGCAACACTTGTGCCTTCATGCGTACCCGCCTTCGAACAAAACCAAAGAAGATGGCTGGCGCTTGAGCGCACAACCAAAGCCCGCGATTCTACACACTCCCATTTGATGTTCGAGTGGCGGCAGCGGCCTTATCGCGTCGACAAGTTCATCGATGGATGCAGCCGCGACCCCGCTTGTGGTCAAATCCGATGACGTCACAAGGGAACACTGCCATTTCCTCGCACAACAGCGGAAAAAACGAACAAGAACGCTTGCTGATCCGCTTCCGCTCCGCGCGATTCGTGCTCAGTACCCCGAGCGCCGGTGGCATGCCGCCGGATTCGGGAGCCGAAGTCGCATTTGCAGGTCGCAGCAATGCCGGCAAGTCGAGCGCGCTCAACGCCATCGTCGATCAGGGCTCTCTGGCGCGCATCAGCAAGACGCCGGGTCGAACGCAGCATCTGGTCGTATTCGCGCTCAGCGACAGCGAGCGGCTGATCGATTTGCCGGGCTACGGTTATGCGCGGGTACCGCACGGCGTGCGCGATGCGTGGCATCAGATGATCGATACCTATGTCGAACAGCGGCGCACACTCAATGGCATGGTCATTGTCAGCGACATCCGACAGGCGCTCACCGAATTCGACGAGCAAATGCTGCGCTGGTGCGCGGCGCGGTCGTTGCCTGTAGTCGTGTTGCTCAGCAAGGCCGACAAACTCAATCGAGGTCCGGCCGTGACTGCTCAGCGCGCGGTCGACAAGGCCATCGCCGACTTGGGCGTGTCGGCATCGACGATCCTGTTCTCTGCGCCTGCGAAGCTCGGCGTCGATGCGGCGCGCGTGCAAATCGCTCAGTGGTTGACGGCCCGATAGCTGGTTGTTGGTTCTTGGGCCAACTCGCCAGCGGCAAACGCTAGAGTTGCCGGCTTCACAAAGCTCGTTCGCGCTGCCCGAAAGGCCGAGTTCCAAGAACCAACAACCAGGAACCCCCAATGCCCCTAGTCGACATCGTTCTGCTCGCCGTCCTGCAGGCGCTCACTGAGTTCTTGCCCATCTCCAGCTCGGCGCACCTGTACTTGTACGGCGAGTGGTTCGGCGCCGGATATCAAGGCCTGATCTTCGATCTCGGCCTGCACCTGGGCACACTCGCCGCGGTGCTGCTGTACTTTCGCGCCGACTGGCGCCGGCTGATCCTGGCCGCGCTCGATTGGCGACCGGGAAGGCCCCTCAACGACGACCAACGCCTTGCCGTTGGACTGGCGTTGGCGACTATTCCTGGCGGATTGGCGGCGCTCGCTTTGGGCGACGACGGCGCCACGGCCTTGCGCAATTACCTCGTCATCGGTTGCACGCAGATCGTATTCGGCAGCTTGCTCTGGTGGGCATTCTGGCGCGCCTCGGGCGCTTCGCAAGGCGAGCGCAGCTTGTCGATTGGAGCCGCCGTGCTGATCGGTTGCGCGCAAGCATTGGCGCTGGTTCCGGGCGTTTCGCGTTCAGGCGTCACGATGACTGCGGGCCTGCTGTTGGGCCTGGAACGCACCGCCGCGGCGCGTTTTTCGTTCTTGCTGGCGGTGCCGATTACGGCGGCCGCCGGGTTACACGGTGTCGTCGAACTGCTGCGTGGTGATTCGGGCACCGAGCACACCAGCTTCTGGCTCGGCGCATCGATCAGCGCTGTCGCCGGTTACGCCTGCATCCACTTTTTTCTGACGATGATTCGGCGCATCGGCATGCTGCCGTTCTTGCTGTATCGACTGGCGTTGGGTGGGTTTTTGCTGGCGCTGGTCTTTCTGGGTCATTGACCGGACCGCGCCCGGCAAACCTTAGCGATCGCCTACCTGGCGCCAAACAATACTCGCCGCATCGCATCGGTCATTTGCGTTGGCGGCGTATAAAAATCGCCGTGCGCATAGGCGCGAGTGGTGGCGGGTCGCGCGCGAATAGTCTCGAACCAGCGCTTGACGTTCGGATATGTGTCGAGGTCCATCTGCTGGCGCTTGTGCGGCACGATCCATGGATAGCAGGCCATGTCGGCGATGGTGTAATCGTTGCCGGCAACGAAGTCCTGCATGGCGAGTTGCCTGTCGAGCACGCCATACAAGCGCGCCGTCTCTTTCACGTAGCGCTCGATCGCGTATGGAATCTTCTCCGGCGCATACACGTTGAAATGATGATTCTGGCCGAGCATGGGGCCCAGGCCGGCCATCTGCCAGAACAACCACTGCAGCGTCGCGTGCCGACCGCGCAAATCGGCTGGCAGAAACTGACCATGCTTTTCCGCCAGGTACTGCAAGATTGCGCCGGATTCGAAAAGCGATAGCGACTCGCCGCCACCCACCGGCTCGTCGTCGACGATGGCCGGCATGCGATTGTTCGGCGCGATCTTCAGGAACGCAGGCTCAAACTGATCGCCCTTGGTGATGTCGACGCGCTCGATTCGGAAGGGCACGCCGGCCTCTTCCAGGAACAGCGTGATCTTGTGTGCATTCGGCGTGGGCCAGTAGTGAAGCGTCAGCATTTTTCTTGGTTGCCTCAGGTTGGTTA
Organism: Lysobacterales bacterium; assembly: GCA_022844135.1. Classification (GTDB taxonomy): domain Bacteria; phylum Pseudomonadota; class Gammaproteobacteria; order Xanthomonadales; family SZUA-5; genus JALHMH01. Next base: position 7,809 of record JALHMG010000057.1, read on the forward strand.
CGGGATGTTCCAGCGAGACGATTAAGAACGCAACCGCGACGACGAGTTGAAGTTGACGCAGCCCGCGCGCCGGCCTGAGATCGGAGTGCCCGGACACAACGGAGCAGCGGCCATCGACAGGCGACATATCCCGCCACTCGTGCTTCAAATTCCCGGCGCAGCTTCGAGTGAACGCAAGGCGCTCCGGGTTGTGGACCTAATTGACAACCATTCGCATTACCATTAACGTACATGCATCGCTTGAAGCCCAAAGACCTATGTACGTCTGCTTGTGCAACGGTGTCACAGAAGCGGCGGTCAAACGCGCAGCCGCTGCGGGTATTCGCAGTCTCGATGAGCTGGCAGCAGCCACTGGTTGCGGTTCGGGTTGCGGTTGCTGCCGAGAGATGGCCGAGCAGCTGCTGGATGCGGCCCACCACTACGGTTATGCGCTTGCCGCATAAGTAAAACGCTTTCATTCGCATTCCCGCATCGCGCTGCGGAAAGCTCTAGGATCGCGCCATTCTTAGCGACGGAGTGCGAGTTCATGAAGGGCGATAAGTTAGTCATCCAGCATCTCAACAAGATCCTCGCCAACGAGCTGACGGCGATTAATCAGTATTTCCTGCACTCTCGGATGTACCGCAACTGGGGCTACAAGACCCTGGCCGAGCATGAGTACAAAGAATCGATCGATGAGATGAAGCACGCCGATCGACTGATCGAGCGCATCCTCTTTCTGGACGGATTGCCGAACCTGCAAAAGCTCAACAAGCTGATGATCGGTGAGACGCCTGCGGACGTGATCCGCTGCGATCTCAAGCTCGAAGAAATTGCCATCCCCGATCTCAAGGAAGCCATCGCGCAGTGCGAAAAAGTCGCCGACTACGGCACGCGCGAATTGCTCGAGCACATTCTGGAAAGCGAAGAAGAGCACGTCGATTGGCTGGAGACGCAAATCGGCCTGATCGCCCAGTTGGGTGAGGCGCTTTATCTGCAGGGCAAGGTGGGCAGCTAAGCTCTAGCCGCAAACACTCGCGCGCGCAATCGTCGAGATTTCAGTCGGCTTTGATTTCGAAACGCTCGATGACGGTCCAGCCCGCTTGCGAAAAACGCTCGCGGGCCAGCTCGGAAAGTGTGCCGGTGGTGACCAGGGTCGGGTGCTCGCCGATCAGGTCGTCGCGCCAGGCGAAGGCGGCGATAGCGTCGGACCAGTGGATGTAATCGACGGGCAGCAGCACGGTGCTCTGGCCCGTGGCATGCGCCAGGCCCGGCGTGCCGCCGATCAGCGCTCCGCGCGCACCGGGTTCGCGCGAGTGGATCAGCGCTGCCATGCGCAGCGCGAGCACCAGGAAGCGCGCGTCGCGCTCGTTCTGCGCTTCGCGACCCAAGGCCGCCCATTCCACGGCCAGATGGCGTTGGTGCGGTGCGCCCACCAGATCGACGAACTCGATCTGCAGCGTGAGTGGAAAGGCCTTGTTGCGCAGCAGATCGCGCGCGGGTTTCCCGCTCACGCCGATCTCTTCGAGTGCCTTTAAGTTGCGGCGGCGAATCTCTTCGGGGGGCAATTCCCACGCCAATTCGTAAGCGCGCGTCGAGATGCTCAAGCCTTGTCCGACGATGCCGCCGATCGCGCCGATGCCGAAGCCGACGAGTTTTTTGCCGGTCCAGTCCGCCCAGGCGAGGCGATCCAGGCGCTCATCGAGCAGCGGGTTGGTCGAGTACGGATCGATGCCGACATGCCGCGCAATCTCGCGGCGCGACTTGTGGTATCCGATCCATCGCAGCGACGCCGAGGTTGCCGTGTCCTGTGCTTTCTCGGCGAAGGTTTTCTCTGGCGTGCCATTGTCGGGTGTCTCATCGTCATCGGCCATCGCGTCGCGCGAAGCGTCTGCAAGATCGACGGCAAGCTCGCCGATGCGGCGCGCGGTTCGCACCAGATAACGACCGATGCCGCCCGGCAGTTTGGCCAGGGTTTCTCGCGGTTCATCGGCCAGCGTAGTCACCGCTTCCACCGGTTTGGCGACGCCGCGCTCGGCGGCATCGCGGAACACCTCGGATGACGTGATCTTGTCGAGCGCCCGCACGGCGTCCATTTCGGCCAAACGAATGGCGAGCAGATCTCTGCCATCCACGCGCATGTTGCCGACATTGGTTCGAAGATCGAAGCGGCCGTAGTAGTCGACAACCGGCACCGGCGTTTTGATCAGGTAGCCCACGCCGCTGTCGCGAAGCTTCGGATCGAAGTCGCGCATCGGCAGCGACGGCGCGGGCTCGAATTCCGGCTTCAGGACCTGGATATTCGTCGCATCGGCTGGAATCGCCAGCGACGGTGCGATCGGTGCCGGCGGGTCCTCGGCGTTCGGTCGTCGAACATCAACTCGCGGACCCGGCGTGCAGGCAACCAACAACAGCGGGAAACACAGCAAGACAACGCGCATCGCACTCTCCGAACCGATGTCGAGACGATGCCGCAAAAAAACGGCCCCGGAAACCGGGGCCGTTCGAGTCTTCAGCTTAGCTTGCTTTTGATCAGAAGCGATAACGAACCGACAGGTTGTAGCGGCGGCCGAGCGGATCGGCGCCGATGAAGTTGTTGAAGAACGGATAGCCGGTCTGACTGTGATCGAAACGACGCTGATTGTCGGTGACGTTGATGACGGCGAACGTGGCATCGATATTTTCGCCGAAGCGCTTCTGCACCGACAGGTTGTACAGCATGTACGGCGACAGGCGGCGACCGAATGGCTGGCCAGCCGCGTTGGTTCCCGAGGCTTGCGCGGCGCTGCCGTTGCTGCCGTAGCGCGTGCCGAACACGGTGGTGGTCCAGTCGCCGAGGCGCCAGCTCACGGAACCGCGAACGCGGCTGCGCTGATTGAGGTTGGCCGGATTGTCGCGGAAGTCGACCAGTGCATCGAGATCGCTTTCCTTGAACTTATCGGTGAGAACCAGCGAGTACGCCATGTCGACGTTGAAGACACCCCAGCGATCCGTGTCGTAGCGATAGCGAAGGGTCGAGTCGATGCCGCTGTTGTCGGAGAGCGCGCTGTTGATGTACGCCGAGTTGATGCGCACGATGCGTTGATCCAGCGCCGTGCCCGGATTGCTTTCACGCGTGATCAGGCTGATGACGTTCTGGCACAGCGCCGAATCCAGTGAGAATTCGTACGGTTGACCATCCGGTCGCACGCCCAAGCGGCAGCTGGCTTCGCGATCGAGCAAGGTGGCGGCGGACAATTGCACGGCCGCATCCTTGAGTTTGATGCGGTAGTAATCCACGCTCCAGGACAGATCGTCGGTGATGTCCCAGACAAAGCCGTAGGTGAAGGAATAACCTTTCTCTTCCTCCAGCAGCGGGTTGCCTGCAATCAACGTCTGCGTCGAGTAGATTGTCGGATCGCCGGAAACGTTGCACTGCGTGCGCGTGCGCGGGCCGCGCGTCAAGCCGAGACCCTGGCCCGAGCGGCACACGAAATCGTCGAGGATTGTTGAGAACGACGCAGCGCCCTCGGCGAATACCAACTGCGCATCCGGCGCGCGGAAGCTGGTGGCAAATGTGGAACGCAGCAACAGCGATTCCACCGGGCGCCATTCCAAACCAGCATTGATCGTAGCTGCACCATCGACGGCGGTGAAGTCGTCGTAACGATCGTAGCGCGCTGCCAGGGTACCGGTGAGCGGCTCGAAAATCGGAATGCGGAACTCGGCGCCGATGGCATAACGATTGCGCTCGCCCTCGGTTCGACCGGAGCTGGTCAGGTTGAATATCGTCTCGCGGTCGAGCTGACGCAACTGGTTCGTGCGCGGGTCGCTGCGCAGATCAACGGTCTGTCGATCGAATTCGAGAGTGCCGGCGAAACCCACCGGACCGGCCGGCAGTTCGTACACATCGCCGACCACCGAGAACGCGAAGTTGGATGACGTCGTGGTGCCCTCATTGATCACACGCGTGGAGACCGATCGGTATTGTTCCGGCGTGAACGGCGTGTTCCAGCGATCGCGATTCAAGTTGTAGATCGGGAAGTTGCCGGTGGTGTTCGGCAGCGCACCGCCGAAGCCCAGCAGCGGGCCGAGGAAGTAGTCGTGCAATGCTTGCGACAGAAAGCGCGGGCGATTGGCGGTGTAGTCGTATTCGCCATGGCCGGCCAGCGCTTCCCAGTCGAACGCGTCGCCGAAGGTGCCGCGCAAACCGGCCGTGAATTCGAACGTGGTTTCATCGAAATTGGTGGTAACTGCTTGCGGGCCGCCCAACTCGAAGGGATTGAAAATGCGCTGCAACTGCACCAGACCGCCCGCTTGCGGATCGAAGTACGACGAGGTGCGAGCGCCGGTGCGCGTGACCAGGAACTGGTCGCCCGCCGTTCCCCAGAATTCGGTGCCGGAACTCGATGCGGATTTCTGATCGTAGTACGTGAAGCTGCCGAAGGCCTCGATGTCGTCGGTCAGATCAAAGGTCCAGTAGCTGTAACCGGAGTAGAACTCCTGGGCGTTCGAAATCGAGCGCGCCGCCGGCTGCGTAAAGCCACCGCAATACGTGCCGCGAGCAGCCGTGGTGACCGTCGTATAGCCGAAGCGATCGCAGACCGCCTGACCGGGGTAATAAGCGTTCTGATTCAGCCCCGAGCCGGGTTGCGGGTTCGACAGGCGAATGTTGATCAGCGCCAACTGCGGGTTGGTCAACGCCGGGCCGAGCGGGCCGTTGCGCAAATCCGACAGGAATTCGCGATCAGAGGCGAACACCGGGTCGTCGTTGCCATACTGCAACGCGTACGTCACGCTCCAGCGATCGCCCGACATGCCGCCGCTGAATTCGGCGCCGTACGAGTCGCCGCCGCCTTCTTCAGTAGTGCCGATGATGCCGCGCAGCAAGTGGCCGTCGTAGTCCTTGCGAAGCACGATGTTGACCACGCCGGCAACAGCGTCGGAACCGTAAATGGCCGAAGCGCCACCGGAGAGGATTTCGATGCTCTCGATGATCGAGGACGGAATGGCGCGCACGTTGACGACGTTGTTGTCGCGGTTGTACGGCTGCGGATATTGCGCCGGGCGGCGACCATTGATCAGCGTCAGCGTGTAGCCCGGGCCCAGATTGCGCAGGTTGACGACCTGGGCGTTCGGCGAAAAGCCGTTGACCGCGAGATCGCCGGTGAACGACGCGGTGGTGTTCTGCGCGATGGTCTGCAGCGCATCGCCCACTGTCTTGAAACCTTCGCGCTCGAAGTCTTCGCGGGAAATCACGACGACCGGCGCTGGGCCTTCGGTCTGGCTGCGTTTGATGCGCGAGCCGACGACGTTGACGGTAGACATCTCTTGCTCGCTGCTATCGCCCTCGTCTTCGTCGGACGATTGATCCTGCGCGAAAGCAGTCATGGAGAAAGGAACGGCCAAGGCGAGTGCCAGGGCTTGTGACAGTGCGTGGCGACGGCGTCGCGGCGGCGCGAGAGGATTCATGGATCGGGCCTTTGTGATGGTGAAGGAGAACCGCTACGGTTCGCCTCGTAGTCTGTACGAAAACCAAACGTTCAGGCAACCCGAACGTATATGCTTAACGAATAATCATTCTTCGGCCATCACGCCTTTTCCATTGCGCCGCTCGCCCGCTGCCGTTAGCTTTGCGGCCACGTTCGATCAGACTCACGGGAAAACGCATGCGCACATGGCAAATCGTTCTATCGATGGTCGCGGTATCGGGCTCGATTGCGGCCGAGCCGATTCCGATGGAGTACTTCGTCAAGCCGCCTGCATACGCCTCGCCGTTGATTTCGCCGGATGGCACCTATCTCGCGATCAGTGTCGATCGCGGCGACAGCGATGTGCTGGCGGTACTGCGCGTAGACGACCTGAGCATCGTGCACGTGAACGAATTGCCGGATGGCAAAAGCATCGCCGGGCATCGCTGGATCTCGGACAAACGACTGATGTTTACCGCGCTGCGCAAAGTCGGCCAGTTTGCGTCGCCGGCACCAACCGGGGAGTGGTTTGCGGTCGATGCCGATGGCAGCAACGCACGCCCGGTGATCCACTACGGCACGCGCGCGGCTGCGGAAGCCACCAAGCGCGTGGGCAATCGACGATTCAGTTTTCTCGATCCCCTGGATGGCGACGATCGCTCGGTGTTGATGGCGGCCGCGTTGCCGCGTTCGATGGAGGGCGCCATCACCGAGTTGGTTAGAGTCGATTCCATGACCGGCAAGTGGCGGGTGCTGGACAAGGCGCCGCAGGAGAATTGCACTCTGGCGCTCGATGAAAAGCTGGAGGCGCGCTTTGCCCAGTGCTTCAAAGACGAGAACGAAGCGGGCGAGTACGATGGCATCAGCGAGTTGCTCTGGCGCAACGGCGAGGACCGGTGGGTGAAAGTGCCGGTGAGCGCGCCGTATGCCGAGTATCGCGTTGCCGCTGTCGCTGGCGACGGTACCGTTTATGTGGAAGCGGACGATCGCAAGAAGCCCGCCCACCTGGGAACGCTCGATCCGGCGACTGGCGCATTCACCAAACTTGTCGCCGACGAGATTTCCGACATCGCCACCGTTATCCGCAGTGTCGATGGCAAGACGCCCATCGCGGCGGTGACCGCGGCGGGCGCGCCGGAAGTGACTATGATGAACGAGGATCATCCAGACGCACAGCTGTACCTGGCGCTGTCGAAATCGTTTCCCAATCAGTTTGTGCAATTCAGCAACGCGACGGCCGATGGGCAGAAGCTCATATTCGGTGTGTACAGCGATCGAAATCCCGGCGAGTTGTATTTGTACGATCGCAAGGAAGGCAAAGCGCGCTTCTTGATGGCTAACCGCGAGGCGCTCGATCCCGACCGCATGGCGACGATGTTGCCGCTGTCGTTTACTTCACGCGATGGCTTGAAGATCCACGCCTACCTGACCGTGCCGAATGGCAAAGAGCCGAAGAATCTGCCGCTGATCGTCAATCCCCACGGCGGACCGATGGGGCCGCGCGACAATTGGGGTTTCAATTGGGAAACACAGTTGCTGGCCAGCCGCGGCTTCGCCGTGCTGCAGATCAATTTCCGCGGCTCCGGTGGTTTCGGCAAGGCGTTCATGGATATGGCCTACGGCCAATGGCACACCGGCATCATGCACGACATCATCGACGGCACCCGCTACGTCATCGAACGTGGTATCGCCAATCCGAATCGCATCTGCATCTACGGCGGCAGCTTCGGCGGCTACTCGGCCATGATGGCGCCTGCCGTCGATCCGGAGCTGTTCCGCTGCGCTTACGGCTATGTGGGCATGTACGACGCACAAATTCAGTTCAAGCGCAGCGACACCGGCAACAGCAACGATGGCGAGCGCTACCTGGACCGCGCCTTCGGCAAGACGCGCGAAGAGCAGATCGCGATGAGCCCCATTACGTACGCAGATCAGCTCAAGCTGCCGATCGCACTCGCGGCCGGCGCCCGCGATCCGCGCTGCCCGCCGGAGCACACCGAGGCGATGGCCAAGGCACTCACCAAAGCGGGGAATCCACCGGAGCATGTGATTATCGAAAGCGGCGAGCAGCACGGGTTTTATAAGCCCGAGAATCGCGTCAAGCTGTACACCGCGATGCTCGCTTTCTTCGACAAGCACATTGGTCCGAACGTCAAGGACAAGGTCGAAGTCGGCCCGGCGGTGACGCAGCCGAGCGGGCCGTAAGCGCACAGTATTGTGGATCGGGCTCAGGCCCGATCCACCAGCGCTACAGCACCGCGCAGGCGAAGCCTTTCAGATAACGGGTTTCTTGCATGGCCGGATGCTCGGGATGATCGGCCGACTGCGCCAAACGCATGAGGATGCGCAGCGAGCGTCGGGCGCCTTGCGCGGCCTGGCGTAGCGCGTCCTGCAAACTGTCTTCATCGAAGTGATGCGAGCAGGAGCAACTGATCAGCAGTCCGCCGGGCGCCAACAAGCGCAACGCGGCTTCGTTGATGCGCCGATAGGCGAGCGCGCCTTCGTCGAAGTCCTTCTTGCGCTTGATGAAAGCCGGCGGATCGACCACGATCGCATCGAAGGCCTGGCCATCCGCTTTGAACTGGCGGCAGGCATCGAAGGCATCTGCCTTGACGGCATGTAAACGATCGGCCACGCCGCTCAGGTTGGCATTCCTGCGTACCGCGTCGACGGCCGATTCGGAACTGTCGACGCACCACGCCTCGCGTGCGCCGGCGCAGACAGCGCCGATGCCCCAGCCGCCGAGGTACGAAAACAGATCGAGTACGCGCAGGCCCTTCAAGTGCGGCAACACGCGCGCTCGATTATCGCGTTGATCGTAAAACCAGCCGGTCTTCTGGCCCGATGCCGGCGCAATCGCGAAGCGCGCATCGGCCTCGGAAATCACCGCCGTCGCGTCCGCCGCGCCGTCGATTTCGATATCGCCAGCGAGGCCTTCTAAGGCTCGCGAGGACGCATCGTTGCGCCAGACGATGGTGCCGATGCCGGCGATCTTCTTGAGCGCTGCAGCGAGCGGCGCGCGCATCCGTTCCATCCCGGCCGTGGTGATTTGCGCGCTGAGCACTGAGCCGTAGCGATCGATCACCAAACCCGGCAAACCGTCGCTCTCGCCGAATACCAGGCGACATTGATCGCGCAGTCCCAGACGCGCCCGCAGTTCGATCGCGGCACGCAATCGCTGCGCCAGCCAGGTATCGACCTCGAAGCCATGCGCGGGCGCGCGCAGGAGTCGCGCCGCGATCAAAGTGTTCGGATTGACATACGCCGCGCCATAGCTCTGATCGCGACACACGATCTCCACCAGTTCGCCAGGGATCAGGCCCATCGATCCGAGTTTGCCGTCGATCTCGTTGGCGTAAACCCAGGCGTGACCGATTCGAAGGCGCCGCTCGGCTTCGCGCTTGACCGACAGGACGCGCACGGCGCCGCTCAGCGTGCTTCGATCGGAATGAAGGCCTGGTCGTCGGGCCCGGTGTAGTTGGCGCTAGGGCGAATGATCTTCCCGTCCAGACGCTGCTCGATGATGTGCGCGCTCCAGCCGCTGGTGCGCGAGATCACAAACAACGGTGTGAACATCTGCGTAGGAACACCGAGCATGTGGTAGGTCGAGGCGCTGTACCAATCGAGATTCGGAAACATGTTCTTCAGTTCCCACATCAGCGATTCGATGCGCTCGGATACTTCGAACAGACGGCTGTTGCCGCCCTCCGCGCAGAGCTTGCGCGAGATGTCTTTGATGATCACATTGCGTGGGTCGGACACGGTGTACACCGGATGCCCGAAACCGATCACGATTTCCTTGCGCCCGACGCGCGCGCGGATGTCCGCATCCGCTTCGTCCGCACTGCGATAGCGCGCAATGATGTCCATCGCCACTTCATTCGCGCCGCCGTGCTTCGGGCCGCGCAGCGCGCCAATCGCACCGGTGATCGCCGAATACACATCCGAGCCCGTGCCCGCAATGACACGCGCGGTGAACGTGCTCGCATTGAACTCGTGCTCGGCATACAGGATCAACGATTGATCGAGAGCGCGCACATGCGATTCGCTTGGGCGCCGGCTGTGCAGCAAATGCAAGAAGTGCCCCGCGATCGACTCGTCGTCGGTTTCCACATCGATGCGCGCACCCGAGTGGCTGAAGTGATACCAGTACAACAACATGGAACCGAAGCTGGCCATGAGCCGATCCGCAATATCGCGCGCCTCTGCGATCGGATGCGACTCGCGCTCCGGCAGGATTGCGCCAAGTACCGAAGCGCCGGTGCGCATGACATCCATCGGATGCGTCGAGGGCGGCAGCATTTCCAGGGCGTCCTGCACGATCGCCGGCAGGCCGCGCAGGCGCTTGAGTTTGAGCTTGTATGCCTTCAGTTCGGCGGACGTCGGCAGATAGCCATACACGAGCAGGAACGCGACTTCCTCGAAACAGGCGTGTTTTGCGAGGTCGTGAATGTCGTAGCCGCGATAGGACAGATCGTTCCCGGTGCGCCCGACGGTACACAGGGCCGTGTTCCCGGCGGCAACGCCCGACAGGGCTACCGATTTCTTCGGCTTGATCGCCGTCACAACTGCCGCATCGCTCATGGCTAAAACCCATTTTTGAGTTGGGCGCGGAGTCTACACCGAGGCGTCTTCTCGGGCTGACGGGGCTTCAGACCTTTGCCGATGATGCTTCGCCAGGGCTAACCCGCATATTTCATGAGGTCGCGATGAAATGGCTTAGTTTCGTTGTTACAGCCCGGAAATCATCGAGTTGGTAGCACTGACAAAGTGTTCGCTGCCATTTCGTCGCTAACACGGCTGCGCTTCCTGCTTCGCTCCTCCGGCCAGCGCATCCATGCGCTGGCGTTCGGCGGCGCGCCGCATGCGGCGCAAAATCCCGCCTCACCCTCGCTCGTTCTTTGCGCCGGACTCTTCGTTGCTCGTCGTCGCAATGGGAGAGGGGCATCGTTTGCGCGCGCAGCGCGCGATGCTCCGAGCGCCCGGCAGCTACGCTGACGGGCCGGGTCAACCATTCCGCCCGGTGCGGCGGCGCAGCCGCCGCCCGTTCGAGCGGGCGCGCCGCATGCGGCGCAAGCTTGCCCGCTCTCACCCTCCTCCCGCCTCGATTCCGGCGCAAAGGTCCGGCCTGGCGGCGCAGCCGCCAGTCGTTCGAGAGGGCGCATCGCATGCGATGCAAGCTTGCCCTCTCTCACCCTTCGCGATCTTCCGTGTTCCCTCATGAAATATGCGGGCTAATCCGACGATTGCGCCGCGCACAACGAAGGCGCGTAGCGATAGTGCCCGGTGATCGTGTAGCTGCGAAGCACATCCTCCTCGCGCGTGCCGGCGCCAACGTTGTGCACCAGCAGTGGGCGTCCGTTTGCGGTCCGATCCGAGACGATCCCGATGTGCGGCAAATTACCGGGCAACATGAAGGTCACCAGATCGCCCGGCTTGAAATCGGCATCCAGACTCGCGGTGCCCAGCGACTGCCCGTGCCGCAGGAAAAAACGCTGCAGGTTGGGGACGCGGCGATGGTCGATGTTGCGATCGGTGCGGCGCAGGCCCCAAAGGTTTGGGTAAGCGGAGAAGTGCTTGCGCATGTCTTCGTGCACCAGAGCCTGCAGGTCGACATCGAACTCCCGATAGGCGCGGATTACGACATCGGTACATACGCCGCGATCGATCGGCACATCGCCGAGCGGGTAACTCAGGCGCACATAACTGGGGTCGTAGCTGACGGTGACGCCGATTTGCTCGCGAGCGGCATCCACCAGGCACTGACCGGCAGCGCAAATGGCGGATACGAAGCAGAAGGCGATGGCGAAAAGCCATCGCATCGCGCGCGTGCGCGGCGTCATCCGGCCACCAGAAAATCGTCCGCCACGCGCGCGGCGATATCGCGAACGCGATGTCCGATGCGATCGAGCACCGCAGGAATCGCGCTGTCGCTCCACTCGTCCATCCGCGCAAAATGCAGTTCCGCATGTAACGCGCCGGCGCGGCGCTGGGTTTCCGCGGAGCTGTCGTTACGCACGATCGCAAGGCTCTTGTTGATCTCATCCAGACATCGGCGCAGCGCGCGCGGCATATCGCCGCGAAGCAGCAACAGCTCGACCACGCCGCGCGGCGTAACGCTCTCGCGGAATACGCGGCGATATATTTCGAACGCGCTCAGCGCGCGCAGGAGTACCGACCAGTCGGCGGCATCGGATTGCACGCCGCCCTCGCGCCAGTAACTTTGCAGCAGTCGCGGCATATGGTCGGCGCGTTCCAGATACACGCCGATGCGCGTAAAGTGGAAGGCCTCGTCGCGCAGCATCGTGCCCACGGTCACGCCGCGCGACAAATGCGAGCGGTACTTCACCCAGTCCAGGAATTCGCCCGGATCGCGATTGCTGGCGTTTTTGAGATCCAGGTAGGTGGAGTTGATTGTCTCCCACATCTCCGCGGTGATCGTGCCGCGCACCGCACGTGCGTTCTCGCGCGCATAACGCAACAACGAGACGATGCTGCCCTCGTGATCGCGATCGGTGGCGAGAAAATCGAAGGCCGCATTGCCGTCCAGCGTATCGAAGCGCTTCTGGTAGGCGAGGCCGACGCCGAGCGCCTCCAGCGTCGCCTGCCAATGCGCCTGTCGCGCCTCCGGCCGGTGCGGCAGCAGCGAGCGGCGATAGTGCGCATCCAGCAGCCGCGCCAAGCTCTCCGCACGCTCGGTGTAGCGGCTCATCCAGTAGAGGTGGTCGGCGGTGCGGCTGAGCATTTTCGGTTCTGGGTTTTTGGTTGTTGGTTGTCGATGCGCTGGTGGTTGTCGGTTGATGGTCGCGTTGGTGATCGGGTGCGGTTCAGGGGCGCATCAGGAAGGCGGGCAGCACTTTTCCAAGAACCAGGAACCAACCACCAAGAACCTAATCCAGCACCCACGTATCCTTCGTTCCGCCGCCCTGCGAGCTGTTTACCACCAGCGAGCCTTCGCGCAGCGCGACGCGCGTCAGTCCGCCGGGGACGATGGTGATATCGCGCCCCGAGAGAACGAACGGGCGCAAGTCGATGTGTCGCGGCGCGGTTCGGTCCTCGACGAAGGTGGGCGAGGTCGATAACGCCAGCGTCGGCTGGGCGATGTAGTTGCTCGGATTGGCCTTGATCAACGCGCGAAAGTGCTCGATCTCGGCGCGCGTGGCTTTGGGTCCGATCAACATCCCGTAGCCGCCGGCGCCGTGTACTTCCTTGACCACCAATTGCTCCAGGTGCGCGAGGGTGTACTTTAAATCCTCCGGACGTCGCAACACGAAGGTCTGAACGTTGTCGATCAGCGGCGCCTCGCCCAGGTAAAAACGAATCATGTCCGGCACATACGGATAGATCGACTTGTCGTCGGCCACTCCGGTGCCCAGCGCATTGGCGATGGTCACTCGCCCAGCGCGGTATGCGCTCAGCAACCCGGGCACCCCAAGCGTGGAATCCGGGCGAAACGCCAACGGGTCGATGAAGTCATCGTCGATGCGCCGATAGATCACATCGACGCGCTGCGGGCCGCGCGTGGTGCGCATGTAAACCAGCTGATCGCGCACGAACAAATCCTGGCCTTCGACCAGCTCCACGCCCATCTGCTGCGCCAGAAACGCATGCTCGAAATAAGCGCTGTTAAATGCGCCGGGTGTCAGTACTACCACCGTCGGGTCGCTCACGCCCACCGGCGCCACGCTGCGCAAATTGTTCAGCAGCACGTCCGGGTAGTGCTCAACCGGCGCCACAGCGTGCGCTGTGAACAGCTCCGGAAACAGCCGCATCATCACTTTGCGGTTTTCCAGCATGTACGACACGCCCGAGGGCACGCGCAAATTGTCTTCGAGTACGCGAAAATCGCCGGCGTCGTCGCGGATCACATCGATGCCGGCAATGTGCGCATAGATACCGCTCGGTACCGCAACGCCCTGCATTTCCGGCCGGTATTGCGCGTTGCACAACACCTCTTCGGCGGGCACCACGCCTGCCTTGAGGATGTCTTGCTGACCATAAATATCGCCGATGAAAAGATTCAGTGCGCGCACGCGCTGCTTGAGGCCGGCAGCGAGCCTGGCCCACTCCTGCGCGGCGATGATCCGAGGCACGATGTCGAAGGGAATCAGCCGCTCGGTGCCCTGATCCTCGCCATACACGGCAAACGTGATGCCGACCCGATGGAACAGCGCATCGGCCTCGGCACGCTCCTGCCGCAAGCGTTCGACCGTCTGCGCGCCCAGCCACTGGCAATAGCGCTCGCAGTGCAGATGCGGCGTCGGGTGAGCGAGGTACATCTCATCGTATGGCTGCATAACGTCGAGCGTGGCGATGGCTTGATCGGCAATGCCTAGACTAACCAGAATCCATGCCACGCGGATTGGCCGATTTGGCCGCCAACTTCTGACTTCGGCGCACCAATTCGGGGATCGCGCGCGCCGGCGAGCGCCAAGCGATTGCTCGGACGGCTCGGCCGACCTCGGTCTTTCTTCACTACCGCCAAGAACGACCTCAACGCAACCTTGCTGATCCGGCTTCGAAACCGTTGCCAAAGACGACTTCCGGGCGCAACTGATCGCGCACCCAGGCGCGAGCCTCAGCATTCGCGCTGGCACTGGGCGGGACGTGTCCCAGTCCGTTGATCTCGCGGTATTGAAATGGCAACCCAGGCCCCTGCAGCGCATCGCGCAAGCGTCGCGATTGATGCACCGGGACCACCGTATCGGCGCTGCCATGCAGCAGAAACACCGGCGGGTCGGTGGCGTCCACCCAGAACAGCGGACTTGCGCTGCGCGCGCGCGCCAGCAAGTCGGGCCAGGGTGGATTGGGGTTATTGGCATTGGCGCGCAGAACGCCAATGCCTTCGCCGGGGTTGCCAAAGCCGATCAGGTTTGCGTGCGGCTGATTGGGGCCATCGACGATGCTCACAAGGCCCGGCAGATTGGGCGGGGACAACGCAAAATCAGGCCCGAGCGACATCAGATCGGTAGGCGGGTAGTAAGCGACGACCGCGGCCACCGCGCTGCTTTGTGTGGTGTTGCCGCCGACGCTGCCCTCCAGCTCTGGCGACCCGCGGCTCAGCGCCAGCGTCAGCGCCAGATGGGCGCCGGCACTCTGGCCCCAGGCTGCGATGCGCTGTGCGTCGAGATTCCACAGGCTGGCGTTGGCCCGAAGAAAACGCACTGCGCCCTTGATGTCGTGAATGGCCGCGGGCCAGGTGGCGCCCTGGTTATTGGCGCAATTGGGCGTCGTCGAGGTCAGTCGATATGAAACTGCAGCCACCGCGATGCCCTCGCTCGGCAGCGACGCCGCGTAGCTTTCGAGCGGCGAGCGCGCGCCGGCGCACCAGCCGCCGCCATGGATCCAAACGACCACCGGGTGCGGCCCGCCCGACGGCGGCAAGTACAGGTCCAGACGTAAACTCTGCCCGGCCACGTTGGCGTATTCGATATTCGGCGTCGTCTGGGCGTGGAGCGCTTGCGGCCCGAACAGCGCCGCCAGCCCGATCGCCATCGATCCTAACCAGGCCGAGCGCGTCATGGCTGCGAACCCTCGAACGAATCCGCGAACAGCCGATCCGAGGGCAAAACCGCAGCCGCAAATGCGTTCAAGTCCAGGCCGATGAACTCGGGCAAAGGCGCCATCCGCGCGCGCTCATCGGCGATCGCGGCAGCCAGTGGCGCCGATCCTAGTTGTGTCAATGTCTGCAACACCGTGTCCACCGCGGCAATCATCTCGGCGCTGACGCTACGGCTTGCGCCTTGCCCGGCAAGCAGACGCTCCAGCGGCTCGCCCCAGAGACTAAGCGTGGAAGCAAAATCTCGCCACAGGCTGGGATGGCTCGCCATCAACGCGACAATCTCGGCGCTGAACTCAGCATAACGCTGCCGCAAACGTGCGCCTGTAGGGTTGTCCGCAAGCAGCAGATCGCGCACACCGGCATAGACGCCGACCTCCACCGCGTTGAGCGTCGGGAAGGCGTTGCCGAGCGGCGCCACTGGAGCCGACGGCGCCGCATCGACCCATTGCGCGGCAAGCTGAACTGGACAGCAAGTCGCATTGACGTTCGAGACGTGATTGCGCCACCAGCCTGGCCCAGTGGAATCGGCGGGAGCGGTCGGCGCTGCGACCGCAATGTCCAACCAGACATCAGAATCGATCCGCGCCAGGCGCAAAGAGCGCGTCGGCTCGAAAGGTGCGCCGCCAAGACATTGCGCCGTGGGCACAAAGCCGTCCGCGCGATTCAACGCGATCAGCAGCAAAGGCGCTTCGTCGGCACTCAGGGACCATGCGAACCCGCGCCGGGACCGGGCAAAAATCAGGTCGGATCGGCCGTCGCCGTCCACATCGCCGCCGGCAACACGGCGCAATGGCGTCGCTGGAAATCGAACATCGCTCTCCTGCCAGCCGCCGGCATTGGCGAGATAGACCCGAGTTTCGGACGCGGCTAAGGTCAGCGGCGTGCGTTCGGACACAACCACCAGATCATCCACGCCGTCGCCATTGAGGTCGCGACTGGTCAAATCCGACAGCGGCGCCGCCTGCGCGATCCGCTGCTCAAAGGCAAAGGGCGTTGCACCGCCCACGTTACGCAACATAACCACGCCAGCCGGATCGCTCGGAGAGGCAGTCGGGATCAGCAGAGCCAGATCGGGCGCGGCATCGTCGCCGAGCATCAACCCGACCGCGAAGCGGTTGCGCGGATCGCTGCTGCCGTAGCTCAGGCTCTGCGCTTCGGCCCATTGCAAGGTGCCGCTGGTGCTCAGGTTTCGCAGTACCCGGAGCGTGCCGTCGGTTTGCCGCAACAGCAGATCCGCATCTTGATCGCCGTCGACATCGGTGGCCTCGACCTGAGCGACTGGGCGCGTCAGCGGCAGGATCTGCGCAGGACCGAATGCGCCCATGCCGAGTCCGCGATAGACGACGCTGGGCTCAATGCGCACTGGCATTCCACTGCCTTCATACAAACTCGCTCCGGCGACTACCAGATCGATCCAGCCATCGCGATCGAAGTCCGCGGCCGCGGCGCTGCTGCCGGCGCGGGCGGGCAGGGTGTCGAAACTCTCGCTCGACAATACAAAGGCCCCATTGCCATCGCTCAGGTAGAGCCGGTCGGAATGCGCGGTTTCGCGCCCATCTGGCATTTGCGTGCGATCCATGACCACGAACACATCGGTGCGGCCGCCGCCGTTGAAATCGGCAAACACGACATCCGCAACGGCATCGTCAAGGCCCTCGGCGCCGAAATTTGGAAACGGACCGGGCGCAAAGCGCGCTGGGGTCGCCGACGCGAGCAGCGACAGGGCCAGTCCGGGCAGTCCGATCGTTAACGTCCAAGCAGTTTTGAGGCGCATACGTCACACATGCGTAGAAAGTTTGCCCCTAGACGCCGAGGGTGCAAATTTCTTCTCGCATGGAACGCATCCGGTATCGATGGACGGCCCGAATCCTATCCGGCAACCCGGGTGTCGACATCGAGCCTCTCGCGAAGCTCATTGAGGCCGCGATAGGCCAGATTGCGCGCCGCCGCCTCGCTCATTCCCATGCGTCCAGCGATCTCCGCGCACGCGTGTCCCTGCAGCAGCAGCGCCGTGGCGTTGCGCCGCCGTTGCTCGATCGACTGCAAAGCGCACAGCACGCGCAGCACTTCCTGTGCCTGCTCGGAAACCTCCGCAGGCGCGGGTTGTGGCGCGAGGTGTTCATCGATCAAGGGTTCCGCCCGCTGACGCGCCCGCCGGCGCGCCTGATCGATCAATACGCTGCTGACCAGTTGTTCGGCGTAAGCGGCCGGAGAATCCACTTCGCGATCGGACCGGCAAGCCCGCCAGATGCGGATCAGGCATTCCTGCATCAGCTCATCTTCGTCGAAACGAAAGCTCGCGTTCTGGCGCGCGATCCGCATTCGCAGCTTCGCGGCATACTGCTGCACCACTTGTTCGAAAGTCTCCGCGCTCATCGTCACGCCAATCGTCTCCCAAACTGCCTGCGAAATCCGGGCAAGTCGTGGCGATCGTCGTGCATGCCGGGTCGGACGATCGGCCACGCAGCTTCGATGCCGTTGCTTGCGCCCGATGATTGTCTTCGAACTTTATGCAGAGTCAACCGTTTTCTGCCGACGATCGAGGTCGCAACGAGCAATGCGATTGTGTTTCCAGGACGACTGCGCCTACAATGGGCGGCTTGCTTGGCGACAGCATATCGCCGCAGCTCTCACGTCTTGCTCGGATGTCCGACATGGCAGAGGCCCGACGGGCATCTGGGCTTGGCGCTTATCTTATTGAACGAAAAGGAGTTCACCATGCCTCTGACCGCCGCCCAATCGGGCGAAGTCATCAAGAACCACGCGCGCACCGCTAACGACACTGGCTCGCCGGAAGTCCAGGTGGCGCTGATCACCGCACGCATTGAAATGCTGTCCAAGCATTTCGAAGGCCATAAAAAAGACCACCATTCGCGCCGCGGGCTGTTGAAGCTCGTGAATCAGCGTCGCCAGTTGCTGGCGTATCTGAAGCGCAAGGACGATGCCCGTTACCGCGCATTGATCGAAAAACTGGGTCTGCGCCGCTAATCACGAACACTGCGCCCTCCAGCACTTGACCACGAGCGACCCGATCATCAGAACCCCTGAATGGTCGGGTCGCTTCGTCGTTTCTGGCGGGCCAAAAAAGTTTCACAAACGAAAACGACAAGGAAGCAGAGCACGTGGCAAAGGTCACTAAATCATTTCAGTACGGCGCCCACACGGTCACGATCGAGACCGGTGAAATCGCCAGGCAGGCATCGGCGGCCGTCATGGTCAGTATGGGCGACACGGTGGTGTTGGTGACCGTCGTTGGCGACAAACGCGCCAAAGAAGGCCGCGATTTCTTCCCGCTTACCGTGAATTATCAAGAGAAGTTCTACGCTGGTGGCCGCATTCCCGGTGGCTTCTTCAAGCGCGAAGGCCGTCCTACCGAGCGCGAGACGCTGACGTCACGGCTCATCGATCGCCCGATCCGTCCGCTGTTCCCGGAAGGCTTCTTTCACGATGTGCAGATCATGGCCACGGTCATGAGCATGAACCCGGACATCGATGGCGATATGCCGGCGATGATCGGCGCATCGGCCGCGTTGGCGCTCTCCGGCCTGCCGTTCGCCGGCCCGATCGGCGGCGCCAAGGTCGGTTACATCAACGGTCAGTACGTCCTGAATCCGACCGCCACCGAACTGAAGACCTCACAGTTGGAATTGGTCGTCGC
Source organism: Lysobacterales bacterium (assembly GCA_022844135.1). Taxonomy (GTDB): domain Bacteria; phylum Pseudomonadota; class Gammaproteobacteria; order Xanthomonadales; family SZUA-5; genus JALHMH01. The sequence continues at coordinate 26,458 of JALHMG010000057.1, forward strand.
TGGCACCGATAAAGCGGTGCTGATGGTCGAATCCGAAGCCCAGTTGTTGAGCGAAGAAGTGATGCTTGGCGCGGTGATGTTCGGTCATCGCTCGCTGCAAGCCGTGATCAATGCGATCAACGAGCTGGTGAGCGAGGTGGGCGTGGCGTCGTTCGAGTGGACCAAGCCTGCCGAGATGCCGGCGCTCGATGCGGCCGTTAAGGCGATTGCCGAGGGCCCGTTGAACGCAGCCTACGACATTCGCGTCAAACCGGAACGTCGCGCCGCGGTGTCGGCGGCGAAGGCCGACGTGATCGCCAAGTTGGGCGATGCCAATGCCAACGAAGGCGGCTGGACCAATAACCAGGTCGCGCGCAGTTTCGAAAACCTCGAATACGCACTCGTGCGCAACCGCATCATCGATGGTCAGCCGCGCATCGACGGACGCGACAGCACCACGATTCGTCCGATCACCGTTCGCACCAGCGTGCTGCCGCGTACTCACGGCTCGTCGCTATTCACGCGCGGCGAGACGCAAGCCATCGTCACGGTGACGCTGGGCACGGGCAAAGACGCGCAGTTGATCGACGCGGTCGAAGGCGAGTCCAAAGAAACCTTCATGTTGCACTACAACTTTCCGCCGTACTCGGTGGGCGAGATCAGCAACATGCTGGCGCCCAAGCGCCGCGAGATCGGCCACGGCCGCCTCGCCAAGCGCGGCATCGCCGCAGTGATGCCGACGACCGAAGAGTTCCCGTACGTGGTGCGCGTGGTCTCGGAAATCACCGAATCCAACGGCTCCAGCTCGATGGCCTCGGTGTGCGGATCGTCCCTGGCGCTGATGGACGCCGGTGTGCCGATCAAGGCGCCGGTGGCCGGTATCGCCATGGGCCTCATCAAGGAAGGCGATCGCTTTGCGGTGATCAGCGACATCCTCGGCGATGAGGATCACCTCGGCGATATGGATTTCAAGGTGGCCGGCTCGGACGCTGGCATCACCGCGCTGCAGATGGACATCAAGATCGACGGCATCACCGAAGAAATCATGAAGGTGGCGCTGAACCAGGCCCGCGCCGGTCGCCAGCACATCCTCGGCGAGATGGCCAAGGACATCGACAAGCCGCGTCCGGAAATGAGCCTGTACGCGCCGCGCCTGTTCACGATGAAGATCCATCCGGACAAGATTCGCGATGTGATCGGCAAGGGTGGTGTCACCATCCGCGCGATAACCGAAGAGACCGGCACCTCGATCGATATCCAGGACGACGGCACGATCACCATCGCCTCGAACAATCAGGCCGCTGCTGACGCCGCGCGCAATCGCATCGAGATGATCACGGCTGACGTCGAGCCCGGCCGCATCTACGAGGGCAAGGTCGTGAAGCTGATGGACTTCGGCGCGTTCGTCACCATCCTGCCGGGTCGCGATGGTTTGGTCCACGTCTCGCAAATCTCCAACGAGCGCGTCGAGAAGGTTTCCGACAAACTCAAGGAAGGTGACATGGTCCGCGTCAAGGTGCTTGAAGTCGACAAGCAGGGCCGCATCCGCCTGTCGATCAAGGCGGTGGAAGAAGAGGCGGCAGGGGGCTAACCCGAATTTTTCATCATCACTGATCGAAATCGCTGGATAAGCGCGTTGTGACGCGGAGATTGAGCGATGCGCCTGTATGACAGACTGTCCGCGAAAAAATAGGCGTCTGGAAGGT
>JALHMG010000058.1 GCA_022844135.1 Lysobacterales bacterium
GCCGTGTTAGCGAGGAAATGGCAGCGAACACTCTGTCAGTACGACCAACTCGATGATTTCCACGCTGTAACAACGAAATCAAGCCATTTCATCGCGACCTCATGAAATATGCGGGTTAGCGGCGCGCGTTCAGTGTGTCGATCGCGGTGAGGCGCTCAAGACGTTCTCAACGCCACCAGGCGCGACGCTGTTGCCTCGATTCGCTCGCGATCTTCCAGCTGCGCCAGCCAGTTCGGCGGCAGCGCGCTCGCGCCGTGTCTGGCGCCCCAGATGGCGCCGGCCATTGCCGCGATCGTGTCGACATCGCCGCGCAGAGCAACGGCAGCGGCGTGCAACGATTCGAAGGATTGCTTCTGGAAGCGAAGCGCAAGGCACAGCGCAGTGGCGCATGAGGTCTGCGCGGTCATGCCGTTGCCGAGCTGCTGACGAATCGATGCGAGCGTGGATGTGATGCCATGCTCCCGAATCCAGTTCAGCTGTCGACGAAAGCCGTCGAATCGAGGATCGTTGGCGGCGCTATCGATGAACTCGCCGAGCCCGGCCTGGCGCAAACTGCACGCACAGGCGGCGGCAATCAGCTGCGCGCCCGCGATAGCCAATGGATGGCCGTGCGTGATTCGGGCGCTGCGCTCTACCATCGGATTGAGTTCGTCTCCCGAGTAGAGCAACGCCAATACCGGCGCGCGCATCGCCGCTCCATTGCCAAACGAACCGCCAGCATGCACATGTCGGCTGGCAACTTCCCATCGTTCGCCTTTTTTGATTCGCTTGAGAACTTTTGCCGCACTCGGGCCATATCCGCGAGAAAACCGGTAACTGGATGCAAAGCGATTTGCCAGCTCGTCCTCGTCGAGTGTGCCCATGGCGATCAGGCAGTCAGCGATGTCGAGCGCCATCTGCGTATCGTCGGTGTAGCGTCGCAGCCGACCTTTACGCCCGATCATCGCCCACAGCAATTGCTCGACCGGACCACCTTCGTGCGGTGCGCCGAAGGCGTCGCCGAGTGCCAATCCGAGCAAGCAACCGCGGGCTTGGTCCTCCCGGATCATTGCGGGCTCCTTGGGCTGCGCAAGGCAAAAAATTTGTCGGCACCTTTTGCCGGAACACCCGTCAAGACTTTCATGGCCGTTCCACCTTGCGCAGTGGCGGCGTTAGACCGCCCAGGCCACACGGCGTTTCCTGCCTTTGATTTTGCCTGACTGCAACGCATTGAAGGCCTTGTCCGCCTGGCTCTGTTCGATGGCCACATAACAACGAGTAGCGAACACGTCGATTTTGCCGATGGACGCTGCCGGCAATCCCGCCTCGCCGGTCAGCGCGCCGAGGATGTCGCCAGGGCGCAGCTTCTCGGTGCGCCCGGCATCGATGCGCAGGCTGCGCATCGGCGCGCGCGGAACATTGGCCGCAGGCCGACTGGGTTTGATCCAGCGCGGTTTGATTTGATGGCGTTCGATGATCGCCAGCGCGCGCGGCGCGTCGCTGGGCGGGACCAGAGTTAATGCCAGCCCGGTTTCTCCAGCGCGAGCCGTACGACCAACCCGGTGCAGGTAAATGTCCGCATCGCTGGGCACGTCGAGGTTGATCACGCACGGCAGTTCTTTGACATCCAGGCCGCGCGCGGCGACATCGCTGGCGACCAGCACCGTGAGACTACGCTGGCCGAAACGCACCAGCGTCTCATCGCGGTCGCGCTGCTCCATATCGCCATGCAAAGGCGCCGCCGAGAAGCCGAGTTTGCGCAGTTCGCCGGCAACCTCATCGACGCGGCGCCGCGTGTTGCAGAACACCACTGCGTTGCTCGAGTGTTCGCAGAGCCAGCCGGCCAGCGCGCTGACTTTCTGCGCTTCCGACACTTCGATGAACTGATGCTCGATCAGCGGGCGCGCATCCTCGCCACGGCAATCGATTCGCCGCGGCTCGCGCAGCGCCGATGCCGCGATTGCCGTGATGTCCTCGGGCCAGGTCGCCGAAAACAGCAAACTCTGCCGGCCTTTGGGCAGCCGAGCGATCACCGCCAGGATGGCCTCCGCGAAGCCCATATCGAGCATGCGATCGGCTTCGTCCAGCACCAGCGCAGCCACCGCATCGAGCTTCAGGGCTCCCAGGTCGATCAGCTCCTGAATGCGCCCGGGCGTGCCCACCACGATATGCGCCGGATGACTGAGCGACTCCTGTTGCGGCCCGATCGCCACACCGCCGGTGTAAACGCTGATCTTGACGTTCGGCACAAACGTGGCGAGTTTGCGCAAGGCCTTGGCAACTTGATCGGCTAACTCGCGCGTCGGGCACAGCACCAGCGCCTGGGTGGCGATGCGTTCGGCGTCCAGTCGCTGCAGCACGCCCAGCCCGAAGGCGGCCGTTTTGCCACTGCCGGTCGGCGCCAGCGCGATCACATCGTGGCCGGCCAGAATGTCCGGCAGCGCCTGCTGTTGCACGGGCGTGGGCTCGCCGTAACCGGCGACTTCAATGGCCTGCTGCAACGCGGGCTTGAGGGTAGCGAAGATCGTCATGCCGCCACCTTATACGCGCTTGCCGAAGAAAGGCGGTTGGGATTGTGCCTCGCTTGAAGTGCGCTTAGCGCTCGCGGCTTTCTCGAACGCTGTCAACGACCTCCGGCACACTGGCGATATCCAGCGGCGAGTCTTCGGTCGTTTCCGGGCGGATCGTGAACACGCGCCCGTCTCGGTGACGAACTCTGATTGAACCATCGGTTTGCGCCAGCTTGAGGACCGTCGCCAGGTTTTGACGCGCCTCCGAAAAGGCGAAAACTCTCATCGCGATACCTCGATCACAACGATACCCAGACGTTTTGCATGGGAAACCAGTGCGTCGTCAAGCGTGATTTAGTCGCTCTCAGTTGGCCTCAAAGCCGTTACGGAACAACGGTCCGGTGATCACCAGGCGCAAGCGGTCGGGAAGGCGTTCGATCGATGCGTCGAGGCTTTCGAAGCCCGGCGGGAATTCGACGCTGTCGAAGCTGCCGGTGACCGAGTTGCCGGTGACAATGTCGAAGCTCGCACCTTGGGTGAGCACGAAACTATCGAGCAGATTGACAATCAGTCTGCCGCGCACCGCCACATTGCCGCTGCCATCGATGCGGTCGAAGCTGCCCAGCGAGCGAATGTCGACCATGAAACGTGCGCTGCTGGTCAGCGTCAGCGTGCTTCCAGCGTTGACCGTTATCTTGCCGATCGGATTGACCGGCGCGAAGGTCTGGTCGGGCATCAGTACACCGTCCAGACGGACGGCGCCGTTGATTCTTCCGCTTCCCGTCAATACCTGCGCCGTGCCCAGGCTGAATCCAGCGACGCCTTCGAGCGTGGCGTTGGCTCCGTCGCCATTGGCCAGCAGGCGCACTTCGCCAGCGCCGGTCAGTGCCGCGCCGGGCTCGCCACGAAGCGTGGCGAAATTCGGGCCGCAGCCGTTGTTGTCGACAGTGATGCGGCCACGATTGTCGATAGTGCCGACGAGCTTCAAGGTTTGGACGCACGGCGCCAACACTTGACTGCCGGCCTCGATACGCAGGCTCTCGAGGATGTCGTTGCTGCCGCTGGCGACCACCACGCCGCTGCCGCTGGTGAAAATGGAGCCGCCGACCACGCGCGCCGGGGAGGTGCTGCCCTGGAGCGCCACGGCCGAGCCATCCAACGCTCGCAACTGGCCATCGTTGCTCTGGTTCAGCGTGATTTCCCGCAGGCGGATCGTGCCGCCGTCGCGGGCCACCATGACGCCTTCGTTGCCCTGATTCGACGTCTGAAACAAGAGTTCGCCGGGGCCACTGGTCTGGCCGTTACGATCGGCGCTCACGGTGCCACGATTGGTGAGCGCCAGCGCGATGGTACCGACGCCGCCGATCGTGTGTCCGACCGCGTTGACCATCGCCTGGCCGCCGCCGCCGAACAGATTAGCCAGGACTCCGCCTTCGATCTGCACTCGGCCAGCGCCTCGAAGCACACCGGTCTGGCTCTGGCGCGAGGTGATGAAGCCATTGGCGCCGGTCCGGATCAGCGTTTGGTTGGTGATGCCACCTGGGCCCACGAGCAGCCCAGAATTGCCAGCGAACCCGACATTCAGCCCTGGCATCAATTCGACATTTTCCATCGGCATGCCTTGGCAGCCGATGGTGATTTGCCCGGCGCCGCTGATCTTTCCGCCGCGAAGTCCGTCATTGCTACAGCCAACCAGCACTAGTCCGGAGCCGGCCTCAAGGATGGTTTCGCCGCTGCCCGTTTGCTCGAAAACGCTTTGCGAGCCGGCAATCCGCAGAACGCCACCGTTGCGTGCGCGGACAATGCCCGTGTTTGTGACCGCGTAACTGCCATCGAAGATCAGCTCACGGCCGTTGACGTTGGCGTCGATCAAACCATCGTTCTGCAGTCGCACCCTGATGTTGCCATTGCCCTCGATGGTGTGGGCGGGCCAGTTCACCAGCAGCCAGCTCTGATTGAACGACGGACGTAATTCCGCAGATCGGGTTGGCGGGGCGGACAAGCGTATGCGACCGTTCGCGCCATTGGCGTTGGTGTTGTTGTGGATGATCAACGACGAGTCTTGCAACGCATCCTGGCCGCCGATCAGGATCAGGCCGTTGTTATCCATTTGCGTGCCATGCACGTTCAACTCGGCCCGGTGCGAGGAGCCGGCGACGCGCACCACGATCCCGGTGTTGTTGAATTGAAGGTGGTGGCAGGACGCGACCAGGCCCTGGCCAAGCGCGTCGATCTGCACGGCCAGCTCAATGCGGCAGCTCACGTCCGACACCGGCACGCCGCCTTGCCAGGGCAAGATGCCGCCCCAGCGGAAAGTGTTGAACCAGGAATCGTTGACTTCGGTGGCCCAGAACGCCACGCCGCCGGGGCCTCGTGTGCTGGCGTGGACTGTGCCCGACAGCGCACAAGAAAGCGCCGCTGCCAGCAGCAGGCGGGACGATATCGACGATCGGGATGGATTGCGCTTCATGGCCTCAGGCTCCTGCGCGGGAATCGCGCTCAGTGCCTAAGGCGCAAAATCGAGGACGCGTGTCGCATCGGACGTCGCGTCTGGTCAATCGGGAGTGCGCTCGCTCACTTGGTTCAGCACCGCACGGGCGCGCGCGACGCCGGAGTCTTCGCCCGCATCGGAGCGCGCGTACACCGCCAGCGCGGCCTCGCTTTGCGCTTTGGCGGTGGTCCGATCCCCCCGCGCCAGCGCCACTTCGGCGGCCACCAGATGAACTCGCGCCCGGCCGACGTAATCGGGCGCGTAAGCGAGTTCCACGAATTTCAGCGCCTGATCGATGGCCGCCCTGGCTTCGTCGAGACGGCCAAGCTGTGCCTGCATCGAGGCGGCATTGGCCAGTGGCCCGGCCAGGCCCGGATCGTCGGCACCGAGCGCGGCACGTCGTGCGGCGATGGCCTCTTCGAAGCGTGCGAGCGCCTCTGCGTATCGCCCAAGATCGCGCAACACCAGGCCGTGATTGTTGAGCGCCGTGGCGTGATTGATCGCGCTGCGCGGCAGTGCCGATTGCAGTTGCGCGATGGCCTGACGATAGGTGCGGTCGGCGGCTTCGAACTGGCCGCTCAAATGCAGCGCTCCGCCCAAGGTGTCGAGCCGCGCACCCAGAGAGGTGGCGGGCAGTCGCAACCGGCGGGCACTTGCCACGGTGCGTTCGGCGTACGGCACGGCTTCTTTGGGACGGCCGATGTCGAGCATCAGTTGGGCCAGATCGTTTTCCACAATCCCGACTTCACGCGTCAGGCCAAGCGTTTGGAATTGCGCCAACGCGGCCAGCAGATCGGCCGCCGCACGCTCCGTGCGGCCGCGCGTCCAACTGAGCATGCCGCGTGCACGCAACGCATCGGCGCGCGACTGACTGTGCGCCGGAGCCACATCGACGGCGCGTAAAAGCTGGGTCTGCGCGGCGTCCAGCTGCATCAGATTGGTGTAGGCATGGGCCATGCCGATCCGGATCCGCGCTTCCTCCTCGGGTTGGTCGGCAAAGTGCTCCGGGATTCGCTCCGCAGCCTGATCGATGGCGTCCTTCAGGCTCAACTCGCGTCCGGAAACGATCGGATTGGCGTCGGCAATCATCGTCAACAGAAACGCATTGCTGCGTTGGTTTCGCTGCGCTTCCGCGCGCGCCAGCAGAGCTTGATGCGCGGCCAGCGCCAGGCCCATCGTCAGCGCGAGCAGCGCGGCCGATCCGGCGGCAACCGCCAGTCGATGGCGCCGTAGAAACAATCGTAAGCGATAGCCGCGATCTCCCTGTCTGGCACTGACCGGCCTTGAGGCCAGCCAATGCTGGAGGTCGGCGCCTAAAGCCGCCGCAGTCGGGTAGCGCCGATCGACATCGACCGCCAGCGCCTTGAGCAGGACGCGATCCAGATCGCCGTTCAAGCGCGCTCGCCATTGCGCAACTTGCCGGGGCGCCAGCGCCAGCGCGTCCGGATCGAGGCGCGCGCTGGGGCGCGATTGTGTGGTGCGCCGCAGCTCGGCGTCGATACCGATGGCGTTGAACTGCAGATGGGCTTGCGGCAGTTGTCCGGTGAGCAATTGATGCAATACCAGACCCAGCGAATAAACATCCGAAGCCGTTGTCAACGGCTGGCCGGCCAGTTGTTCGGGGCTGGCGTACTGCGGCGTCAGCGGTCCAGGGCCGGTCGCTGTCAGGCCAGGGTTGTGGTCCAGCGCGCGCGCAATGCCGAAGTCCAGCAGCCGGACATGGCCATCGTCGCCCACCAGGATGTTGGCTGGCTTCAAATCGCGATGTAGCACCAGCGCCCGATGCGCCGCCTCCACCGCATCGACGACCTGCAAGAACAGCGAAACCCGCTGAGCCAGGTCCACTTGCCGAGTCCGGCAATAAACATCGATGGGTGAGCCATCGACGTATTCCATCACCACCCACGGTCGCGCGGCAGCGTCGCGCCCGGCATCGAGCACGCGCGCGATGTGCGGATGCACCAGGCGCGCCAGAAAATTGCGTTCGGCATCGAAACGCGCAATCGCTTCCGGTCCGATCAGGGATGGCGCAATGCGCTTGAGGGCGCCTTGCTGCCGAGTGCCTTCCAGCCAGCGCTCGACGCGGTATACCTCGCCCATACCGCCGGCGCCGAGTCGCTCGCAAATCTGCCAGTTGCCCAGCGCTTGCGGCACGTCGCGCGATTCCAGCAGCCCTTCGCTCGCGCCATGCGCTTGCAGCAACGCCAGCGCATCGCCCAGCAGCACGGTATCGCTGCCCGCCGCGTCGCGCAGGAAATCGGCCCGCTGCACCGCCGGCCGATCGAGCGCTTGTTCGAGCATTTGCAGGGCGCGCGGGTCCACGTCAACTCAGCTTCAAGAACAGGAAAGATCGAGCTACTTCCCAATCGCGTTGGGCGGTGGCTCTGGAGATGCTCAACAGCTCGGCCACCTCCGTCATGTCCAGGCCACCGAAGTAACGCAGCTCCACGACGCGAGCCTTGCGCGGATCGAAGGATTCCAATTCGACCAGAGCCTGCTCAAGCGCCAGCACGTCCAGATCCATCGCGCTGGTCGCGTCCAGCGAGGTCAGCGACAACGGTGTCTCGCCCGATCCGCGTTTCTCGGCGTTCCGGCGCCGCGCATGGTCCACCAGCACCTGACGCATGCGACGCGCGGCGATACCGAAAAAAGCCGTTCGATCCGTGGCGATATCGGCACTTTCCCCAGCCAGGCGCAGCCAGGCCTCGTGGATCAGCGAAGTTGGCGTCAGCGAGTGCGCCTGGCGCTCGCCTTGCAGTTGCCGGCTCGCGAGCCGATGCAACTCCGCATAGGCGAGACGAATCAGCTCGTCCTCGGCGCCAGGAGCGCCCGCAGAACGCGCGCGCAGCAGTTGCGTAATCGGACCGCTGGACATGCTCGGCCACTGCCATTGAACCGGGGGCATAAGTCTAGCGAGGCCGCGACGCACACCGTTGGACAACGCGATCTGGATTGCGTTGCCAGGCACGAGGGAACAGGTCGTCATCCTCTCACCTCGACCCGTCACGATTTCCGGCATTTCGATCAGGTCGCCGATGGGCATCGCGGATACACTTCTCGCCAGGCCATCACCTCGACCCTCCGCCATGGCAATGTCGCATCAACGCCGGCTGCGCGCCCTGGCGCGTCTGGCTGAGCACGACCAGACACGGACGACCGTACGCGAGTTGGCAGCGAGGGTGCACTACTCGCCGTCGCATGTGCGCACATTGTTCCGCACGGCTTGCGGCGAGCCCTTGGGGAAATCCCGCCGTCGGCGGCGGCTCGATGCCGTGGCGGCCAGGCTTGCGTTGGGACCGGCGCGGCTGTTGCCGCTGGCGCGAGCGGCGGGATACGCCAGCATCGAGGCGCTCAACCGTGCCTTCAAGAGACGTTTCGGACGGGCGCCGTCGGTGTTTTCTGCAGCGCCGATACTGAAGCGATCCGATGCCGTAGCGATTGGCCTCGGGTTGGCGCTGGCCAGACACTTTGCAATTCGGGGAGACGATCTCGATGGCTAAGAGTGCTTTGGCGAGCTTGCAGGCGCCGCGATCGGCGCTCGTTCTGTCGGATCGCGACAGCGGCTGCAAGGCCTGGACACACGATTCGATTGTTATTGGATTGCGACCAACGAGCGAATCGTCTGCGTACCGCAGCTGCGGCCTTCGCCGAGGTCGGGCCATGAGCGCCGCGCAGCTCCGCTGTGCGCTGGTGTTGCTGGTCGCGATGGTCTTCCCGGTGCGCGCCCACGCCGACGGCGCGTTGCAGACACGCGTGGCGGCTTTCATCGAGGCTTTCAACGCGCAGCAGGTTGACGTCATGCTGGCGCAGGTCGACGCCGATGTCGAACTGGTTTGGCTGGACGGCGGCGTCGCAACCGTGGACACCAAAGGTCGCGACGCACTCCGGCAGTTCCTGACGGAGTACTTCGCCGCCAATGCCGACGTGCGTTCGCAGTTGACGTGGCTCTCGGCGAGCCACGAATGGGTGGCAGCCATGGAAACCGTCGCCTGGACTGGTGCAGGCGGCCGGCGAACCCAATCGAGCTTGTCGGTGTACGAGTTCAGCGCCGGCAAGATCCGCCGCGTCTGGTACTTTCCCGCCGAGTCCGAACCAACGACGAAGTGATTGCCGCTGGCAAGTTTGAAACCGGAGCAGCTCGGGACGGTAACGGCGTTTCGTCTCGCTGATGGCCACTTACATCGGATCAGGTAGATGCCGGCCCGATGGCCATCGAATAGGCAGCGATTGAAACCACGGCTGTCGAACCGACGACCGATGGGCAGCGGCGTCTCCGATCGAGGTCGCACGGTCAGGCGCAACACGCTCGCCGACCAAACTGCTGTGCGTTGGCCTCGGTGCTTTATGATGACCGCACGTCACACTGGACATCGCCCATGAAGCCCTCGGCCGTTCGTCTACTCCTGCTGCTCGCCGTCAGCCTCCTGAGCGCACGTTTTGCGCAGGCAGCGCCGACGGTGGCGCTGACGACCAGCAATGCAACGCCTGTGATTGGCGGAGCGTCATTCAGTTACACGATTACCATCAATAATCCCGACGCGGTGACAGCCAACAATTTGTCGGTATCGCTGCCGTTGCCGCAGTCGATCCTGTTCCAGAATCTGAGTATTTCAGGCAGCGGCGGCGGCGGGTTCAGTTGCACGCATCCAGGGAACAATGAGAATGGACAGATTCTTTGCCGCGCCTCTTCGCTCGCCGCATCGGCAACAGCAACGGTGTCCGCTACCGTCGTCGTTCAGTCGGACGTGGCCTCCGGTGTACGCACGGCGACGGCCCGCCTCGTGGTCGGCAATACGGCGACAACCGCGAATGTCCAGATCAATCTTCAAGTCAGCGCGCCGTTGTCGGTCAGCATTTCGGGACCAGGGAGCGCGGTCCGGGGCGAACGCGTAAGTTTTCTGCTGGTGGTCAATAACAGCGGCTCATCGACAACGGTCAACTCATTGCTCAGCGCCACGCTACCACCCGGATTCAGCCATTTCTCGGCTCAAGGCACGGGCGCGTTGGCGAACGCTTGCGACTACACCGCCGCCACCCGCACATTGAGTTGTCCTGGCGTCAACCTGCCGCGCGGTTTAAGCCGCCTGACCTGGACGGCCGAAATTGCGCCAACTGCACCGACTGGGAATGCGCAAACGATCTTCACTATCGATAACGCCGGTACCGGCACGATTTCGGTTGGAACGAGTTCAGTCAATTTTCTGGTGAACTGAAGTCCGCCATGCGCCCGCCGATCAGAATCATCGCTACGTTGGCAACCGGGCTCGCACTGCTCACGCTGTTCGCCGAAAAGGCGCGCGCGGCTGCGACAGTCACTCTGACCACCAGCAATTCAAGCCCGGTCGCCGGTGGCGCCGCATTTACCTACACGGCGACCGTCAGCAGCGATTCGCTCGGCGCCACCGATGTTCGCCTGACCTTCCCGCTGCCGGAGGGCGCCCTGTTTCTCGGCCTGACGATCGGCGGTCCGCAGGGTGGAGCCTTCGAGTGTTCGAGGCCCGGCGCTGGGCGCAACGGCGTGATCGATTGTCAGGCAGCGCAAATGCTCGCATCGAGTTCTGCCACCGTCACCGCGAGCGTCCAGTACGACGCCGTGCTGCCAAGCGGCCCACGATCGCCGAGCGCGCGCGTCGTCTCCGTTGGCGGACCGGCGTCGATATCGACGATTGCGCAAACCGTGAACAACACCGGCAGCGTCGGACAATCGAGCACCGACGCAGCGAGCGGCAGCTTGTTCGTCCGTCGCGTCACGGTGGTCGCGATCGGTAATGGCGCCGCCCTTTCGCCCACCATCACCAGCAATCTTCCCAGTGGCTCGTATCTGGCCTGGGTCGAGGCGACGGGCGAATTGGTCGACAGTTGCAGCTTTGAGATGAGCTCGGCAACCGTCACCTGCCAACCGCCGTTTATGCTGGGCACCGATGTGCTTACCATCGTCTATGGACTGCGCTCGCAGCTGTTTCGGGATGGCTTTGAATGAGGCTACTCGTTGACGCGACGCACAAAGCACCATGAGGCTTCGTTGCAGGCTATGAAGCGTTGCGCGGAAACCATTGCGCACACTGAGCGCGTAACGGCCAGAATCGACCAGCTCGACAACAATCAACGCGCGAGCGGCCAGACCAGGCTCGGCTTCTCTCGCTCACCGGCAGCCTGCTGCTGATCGGTTACGCCATCGCCATCGGCGATCATCATCCTTCGGACAGAGCTTCGGCTTCATCGTCTATGTGCGCAATCTGATGCTGATCCGCGCGCACCGGCACGCCGATGCGCACGGCGAAGATCACGACGAAGACGTTCGCGAGCTGCAATCGGCAGACTGGCCTGCTCTGCCTTAGCCGTAAACGATGGCGACCCGCTCCTTGCGGAGCGGGCCTGTCTGTGCGCATTCGGCCGCGTTGGGCCGCCTTGAGACCGGATGAACTTTGATCCTGGCACGATGCTGAGAAACGCACTTCCTGTGCGTTTCTCAAGTCGCGATTCCGCATGTCCGGACTCGCTCTCCATTGATTAGGCACTTAGGTGCTTGATCCATGTGCGAACCATCCATTGTTCGCGCTAGCAGGATGTTTCTCGACAGCCTCCTAGTTTGTTGAGCTAACAAGACAGGTGTGTCTGGCATTGACGGCATTGGTCGCCACTCGCACACCTTGGTTCGGATCTAGCACGATGTTTGCATTGACACCTGAGCCGGAGAGTTTAAATCCGAGAGCATATGCAATTGTGCGGGTCCCCCACGCGCAGCCTGTTGCATAGCCAACGTCCCCGGTCGCACCATCGGTTGCCCTGTGAGTCCTAGGGGTGGGACATGTAACGCCGTAGCCATGGTAGGCAGAACCGTTAGAACCGTCGGCCTGAGACGTAGCAGAGGCGGTGCATCCACCAAAGTAATTCGCGGTGCAGGCCACCTGAGCAGTCGTCGCACCAATGGTTCCCTTGTAAAGCAAGACGCCCAGTGAGTTTGTTTTCCTTACTGTATAGGACGGCTTATCATGAGTAATTGAACGATTGCTGCCGTGGCCTTGAATGGTGCAGACAGAAGCCTTTGCGGCGCCCTCTGATCGATCGTAAGTTACTTTCTCCGACCAAGCTTCAGCACGCAACTTGCGCTTTTCGTTTATGGTCGAGTTAATGTAATCAGCGGCACTGTCAACGACGACACAATGGTGCTGAGATTCCCAACACAACTCGATTGCGTCATGATTTCTTGATTCATTTTCAATCGTGGTCTTTATTCCGAGCAGACGATACGTCCCGTTGTAAGCGGGATAACCGATCTCTTCAAATTGAGAAAGTCGGATATCGTAATCACCAGGGACGTCCGCGCCGCCTTGGATCTCAGCAAATCTCGTTCCTCGCAATGAAATCGGCCCTTCTTCAAATTCAATCTTGAACTTCGGCACAGGCAATAGTGTTCCAATCTTCGCACCGGCAAGTTCCGATAGAGGCTTTTTCTCCGAAAAGTTGATGTCGAACGCAATGTCGCTTTCCGAAAAATCTGCGAAATCTCGATACAAAGCCTCAGCATAGCCGGGTTTTTCTTTCGCCTCGACGAGTGTTGAGGTAAGGGAAATGACTACTGCCAGTATCGTGGCAACCGACTTTTGGTTTTTTTGACTATTTTGGATGTTCATATTCTGCTCCATGACGTTTTCAACAAAATTTGGTGTTCTGGTTTGCTTGAGTTGCGCATTCATTTGGGTCCCCATGCAACTAGCGTGCGTCGGTTCGAACTTACTGACCATTGAAGCCCACTTGGCCGGCTTGTTCGTTTGGCGCGACAACAGATTCAAGCCCATCCCACATACCGTCAAGCCATCGCCGATAAAATTCGTGTTAATCCCATTAGATCCGATATAGTCCTATAAGCTTCGATCAACCTATATTCCAAGGTGCAATGGAAGTTTCAGTGTTGTTGAAGCAAGGGATATGGGGAGCGTGGTTATCGGCCGGCAGTGCGGCAGGAGGCCTTGCCAACTACATTCGGGATCCACTGTCGGCGCCAGGCTTAATTCCGGCGGCGGTGAAGCTGCGTGAGATTCGCGTGGTTGCGAGGGCTGGCACTCGATCCTTCGCTGCTTCATGGCCGCCAGGCACTGGCGCTGACGATGGGCTTCGAGACGAGACGGCGGGGCGGAAGGTACAAGTCGACCGGACGTAGTTTCGATGCGCGAATTAGCGCTGAATCGCGTTTGTGGCCGCGCTTGGTTATTGGGGGATGGGTGTTTAGGCGCCTCGTTGCGCGGAAACCATATGCTCGCGCGCAACGGCGCTCAGCGCTTGAGGAGAACCGAACAGATGACGGACGCTACGAAAACAGATGTGTTGCGTCGGACGGCTCCGTGCGAGACGTCATCGGCGGCAACAGCTTCAAAGAAGCCGCGCCGCATTTCGACGTATGTCATTCTACATAAGCACAATTACGCTGAAACAGGGCACCCCGCTGGTACAAGGAGCTTGCATTCGTATCTAATTCGAAATTTAGCCTACTTCCAGAACCAGTATGGGCGTAACTGAACCGGACGGGCAGGCCTCCTTGCTTCACCCCGCAGCCTGTAATCGCAACGGCTCGTGAATACTGAGTTCTTCCGCTATACCATTTGGCCTCCCTCATATCAAGCTTGCTGCACTTCGCAAACCACGGGTTGAGGATGGGGATGCCAAAATAGTGGAAGGTTGAATTGGGCACAGTTGCGGAACTCGCGATGTTACATTTACCGCCAGACAAGCTGCAGCTAAAGGTATAATTGAATCCCTTTGCCGTACCCATGACGCCGCCAACGAAGACGTCGCCACGGGTGAATGGTAAGTCGGCAAGAAACACATTGTCGCCCCCTCGACGACAAGATGTCGCTTTGGATCCGCTGATTTCTTCCCCTGCCAGGCTCGAGTGCGACGATGCATTGGCCAGCGCTTCGTCCATCATCATTGTGGACTCATTAAACGCGTAGACGACAGTTTCCAGGTACGACATTGTTGGATCGACAAGAAAGCAAAAATCGTCGGCCTTGCTACAAAGTTCTAGTGTCATATGGCGAGTGACCTTGGATCGAAAATGACTTGTAACCTCAATGATCCTAAAGTTGCCGCCGGCTTTTACCATGTCCGGCGTGATCGATTGAGTCGTGTCTGCCAATACAAGATTTAGTTCCTTGCTGTTTGGTCGAGAGAATTCTAGCTCAGCACCCTTAGATGCCAGGCTGATTCGAAAATCCGGACGAATCATCATGGTGTTTAATGGACGATCTGCAATTTCCCTCAGGTTGCCCGCTTGCAAGACCTTGGTCTCGAAACGAATGTCGCCGTTTTGAATCTCCGAAAACCTCTGGTAGATTTTTTCGGCATAGTTAAGATATGTTGCTTGAATGTTCTGGGCTTTTGCACCTGACATAAAAACCGGCGCAATTGGCAGCAACAACAGCAAAATTTTGGAGCGGATCGCTTTTGTGCTCATGATGACTCCTGAAAGAAGGACGCGACGATCAGAAACTTGACGGTCACGAGCATCCATGATGCAGGTAATGCCGCCAAGTCGATTTCGGTTTCGCATGAACCGAGACTGGTTACAGCGGAAGCTTTTACCGCCAGGAAATCATTAGCCCTCGAGCGCCTATGCGCTGCGACGCTGATGGCAAGATTTCTAAGTCTCGGCATAAAGTATTCAACTGGAGCCGACGAATAGACTTATCTTCCAGAGGGCTCTCTAGAATCTAGCAGGCTGTTGAGAAACAGCCTGCTAGCGCGAACCATTGATGGTTCGCGCATTGATCAAGCACGTAAGTGTTTGATCAATGGAGAGCGAGTCCGGACATGCGCCGGACTCGCGACTTGAGAAACGCACAGGAAGTGCGTTTCTCAACATCGCGCTAGAGAGCCTCTGGACAATATATCGAGCGAGTCGATTATCCGTCGCAAATGACAGATAGACCGTAATCACCGCTGGCGCGAGTCGAATTGTTAAGCGTTTCCTTAGTTAGTGGTTGAATAAGCGCAGTATCGTTGAAACAGGCCGCCTCGATAATAGGTGGAATTCGCACTCGTGCTCAGATTATAGTTAAACGTTGTTCCAGACCCCGAATACGTATAATCAAAACTCAGGGTTCCGCCTTGTTTGACCCCGCAGCCGGTAATTGCAACTGCCCTCGTGTAATGCGAGCTGCCGCTTCGCCATTTAGCTTCTCGCAAATCGAGCTTGTCGCATCTGGCCTTCCAAATGTTCGTTATTACGTTTCCGAAGTGATAGAAGTTTGAAATGGGTACGGTAGCAGAGCTGTTTAATTCACATCTGCCGTTGGAAATTGTGCAAGCATAGGTATAGTTAAATCCCTCGGCAGTGCCTGCGACTCCTCCGGTCATGTAGTCGCCGCGACGAAATGGCAAGTCTTGTTGAAATACATTGGCACCTCCTCTGACACACGAGGCTGCTTTGGTTGCGCCGATATCGTCGCGTGCCTCCGTCGAGTTCGAGGCAGCATTAATCAACGCTTCACTGAACATCAGTGTCGATTCGTTAAAAGCGTAAACGACGTTTTCCAGATACGCCATCGTTGGATCGACAAGAAAGCAAAAGTCGTCTGCATTGCTACAAAGTTCAAGCGTCATATGGCGAGTTACGTTGGACCCAAGATGACTCGTGACCTCGATGACTCTGAATAGGCCACCTGTCTTTAGCATATCTGGTGTAATTGTGCCAGTCGTGTCGGCCATTACGAGGTTTAGTTCCTTGCTATCTGGCTGGGCTAATTTCAGCTCCGTACCATTGGATTCAAGGATGATCTTGAATTCTGGGCGGATAATCACGGTGGCTAATGGCCGGTCCGCAATCTCGTTCAGGTTTCCGGATCTCAAAACCTTGGTCTCGAAGCGAACATCGCCATTTTGAATCTCAGAGAAACGTTTATAAATTTTTTCGGCGTAATTGACCTTTGTAGCCTCTATCATTTGGGCATTTGCTGTGGAGGTAAACGCCAACGCCGTCGGCAGCAGCGCCAGTGAAACGCCTCGATGGATTTTCGAGAGAATGGTTTTGGCTTTCATGACTTTTCCCTATATTAGGATGAAGCGGTCGGAGACTCGTCAGTCAGCAGCGTACTTGCGCCGCAAGACTGCGGATCGGTTGCGCTTTGGTTTGGCGCATTGACAGATTCCGACTGCAGTCCAAAAACTTCAAGCCCTGCCCGAGGAAATGCCTTATTTTCCTATTTGATTGAATAGAATCCGAGAGGTTCTGATTTCTGGGCTTATTCGCCGAGCCGTCCGGCATCTTGTGGAACGCGTATCGGAAAGTCTCGGATTGTCCGCGAAGGGTTGTGATCGAATACGGATAACGACCGTAGTGGGTTCGAGGGTTTGGGTTCATCCGAACCGGAAAGGATGTGCGACCCTTGACTGCCGCTGATCAAAGATGGACAGGCTTTGTTGGCTTTGTATAGTCCAACCTTGTTTTCACCGCGAGTCCTGCTATGCCGACTGCACGCTACCTGGACCACCCGTATTTGTTGGCCGGCCGGCGTATCGATCCGATCTCGGGCACGCTTAGTTACCACGAGGCGCGGAAGCACTTGCGGCGCAAAGAGTTGGAAGTCTTGGCGATCCTCGCCGAGGCGGGCGGCGAGCAGGTCGCTCGGCGCGTCTTTATCGATCTGCTTTGGCCGACCAATCCGATCGGCGGCGAACAGGGCTTGACTGACGCCATTTCCGCGCTGCGTCACGCACTGCAGGACACCGATCGCGAAAATGCGCTGATCCTGACCATTCCGCGC
Source organism: Lysobacterales bacterium (assembly GCA_022844135.1). Taxonomy (GTDB): domain Bacteria; phylum Pseudomonadota; class Gammaproteobacteria; order Xanthomonadales; family SZUA-5; genus JALHMH01. The sequence continues at coordinate 16,743 of JALHMG010000058.1, forward strand.
CGCGGCTATCAGTTGCGAGCCAGCGTCCGCCAGATTTCGCGGGATGGCGGCGTCGCATTCGCAGCCGGGGGCGTCATTGACGGCCGGCCGGATTGGCGCCTGAAGCAGTTGCTGGGGCGCACCGATGCTGACGAGAGCTGGCTGGCGGAAGATGGCCGCACTCGCCGAGTGTTCCGTTTTTGCCGCAACGAGCAGCAGTTGCGCAAGCTGCGGCGCGAGATCGTGCTGATGCGCTATCTGCGCGAGGCACTGGCCGGCGCCGAGAACGTATCGACGATTCTCGACTGGCAGTTGGAGGAGCCGCCGTATTACCTGGAGCTGCCCGCCCCAGCCTGCGGCAATTTGCGCGAGGTGATGCTGGGCGAGGCTGTGCCGGAGATGCCAGAGCGTTGGCGCCTGCTGCGGCAGGCAGCGGAAGCGCTCGCCGCTGTGCATGCCGCCGGCGTAGTGCATCGGGACCTGGGGCCGAGCAGTGTGCTGGTCGACCTCCGCGATGGGGAGCGCGTGGCCCTTCTGGGAGAATTTGGCCTTGCAGCGTTGGAAGATCGCCAGCGACTATCTGATTTCGAGATCGATGCCGAAGGCCTCAGTCTGAGAACTGCGTTTCCTGGGCCGGCGACGGCGTATACCGCGCCAGAATGCGTGGCGGGCGAGCCGGCCAGCGCGGCCAGCGATGTTTACGCGCTCGGCGTATTGATTGCGCAGACCATGCGCGGAGACTTCCATCAGCCGACGTTGAATGTCGCCGACCTCTCAGTGGAGATAGCGGCGCTGGTGCAACGCTGCTGTGCGATGGCGCCCGCCACCCGGCCGCCCGCCGCCGAGATCGCGGCACAGCTGCGTGAATGGACGCAGCCCAGCCCCGCGCCACAGCCGATACCGTCAGCTGAAACACCGGCGACGTCAACGCCGGTATTGCTGGCGCAGCCGACGCCCATCGACGCCTTGCCGCCCGCTACCACTCCCGAAGCGGTGCCGCCCGCGACGTCCGCGCCGGTCGCCCACCAATGCATCGATCGCTACCGGATCCTCAGCGAGCTGGCCCAGGGCGGCATGGGCGTGGTTTACCTCGCCGAACAGAACGAGCCGGTCCAGCGCCGCGTCGCTCTGAAACTGATTCGCGCCGGACTCGATTCGGCACAGGTGCTCGCCCGCTTCGAGGCTGAGCGGCAAGCGCTGGCGATGATGAACCACCCGAACATCTCGGCCATCTTCGATGCCGGCAGCACGGCATTGGGCCATCCCTATTTTGTCATGGAGTTCGTGCCGGGCAAGGACATCGTCCGCCATTGCGACGACGCGAAACTCGATCTGCACGCGCGTATTCGCCTGTTTCTGCAAGTCTGCGATGGGGTGCTGCATGCGCATCAAAAGGGCCTGATCCATCGCGATCTGAAACCCGGCAACATTCTCGTCAAGCAAAGGTCCGATCTCGCCCCACTCGTCAAACTGATCGATTTCGGCGTCGCCAAATCCCTCGCAGGTGGCCCCGGTGCCGGCATCCATACCCGCATCGGCGGCTTTATCGGGACGCCGGTGTACAGCTGCCCGGAGCAAGTCACCGACCCTACGCGCGATATCGATACCCGCGCCGATCTTTATTCGCTCGGCGTGGTGCTTTACGAACTACTGACCGGCGTTCCGCCACGTTCGAGCGAGGATCTGGAAGCCGACACGGCGGCCGAACTGGTGCGGCGACTTCGAGACACCAAAACGCCGCCGATGGGTAGTCGCTTCGCCGGCCTCACCAGTGAGCAACGCCAGCAGATCGCGAACTTCCGCGCCATGTCTGAGCAGGGCCTGTCGATGCAGCTTTGTAGCGATCTCGATTGGATCGTCGGCAAGTGCATCGCCCAAGACCCGGACGATCGTTATGCCACCGTGCAGGACCTGAGACTGGACCTGCAACGCTGGCTCGACGATCGACCCGTCGAAGCCAGACCGACCAGCGTTTGGTATCGATTCCGCAAGATGGTCCGAAGGAATCGGCTCAACGCAGCGATGGTCGCAACCGCCAGCCTGGCGCTGATTTGCACCACAGCTGCTGCGATCGTTGGTTACAGCCGCGCCCAATACGCTTCCATGCAGGCACAGCAAGCGGCGACTTTTCAAACCGACCAGATCAAGTCCATCAGCCCGCAGAGCATGGGACAGGGCTTTCGCCGCGACTTGATCGAATCGGTGCAAAACGCGGCCCGGAAAAGCGATCCGGACCGTGCGGACGAACAAATCCAGCAGTTTTCGCGATTGATCGACGGCGTGGACTTTACTGGAATAACCACTCGCCAGTTGGAAAAGCATCTGCTGGAACCGGGACTTCGGCTGATCGACGAGCGATATGCCGCACATCCAGAGCTGCAAGCGATGCTGCGCCAGTCGAGCGCAGACACACTTGCTGCACTGGGTTTGTACGAACGCGCGCTGATCCCGCAGGAGCAGGCCATACAGTGGCATCAGAAGCAGCATGGTGCCAATGATTCGCACACCCTGGATGCAGAAGCGAAGAAGGCCTCGATTCTTCTCAGTCTGGACAGAACCGACGACGCCATCCAGCAACTGGATGACACGATTGCGGCGATGCGCGCCAGCAACAACCTGAATACCAGCGAGGCCATCACGGCGCTGGTCAAGCGCGCGCACCTGTACAACATGCAGGGCAACTATCCCGGCAGGCGAAAACTACTCAACGAAGCCCTGGATATTGCAGCAATCAACTTTGGGCCTGATCACCCGCACACATTGCGTGTCGAATATGAAATGGAGATTGCGGCGATCCGCAATAGCACTCTCGATGATGTCGCAAATCTGGCGCAAAGACTGAAGGCCGCCGTTGGCGGCGACCATCCCGATACCTTGGCGGCCATGGAGCTTTTGGCGTCTCGCCAATCGGAGGAAGGCCTGCACAACGAGGCGCTGGCAACTTCGCAAAGCGTGCTTTCCGCCCGAACTCGCCTGCTCGGCGAGGACCATCGCGATGTCGCCAAGGCGCAGTCTTTTCTTGCGCAAAAGCTGGCAGCGGTTGAGCGCTACGGCGAAGCCATAGACCTAATGCGGGCCTCAGTAGCGACGACCGAACGCATCCTCGGTAGCAATAGCACTTCGGCCATCTTTGGTCATGGAAACCTGGGAACGCTGTTGCTGCTGGGCGGGCAGATTGCGGAGCCCCGGAGAAAGCTGAATGCAGCGGTAGCCATGTCCAAGTCGAGATACGGCGAGGGCACGCCACCGCATCTCATTTACTCCCAATATTTGGCTCAGGTGGAATATTGGTCGGGCGAATTGAACGACTCTCTGGCGCGCTCTACTTTCGTGGCCGATGTCCTGGAGAAGATCAAGGGCAACCCTGGTATGCGGGCAGAAAATCTGGAGCTTATGGCGAGGGTCTTGCTCATTACTGAACGCTATCAGGAGGCATACGAAACGCTACAGAAGGCGATGAGCGCTCTCCACGAAGTAGATCCAAGAGACAAGATGATTCGCCTACGTGTGCAAATACTTCTGGATTATTGTGAGCATAAGCTTGGAAAGCAGGTCATCGAGAAACTTCAAGGTCATTTTCTTGAACAAAAAGCCGATCCCGCGATTATATGGATTGATATTGCCACCAGCGCCGACTATTTGGCGTCCGTATACAACGACCTGGGTGAACCGGAGAAGTCGCTCCAGGTCATCGGAGAGACCCTGGAGGAAATCGAAGAGATCTTCCCCGCAGGGCATTACGCAATATTGCCGCTACTGATCCAGGAGATCCGTGCAGCGCAGCAGCTCAATGAGGGGAGCCGGGCTCAGGCGGCTTATCAAACGGGCCTACACATCCTTGCTAACACTGCAGAGTTGGATCCTCGATGGCAGCAGGCGCTTAAGGACGCGCTTGATTGAGCTGGCTGAGCGTGGCATGGCGCGTTGCTGGGGTTGCTGAGTTCAACGCGTTGCAGCGGCGTTTGATGTGCAGAGCCTCGCAGCCTCAACGGAACGCCGAGTTTCACTCGGCGCTTTTCGCTTCGGCTCGCGGGCCCGGTGGCCATTCGTACAATGTCGCCCCGGCGCAATAGGGTGCTCCAATTCCAGGATGCTTGAAGGTCCTGGGAGGAGACATGAAAGCGATTTTTGGAGCGGGATTGCTCTGTATTGCGTCGGGCGGTGTCGCGCAATCGACGCAGGTGACTGGCTTCGGCAGCAACCCGGGCGCATTGGCGATGTACAAGTATGTGCCGAGCGGGATGGGGGCGAATGCGCCGCTGGTGGTGGCACTGCACGGGTGCGTGCAGTCGGCCGGCGCCTATGATGGCGAAACCGGTTGGGTGCAGCTCGCGGATCGTTACAAGTTCGCGCTGGTTCTCCCCGAGCAGTCGTTCTCGAACAACTCCGCGCGGTGCTTTAACTGGTTCGAGACCGGCGATATCGCGCGCGGCAGCGGAGAAACCCTGTCGATCAAACAAATGGTCGACAAGATGAAGGTCGATCACAGCATCGACAACGCCCGCGTTTATGTCACCGGCCTGTCGGCGGGCGGCGCGATGGCGTCGGTGATGTTAGCGACCTATCCGGACGTTTTTGCGGGCGGCGCGATCATCGCAGGCGTGGCATTCGACTGCGGTCGTGGGTCCGCAGCAGCATTCGACTGTATGGACCCAGGCGTCAACCTGTCGCCGAGCCAGTGGGGCAACAAGGTTCGGGCCGCAACTTCCCACACGGGGCCATGGCCGATTGTCAGTATCTGGCATGGCAGCAGCGATCCGACGGTGAAGCCGGTCAACGCGCAAGAGCTCATCGATCAGTGGACCAACGTCCACGGCATCGATCAAGTTGCCGACGTCGAAGACACGATCGCCGGCTATCCGCACAAGGTATTCCGCAACGCCGCTGGTCTTGCTGTCGTGGAGAGTTACTCGATCACCGGCATGGGGCATGGAACGCCAGTCGATCCGGGCAGCGGCCCGCAACAATGCGGCACCGCGGGTGCCTACATTCTCGATGCCAACATCTGTTCGAGCGCATACATCGCGCGCTTCTTCGGGCTCGACAACGCAGATAGCGTGCCGCCAACCGTGGCGATCACGGCGCCTTTGAGCGGCATTGGCGTCAGCGGCATCGTCGACATCGCCGCAGCGGCGGCCGACAACGTTGGCGTGGCGCGCGTCGAGTTCCTGATCGACGGCGCCTTACTCGGCAGCGACGCCAGCGCGCCCTATGCCTTTGCGTGGGATACCGCCAGCGCCAGCAACGGTGTGCGCGCACTGCGGGCGCGGGCCTTCGATGCGGCCGGCAACTGGGCGACATCGAGCGAAGTGCAAGTGACCGTGAGCGGCGGCATCGAAGACACCCAGCCGCCGCAGGTGAACCTCACATTTCCGAGCAATGGCGCCACGGTGTCCGGCGCGATCACCTTGGCCGCTACCGCGAGCGACGACACCGCCGTGTCCAGCGTCGAGTTCTTCGTCGACGGCGTATCGGTGGGATTCGGCAATCAGAGCGGCGGTGCCGGTCCGTGGACACTGGCATGGAATTCCACGGCCGTGGCGAACGGTCCGCACGCGATTGCCGCGACGGCGCGCGACGCGCGCGGCAACCAAAGCACCGACAACGACACCAGCATCACCGTTAATCAGGCCACGCTCGCGATGGACGAGAGCTTCTCGAATCTTGACGGCAACGGCGATGTGTACGACCAGGCCGGCTGGAGCGGCGACTTTGTCGCCGACGCGGACAACGCAACGCTGGGCGCCGGCAGCAGTCAATCGGCCTACGGATACGCCTCATCTGGGGTCGGTTGTGCGGGCGGATGGAAGACCAGGTTCCTGCAGCGCAGCGTTACGCTGTCGACTGCACCGCGCCTCGCCTATGCACGCAAGCTGGATCTAAAGGCGCAAATCAACGCCACAACCAGCGCGCGCTTTCGTGTGTTGATCAATAACAACATCGTCCACGAGCGCGTCGTTACCAATGCGAACGTCACCGAGGGCTGGCAGCGTTTCGAAAACATCGACTTGAGCAGCTACGCCAATCAAACCGTCACCCTGCGTTTCGAGGCGAGCGCCAACAGCAACGTTTGCATTGAGGCCTTCGCCAAGGCACGCATCGACGATGTGCGCATCGCCAATGCGAGCGCGAGCGCCGACAGCACGCCACCGAGCGTGAACATCACCGCACCAGTCGCTGGGGCTGCGTTATCTGGCAGCGTCGATATCCTGGCCAGTGCCAGCGACAACATCGGTGTGAGCAAAGTCGAGTTCTATGCCAACGGCAGTCTGCTCGGACAAGACCTGAGCGCGCCCTACGTTTTCACCTGGAGCACCAGCGACATCGCCAATGGCAACTACAGCTTGATGGCCAAAGCCTTCGACGCCGCCGGCAACGTCGCCAGCGACGACGACACTGCAGTGAGCGTGGCCAACGGTGGCAACGCACCAATCACCGTAAGCTTCGCCAGCGAAGGCGGCAACGATGGTTACATCAAGGCTAACGCCGACGGCAGCAGCCCCGCGATCGGCACGCTCGAGAGCAGCTTTGGCCTGGCGCTTGGGCGCGGCAGCGATGGCAAGTTCAATCGTGCCGTGCTGTCGTTCGACACCAGCGCGCTCCCGGATGGCGCCACAATCACCGATGCGGTCCTGATCGTCGCCTACAACAGTGCCTCCGGCGATCCCTGGGGCAATCCGGCGGGCAACACCCTGGTCGCCGACATTCGCAATGGCTGTTTCGGTGCATGTACGCTGGAGGCGAGCGACTACGGAGCGATAGCCACAGCGACCAATGTGGCCAACATCGTCAAGTTCAGCAGCGGCACCCAAAACGCCAGCCTCTCCGCTGCCGGACTCAGCGCCGTCAGCAAGACCACGCGAACCCAAGTGCGGCTGCGATTTACCAGCAACCAGACCGCAACGAGCCATGTCTGGATCGGCAGCGGGGCGACGGCGACATTGCGAATCACATACATGCCGTAGCCTCTGCCCTAAGGTACCCGTACCCACGGTCCGCACGCCTTTGCTCTTGGTACGCGGACCCACGCTCCGCACGCTTTCGCCCTTGGTACGCGGACCCATGCTCCGCACGCTTTCGCCTTTGGTACGCGGACCCATGGTCCGCACGCTTTAGCCTTTGGTACGCGGACCCACGGTCCGCACGCTTTCGCCTTGGTACGCGGACCCACGGTCCGCAAGCTTTTGCCCATGGTACGCGGACCCACGGTCCGCAAGCTTTTGCCCATGGTACGCAGACCCACGGTCCGCAAGCTTTCGCCTTTGGTACGCGGACCCACGGTCCGCAAGCTTTCGCCTTTGGTACGCGGACCCACGGTCCGCACGCTTTCGCCCACGGTACGCGGACCCATGGTCCGCACGCTTTAGCCTTTGGTTGGAGTTGTTTCGGCTTCAGGGGATGGGAGGGTTCAGGCCGCGCTGAGCCGAAGCTCCATGAAGACGCTGTGCTCGTTTGGGAGGTAGTTGCCGAAGGGTCCTGACACCTCAAAGCCTTCTCTCAAGTACAGGCGGTGGGCGGGCTTAAAGGCTTGGTGCGTTCCAGTTTCCAGGCTTAACTTCGTGTACCCGCGCTGCTGTGCGACGGCAATGATGTGTGCGAGGACAGCGCGACCCGCACCTCGACCACGTGCAGAAGCCGGTGTCCGCATAGATTTGATCTCGCCGTGAGTTGGCGAAAGCTCCTTCAATGCACCGCAGCCCATAAGCTGCTCTCCCTCCCAGGCGGTCCAGAACGTGATGTCGGGCGCTCGGAGCTTGCTTAAATCCAGTGCAAACACTTGTTCAGGTGGAGAGAGCTCGTACATGTCCGCCAGATGTTCTTCAAGCAGGGCATGAACCTGGGGACGGGAGAGGTCGTCGACTTCGATACGCATGTTCAGGAGCCAAAGTGCGCTTTGGTGCGCCCTGACTGAAAACGGACGGCATCAAGGTTACGCCGCGGCGTCAGCTGGTCGCAAGCGCACAGACTTCAAGTGGTCGACGCCGATGCGAAAAAAATTTTGGTTAAAAGAAGCTTCCGCGCGCCGTAACGGGCAGCATTGCGTCATTTCGGCCGCTTGCCCGGAAGACCATGACCCAGGATGTAACGCGCGAGGAAGACAAGGCAAACGACGCAACGCGCTACGTCGATCAGTTCAAGGTGATTCGACTCATCGGCGAAGGCGGTTTCGGCGAAGTTTTTGAGGCGCTGCAAACGCATCCGATTCGCCGCCGCGTAGCGCTCAAGCTGTTGCGAAAAGAGCTTGCCTCGCGAGAAGTGATCGCTCGTTTTGAGAGCGAGCGTCAGGCCCTGGCCTTGATGGACCATCCCCATATTGCGCACGTGTTCGATGCAGGCACATTCGAGGGGCAGCCGTACTTCGCAATGGAATACGTGCAGGGCTCCACAATAACGGAGTATTGCGACACGCACAGGTTCACGATCGGCCAAAGACTCGGTGTCTTCCGGCAGGTCTGCGAGGCCGTGCAGCACGCGCACAGCAAAGGCATTGTGCATCGGGACATCAAGCCCGGAAACATTTTGGTTTCGACACAGGACGGCCAGCCCTTCGCCCGAGTGATCGACTTCGGAATCGCAAAAGCGCTTGGCATTCGCAGCTGGGACCAGTCGGCAGTGACGCAGTTGCATCAAGTGGTTGGAACACCGCTCTACATGAGCCCGGAGCAAGCGCTGGGAAATCCAGACATCGACACTCGGAGCGACGTGTACTCGCTTGGGGTTGTGCTCTACGAGTTGCTCACGGGGACAACGCCGGTCGAGTCTTCCTCGTTGCGCAACGCAGCAATTGCGGAAATGCAACGCATGATCGTGGAGGTCGAACCGCAGCGCCCCAGCCAGCGCCTGGCCAGTTCGTTCGACACCCTCAATTCGGCGGCAACGCGATGCAATACTGAGCCCGGCGTGCTCGCGGGAACAGTGCGCGGCGAACTCGACTGGATCGTTATGCGCGCGCTCGACAAGGAGCGCCAACGTCGATACGAAACGCCAAGCGCCTTGGCCGACGACATCCAACGATTCTTGACGGGCGAGCCGGTTTCGGCCGCGCCGCCGAGCCGAACCTACCGGCTTCGCAAGTTCATTCGACGCAATAAGCTGATGACGGCAGCGGTCGCGTTTGCAGCTGGCGGATTAATGATCGGTTCGGTGTTGGCGCTATGGCAGTGGAACGAAGCTGCGCAACGCGCCAGCGAACTGGAGGAAATACTGGCGTTTCAGGAGCGACTTCTCGGCGACTCCGATTCGGCATTGCTCGGGCAGACGCTGCGCCGCGAAATTGAACGCAGCTATGCAGCAAAGAACGACGGCGAACGGGCCTCATTCTCGGACGTCTTTTCGCGCATCGATGCCACCGATGTTGCCACGCAAGTTCTCGGTCGGGGGCTCCTGGATCCTGCTGCGGATGGCATGGATGCTCGGTTCGAGGGCCGGCCATTGATCGAAGCACGTCTGCGGGCCGCGCTTGCCGACGCATATGCAGCCATCGGCGATCTGCCCAGCGCTTTGCGGTTGCGCGAGCGCGCCCTGCAACTGCACACCACTGTGCAGGGTGCATCGCACCGCGACACCGTGCGTGCCGCCCTCGCTCTTGCAGTTGTCACCCGCCAATCGGGCGACGTCGAAGCAGCGCAGCGTCTGGCGACCGAGCAGCTCAAGATCGCGACGACAGACCACCCAAACGACGATGAACTGCAGGTCGATGCGCATCTCGGACTCGGCGATGCGCTGCAGGATCTCGCGCAGTTCGATGGCGCCATCGAGCACTATCGGCGCGCGCTGGAGTTAGGCGAGAAAAGGAACCCGTATCGCCCCCATCACGTTGCGTCATTGCACCACAGCCTTGGCTATGCCCTGATGCTGTCGGGGAACAACGCCGCCGCAAGAACCCAACTGGAGCGCGCACTTCGGTTGCTGCAGCAATTGCACGGCGTGCGCTCGATCGAACTGGCACCCACCATGGCCGCGCTCGGCGAAATCTCACTGATCGAAGGCGACATGGCGGCCGCAGAGCCGCTGTACCGGGACGTATTGGCGATTCGAACGGAGCAATACGGCTCGGAACATCCAAGCACTGTCATGGCGACCAATGACCTGGGTGTGCTTCTGCACCAGCAGCAACGCTACGACGAGGCGCTCGTCGAATTCGTCAAGGCGTTGGCGTTGAACCGGAAGTTGCACGGCCAGCAGCACGCGGAAACAGCGTCGGCAGAGAACAATCTTTGCGTGCTGTACCAATCGCTCAAGCGTCTGAACGATGCCCGCGCACATTGCGTAGAGGCACACCGCGCGTTCCAGGCAGTGTTTTCGGATGCGCATCCGAGTACCGTTCAAGCCGGAGGAAACCTGCTGATGCTGCACATCAATTCCGACGATAGCGAACAAGCCTATCGACTCGCACTGAAGTTGGAGGGCCCGGCTCGCAAAATTCTTACCGGCGACTTGCAGCTGCCGTTGTCACGGTTACTGCTCAACATAGGTCGCGGCTACAGCGAGTACGGGCGTCTTGATGAGGCGCGAACGCGACTCGCCGAAGGTGCGAATATGCTCCGCAATCTACCCGGCGCAACCGCGGCAGATCTCGAACGTTGCGACCTCGCCATCGACAGTTTCAATTCAGCGACCTCAGGCTCGACCACGGCTGCACTGGACATCTCGTGCAAACGCGAGTGAAAGGCCTGAGGTATTGCGGGTAGCGGCACCACGCGATGTGGTTCCCGAAGTTGACGGCGCGCGTAGGCGTGGCGCCTCCATCACTTCTCCACGAACCGATGTGGCAACCAACATTGGGCGTCACTAACGAGCGAGCGCTGGACAGGGGACAAACTTTTCACGGAAATTTTTCGGGAGTCCAGATTTGCGAATATGTGCTGATCGTCGCTGCCAGTTGGAGACAGCTAGCCCGAATTTTTCATCATCACTGATCGAAATCGCTGGATAAGCGCGTTGTGACGCGGAGATTGAGCGATGCGCCTGTATGACAGACTGTCCGCGAAAAAATAGGCGTCTGGAAGG
>JALHMG010000059.1 GCA_022844135.1 Lysobacterales bacterium
GCGGCGCAAGCTTGCCCGCTCTCACCCTCCTCGCGCCTCGATTCCGGCGCAAAGGTCCGGCCTGGCGGCGCAGCCGCCAGTCGTTCGAGAGGGCGCATCGCATGCGATGCAAGCTTGCCATCTCTCACCCTTCGCGATCTTCCGCGTTTCCTCATGAAATATGCGGGCTAGTGTGGTGTCCCAAAAATAACTGGAATTATGTCCGCGTCTTTCGACCCGAATGCTACGTTGCTCGTCGTCGTCATAGCCGCTCGATCCCTCAGTGCCGAACCTCAAGCACTACCATGGTGCCGCAGGCTGGGGCGGAATCGATGTGCAGGTGCGCGCCTAGTTTTTGCGCGCGGCTTGCCATGCCACTGACGCCATAGCGATTGAGGACGCGGGCACTCGATGCAAAGCCGATGCCATCGTCGACCACGGCGAACCAGAAGACGTCACCGCTCCGCGCTGCGCGCACTTCGATGCTGCTGGCGCGGGCGTGCTTCACTGCGTTGCTGAGCGCCTCCTGGAGGATGCGAAGCACACCCAACATAGCCTCGGGACTGAAACCCTGTAGATCGAGTTTCCAATCGACGTTCCACTGCAGGTGGATTTCGCTGGCGCGCAACAACGGCTCGATGCGGCCGCGGAAGGCGCCGAGCGCGAGCGCCAGATCGCCATCGGGTTGATTGAGCGAATCGAGCACCAGACGCATGTCCACCAGGCCTGCGCGCACGGCATCGACGATCTGCGTGCGCCCAACATTGCCGTCATTGGCCAGGTACACCAATGCGGCAAGTTGGCCGGCCACACCATCGTGCATGTCCTGCATGATGCGCTGGCGCTCTTGCGTCAGAGCGTGTTCGCGATCGGCGATTTGTAGCTTGGCGTAGTTTTCGGCGAGCTCCAATTCGCGCGCCGTGACCGTCGCCGCCAGTTCTTGCGAATAGCGTGCCATACGCTGCTGATTGGCGAGCACACGTCGACCGAGTTCCAAGCAAAAAGCGATCGAAACGCCCAGGCCAGAAATGGGATACAGCGCGAACGGCATCGGTCCCAGACTGCCGCGGATGGCGTCATGCATACCGCACACAGCGGGCAGCACCGCTGCTGCCAGAGTCCATTGCGCCATCTTGCTTTCGCGCTGGCGATCGAGGTAACTGTAGAGCCGAAAAACTGCGTAAGGCAAAATCAGCATTGCGCTCCATTTGATGGCGTAGTGCGGCAGCGCGATACGCCAATAGCCATCGAGCTCCGGCCAGAAGTTGGCGGCGAGAGACAATGCAGTGCCGATGGCGAAGTACGCCAGCGCTGTGCGCGTCAACCAACGCGGCGGAGTTTCCAGGATTGCGCATACGAATAACACCGAGAATGAGATCACGCCGAACAGCGATACGTAGAACGCCGAAAAGCGTAACGACGTTGATACGATCCAGTCCGGCAGCAGATGCCACATTGCAATCACCAGCCAGAACGGCGAGACCGCCGCAAACCACAATACGACGCGCTCCTGGGAGCCGCGCAATATCAGCGCCAGCGCGAACAACAGCGCTGCCAACTGCAGCCAAAATGAGGCGCGCACGAGGTCATCTGTGAGCCAATGCAAGCGCCGTAGCGGCGATTCGAACTCCGGGTAATTGCCAAGGTAAAACGGCGTCACGATGCCACTCCCGCGACGTTCGATGGTCAACAACCACGCGACTTCGTTCTCGCCACGCTTGAGCAAATCGATCGGCAGGCGAATCAGGCGCCCGCCGAAGCGGTACACGCTCGGCGGATCGATCACGCGGCCCTTCATTTCGATCAGCGTGCCGTTCAGATACAGGGCGAAATTGGCATCGGTGTGTGGAAAATACAGAGCCGGTTCGACGAGTTGCCCGGGTTCGAAGTCGAATCGATAGCGCCACGCGGTATATGGCGTTGTGCAGCGAATCTTGCACACCTGAAGCGGCAATTCGAAGGCCCGCCAGGCCTCGGGAGCGACGTCCTGCCAGCGCCGGAGATCGGCAGGCAGTTCGGCGGGCCGCGCTTCGATCGACGTAATGGCCGGGCGGGTTGGATGCGTACCGGCTTCAAGCCACAGAATCAGCATCAGGAAGGCGGCCGCGAGCGCCAGCGTGGGCAGCAACGACCGCAAATGGCTCACGTTCGCAACCAGCCCGCCTGTAATGCCTCGAACACCGCCTGGGAGCGTGAGGTGACGGCCAGTTTGGCGTAAATCTGTTTGATGTGGTGATTGACCGTGTGCTTGGAGATTTCGAGCATCGCTGCGGTTTCGTCGTAGCTGAAACCTCGGGCGAGCGCCATCAGCACTTCGCGTTCGCGCGCCGTAAGATTCATTAACGAGCGGTCAGGACTGTTTGCTGTTGGCGACGTGATTTCTGCTCGTCGCAACTTGCGCAGTACGTGGCCAGCCACTGCGGGCGTCAACGGCGCGCCGCCGGTCAATACCTGGGCGATCGCCTCGCGCATGTCGGCCTCGGCGGTGTCCTTGAGCAGATAGCCAGCAGCGCCGCGTTCGATAGCCGTCAGCACGCTTTGCTCGTCGCCCAGTACGCTAAACACGATGATGCGCACATCGAAGGCGCTGAACTCCTCGATGAGGTCCAAGCCGCTGCCGTCGGGAAGGCCAAGATCGAGCAGCAGCACATCGCAAGGATCGCCGTGCTGCGCGCGGGCGGCGCGCAGGCAATCGGCCTCCCACGCCCAGATCCAGCCATCGACGCGTTCGATCACACGCCGCACGCCAAGCCGTAGCAGCGGTTTGTCTTCGACGATGGCGATCCGCACGGGAGCGGCTATGCGCGGTGGCAGTTCCATTCTATGAACTCTAATCCAAACTCACGTGCCGAGTGGTCGGTACCTTGCTCGCTGGCGGAATTTGTCCCACGCGCCTCAGGAACGCCGATTCGCCGCCGACAACCTGATCACATTCCCCTCAACGGAACAGTCATTCCCGCGAGGGGCAGGATCCAGCGCCTGTGTTGATCCTGATCGCATCAGCGACGGGACTGGAATCCCGTCTTCGCGGGAATGACGGTCCCCTTATTCAGTCCGCAATTCCAGATCTCGCGCCCTACTCGAACCCATTGCGGAACATGAACTCGACAATGCGCACGTCGCTGGTGTCGCTGGCGGTGCGCATGCGGCGCCAGGGGCCGCGGCGTGGATTTGCCGAAGCGGTAATGCCCGATTGCGTGACAGTGAACGGCGCGTACAGCGCGCGCGCGCGCCACGAATAGACGCGATTGAGGGTCAGGCCGTTAGCGATGCCAGCGATCACCGCGCCGTTCGCCGTGGCCGTGGTGTCCACCCAGGTTGGCGATACGAAGCGCAGGCAGTTGCCAGCACCGAAGGCTGCGCCAGGCGGGCATGCTTCAAGTTCTAGCTTGCTACGTTCGCGGCGGTAGCTGCTGGTGCTGGTCATCGCAACGTTGAAGCCATCGGGGTTTTGTGAGCGCCCCCAAAAATCGATCGGGCCGCTTGCCAACGCGCTCAATTGTTGTGCCAACACGGGCTTGCCGATGCCGTTGCTCAGATACACCGAGGCCGCGCCCTCGTCGAGTCCGATGCCGCCATCGAAGCTGGGGGCACCGACGATGGGATCGGCGTATCCATCGCCGTTCACATCACCGAGTGCGACGCTGAATCCCTGTCTCGTGGTCGACTGCGACGGGCTCATGCGGACCGAGTGCGTGGTGACAAATGCGCCGGCACCGCCTAAGTACAAAAATGCTGCGCCCTCGTTGTTGCTGGCCAAGATATCGAACTCCGGAGCGCCGATCAGCACGTCGGCAAAACCATCGCCATTCACGTCGCCGACACCGGCTGCCGCGGAGCCAAAACCCGCATCGATCTGGTTGATTTCCAGCGTTGCATACGGCGTGGTTGCGAACGCGCCAGCGCCACCTCTGAAGATGTACGCGCGCCCTTCATTGGTTTGGCCATTGTCGAACTCGTTGGCACCAACGAGCAGATCGGAAAAACCATCGCCATTGACGTCGCCCGCGCCGGCCAATGCACTGCCCAGGCGCGCGTTGGACTGGCCGCCGTCGATCTGTCCATCGGCCACCACATCGACATTGGCGCCGCCGTAGTACACCAAAGCGATACCAGCATTGGTGTTGCCGCTGATATCAAAGCCGATGCCGCCAGCGGCGATGTCGGCAAAACCATCGCCGTTGAGATCGCCGGCCCCGGCAACGCGCCAGCCCAGGAACGCGCTTCCCTGGCCGCCGAGCATGGTGGCGTCGGCCGTGGTTTCGATATTGGCGCCGCCGAAGTACAGGAACATCGCGCCTTCATCGAGCGCGGCGCCGTCGAAGTTGGGTGCGCCAACCAGAAAGTCGCCGAAGCCGTCGCCATTGACGTCACCAGCAAAGGCAACGCTATGACCGAAATTGGCCCCCGCTTGGTTGACTTCGATGGTCGCATCGATTTGTGTGTCGAACGGTCCTGCAGCGCCCAGGTAGATCAGCGCGGCGCCTTCCAGGCTGCCGCCGTTGCTGTACTCGGGCGCACCAACGATCACATCGCCGTAGCCGTCCGAATTGATATCGCCGATGGCCACAGAGCCACCGGCGCGCATATCGACGAGTGGACCATTGAGTTGCGCATCGGCCGTGGTATTGAAACCCGCCGCACCACCGAAATACAGCGACACGCGACCGGTGTTGATGTTGCCGGCATCGAAGCCAAAAGCGCCGCTGACCAGATCGGCGTAGCCATCGCCATTGACATCGCCAGTGGCAACGCTGTGACCAAGCTGGCCGCTGGCTTGTCCGGACTCGACGCGCGCGTCGGACACGCCGTTATCGATCACGGTGCCACCCAAGTACACCAGCGCGCGTCCCTGCGAGCTGAGCGTGCCGGTGAAGTCGGGCATTCCGGCGATCAGATCGGTGTAGCCGTCGCCGTTGAAGTCGCCACTGGACACGGCAAACCCAAGCCGCGCCGGCTGCGCCAGGCCCGCATCGATCTGCTTGTACGGCGCCACAACGACGCCAGCGGTAGCGCCGAGGTAAACCCAAAGCTGGCCCGAATCGGCATTGCTGCCATCGAACAGCGGCGAACCAACGGCAACATCGCCATAGCCATCGGCATTGAGATCGCCAAGGCTGGCGACCGACGTGCCCATCGCAGCGCCTGCCTGATTGGCTTCCAGCGTTGCGTCCAGCACATTGTTTATCGTGCTGCCGCCGTAATAGACGAAAGCGCCGCCTTCGTCGGTTTGGCCATTGTCGTAACGCAATGCGCCGACAATCAAGTCGCCGAAGCCATCGCCATTGAGATCGCCGGCTGCTGCGACGGAGGTGCCGAATTCGGCGTTCACTTGATTGATCTCATAGTGGGCATCGGTTGCGGTGTTGAACGCTCCCGCGCCGCCCAGGTAAAGAAATGCGGCACCCTCGTTGGTTGCGCCATTCGCATAGAACGGCGCTCCGACGACGATATCGGCAAAGCCATCGCCATTGACATCACCGGCACCGGCCAGCGAACTGCCGAGACGGACGCCCGTGAGGGAGGAAGTCAAGTTCGCATCGATGGTGGTGTCGAAACTGCCGGCGCCTCCGAAGTACAACAGCGCGGCGCCAGAATTCGTGGCCCCGCCATCGAAGCCGCTCGATCCGACCAGCACGTCGGCATAACCATCGCCATTGACATCGCCAGCGCCGGCTACGCTGACGCCGAAAAAGGCGCTGTTCTGGCTGATACCGAGCACACCATCGACGGCCGTGTTGAACGCTCCAGCGCCACCATAAAAGAGAAAGCCGCGCCCACCATCGGTATCGCCCGAATCGAAGAATGGCGCACCGACAAGCAGGTCATCGAACCCATCGCCGTTGACATCGCCGGCGCTGGCAACCGACGCGCCGAATCGCGCGCCGACCTGATTCAACTCAAGTACGGCATCGGCGACAGGATCGATGCCCGTCGCCGCACCGAAAAAAATCATCACCGCGCCTTCGTCGCTTTCGCCGTTGCTGTAGCCGTAGATCCCGACAGCCATGTCCTGAAAGCCATCGGCATTGAGATCGCCGGCATTGGCGACACTGAAGCCGGACTGCGCATTCAGCGCGATCTGGCCGAGCGCGCCGTTGGGAATGGTATCGGCGAGCGAGGCCTGAACTATGGGCGCATAACTGGACAGCGCCAAAGCGCTCGTCAAAAAAGCCGCACGAAGCGTGCAGTGAGATTGCATGATGGTCCCCTGTTGAACATGGACAAACGCGGCATCGGGCACCACGGCATCGATGCGCCTTTGCAGGTGCTTAGTCTTTGGGGGAGGGACCCCGGTCGCATCGCTGGAACAAGGGAGGCAGATGGGCGCATCGGCACAACTGCTCAATCGGCACATGGTTCGTGCACAGCGCAAACGTCGCGCGCAACCGCGTGTCGCATTCAGGTTAGGATTCGGCGATCAACAGGCGGAGGGTCCGATGACCGATTTCGTCAACCGTGGGCCGGTCGAATACAACGGCGGCTGCCACTGCGGGGCGGTGAGATTCCGTTTTGAGGCTGGCGCGGTACTCGATGTCTTGCGCTGCAACTGCTCGATTTGCTCGCGCACCGGGTATCTGCATGTGACCGTGCCGCATGCGGCGTTCACGCTGCTCACCGATCCCGCGGCCTTGATCGACTATCGCTTCGGTACGCGCATGGCCGTGCATTGGTTCTGCCGCGTCTGCGGCATCAAAAGCTTCTACCAGCCGCGCTCGCATCCCGATTGTTATAGCGTCCATCTGCGTTGCATCGACGGCGAACCGCAAGCCCGGATCGTCGATTTCGACGGGCGGAACTGGGAGCGCTCCAAGGAGCGTCTTGGCCTGGGTTAGCGACAGTTCTTTCGCTTGTTCCAAGCCTCGCCGTGCAACACTCAAAGCCTCAATATCGAAAACATGACCGAACCTCTCGCCCAAACCATCGACTCGCTGCGCGCGCTGATCGACGATCCATCGCTGCCGGGTGAGGTTCGGCAGGCGCTGACGCCCGAGTTTCTGGAGATCGAAGCGCTGATCGATAAGCTCAACCAGCAGGCGATTCACGTTGCCGTGTTCGGGCGTGTCAGCGTCGGCAAGTCCGCGCTGCTGAACGCGCTCGCGGGCAGCGAGGCGTTCAAGGTGGGCGTGTTGCATGGCACCACCACGACGCGGGAAAGCACGCACTGGACGACGATCGACGGCGCCGGCGTGCACTTGATCGACACCCCCGGCATCAACGAGATCGATGGCGAGGCGCGCGAAAAGCTCGCGCACGATATCGCCGGGCGCTCGGACCTGGTGTTGTTTGTCGTCGATGGCGATGTGACTGCGGTTGAAGCTGCCGCTCTACGTGAGCTGGCGCGCATCAATCGGCCGATGTTGCTGGTGCTCAACAAGGCCGATCGCTTCGTCCAGAGCGAAATCACCGCGCTCATAGAGCGCTTGCGCGAACACGCGCACGGCCTGGTGCGCGCCGAGCACGTGCTGACGGCCAGCGCGCTGCCCGCTCGCAGGCGTGTAATCCGCATCGACGCAGCCGGCAACGAGCGCGAATCCATGGAGCAACCGGAGGCCGACATCAACGCCGTGCGCCAGGCCATCGTCGATGTGCTCGCAAGCGACGGCAAGACGCTGGCGGCGTTGAATGCAGGACTGTTCGCCGGCCGCATCTCCGACCAGCTCGGCACGCGGATCACGCAAGTACGCCGCGATGTCGCCGACAAGCTGATCCGCAATTACGCGCTCGGCAAAGGCGTGGCCGTTGGCTTGACGCCGATCCCGCTGGCCGATCTCGCCGCCGCTGCGGGGCTCGATGTAGCGCTGGTAGTGCACTTGAGCCACGTCTACGGCTTGCCGCTGACCAAAGCCGAAGCCGGCGAACTGGTGCTCAAGATCGCCGCACAAGTCGTGGCGTTGATGGGCGCGATCTGGGGCATCAACGCCATCGCCAGCGCGCTCAAAGGCGTGAGCGCCGGGCTGTCCACCGCGCTGACCGCTGGCGCTCAGGGCGCGCTCGCGTACTTCGCCACCTACATCACCGGTCGCGCCGCGCAGGCTTACCTGGCCAACGGCAAAAGCTGGGGCGAGCGCGGCCCCAAACGCGTGGTCGAGGACATCCTCAAAAACCTCGACCGCGACTCCATCCTGCGCGACGCGCGGGCGGAGATTCTGGCCAAGCTCCGGGCCTGATTCGGCAGACCGCGAATCCTTCGGACAGCGTCTGCCGTTTGTGCGAGACGCGCCGACAGCCAAATTGCGGTCGCGACTCAGTACAGCGATCGCAGCGCGTATGTTATCGCTCTAGCGAGCCGCGCAGCGGCTATAGTCCTGCCAGGGTTCGGTCGGGGAGTGGGGCATGTTCGGCAGCATTTTGTTTGGGCTATTCGGCTTGGGTAGCCTTGTGGCGATTGCGTGGATGTTCTCCAACAACCGCCGTCGGGTGGATTGGACGCTGGTCGGCACCGGCGTGGTGCTGCAAATCCTGTTCGCGATGTTCGTATTGCTGACCACTTTTGGCGCGGCGATTTTCGACACCTTGGCGCACGGCTTCGTGACCTTGTCCGGCTTCACCGCCGAAGGCGCGCGTTTGATCTTCGGCAACTTGCTGGACGCCGAGACCTACGGCTTTATTTTCGCCTTCCAGGTGTTGCCGACGATCATCTTCTTCGCTTCGTTGATGGCGGTGCTCTATCACCTGGGCGTGATGCAGATGATCGTGCGCGGGATGGCTTTTGCGATCACCAAAGTGATGCGCGTGTCGGGCGCCGAGACCACTACGGTGTGCGCGTCGGTGTTCATTGGCCAGACCGAGGCGCCGCTCACAGTGCGCCCGTACATTCCGAAGATGACCGAGTCGGAATTGATGACGATGATGATCGGCGGTATGGCGCACATCGCCGGTGGCGTCATGATGACCTATGTGCTGATGCTTGGCGGGCCGGATCCGGAGCAGCAGGCGATCTTCGCCAAGCACTTCCTTGCCGCTTCGATCATGGCCGCGCCTGCCACTTTCGTGATCGCCAAATTGCTGGTGCCGGAAGTTGGCGAGCCGCTGACGCGCGGCGAGGTCAAAGTTCACTTCGAGAAAACCACAGCGAACATCATCGATGCGGCCGCCAGCGGCGCGGCCGATGGCCTGAAGCTGGCGCTGAACATCGCCGCGATGCTGCTGGCCTTCACTGCGCTGATCGCGATGCTCAACGCGATCATTGGCTGGGGCGCCGATGTCACCGGCATCGCCAGCTGGATCAACAGCGGCCGCGAGGTGCCGGTGGTGATCAATCTCGGCAGCATCCTGGGCGTGCTGCTATCGCCGATTGCGTGGCTGATCGGCATTCCGTGGGACGATGCGGTAATCGCCGGCGGCTTGATCGGACAAAAGATCGTGCTCAACGAGTTCATCGCTTACGGGCAATTGGCGACGATTCCGGTTGGCGAAGGCGCAGCGGCGATCAGTGCCGAAACGAAATTGATCCTGACCTACGCGCTGTGCGGCTTTGCCAACTTTGCGTCCATCGCAATCCAGATTGGCGGCATCGGCAGCCTCGCGCCCGAGCGCCGCAGCGATCTGGCGCGCCTGGGCCTGCGCGCCGTGCTCGGCGGTTCGCTGGCAACGTTCATGACCGCCACCATCGCTGGCGTGCTGCTCAAGTTCACGTCATGAGCGTGGTGGTCGTGGGCAGTTTCGTCCAGGACCATTGCTGGTCCACGGAGCGTTTCCCGGTGATCGGCGAAACGCGCGTCGGGCGTTTCTCCACGGGCCCGGGCGGCAAGGGTTTCAACCAGGCGGTGGCCTGCCATCGCCAGGGCGTCGACACGCTGTTCGTCGGTGCACTCGGAGACGATGCGTTGGCGCTGGTTGCACGCAATTTCGCGCACAGCGAGGGCTTGAAAAGCCATTGGCAAGTCAGCGCGGAGCGGCCCACTGCGACCTCCAGCATCGTTATCGACGGCGAGGGGCGCAATCTGATCGTAGTCGATCTGGCGGCGAATCAAACGCTCACCGCAGCGTTTGCATCGGAAGCGATCGGCAGCGCCACGCGCATCGTACTCACCCAGTGCGAGACGCCGCTCGCGGTGGCGCATGCAGTGGCCGGCCGAGCAAAAGAAATCGGCGCGCTGATGGTGCTGAATCCCGCGCCGATGCACGAGCCGCTCACCCCCGAGTTGCTCGCGCTCATCGATGTGTTGACCCCCAACGAAACCGAGTTCGCCGCGTTGATGGACGGCATCGGGCAGCGCATCGATCCGGCTGGCGTAGCACAACGCAATGATCTCGACCTGCACGCGTTGGCGCGTACGCTGGGTGTCCCGACGGTTGTGATCACCCTCGGCGCCGCCGGCGTATTCGTCTCGCATGGCCGCAACCGCCGCGGCGATGCGGACGCGTACTACCGCGTCGCGCCGGCTGCGGTGAATGCCATCGATACCACCGGCGCGGGTGATGCCTTCTCCGGCGCCCTCGTCGCCGCACTCGCGTTTGCCCCTGAGGCGCCATTCGCTGACGCCGTGCGCCACGCCAATCTCGCCGCGGGCCTGGCGTGCGAGCGTTTGGGCACCGCCACCGCAATGGTTGATCGCGCGGCGGTTTTGTCGCGCAGCTGAGTAACCTGCTACGTCGCGGCGCTTATCATTGGACGATGAATCAAGCACAGCTGCCTGACGACGAGCAACACGACGCCAGCCTTTTGCATTGGATGTTGACATTGACGCCGCAACAGCGTCTTGCGGAACTGGAGTCCCGTTTAGCCCGCATATTTCATGAGGTCGCGATGAAATGGCTTAGTTTCGTTGTTACAGCCCGGAAATCATCGAGTTGGTCTCACTGACAAAGTGTTCGCTGCCATTTCCTCGCTAACACGGCCCTCGCTCGTTCTTTGCGCCGGACTCTTCGTTGCTCGTCGTCGCAATGGAACAACCATTCCTTCTCCTCCCGCCTCGATTCCGGCGCAAAGCCCTTCGCGATCTTCCGCGTTCCCTCATGAAATATGCGGGTTAGCCTTCTTCTATGAGGCGCGCCGGAATGGCTTGCGATGTTGCCGCCGCCATCGCTGGAGCGATACACGCCGTTGCCGATCGAGACGGAGTTGCGCGTCCAGCATTCGCCGGTGCCGCAACCCGTCCCGTGTCCCCCGTGCCCCGTCCCTCACCCGCGCGGATGATGTTGCTGATGCAGGCGCTTTAGGCCCTCGCGCGCAACATGGGTGTAAATCTGAGTCGTCGACAGATCGCTGTGGCCGAGCAGCAACTGCACTACGCGCAGATCGGCGCCATGGTTCAGAAGGTGCGTGGCGAAGCTGTGGCGCAGCACGTGCGGCGACAGATCGCGCACGCCGGCGATGATCGCGTAGCGTTTGATCAGCGCCCAAAATGCTTGTCGCGTCATTGCCGCGCCGCGGGTGGTGATGAACAGCGCGGGGGCAGGTTTAGCATGAAGTTGTGGACGACCTTCGCGCAGATAACGCTCGATCCAAGCCTGCGCTTCGTCGCCCATCGGCACCAGCCGATCTTTGCTGCCTTTGCCGCGAATGCGCAGCACGCCCTGCGCGAGGCTCACCTGCTCACCGCGTAGACTGACCAGCTCCGAGACGCGCAAGCCCGAGGCGTACAGCAACTCGAGCATCGCCTTGTCGCGCAGACCCTGCGGTGTCTCGATATCCGGTGCGCCGAGCAGCGCGGCGATCTCCTGCTCGCTGAGCGCCTTGGGCAACGAACGCGGCAGTTTCGGTGCGCTCAACTCGGAGCTCGGAACATCGCTCCTAAACCCAAGCTCGCGCGCCCAGGTGAAGTACTGCTTCAGCGCCGATAACAATCGCGCCGCCGAGCGCGGTTTCAAGCCCTCGGCCATGCGCTTGGACAAATAGTCGAACAAATCGGCGCGCGTGGCTTCGTCCAGGGACGTGCCGCGCGAATGCAGGAATCCACTCAGCAGCGTCAGATCGCTGGCGTAGCTCTTGAGTGAGGTTTTAGCGAGACCGCGCTCCGCCCAAAGAGCGTCGCAGAAGCGGGCGATGCGCTGGCTGTCGGTCCCGCCGATACCGGCATGCGAGGCCGTTGACCCGAGCACGCTCGCATTTACCTTCGCCATGGATTGACTACGTTCAGTCCCGCTTCCCTGAAGGGCCTTTCGTCGCGTGTTGCTACCGTCAAGCCGTGGGTTGCAGCTGTAGCGGCGATGTATGCATCGGCAACCGAGATGGGACGGCCACGGTGGCGAGCATCGGCAACTATGCGCGCATAAGCAGCGCTGCATTGCACGTCAAAGCTCAATACGCGCCCCTCGAACAGGGGCAGCTGGCGTTGCTCAAAATTGTCCTGGATGCGCGCCCGCCGTCTGCCTTCGGGCAACTGCGCGATGCCCGAGCGCATTTCAGCTACCGTGATCGCACTAAGATGCAGAGTCTCCAGTTGCTGCGCGTCGATCCAGTCAATGATTCGCGTCTCCGGCTCAGGTCGCAACGGCTCAGAGACGACGTTGGTATCGAGCAGAATCATTCGAAAGGCATTGGTTCGGCCGGCGTTCGGTCGCGCACCGAGTTGATCATCTCCACGTCCTCGTTGGTGATCCCGGCGCTGCGACCGAGCTCGTACAAAAGCGTTCCAAGTTTCACACGTTCAAGCGGTTTGACGGTTGCCTCCAAGATTGCGCGAACTTCGGCTTCGGTGCTGCGTCCGGCCTGATGCGCGCGCAATCGGAGAGCGCGGTGCACCTCATCCGGTACATTGCGGACGGTCAGGACTGCCATTTGCGTGCTCCCGAGTATCGATTGACAGCAGTATTGTACGAATGCTGTCACCGCCGCAATCGCGGATCTTCAGGCATCGGCGTATCGTTCACGCAACTGTCGAAGTCTGGTCGCCATGCGTATCGCCACCGAACACCGCGCCTGGGTGCATAGCGCCATCGCCGAAATCGATGCCGATTTTCAGCGCTCGGCGGATACGCATCTGTTTCGTTTGCCGTGGCCGGCGGCGCCGAACATCCGCGTCTATTTCAAGGACGAATCGACGCACCCGACGGGAAGCTTGAAGCACCGTCTGGCGCGCTCGCTGTTTCTGTTTGGCTTATGCAATGGCTGGATCGGGCCGCACACGCCGATCATCGAAGCCTCCAGCGGTAGCACGGCGATCAGCGAAGCCTATTTCGCCAGGTTGCTGGGATTGCCGTTCATCGCGGTGATGCCGCGCCATGTGTCGCCGGAGAAAATTGCCCTTATCGAGTTCTACGGCGGGCGCTGCCACCTGGTCGATGGGCCGAATGTATATGCCGAGTCCGAGCGCCTTGCGCGTGAGTTGAACGGCCACTACATGGATCAGTTCACCTTCGCCGAGCGGGCCACAGATTGGCGCGGCAATAACAACATCGCCGAAGCGATTTACGCGCAGATGCAGCTGGAGCCCGATCCGATTCCGCGCTGGATTGTAGTGTCGGCCGGTACGGGGGGCACCTCGGCAACCATCGGGCGCTACATGCGCTACTGCGCAAAGCGCAACTGCGCCAGCCAACTCTGCGTCGTCGATCCCGAGCGCAGCGTGTTTTATGACTACTACCATTCGCTCGATGCGTCGCTCAAGTTGGACTGCAGCTCGCGCATCGAAGGCATCGGACGGCCGCGCGTGGAGCCCTCCTTTGTGCCGACCGCGATCGATCGCATGTTGCAGGTGCCGGATGCTGCTTCGCTCGCGGCGATGCGCTTTTTGGAAACCTTGCTGGGCCGTCGCTGCGGCGGTTCCACCGGTACCAACTTCTATGGCGTGTGCACGCTGCTGGCCGAGATGCGCGAGCGCGGCGAGTCGGGCTCGGTAGTGACGCTGATCTGCGATGGCGGCGAGCGCTATCGCTGCACTTACTACAACGACGACTGGGTGCGTGCGCAGGGGCTCGATCTGGCGCCGTATCGCGCGCAAATCGAGCGCTTCTGGCAGGGCGGTGCCTGGTAACCCGATGCGCTCGTTGGGCAAACCAGGCCGACTCATCGCGGCCGCGATCGACGCGCTGGTCCCTATTGTTGGCATCGTGTTCCTCGGCTGGTCGGCGGTGGCCTACGTGATCTGGTTTCTTGCCGATTGTGTGCTGGTGCCGGCGGGCGCGGTGGCGCGCCGCGTCCAGTTCCAGATGCAAGGATTCGATCCAGGCGCCGACGCAACCTGGGTCGATCGCGCCTCGCTGCACTTGGCGCCGGTGCTCTCGCTGTCGCTGTTTGCGGTCGTGATGGGCCTCGGGGTTGCCGGTTTCTTGACGCCGGTGGTGCTGTTCGCCGGATGGTGGCCAGAGATCGTTGCGACCTGGCACAGCGAGTTGCTCTTTGCCATCGCTTGCAGCGTTGTACTGCAAACCCTTGCCACACTTAGACCGGCCAGGCCATCGACCTCGATCGAGGCGGTCCTGCGTGAGGAACGCAACAGCGCGCTGCCGCTGGCGCTGGCACTGGGAGTGTTGCCCGGTGCGATCGTCGCGAGTGCATGGCTCGGCACTGTCGGCCTGCTCGCGGTTGCGGGCATCGCATCGGCATTGCGCGTGTTACTGGCTTGGTTCGAAGAAAACGCTTAGGCAGGCTGGGCCCGCATCGCTGCCCTTCGGGCCTTCGGTCGGTGCGAAAATCGGCGCACATGGCGACGCGGGACCAGCCGTGGGGTCCGGGCGGAAGCGCGGCCGGACGAATCGTGCGCTTGACGGCTCCACGATCCGCGGCTATGGTTCGCTCCAACGTATTAATGCGCTATTACACTATGAAGCGTCGCTCGCTGGATCCGGTGGTCTCCAAGAGCAATGCCGAAGCGGCATTGTGCGAAGCTTTGCTTGCGCTGCGCACGGTGGATGAGATGCATGCTTTCCTGAAGGATCTGACCACGCCGGCGGAGTTCGAGGCATTGGCCGATCGCTGGTCGGTAGTTCCGTACCTGATCGAAGGATTGGCGTACCGCGATATCCATGATCGCACTGCTGTGAGCGTCACCACCATCGGACGCGTCGCGCGCTGTCTGGCGGCCGAGCACAGCGGCTACCAGCTCGCTGCGGATCGATTGCGACGAAAGCGCAAGTAATCTGCCGACGGAGCGCCGCTTTTTGGAACGCGGACCTTTGGTCCGCAGGTTCCGGACTGCGATCAAAAGCATGCGAACCATAGGTCCGCGCACCGAGAAGCATGCGCTCGACCCTTTCGAAATGACATCTTTGCAGACCTCATCACCATGACCAAACCACGCGACCGCCTGCGGATTGCGGTACAGAAATCCGGGCGCTTGTCCGAAGCCTCGCAGGACCTGCTGAGCCGCTGCGGCCTCAAGTTCCGGCAGAGCCGCGACAAGCTGTTCTGCTTCGGCGAAACGCTGCCAATCGACCTGTTGCTGGTGCGCGACGACGACATCCCCGGGCTGATCGCGCAAGGCGTTTGCGAGATGGGGATCGTTGGCCGCAACGTGGCCGACGAGCGCCGTATCGAAGCGGAGCAATCGGGCGAACCTGGATTTGCGGAGCTGCGCGAGCTGGGCTTCGGGCGCTGCCGACTGTCGATCGCGGTGCCCAACGAGGATACCTATGAAGGGCCCGCGTCATTGGCGGGATTGCGCATCGCCACCAGTTATCCGAATCTGCTCGGCGATTATTTGAAGCGCAACGGCGTGAGTGCCGAGATCGTCGTGCTGAATGGCTCGGTGGAAATCGCACCGCGCCTGGGTACAGCCGATGCGATCTGCGATCTGGTGTCGTCTGGGGCAACCCTGATCGCCAACCAGTTGCGCGAGGTCGCGTCGATCCTCGACAGCCAGGCGGTGCTGATCGGCTCGCCCGCGCCGCTCGACGAGCGCGCCGAGTACGCGGAGTTGCTGTTGCGGCGCATCGATGGCGTGATCCGCGTGCGCGAATCGAAGCTGCTGATTTTGAATGCGTCGGAGACCGATCTCGCCGACGTGCTCGCACTGCTGCCGCGCGGCGCTACGCCGAATGTACTGGCGCGCCAGGGCGGCGTGACGGTGCAGGCGTTGTGCCATGAAGCCGTTACCTGGACACACCTTGAAGCCTTGAAGAAATGCGGCGCCAGTCAGTTGATGGTGCTGCCCGTGGAGAGTTTGCTGTCATGAAGCGCCTGACCTGGTCCGAACTCGATGCAGCGGCGCGCGACGCCGCGCTGGCCCGTCCCGACAGCCTGACCAGTGGCGAACTCAAGGAGCAGGTCGCGCGCGTTTTGGCGCAAGTGCGCGCCGACGGCGACTCGAGTCTGCGCGCGCTGACGCGGCGTTTCGATGGCGTAGAGCTGGAGAGTCTTCGCGTCGGCGATGAGGAGTTCGCGCAGGCCCAGGCCGAGTTGTCCGCTGAGCTGAAGCGGGCGATCGACGATTCGCGTCTTCGCATCGAGCGTTTCCATCGCGAAACGAGGCCGCATCCGATTGCGCTGTCTACCGCGCCCGGTTTGATGTGCGAACGCCTGCCGATCGCGATTTCCACGGTCGGCCTGTACGTCCCGGCAGGCAGCGCACCGCTGCCCTCGACCGCGCTGATGCTGTGCGTGCCGGCGCGCCTCGCCGGGTGCAAGCGCGTGGTGCTGTGTTCGCCGCCGCGTAAGGACGGCAGCATCGATCCGGCGGTGCTGTATGCCGCGCAGGTCTGCGGCGTGACCGAGGTGTACAAGCTCGGCGGCGCGCAGGCTGTCGCGGCGATGGCCTACGGCACGGAAGGTGTGCCGAAGGTGGCGAAGATTTTCGGGCCGGGCAACGCGTATGTCACGGAGGCCAAGCTGCAGGTCTCGCAACAAGCCTTCGGGGCTGCCATCGATATGCCGGCCGGTCCCTCCGAGGTGCTCGTCATCGCCGATAACACCGCCAACGCGCGCTTCGTTGCCGCCGATCTGCTGAGCCAGGCCGAGCATGGTCCGGATTCGCAAGTGCTGCTGTTGAGTCCCTGCAGCGAGCTGGTGGCTAGCGTGAGCGACGCGCTGGAGGAGTTGCTCGCCACGCTGCCGCGTGCCGATCTGGCGCGTGCCGCGCTGGCGCATAGTCGCTCGATTTGTGTCGATACGCTGGAGCAGGCCGTCGAGATTTCCAACGCCTACGCGCCCGAACACTTGATCTTGAACGTCGCCGACCCGCGCCGTCTGCTGCTCAATGTCGAGAATGCAGGCTCCGTGTTCCTGGGCCGCTACACGCCCGAGTCGCTGGGCGATTACACCAGCGGCACCAATCACGTGCTGCCGACCAACGGCAATGCGCGCACCATGAGCGGCGTGTCGGTACAAAGCTTTCAGAAGTTGGTCACCGTGCAGGAGGCCAGCGCCGAGGGACTGAAAGCCGTCGGCCCGGCAGCGATCACCCTGGCACAAGCCGAAGGTTTGGAAGCGCACGCGCTGGCAGTTCGCCTGCGCCTGGCGGCGATTGCGCAAGAGGGAAGGCCATGAGCGTACTGTCGCTGGCGCGCCCCGAACTGCTCGGCCTCAAGGCTTACAGCTCGGCGCGCATGGAAGCTGGGCGGGCGATGGTGATGTTGAATGCCAACGAAGCGCCGGCGCTGCCGTTCGCAAGCGATATGCTGGGCTTGAATCGCTATCCGGATCCGCAGCCGCGTGCCTTGATCGAGGCGCTCGCAACGGTGTACGGCGCGCCAGCGACGCGCGTTTTCGTCGGCCGCGGTAGCGACGAGGCGATCGATTTGTTGACGCGCGCCTTTTGTCGCGCCGGTCAGGACGCGGTGCTCGTTTCGCCGCCGACTTTTGGCATGTATGCGGTTGCGGCGGGAGTGCAGGGCGCGCGAGTGATCAGCGAGCCGCTGGTCGCGGATACGGATTTTCGTCTCGACATCGATCGCTTGATTGCCGCGGCGCTCGCCGCGCCGGTGAAGCTGGTCTACGTTTGCACGCCGAACAACCCGACCGGCTCGCTGGTGCCGCTGGCCGACATTGAGCGCCTTGCGGCTGCGCTCGTTGGACGCGCGCTGGTCGTGGTCGATGAGGCTTATCTGGAGTACGCGGGCACCGAGAGCGCTGTAGATCTGATCGATCGCTATGCGCATCTGTGCGTGCTGCGCACCCTGTCCAAAGCGTACGCGCTTGCGGGCGCGCGTTTGGGCGCACTGATTGCTCACGAAGACATCATTGGCCTGGTGCGCCGGATCATGGCCCCATATCCGCTGCCGACGCCCTGCGTCGATGCTGCGCACAAGGCGCTCGCGGTCCGCGCCGAGCATCAGGCGCGCATTGTCGCGACGTCGCGCGAACGCGACCGCGTTTACGCCGCGCTGGTCTCAAACCCCGGCATCCGCCGCGTCTGGCCGAGCCGCGCCAATTTCCTGACGTTCCAAGTCGGCGATGCCAAAGGGGTCTGGACAGAGCTTGCAGAGCAAGGCGTGCTGATTCGCGATGTCTCGCATTACTTAAAGCTCGACGGCGGGCTTCGAGTCACCATCGGTTCGCCGCAAGAGAACGATCAGTTCCTGGCATCTGTCGGTCGCGCAGTGTGCTGAGGCCAGGGCGGCAAAGAGCTTGATCCATCGTGCTAGAGAGCAATCGAAGCGTCGCGCCACGGCGCGACCCAAGAGGCAAGAGTTATGCGCAAAATCCTTTTCATCGACCGCGATGGCACGATCATCGAGGAACCGCCCGATCAGCAGATCGATGCGATCGACAAGCTGAAGTTTTTGCCGGACGTGATTCCAGCGCTCAAGCGCATCGTCGATGCTGGTTATGAGCTGGTCCTGGTCAGCAATCAGGATGGACTGGGAACGTCCAGCTTTCCCGAAGACACCTTCTGGCCCGCGCACAACCTCATGCTGGACGTGCTGCGGACGCAGGGCATCGTCTTCGCCAGCGAGCGCATCGATCGGCACTTTGCGCACGAGCCGTCGGATACGCGCAAACCCAAAGTCGGCATGATGCTCGACTATCTCGCCGATCCCGGCTGGGATCGCGCGCGCAGTGCGATGGTGGGCGACCGGCAGACGGATCTCGACTTTGCCAAGAATATGGGCGTGGCCGGGATTCGCTGCGGCGCAGAAGGTTTGCCCTGGCCGGAGATCGCGCATCAGTTGCTCAATGCGCCGCGTGTGGCGGTGGTCGAGCGCAACACCAAGGAGACGCGCATTCGCGTCGAGATCGATCTCGATCGCGAAGCGCCGCCGGCGATCCACACTGGACTTGGGTTCTTCGATCACATGCTGGAGCAAATCGGTCGCCACGGCGGCTTCAAGCTGGCGCTGAAGTGCCAGGGAGATTTGCACATCGACGAGCACCACACCGTGGAAGACAGCGCGCTGGCGCTTGGGCAGGCGCTCAAAGCCGCGCTCGGCGACAAGCGCGGTATCGAGCGCTATGCGTTTACCTTGCCGATGGACGAAACGCAGGCCAGCGCCGCGCTCGACCTTTCCGGCCGGCCGTATTTCGTGTTCGACGGCAGCTTTCCGCGCGAGCGCGTGGGTGAGCTGCCGACGGAACTTGTGCCGCATTTCTTCCGCTCGCTGTGCGAAACGCTCGGCGCCAACCTGCACCTGACCGTGCGCGGCGACAACGCGCATCACATGGTCGAAGCCTGCTTCAAGGTGCTCGCGCGCACGCTGCGCGTGGCTACGCGGCGCAGCGGAGATGCGGTGCCGAGTACGAAGGGGGTGTTGTGATAACGATCGCTCCCTGGCCAGACCAAGACCTATTCATTGAGAAACAAGAGCGAGGGCACGAGGGCACGAGGGCACGAGGGCACGTGCACTCTGTCGCGGCAATCCCATTCGAGTTTTTTCGAACACCATTTCTTCACTGGAACCTAAGGCGCGTCGGAAGCACGTGCCCTCGTGCCCTCGTGCCCTCGTGCCCTCGCTTTGCGTTTCGCTTCGCGATGAGTGCGTTTGCGAGAACGACGCCATGACCCCCATCGCCCTCATCGACTCCGGCGTCGCTAACATCGGCTCGGTGCGCGCCGCATTGGAACGCGAAGGCGCGGAGGTCACGGTCACGCGCGATTGGGACACGATTGCGCGCGCACCGCGCGTGATTCTTCCAGGCGTCGGCGCGGCGGCAGCAGCGATGCGCGAGTTGGATGCACTGGACTTGTCGGCGCGCCTGCCGACACTCACTCAACCGGTGCTTGGCGTGTGTTTGGGAATGCAATTGATGTTCGCATCCTCGGAAGAAGGCGGTCAGACGCGTTGCCTGGGTTTGTTCGCTAGCGCCATCCGACGCCTGCAAGCCAACGAAACAGCGCGCGTGCCGCATATGGGCTGGAATGCGCTCAAGCCGCTGCGCGCGCATCCGCTGATCGACGGCCTCGACGAGCGCTCGTATGCCTATTTCGTGCATAGTTTTGCCGCGCCAGTCAGCGAGTTGACGTTGGCATCCTGCGACCACGGCCAGCCGTTTTCGGCCATCGTCGCGCGCGGCAACTTCATGGGTGCGCAATTCCATCCGGAGCGCTCGGCCGAGGTCGGCGCGC
Source organism: Lysobacterales bacterium (assembly GCA_022844135.1). Lineage (GTDB taxonomy): Bacteria > Pseudomonadota > Gammaproteobacteria > Xanthomonadales > SZUA-5 > JALHMH01. Next base: position 20,367 of record JALHMG010000059.1, read on the forward strand.
GCTTGATCCGCAACTTCCTGGCATTGTCATGATCGTTATTCCCGCCATCGACTTGCGCGCGCAGCGTGTCGTTCGTTTGCTGCAAGGGGATTTTGCGCAACAGCAAACCTATGCCAGCGATCCCGTGGAACTGGCGGCCTTGTATCGCGATCAGGGCGCACAGTGGTTGCATGTGGTCGATCTCGACGGCGCCAAAACCGGCAGTACCGAGAACCTGGCCGTGATCGCGCGCATGGCGGCATGCGGTTTGCGCGTGCAGGCAGGCGGTGGCGTGCGTTCGCGCACGCAACTCGATGCGTTCTTTGAGGCCGGCGTGGAGCGCGTCGTCGTGGGCTCGCTGGCGATCAAACAACCGCAGATCGTGGCGCAGTGGCTGGCCGAGTTCGGCCCCGAGCGCATTGCGCTCGCACTCGACGCGCGAGCTGACGACACCGGGCTATTTCGAATCGCCACCGCAGGTTGGACCGAGCTTGAAAAAGCCGATCTCGAAAGCACCACCGCTGGATGGCTCGCGCATGGCGCACGGCACTTCCTGGTCACCGACATCGATCGCGACGGCATGCTCGGCGGGCCGAACGTTCCCCTGTACCGTGCACTGGCGGCACGATTTGCACATGCCCAGTTCATCGCCTCGGGTGGCGTGCATGCGCTCGATGATCTGCGAGCACTGCGCAACGCGGGCGCTGCGGCTGTCGTGATCGGTAAAGCGCTGTTGGAGGGCAAGTTCAGCGTGCGCGAGGCGATGGATGATCGGTGGATCCGGTAACAGAGAACGACACCTGCGCCCATTGCTACCTTTTGTAATTGACACGCTATCCAGGCCGCGCTAGCGTTCTCTTCGTTGCAGTCAGGATTTGCGACACTTCCTGAAAATTTTTAAAGAGAACGTCCATGCGCCTACCAACTCTCATTCTAAGTCTGGCGGTGCTCACGACCTGCGGCGCTGCATTTGCGGCCACTGGGCCGAGCAAGCTGCATATGTTTATTGAGCATGGAACTTTCTACGCATTGAATGGCGCCGATGCGCTCGATATCGATTTGGTCACTGGCGAGATCAGCATGAGTCATGGCTCGGACACGGTCTTGAAAGCCAGGCTGGCCCGCCAAGGCACTGGAGAAGTCGATCGTAACGATTACAAACGCATACGCTGGATTGCGTCTGTTAATATGGCTGATGGATCCGTCGTCGGTGGCGTTGATACGAACGTAAAGGATAATGTCGCCGACTTGCAGAGGCTCGGCGGAAACTGGCTATTGACGTACGAGTATCAGAAGTGGGCGAGCGCCGCGCAACGCCGAGAAAAGAGCAGCGCTTGCAATGGTCAGCTCAACGGCCTGATTAGAACCATAGTAAACGCTCAGACGCAGTGCCAGGGTGGTGGGGGTGCTGGGTGCGACCAGGCATTGGACGATTTGGACGCTGCCCTCACTGCGTACTTGCAGTGCCTACAGGACAATCCAATCGAACCGTAGGTTTTACTAGTGTGGTGTCCCAAAAATAACTGGAATTATGTCCGCGTCTTTCGACCCGAATGCTACGTTGCTCGTCGTCGCCATTTCGACGACGAGCAACGAAGAGTCCGGCGCAAAGAACGAGCGAGGGTGAGGCGGGATTTTGCGCCGCATGCGGCGCGCCGCCGAACGCCAGCGCATGGATGCGCTGGCCGGAGGGGCAAAGCAGGAAGCGCAGCCGTGTTAGCGAGGAAATGGCAGCGAACACTCTGTCAGTACGACCAACTCGATGATTTCCACGCTGTAACAACGAAATCAAGCCATTTCATCGCGACCTCACGAAATATGCGGGCTACAATGACCGGGTCCTCACAGCAGCAGCCCATACGCACGGTATCGGCTTCTGCGATATTGGCGGTTGAGCCCGATTGAAAGCATGAAAAGTGAATCGCGACCGCCGCACTGCCATCTTTTCGCGCCTGCGCGAACTCAATCCCAAGCCCACCACGGAGCTTGAGTACAGCAGTCCTTTTGAGTTGCTGGTGGCAGTCGTGTTGTCGGCCCAAGCTACTGACGTCAGCGTCAACAAAGCGACGCGCAAACTGTTTCCCATCGCCAACACGCCTGCAGCCATTGCCGCGCTCGGCGTCGAAGGGTTGACACCCTTCATTCAGACCATCGGCTTGTTCAACGCCAAAGCCAAGAATGTCGTCGCGCTTTGCGAGCAATTGCTGGCGCTGCATGGCGGCGCGGTGCCGGCCGACCGCGCGGCGCTTGAGGCCCTGCCGGGTGTCGGCCGCAAGACCGCGAACGTCGTGCTCAATACCGCTTTCGGTCAGCCGACGATCGCTGTCGACACGCACATCTTCCGCGTCAGTAATCGCACCGGTATCGCGCCTGGCAAGAACGTCGATACCGTGGAGGCGCGCCTTAATCGCGTGGTGCCCGCAGAGTTCAAACAGGACTGTCACCACTGGCTGATCCTGCATGGCCGCTATGTCTGTACTGCGCGCAATCCCAAGTGCACGGAATGCCCGATTGCGGATTTGTGCGAGTGGAAGGAGCGGCCGGCGCTGGCAGCGCGAAAGTGAAACCCGTCGGTCTCCAACCCCGACGAGTGGAAACTGTTGCGACGCGAAACTGTGGTGAGCCATAGTGTCGCGGTCTTCGGCGCATTCGCAAATGCGATGGTCGGAAGATATGAACGGAGGCAGCAAATGCGCAAATCGATGGTGATCTTCAGCGTGCTGATGTGCAGCGTCGCAGCTGCCGCGCCCAAGGCTGGCGATCGTGTGCTCGCGGTCTGGGGCGACGGCTTTTTCTACCCCGGTCGCGTTCAAGCGCTGACCGACGGCGGCGCGAGCGTGGCTTTCGATGATGGCGACGTTGCCAATGTGCCGTTCGATAAACTGCGCGCCATCGATTGGCGCGTTGGTTCGGATGTGCAATGCAACTTCAAGAACCAGGGCAAGTACTATCCCGGCAAAATTGCGCGCATGGATGGCGAAACAATCGCGATTGCCTACGCCGATGGCGACAGCGAAACCGCTACCATCAGCCGGTGCCGCAGCCGATGAGCGACTTCCCGACGCTGACAACCGAACGCTTGATCCTGCGCGTTCCCGCCGCCAGCGATCTCGACGATTGGGCCGAGACCATGGCCGATGTCGAGACGACGAAATACATCGGCGGCACGATGCCACGCTCCATGGTCTGGCGTGGCCTGATGTGCATGATCGGCGCGTGGCACGCGCACGGGTTTGCGATGTTCACGGCACGCGATCGTATCAGCGGCGAATTCATCGGCCGCATGGGGCCGTGGTCGCCCGATGGTTGGCCGGGTTTGGAGGTTGGCTGGGCGATCAAGCGCAGCAAATGGTGCCAGGGTTATGGCAGCGAGGCCGCCATCGCCTGCATGCACTACGCCGTCGATTTGCTCGGCTGGAGCGAGATCATCCACACCATCGATCCCAACAACGAAGGCTCCAAAGGCGTCGCGCGGCGCTTGGGATCGCGCTATCTGCGGCCAGGAAAACTGCCCGCGCCGCACGACAAGGCGGAAGTGGAGGTGTGGGGGCAGAGCGCGCAAGAGTGGCGGATGAGACGCTTGTAGGTTGTTGGTTCCTGGTTGATGGACGATCAAGAGCTCTGACCACAAGCAAACCGCCAGGAGCCGGGAACTGCCCCAAAGGCTATGGCGCGAAGCGCCTTGCGGCTGCCAGAATCCGCGCTCTCTATTCCAGCGCAGGGGATACGCGATGAAGGCTTCGGACTTGTTCATTCGGGCGCTGGAGTCCGAGGGCGTCAAGTACATTTTCGGCATTCCCGGCGAGGAGAACCTGGATTTCCTGGAATCCCTGCGGACTTCGTCGATCAAACTGATTCTCACGCGCCACGAGCAAGCGGCCGGCTTCATGGCCGCCACCTACGGTCGGCTGACCGGCCATGCCGGCGTGTGTCTCTCCACGCTCGGTCCCGGTGCGACGAACTTCGTGACCGCCGCCGCCTATGCTCAACTGGGCGCGATGCCGATGTTGATGATCACCGGGCAGAAACCGGTCAAAGCCAGCAAACAAGGCCATTTCCAGATCGTCGACATCGTCGACATGATGCGCCCGCTCACCAAGTACACGCGGCAGATCATCGCTGCCGACAACATCCCGGCGCGCGTGCGCGAGGCCTTTCGGCGCGCCGAAGAGGAGCGTCCGGGCGCCGTGCATCTGGAGCTGCCCGAGGATATCGCCGACGAACACAGCGAGGCGATGGTGCTCAAAGCCTCGCACATGCGTCGCCCCGTCGCCGACGAAAAGGCCATCGTCTACGCGGTCGAAGCGATCACCAACGCCAAGCGCCCGCTGCTGATGATCGGCGCTGGCGCGAATCGAAAAACCACGAGCAAGATGCTCGCCGAATTCGTCGACAAACTCGGTATCCCGTTTTTCACCACCCAAATGGGCAAGGGCGTACTCGACGAACACCATCCGCTATGGCTCGGAAACGCCGCCCTGTCGGATGGCGATTTTGTACACCGCGCCATCGAGAAGGCCGATTGCATCATCAACTGCGGCCACGACGTCGTCGAGAAACCGCCCTTCTTCATGCGCAAGGGCCAGCGTACCGTCATCCATCTGAACTTCTTCTCGGCCGAGGTCGATACCGTTTATTTCCCGCAAATCGAAGTCGTTGGCGATATGGCCAATGCGATCTGGCGCCTGAAGCAGCGTCTGGAGCCGCAGCCGCATTGGGATTTTTCGTATTTCGACAAAATTCGCGATGCGCTCAATCGACACCTTGAGCATCGTGTCGATGACGCGCGGTTTCCGATCCATCCTGTGTGCATGGTGGACATTGTGCGCAAAGAGGTCGAAAAGAACGGCATCGTGTGCCTGGACAACGGCATGTACAAGCTGTGGTTCGCGCGCTATTACCGTTGTTATGAACCCAACACGCTGCTGCTGGACAACGCACTGGCGACGATGGGTGCGGGGCTGCCGAGCGCAATGGCAGCGAAGATCGTGCACCCGGATCGCAAGGTTGTCGCGATCTGCGGCGATGGCGGCTTCATGATGAATTCGCAGGAAGTGGAAACCGCCGTACGCTTGGGTCTCAACATCGCAATCATCATCTTGCGCGACAACGCCTACGGCATGATCAAATGGAAGCAGGCCGGTATGGGCTTTGCGAACTTCGGTATGGACATGGGCAACCCGGATTTCGTCAAGCTGGCCGAAGCCTACGGCGCCCGCGGCTGGCGTCCAGGGTCCACCGGCGAATTCCGCGACATGCTGCGCGCTGCGCTGGCCGATCCCGGCGTCGATATCATCGAGCTGGCCATCGATTACTCCGAGAACCACGCGATTTTGAATAAGGAAATCAAGGAGTTGAGTGCAGCGCTGTGAAGAAAGCTATGCAAAACGACAGGGAAAATTCGGCACCTGTGCAAAGGCGGTGGCTCGATCTTCCATCGTATTCCTTGGCAGTAGCCTTGCCGGGAATCGACCTTGATAAGGCGTCGCAGTTGGACGCTGAATTGGAGAACGCGTATCTGATTCGGAAATTGAAGGAAGGCCGATGAGCGTTAACCTTTCCGCACGGCTCGCGAACTCGAACCAACTTGGGTAGCTAAATTTCAATCACAAGCGTAGACCTAACCCGCATATTTCAAGAGGGAATGCGGATGATCGCGAAGGGCTTTGCGTCGGAATCGAGGCGCGAGAAGGGTGAGAGCGGGCAAGCTTGCGCCGCATGCGGCGCGCCCGCTCGAACGGGCGGCGGCTGCGCCGCCGCACCGGGCGGAATGGTTGACCCGG
>JALHMG010000060.1 GCA_022844135.1 Lysobacterales bacterium
CGTGTTAGCGAGGAAATGGCAGCGAACACTCTGTCAGTACGACCAACTCGATGATTTCCACGCTGTAACAACGAAATCAAGCCATTTCATCGCGACCTCATGAAATATGCGGGCTAGGCGGCGGGCATGAGCCATTACAAGGATTGCGCGGGCCATCCATGGCCCGCGTCCCTGCGGGACTCGCCTGCGCTCGCGCTCTTCGCGCATCCTGCGCTCCGAGTCGAACCTGATAGGTTCTTCATCTAGTCCCCCAGCCAACAAAAAGGCCGCCCGTTGGGCGGCCTTAAGTTGGCTGGGGGACTAGCCCGCATATTTCATGAGGAAACGCGGAAGATCGCGAAGGGCTTTGCGCCGGAATCGAGGCGCGAGGAGGAGGAATGGTTGTTCCATTGGGACGACGAGCAACGAAGAGTCCGGCGCAAAGAACGAGCGAGGGCCGTGTTAGCGAGGAAATGGCAGCGAACACTCTGTCAGTACGACCAACTCGATGATTTCCACGCCGTAACAACGAAATCAAGCCATTTCATCGCGACCTCATGAAATATGCGGGCTAGGATTGCGCGGGCCATCCATGGCCCGCGTCCCTGCGGGACTCGCCTTCGCTCGCGCTCTTCGCGCATCCTGCGCTCCGAGTCGAACCTGATAGGTTCTTCATCTAGTCCCCCAGCCCAACAAAAAGGCCGCCCGTTGGGCGGCCTTAAGTTGGCTGGGGGACTAGGATTGCGCGGGCCATCCATGGCCCGCGTCCCTGCGGGACTCGCCTTCGCTCGCGCTCTTCGCGCATCCTGCGCTCCGAGTCGAACCTGATAGGTTCTTCATCTAGTCCCCCAGCCCAACAAAAAGGCCGCCCGTTGGGCGGCCTTAAGTTGGCTGGGGGACTAGGATTGCGCGGGCCATCCATGGCCCGCGTCCCTGCGGGACTCGCCTTCGCTCGCGCTCTTCGCGCATCCTGCGCTCCGAGTCGAACCTGATAGGTTCTTCATCTAGTCCCCCAGCCAACAAAAAGGCCGCCCGTTGGGCGGCCTTAAGTTGGCTGGGGGACTAGGATTCGAACCTAGATAAACGGAGTCAGAGTCCGTTGTCCTACCGTTGAACGATCCCCCAATGTCGCTGCGATGCACCCGCGGGCGACACGGGTGGATTGCGCTTGCGCGGTTAGCGCTTGCTGTACTGGGTGGCGCGGCGGGCTTTGTGCAAGCCGACCTTCTTACGCTCGACCTCGCGGGCGTCGCGGGTCAGGAAGCCTGCCTTGCGCAGCTCGCTCTTCAGGTTCTCGTCGTACTCGACGAGTGCGCGGGAGATGCCGAGGCGAATGGCGCCGGCCTGGCCGGTCATGCCGCCACCAGCAACCGTGACCAGCACGTCGAAGCGCTCGACGAGATTGGTCAGTTCCAGCGGCTGGCGAACGACCATGCGCGCGGTTTCGCGACCGAAGAACTGGTCGAGCGACTTGTCGTTGACGGTGATCTGGCCTTTGCCGGGGCGCAGGAACACGCGCGCGGCGGAGGATTTGCGGCGGCCGGTGCCGTAATGTTGCGTCGAAGCCATGGTCTTACCTCAAATCAAATGTCGAGTACGGCCGGCTGCTGCGCGGCGTGCGGATGCTCGGAGCCCTTGTAGACTTTGAGCTTGCGGAACATGTCGCGGCCCAGCGGGCCCTTCGGCAGCATGCCCTTGACGGCGATCTCGATCGCGCGCTCCGGGTGATCAGCCATCATGTTCTTCAACGGCGTGGTTTTCAGATTGCCGATATAGCCCGTCGTGCGGTGATACAGCTTGTCGTTGAGCTTGTTGCCGGTGACGGTGATCTTCTCGGCATTGATGACGACGAGGTAATCGCCGGTATCGATATGCGGGGTGTAGATCGCTTTGTGCTTTCCGCGCAGGCGACGCGCGAGTTCCGTGCACAGGCGGCCGAGCGTCTTGCCCGAGGCATCGACCAGGAACCAATCGCGTTTTACGGTTTCTGGCTTAGCGCTGACCGTTTTCATGTGGACCACTCCATGGACCTAGACTTACAAAGAGCCGGAGAGTGTAGAGGGTCCGCCCGCTAGTCTGCAAGTCTTAGATTCGACGTTTTCGCAGTTGCGGTTCACAAAAGGCGGGTCAACAAGATCCCGTAGTCTGAGGGCGTCGGATCGACCGCGGAGTCGCCGTGACAGCGTTGCTCAAGAAGCTGCAATGGGATGGATTGGGCCCAGTGCTGTTGCGATCGGCACCGGACGATGTGGCACAACGTCTGGCCGATGCCGGCGCCCCAGTGGTCGCATCGCCGGTCTCGGCATCGCTCGCAGTGCTGTTCGCAATGACCAAGGCTGAGGTGGTCGAACTTGCCGCTGCTATATGCCCGCAGTGGATTGCCGACAAACCGCTTTGGCTTGCGTACCCCAAGCAATCGTCGAAACGCTATCGAGCCGACTTCAATCGCGACACCGGGTTCGCAGCGCTCGGCGAGTTCGGGTTTGAGGCGGTGCGCCAGATCGCCATCGACGACGATTGGTCGGCGCTACGGTTCCGGCGCGTGGAATTCATCCGTTCGCTCAAGCGCGATCCGAGACGCGCATTGAGCGCCGAGGGCAAACGACGGGTCGGCTGAGCGACGCGCCATGGGCCATCGACACGAGAAATGAATGTGCTAATTCCTTCCCTTTGCCGGATGTGTACCGTCAGCGCTCACGGGCGGGCAATCGCAGCGACGCAACGGAACCGCGTTGGCCGCACTGAAGTTCGAAGGCGGCGTTCATCAACGCCGAGAGCTGCCTTACAACACTCAATCCCAAGCGATCGCCGCCTGGCGCCGTTGGATGCTTTGCCCCGGCATCGAGCACGGAAATGCAGACTTTGGAGCCGACTTGCGACAGCTGGACTGCGACGGGCGGCGAACCGTGACGAAAGGCATTGTTGAGCAGATTCGCCAGAATCTGCCTTAGCCGGACGCTGTCCACCCACACCAACGCGTCAGCGCTGATGTTGCAGCGAAAATCGATGGACTGGCGCATCGCCTGCGACCAATCGTCGACCAATCGGCTCACCAACGCCTCGACCGCTTCCTCGCGGCACTGAAGCTGCAACTGTCCAACTCGCGCCAGCGTCATCGTGCGAAGGTCCTCGACCAGCCGATTCAGGGTTTGCGTCTGTTCCCGCAGGTTCCCCAACCACGTCCGATCGGGCTCCAGAACGCGATCGATCGCACCCTCAATCAAAAGGTGTATCGCGCTGACCGGGGTACGCAATTCGTGCGCGATATTGGCAGCGTCCCGGCGCTGCTCTGCCTGCATCGCCGCCAAGGAACCGATCATTGAGGCGAAGTCGTTTCTCAATCGCGACAAACTGTCGTGCTCCACGTTCGCTTCGAAGGCGTTCGCTTCAAAGGGGATACTGAAATCTCCGTTGGCCACGCGACGGGCTGCCGCCGCCACGTCGTCGAGCGGGTTTCCGAGGTGACGCTGTGCGCTTCGAATCACGGGAACGACGAGCATGACGGCAATGAGCACACCCACGGTCAGCGCGCCGATCATCAGCGCCAGTTCGCCAACCCTGGGTCGATACCGAACGTAAATCTCGATGCCGCGTGCCGATTCGTCCTGGCCGATGGCTTCGAGCCGGGCAAATTCCGCCCTCACGGCAGGGGGCATGTTGGCCTTAAAGCGCATCGCGTAACCCCAGAGCGCGACGATCACGGCTCCGCAGACGACGACCAACGAAATCGACATGACTGCAATCGCCAAGCCGGTGATGCGGCGCCTGATCGAGATCATTTCGTCCTCGCGCAGTAACCGATTCCGCGAACCGTCGTCAGCCAATCGCCGAGCCCATAACTGCGGAGCTTGCGGCGAGTGTTGTAAAGATGCGTATCGATGGTGCGGTCGTAGGCTTCGCTTGCCTGGTTGCAGGCCAACAGTAACTCGGCGCGACCCACCACCCGCGGCGCAGCGAGAGCGAGGCGCAAAATCAACTCGTACTCTATGCGCGTCAGCAGGATGGATTGCTGTCGCCCCAACGACGTCGGCCAAACCTGGCGCGCAGCGCGGTCGATGCTCAAGCCGCCCGCCGAGAGCACTGGATCGCCCTGACGGATTCCGCGCCGCAGTACCGCCAGCGCGCGAGCAGCCAGTTCCAGCGGGGAAAAGGGCTTCACCACGTAGTCGTCCGCCCCGAGCCGAAACCCGCTGACGCGATCAGCCTCCTGATCCATGGCTGTCACCATGATCACCGGCGTGTCGCCATGACGACGAAGTTCGCGCAAAACGTCGAATCCGCTGCCGTCAGGTAGCCGCACATCCAGCAAGACTAATTGCGGCGTCCAGTCGATAGCGATCCGCAGCGCGTTTTCGCCGTCGGCGCAGGTTCGCGTATGTAAACCCTCGCGGCCCAGGTACGCCGCGACCGTCTGCGCTATCGCGGGCTCGTCTTCGACAATCAGCACCCGCGCGCCGCGCGCATTGTGGAGTTCGGTGGACATTGAATGAGTCTGCCGCAAATTGTGGGCTCGGCGTGCGAACTTGACCGAATCCTGACGCAACCTCGATTCCCGCTACAAAGTCGCCACGCATGCTGAGTCCAACACTCAGCGGAGCAAACATCATGCGTTACCTGTTGGCGATTTCCCTGCTTCTGTCGTTTTCGCCGCTATCGGCGAATCCGGCGCTCTTGATAGCCACGGCATGCCCGAACCAGGCGGCGGCGGTCGGCGCCCAGTGTTACCTGGCCGAGGTCATGGATGGCGATCTGCGCCTGAGGTTTCCGGTCACCATCCTTCCGCCATTGGGCAACAAACCGCCGCGCGAACCCGTCGTATTCATCCCAGGCGGGCCTGGCGCCACCAGCTACGACGACATTGCCGACGTCGCTCAATATCGCCGCTTGCGCGAGCGCCGAAGCGTGGTGATGGTGGACGCCAGGGGATCGGGATTTGCCGATCCTTCATTGACCTGCACAGCGGATCTCGAGTCGTTGGCGGAATGCCGCGTGGCATTCGACATGGGCGGATTGGATCTCGATGCGTTCAGCACAGACCGATTGGTCGATGACATCGAATCGATTCGGCTGGCGCTGGGAATTCGGCGGTGGTTAGTCTGGGGATCGAGCTATGGGTCGAAAGTCGCCCTGCTGTACGGCAAAGCCCATCCGCAGGCTACGCTACGGCTGTTGCTGGAACTTCCCTATCCGCCGCAAGGCGACCTCTTCGTCGAGGAAATGGGGCATCGATTGGATGCGGTTGCCGCACTGGATCGAGAATGCCGACGCCAGCGTTCCTGCTGGCGCCAATACGGCGACCTGAAGCGGTTGTATGCCGGCGCCATACTTGGGGCGCAACGGGAGCCGTTGACTATCGACCTGGCGGGCGAGCCTCAGATGCTCGACGGCGTGGCCCTGTTTTCTTTAATCGCTGAGCTTCAGTTCGACACGCGGATGGTGCCGGAACTTCCCGCCGCTATCGCCGCAGCGGCCCGCCGCGACTCGCCGCGCATGTCTGACATCGTGTCGCGATTTCGAACGCTCGACAACGCAGACGAAGAAGACGCGCGCGGACTGGCTGTTGGCCTGAACCTGTCCATCGAATGCCCAGAGAAACTGGCCACCGCTCGCGAAGCCGGGCCCGAGTGGCTGCAACGTGCGCAATACTGGCCCGAGGCGTTGCTCCGCCTTGCGCAATCGGCGCGAGACGATTACCTCGAAGCATGCGAATACTGGGCGGGCGAGTCCCGTCGCGCGGCGTCGCCGGCAGCCATCCAGGCCGAACCGGAGGCTTTGGTCCTGGCGATGTCGCTGGACCCGGGAAGCACGCGCTCCTGGGCGCAACAAATGGCCCAGCACGCGCGCCGAAACCGGATTGTGGTTCTGCCGGGACAGTCGCACACGCCGCGCCTGGGCGCTGGCCTGAGCTGCAGCGACGAGCTGGTCGCCGATTTTGCGCGCAACGGACTGGTCGACTTCGAACCAGACTGCATCGACGATCTGTCGTCGCCGGCGTTCGTCGCGCCCTGATCGTTGCAGGCTAAACTTGATGACTGTCAGCCGTTCTATGCCATGTCTTGTTCGCTCGAGCGCATAAGTGAATTCGACGCTCGTTGAGCAAGCAGGGTGAAGCGAAAAATCCGATGCCCGATAGTCTCAGCGAGTTGGCGGACCAATGCGTGATGTGTGGCTTGTGTTTGCCGCACTGTCCAACGTTCGCTGTGTCCGGCAACGAGGCGCACTCGCCGCGCGGGCGCATAGCGTTGGCCAAACGCCTCGACGCCGGCGCACCGCTCGACGCCAGTACCGTCGAGGCATTGGACAGTTGCCTGCAGTGTCGCCGCTGCGAGGCGGTGTGTCCGGCAGGCGTGCGTTACGGCGAGATTATTGAGCGCACAGCGCGACGATTGCCGGCCTCGCGCTTGCCGTGGCGCTTGCGCCTGGTGCGCCGCATGGTGCGTTATCCGGGCGCTTTGGCGCGTGGATTGGCCGTTGCGCGGGCTCTCAGGCTTGCCGCCACTGGCCGCACGTCGCGCTGGCTCGAGCGCGCCCGATGGCCGCTGGCGATGTCCGCAGACGACGCGGCGCCGCAGCTATTTGTGGGATGCGTTGCGCGTACGCTGGAGACCACTGCGCAGCAAGCGGTATTGGCAATCGCCGCGCGGCTGGGCGAGCCTATGGTTCCAGCCGACATGCCGTGCTGTGGGGCGCTCGATCGTCATCTCGGATTCGATCCGCCGCAACAAGGTCCGTCGCGACGACTGGTTGCGCTCGACACCGGCTGTATCGGAAGTTTGCGCAACGCCGGACATGCGGTGGACGAATGGTGCGCGTGGATGCTGTCTCAAGCGTCGCAGTGGCGGACACGAATTGTCCCTGCGGCGACACGGGTGGCGCTGTGGATTCCGTGCACGGCGCCCCCGGCGGCGGTGGGCGATTTACTCACGGCCATCGGCGTAACCTACAGCCTTGTGGCAGGTTTCGGCTGTTGTGGTGCAGCAGGGCCGAACTTGCTGTCGCATACCGATATGGCGGATCGGCTGGCAATGCCGATTGTCGACGAACTGCAGTCGCTGAACGTCGCAGCGCTGGTAACGACCAATGTCGGGTGCGCTCAACACTTGCGCGAACGCTTGCTGGCGCGGGGCGTGGATCTGCCCGTTCGTCACCCGGCGGAATTGTTTCTGGAGCGATTGCATTGATACGTCATTACTCGCTGTTCGACCGATTGCTGAGCGAAGCCGATCGCGCTCTACGCATTACCCACGCACCCGCCGACGCCCCGGAGCGACCGTCTCCGGCTGCGGCGCATCCGCGTGCCGAATTGCAGGCCGATGAGCGTCGCCACGTCGCCGGCCTGATGCGCATCAACCACGCTGGCGAAGTCGCCGCGCAAGGCTTGTACTTCGGCCAGGCGGCGGTGGCGCGCGACCCGAATCTGCGCGTCCATTTGCTGGAAGCCGCTGCCGAGGAGGCCGACCATCTGGCCTGGTGCGAGGCGCGCCTGAGCGAGTTGAACGCCACCCCGAGTATCGCCAGCCCGCTGTGGTACGGCGGCGCTTTTGCCATCGGCGCGCTTGCCGGCACGCTGGGCGATCGCTTGAGCCTGGGCTTTGTGGTAGAGACCGAGCGGCAGGTGGAAAGCCACCTGGGCGAGCATCTGGAGCGACTGCCGGAATCTGACCAGGCCACACGCGCAGTGCTGGAAAGGATGCAAGCCGACGAGGCGCAACACCGCGAACATGCCCAAGAACTTGGCGCCGCTGTCCTGCCCTGGCCACTACCGCGACTGATGCAACTGGCGGCGGATGTGATGCGCGCGGTGGCTTATCGGATCTAGGCGGGTTGTTGGTTGTTGGTTGTTGGTTGTTGGTTGTTGGTTGTTGTTGGATGTGTTCCGGACCTCCGTCGACAGAAACCAAGAACCGAGAACCAACAACCAGGAACCAGATTCCTGAACCCCCACTCCCGGCACGCGTTGCGCTTTCCAGACCGCCGTCGTTAGACTCCGCCGCAATTTTGCCATCCAAGCCCGCGATTTCTGGCGGGTTTCCGTGCTAAAGTCTTGGGTGTTTCGAAACCAAAAAGACCACGGCGGCAAGTCTTTCGACTTTCCAATCCACCCCTGAGGAGTTCCAACGTGGCGCTCGAACGTACGCTGTCGATCATCAAACCCGATGCAGTTGCCAAGAATGTCATCGGCGAAATTTATTCGCGCTTCGAAAAGGCCGGTCTGAAGATCGTCGGCGCAAAGATGAAGCAGCTCTCGCAACAGGAAGCGGAGGGCTTTTACGCGGTCCACAAGGAACGTCCGTTCTTCGGCGATCTGGTGAAGTTCATGGTCTCGGGCCCGGTGATGATCCAGGCACTCGAAGGCGACAATGCGATCGTCAAGAACCGCGAACTGATGGGCGCCACCGATCCGAAGAAAGCCGCGCCGGGCACGATCCGCGCCGATTTCGCCCAGTCTATCGACGCCAACGCGGTCCACGGCTCGGATGCGCCGGAAACGGCAGCAGCGGAAATCGCCTACTTCTTTGCAGCCAGCGAACTGCGCTGAGCGGGAACGATGTCCAACGAACGCATCAATCTGATGAATCTCGACCGCGCTGGGCTCGAAAACCATTTCGAGTCCATCGGCGAGAAGCGCTTTCGCGCGCATCAGTTGATGAAGTGGATTTATCACCACGGCGTCACCGACCTCAACGCGATGACCGATGTCGGCAAGAAGCTGCGCGAAAAGTTGGAAGCCACCAGCGAAATTCGCCCGCCAACGGTGAAGTACCAGAAGGTTTCCACCGACGGTACGGCAAAATGGCTGGTCGATATCGCTGGCGGCAACGCGGTGGAAACGGTTTACATCCCAGAGCCCACGCGCGGCACGTTGTGCGTGTCGTCGCAGGTGGGCTGTGCGCTCAATTGCACGTTCTGCTCCACCGCCACCCAGGGATTCAATCGCAACCTGACAACCAGCGAGGTCATCGGTCAAGTGTGGCTCGCGGCACAGGCTCTGGGCCACGACGCCAAAACCAATCGTCGTCTGACGAATGTCGTGATGATGGGGATGGGCGAGCCGCTGCTGAACTTCGACGCAGTGGTGCCGGCGATGAATCTGATGCGCGACGACTACGCCTTTGGCCTGGCGAACAAACGCGTCACGCTGAGCACCGCCGGACTCGTGCCGGGAATCGACAAGCTCAGCGAAATGTGCGACGTGAGTCTTGCCGTGAGTTTGCACGCGCCGAACGATGAGTTGCGCGATCAGTTGGTGCCGCTCAACAAGAAGTACCCGATCGCTGAGTTGCTGGCTGCGTGCCAACGTTACCTGGTCAACCGGCCGCGCGCCTCGATCACTTTCGAGTACACGCTGATGAAAGGCGTGAACGACAAGCCCGAGCACGCGCGCGCGCTGGTGAAGTTGCTGCGCAAAATGCCCAGCAAGTTGAACCTTATTCCGTTCAATCCATTTCCCGGCACACGTTACGAGCGCTCCGACGAGGCCACAATCCGCCAGTTCCAAGCGATCGTCATGCAGGCCGACTTGATTGCGACGGTGCGTCGCACGCGCGGCGACGACATCGACGCCGCATGCGGACAACTGGTCGGCAACGTGCTTGATCGCACGCGCCGCAGCGCACGAATGAAAGCCCAATCGGAGGCCCACGTATGAAGCGGATAGTCGGCATAGCGCTAGCGCTGCTGCTCGCGGCGTGCGCAAGCGGCGGCGGCGGGTTCATCGGCGCCAGCTCCCAAAAATCGAAGAAAGCTGCGATGCTGAATGTGCAGCTTGCTCAGGAGTATTTGAAGAAGGGTCAGCTCGACGTCGCCCGCGACAAGCTCAAGCGCGCGCTCGAATTGGATCCGTTTTCGCCCGAAGCGCACACGATGGCCGGATTTTTGCAGGAAACGATCGGCGATACGGTGCAAGCCGAACTGCATTTTCGTCGTGCCGTCGAGATCGCGCCCAAAAGCGGCGACATGAACAACAACTACGGCAGCTTCCTCTGTCGCCAGGGTAAATTCGACATGGCCGATGCCGCGTTTCGCCAGGCGATCGCCGATCCGTACTACCGAACGCCGGAAGTGGCCATGACCAATGCCGGCATGTGCGCCAAATCGGCCGGCAACCTGGAGCAGTCGGAAAGCTACCTGCGGCAGGCGCTGGATCGCAAACCGGACAACCTGGCCGCGCTGCTGCCGATGGCCAGCGTGTTGCACGCCCGCGGCGACCATCTGCGCGCGCGCGCTTTCATGCAACGCTATGACGCCAGCGGCGTAGCCAGCGCCGAGGCGCTGCTGCTCGGCGTTCGAATCGAGACCGCGTTGGGCGACAACTCCAGCGCAGAAGACTATCGTCGCCGCCTCGCGAGCGCCTATCCGCGCTCGCCCGAGGCGAAATCATTGGAGATGCAATAA
This sequence comes from Lysobacterales bacterium, assembly GCA_022844135.1. Lineage (GTDB taxonomy): Bacteria > Pseudomonadota > Gammaproteobacteria > Xanthomonadales > SZUA-5 > JALHMH01. The sequence continues at coordinate 10,375 of JALHMG010000060.1, forward strand.
GGCATGAGCGAGCGAATCATGGACGACGCGGCGCCCGCCAGCATGGTCGAACTGGGCCAGAAACTTGCTGCGCTCAGGAACGCGCGCGGCTGGTCGTTGGACGATGTGGCGCAAAAACTGCATTTGCCCTCCAACCGAATCCTCGGACTCGAGAGCGGTAACGGCGGCAGCGAATCGCCGGTGTATTTAAAGGGATTTTTCAAGAGCTACGCACGATTGGTCGACATGCCCGAGGTTTGGGTCGACGAGGTGCTGCGCGTCGCTGCAGCCGAGCCGGAACTGAAGCCCGCAGCGGGCGCGGTAGCGCGTCGGGTTTCGTGGATCGAACGCTATAAATGGGCCGGCACATACGCAGTTGGAACGGCGCTGGCGTTGACCGCAGTCAACTGGCTGGTCAGCAACACGCCGCAGCTCGGCGTTCCCGACGCGCCGCGCGTGCCAGTCGCGGTGCAAGTGCCAGCGCCCGACGCACCGGAGATTGAGCCTGCATCGGCGACAACAACGCCACCGGCTCCGGATTCGATGCCAGAGCCGCCGATGATCGCGTCGCTCAACCCATTCCCATCGCGCGAGTCGGCGCGGGAGACGCCGGCGGCACCGCAATCCAGTTTATTGCTGAGCTTTCAGCAAGACAGCTGGGTCGAAGTGGTCGACGCTGGCGGTGAGCGGTTGCTCTACAGCGTGGTTTCCGCTGGCGAGAAGCGCAGCTTCGACGGAGCACTATCGGTGCGTATCGGCAACGTTCGCGGCGTCAGCGTCGAGGTCGACGGCAAACTGCTCGACATGACCGAATTCACGCGCGGCAATGTCGCTCGATTTGACGTGACGCAAGCGTCTGATAGCGGATGGCGAGCCCGACCGCGCGGTGCAGGCAGCGAATCCAGCGACGGCTAACAACTCGCGCTCTGCGTTCAAGCATTCTGTCGCTGCATTGGCGGCATTCCAACTTTTGAGAGATTCACATGGCAGAAGAAATCGACTCCATTGAGCAAAGCGAACGCGCGCGCCAGTGGTTACAGCAGAACGGCGGTTCGATCATCGTGGGCATTTTGCTCGGTCTTGCGGTGCTTCTGGGATGGCAACGCTGGCAGCAATCCCAGGTCAATCATCGCGCCGAGGCACTGCTCAAGTTCGAGGAGTTTCAGGCCGCGATCGACAAGCAGGATGGCGAACTGGCGACCAAGCTGGCTGAGGACTTGCGCAAGAACTTCTCGGGCTCGACGCACGCCTCATTGGCAGCAATGGAACAAGCGGAGACCGCCATCACCGGCGGCAAGATCGATGACGCCGTCACCTTTCTTGAGTTCGTCGCCAAAGATGGTAAACCCGACGGCGTGCGCACAGTAGCGGAGCTACGTTTAGGACGCCTGCACATCGCCAAGGGCGAGGCGCAGAAGGCGCTCGACCGCATGAACAAACTTACCGCCAAAGGCTTTGAAGCTGAAATTGCAACCATCAAAGGCGACGCATACATCGCTCTCGGAAATCTGACCGAGGCGCGCAAGCAGTTCGATATCGCTCTGGCGTCGACCGATAGCGCCGCTCCTCAGCGCCGCACGCTGGAAGTCAAGCGCGACGATGTGATTGCATCCATCGAGTCGCCGCCGGCAGCAGAAGCCGCGCCCGCTGCGGCGCCAGCGCCAGAAGCGGCCGCCGAGCCGGCTACCCCCGAAGCGGCACCGAAGCCAGCGACCACGGAGCAAGGCTGATGCGCACACTCGCGCCCTTGGTTCTCGCGCTGATGCTGGCCGCTTGCGGCGACAGCGCGAAGAAGGAAAACATCGAGCCGCCCACGCCACTCGCGGACTTCGAATCCAAGGCCTCCATCGAACGCCTGTGGTCGAGCAGTCTGGGAGATGGCGCCGCGTCGACGGGCGCCAATCTCGCACCAGCATTTGCCGGCGGCCGCGTGTTCGCTGCTGGCCTGGATGCCGGTCTGGTCGCCTTCGATGCCAGCAACGGCAAACGCTTGTGGAGTCAGGAGATTGAAGGACTGACCGGCGGGCCAGGCGCCTCGCTGACGACCGTCGTGGTTGGATCTATTGAGGGCGATGTCTACGCCTTTGACCCCGAAACCGGCGAAAGCCGCTGGCAAGCGCGGGTTTCGTCCGAGGTCATCTCGGCACCGGCGATCGACGACAACCTGGTCGTCGTCGTCGCCAACGACGGCCGTACCCATGCGCTGGATGCGCGCGATGGCAAGCAGCTGTGGGCCGTCGATCGCGGCGTGCCGACCTTGAGTTTGCGCGGCAACTCCGTTCCGATTATCAGTGGCGACCGCGTCATCGTCGCCAGCGCCAACGGCAAGATCACCGCGCTGGCGCGCGACGATGGTCGCGTGCTGTGGGAACAGGTCGTCGGCGTCGCCGAGGGCCGCACCGATCTTGAACGCATGATCGATGTAGATGGCCGAATCGCCGTGCAGCGCGGTGATGTGTTCGTCGCTGGCTACGAATCAGCCGCTCAGGCGCTGACGAGCGATGGCGGGCGCACCTTGTGGACGCGCGAGTTGTCCAGCGTTGCCGGATTGGCAGCTGGCGACGACGCGGTGTTTGTCGTCGCAACCAACGGCGAGCTATGGGCACTCGATCGGCGCACCGGCGGAAGTCTGTGGAAGATCGATATTCTTGCCCATCGCATGCTGTCGGCGCCGGCGCTGATCGGCGATTACGTGGTCGTGGGCGATCTCGAAGGCTATCTGCATGTCGTCGCGCGCAGCAGCGGCGAGCTGGTAGCGCGAACGCAGGTCGGCGATGCCGGATTCGGCGATGGCCTGGTCGTTGCCGACGGTGTGCTCTACGCACAAAACAAAGATGGCGCCTTGGGTGCATTTCGCATTCAATGAGCGCGCGCTGGACCTACGGGGTAGCGCCTTTGCTCATGCACAACCGATGCTGATCAATACCCCGTTCTAAGCGGTGCCTTGCCCCCTTGACCAAAGGGGGCTTCAAAAGAAGCACCGCTTCGAAGAAAATTCGATTCCATTGACGAACACAGTCCAGAGGTAGCCATGTTGCCGGTCGTCGCGATTGTCGGTCGACCCAACGTCGGCAAATCCACCATCTACAACGCATTGACGCGTACCCGCGATGCCATCGTCTCGGACATGCCCGGGGTCACGCGCGACCGCTTGTTTGGCATCGCCAAACGCGGCGATAAACCGTTCATGGTGGTCGATACCGCCGGATTGACCGATGGCGAAGATGTGCTCGCCAAGGGCATGAGCGCGCAGAGCTGGCAGGCCATCGAAGAATCCGATCACGTTGCGCTCGTCGTCGACGCTCGCGACGGATTGCACCCGGACGACATCGAGATCGCGGGAAGGGTGCGGGCACTCGGCAAAGCCTTGACTCTGGTCGTCAACAAGATCGATGGTGTGCGCGTCGAAGACGCCCATGCGGAGTTCGCGCGTCTGGGCATCGCCGATATCTTGTTCGTTTCGGCCGCACACAGTCAGGGCATCGACGATCTGGTCGAGCATGTCGCCGGCAAGCTGCCGGACCGCGATCCGCCGGCGGAGAACGATGGATGCGTCCGCATCGCCATCATCGGCCGCCCAAACGTGGGCAAGAGCACGTTGGTCAATCGCTTGCTGGGAGAAGAACGGGTGCTGGCGATGGACATGCCGGGCACCACGCGCGATGCTGTGCGGGTGCCGTTGGAGCGCGATGGCAAACGCTACGTGCTGATCGATACCGCCGGGATCCGCCGCCGCGCGCGCGTCGAGGCTGCGGTTGAGAAGTTCAGTGTCATCAAGGCGCTGCAAGCCGCCGATGAGGCGCACGTCGTGGTGCTGGTGCTGGATGCGCAGCAAGGCTTCGCCGATCAGGATGCTCATTTGCTGGGAGAGTTGATCAATCTCGGCCGTGGCCTGGTGCTGGCAGTGAACAAGTGGGACGGCCTGTCGGTGCGCGAACGCACGCAGGTGAATTCGCGCTTGGATTGGGGACTTGCCTTTGTCGATTACGCCAAGCGCATTCCGATCTCGGCGCTGCACGGTTCGGGCTTGGGCGAGCTCATGAAAGCCATCAATCAAGCACATCGAGCCGCGACCCGCGAGTTCTCGGCAACGGAGCTGACCGAGGCTCTCGCCAAGGCGTTCGAAAAGCATCAGCCGCCGATGGTCAGCGGTCGCGTCGCGAAAATGCGCTACGCGCACCAGGGCGGAAGAAATCCACCGCGCGTGATCGTCCATGGAAACCGCCTCGCCAAGTTGCCGACCGCATACCATCGGTACTTGGAAAAGTCGCTGCGCGAACGTTTTCGCCTCACCGGCACACCGCTTGTCCTCGAGTATCGCGATGGCGCGAATCCGTTCGCCGACAAGCCGAATGTGCTCACGGAACGGCAGAAGAAGAAACGCCAGCGCCTGATGCGGCATGTGAAACGCTGACTCGATTCCGTTCCCAGCGGAATGATTCAGAACGCCGACTTATCGCATATTGCCCTTTCTGCACAGGGCGGCGAGCCTCTGGCTCAGAAATTTTCGCGTCATATCAAAGCGATCCCTGGCCCAGGCGTTTGGCCTGTGTGCGCGACGATACCGAACGCATGATCGCAATGTCTCATCCCTTTGACCCGAGAACAAAGATGCCTAAGCCATTCACCAGCGTATTCGCAATCGGCCTGCTGTTCGCCAGCGCGCCGAGCGCTTTGGCCTCGTCGCCGCTCGATCACGGCATCGACAGTGTGGTGCTGCCGGATGCCCGCGTGCAAATCGACTTTGTCCCCGCGCAGTGGAGTGCCGATGGCGAGGAGCTGTGGGCTCGCGGCAGCCTGCAAGACGATAGCGTCACCTGGATGGCACGCTTCGATAGCAGTGGCCGGCTTGCCAGGCAAGCGAATTTTCCAGAGCTATTGGAGATCACCAGCATCCAGGTGCTGTCGCCCGGCCACGCATTGATGCTGGGTTACGACATCGATCGCCAATGTGTCGTCGCATCCCTTAGTGCGGATCTCAAAACCCGATGGGTTTATCGCTCTGAAATCCAGGGAGACCGCGAATCGCCGGCGTGCGCCGCGATTGCGACGGGGTCGACCTCGGAGGCGGCACTGGTGCGACTCAATCGCCGCGGCTACGCGCTGAAATTCGCGCAGGACGGTCACCCGATCGAGATATCGCCGCCCGCAGACTACGCTGGCACCATCCGCGCTGTGCAGCGCTTGCCCGACGGTTCGATCGTGCTCGGAATTTCCCGCTCGCAGGCGTCGGGTCCATCGTTGCCGGTGGTGGTGATGCTCGACGCCCGCGGGAACACACGTTGGGCCTTCGCCGCATCCAGCTACCTCGGACATCGGGTACTGGGTTTCGCGGTCACAGGCGACGGCGATTTGCGCGTGGACCTGGCGAACGCCGATCAAGTGGTGCAACTGACACTGACGCCACTGGGCGCTATACGCGGGGAACGCGCGATGGCCGCGATTGGCGATTTGGCTCTTGACGCCTACGTCGTCTCCCCACTAGGCGCAAGTCTGATGTTGCGCGTTGGGAGATTTTCGCTATCGGGTAACACGCCAGCTTCAGCCGTACACGTGAGCGCCGAAGGCACTATGCAGCAGTTCGTGCTCACGGATGGCTCGTGGGGAGCGGCCCCGGTGGCGCTGCGCAACGGCAACATCGTGGCGCAGATTGAGGAAGGGCTCGGAGGAAAAAAGCTGCTGCGGTTCGCGCGCGGCGAAGAACCGCGCCCGATGGGGACGTATCAAAGCGACGACGCTACTGCGCTGTCGGGCGTCGGAAACGACGTACTGGCGTCTCGCGGAAACTTTAGGGACGGCCGCACGTGGCTTCGATTTCGCGAGGACGGCTCACAAGTTGCAGCGCCACAGAGCGCCGCTGCGGCACCGCGATGTGGCGAGATCATTCTGGCCCATCCCAATGCCGACGGCTCGGCGTTCACCGTCAGCGATGCGAAGGGGCATCAAATGCTCCATGCCATCGGACCCGATCAGCGTGCGCTTTGGTCCATCGTGACGCCCAGATATGCGCTCAGTTCAATGAGCGTCGATTCCGATCGAGCATGCCTGATGACCGGTAGCCCCACCCGAATCGACTGCTTCGCCCGTGCCACGGGCCTGCTCGTGCAGCAGCTGGCGGTGCCCGAGGCCTACGCAATCTTCTCGCTGCCGGACGGCACGCTCAATGTGCTGGGACGTAACGGCGTGAGTACACATTTGGACAACATCGATCGAAGCGGCCAGGTTCGCCGTATAGCAAACTCCGCGTTGGCGGAAGGCCGCTTTCTCGACGACGGCCGAGCGGTCTTGCTGGGAGCGCAACTGATCGTCCTGCGCACCGACGGCACGGAACAGTTTCGCTACTCAGATCCGTCGTCCAGGGTCCTGGCAACGCCGGACGGCGGCATACTGGTGATCAGCGGCGATCTGTTAACCGCAACTGTGCTGGACGACAAAGGCGCGCTGCGATGGCGTGCGAGCGGCAGCCCTGCCGACGCATTCGTGGGCGGTGCCATGATCGGCGATTCGGTGTTGCTCGATCGTTCGGATTCGGGCTTAAGCAGTACCAGAGGCGCAGTAGAACGACGCATCGAGGCACGGAGTCTTGCGAACGGTGCGCTGCGCTGGACGCGAACTGTTGTGGGGCCACGATGGACCGACAACCGCATCGCTACGTCTACGCAGATGAACGAAATCCTGGTGCTGAGCCATGATTCGATTGGCCATTCCACGGGCAGTCGCGTGTGGCGGCTCGATGCGAACAGCGGCAACGTTCTGGAAAATGGGCGCCTGGACTGCAGCACGCCGCAATGCGAAACCGTTGCGGCGTGGATCGATCAACGTCGGCGCCTGAATCTGCTGCGTAACGATTCGCAGCCACAATGCGGCTGGGCGCTCGAGCGAAAGCAGTTGCAGCCTCCCGCTCCGCAGGCGCTTGTCGGACAAGCGGGTATCAATGGCATCTGGTACTCGCCGAGCGCCGATGGCCAAGGCTTTTTCGTGCAGTATTTTCCAAACAATCGTACGCTGTTCATGCCCTGGTTCAGCTACGCCTTTGGCGGCATCAACCGGCGCGAGGACTTGCGTTGGTTCGGTATGCAAGGCACGGTGGCGGCCGACGCGCGCGAGGCGGTCTTGCAGATCACGCGCAATGTGCTTGGCACATTCAACGCGCCGCCGGTGACCACCGCGAATGTTGTTGGCAGTGCCAGGTTTGTTATGAGCGATTGCAACCACGGCACGCTGGACTATGCGATCGAAGTGGCTGGCGAGGAGCCGGTCAGCGGCTCGCTGGCGCTACAGCGCCTCGCGGGCGGCTTCGACGATTGCAATACCAGCGGCGGAACCGCTGCCGGGGACGATGCGCGTCCGCCTGCCAATGGCTTCGACGCGAAACAAAGCGGCGCGTGGTTTCAGCCAAGCCAGTCCGGCCAGGGCATGATGCTGTCGGTGCAACCTCCAACCGCCACCGTCACGGGCCTGCTGTTCGGCGCCTGGTTCACCTATGACCCCGCAGGCCAAGGCGATGACCCCACAGCGCAGCATTGGTTCTCCATCGTCGGCCAGACCAGCAACAGCGGACCACCTGGCCAAACGCGTGTCGCTATTTTGCGTACCCTCGGCGGCGATGTCGGGCAACAGGCGACAAGTAATTCGGTCCGCGTCGGCGAGGGCGAAATTCGCTTGCAGGCCTGTGCGATGACACTCGACTATCGTTTCGACGACAGCGATGTCGCTGGCAGGTTCCGCGGACTGGCAGGGCAACTGACGACCGAGCCTGTTGCGCCCTGTGCGCCGTGAGCTTGAGATCACGCGCCGCTGCAATCGAAGCGCCTCCGGAGGTTTTCACGCTCCCAGGTTGCGTCGACCGAGTCGCGCTCGCACTGGCGCGCCTCGCGATGCAGAATCGGGGACCATTTATTGTCCCCAGCCACAATGTCCTACCCAAAAAACATCCCACTCAGCAGCGCCGAGGAGCTTGTCGGGGCGGCGTTAAGCGGGCGGGTATTGCGATCTGAGAGAGTCGATCTGTACGCCGCCGCCGGGCGAGTCTCGGCAGACGACGTGGTACTGGGGCACGCGCTGCCGCCGTTCGCGCAGGCGGCCATGGACGGCTTTGCCGTGCGCTACGACGAGCTGGCCGCGCATACGTCGCTCAGGGTCGTCGGCAGCGCTCGCGCCGGCGGCGGCTTCCACGGCGACGCGCCGCCTATGAGTGCCGTGCGGGTCGCGACGGGCGCTCCGCTGCCGGTGGGTTACGACACCATCGTTGTCGATGAGCACTGCACGCGGAGCGACGATCGCATCGTGCTGGCGGCGATACCCAATCGCGGCGCCAATGTGCGCCCCTCTGGCGAGGACGCAACGCGCGGCGCGCGTCTGGTCGCGCGCGGCGAACATATTGGACCGGCGCATCTGGCGCTGCTTGCAGCCGGCGGCATCCAGCCGGTGCGCGTATTTGCCGCCCCCCGGGTCGCAATCGTCGGCCTTGGCAGCGAGCTGACGGAGCCCGGCAAGCCGCTCACGGCCGACCACGTGTATCAGTGCAATAACGCGCTATTGCATGCGCTCGTGACCGAGGCCGGCGCAACGGTGCAATGCCGCGAGCAATGGCCCGACGACCCGGAAGCCATCGGCGATGCGCTGACCCGAATTGCGGCAAGCGCCGATCTGATTCTCACCGCGGGCGGCGTTTCGACCAGCGAGTTCGATCCTTTGCCGCCGCTGGTGGCGCAGCATGGCCACATCCATTTCTGGCAGGTGCAAATCAAGCCCGGACACCCGACGCTGTTCGGCGAATGGCGCGACACGCCACTGTTCGGATTGCCAGGCAACGTGGCGTCGGTATTCACGATGTTCCATGCGCTGGTCAAGCCGGCACTGCGCCAGTTGGCGGGCGCGCGACCGCACCTGCCGGAGCGTGCGCCCATGGCCCTGCGCGGGACCTTGCTGAAGTCGCATCCGCGCCCTGAAATCCAGCGCGGACGCTGGGTCATCGGCGACGGCGGCCGCGCCTTCGTCGAGCCGCTCGCGACGCAACAGCCGCATCGGCTGGTCAGCCTCAAGGACGTCAACGCGCTGATCCACCTGCCGGCGGGCGCTCACGAATGGCGGAGCGGCGACCTCGTTGCGGTGGAGCGGTTATGAGGCGCGACGATTTACTGCAGCATTTGCGCACGCGGTTTGCGCAGTTGGCGCCAGCGGCAGCGCAGCAGGCGCAACAAGGCGGGGCGCTGCTGATCGATGTTCGCGAACCGGATGAATGGCTCGCCGGAATCGCCTTTGGCGCGCTTCTGGTCCCGCGCGGACAGCTCGAGTTTCGTATCGATCAGCTCGCGGAATTGAATCGACCGCTGATCCTGACCTGCGCTGCGGGCGGCCGGGCGCTGCTGGCGGCGGAATCCCTGCAACGGCTCGGTTATTCGAATTTGTCGGTGATCGATGGCGGTATGCGGGCCTGGGCCGCGGCGGGGCTGCCATTGCAGGCGCACGGCGATGACGTTGCGTGGAACCATCGGTACTCGCGCCAGATTGCGTTGCCGCAATTGGGACTGGAGGGCCAACGTCGCCTGAAAGCGGCGCGCGTGCTCTTGATCGGCGCTGGTGGGCTCGGTTCGCCCGCAGCGTTGTATCTCGCGGCGGCCGGCATCGGCGCATTGCGTATCGCCGACGCCGACGTGGTCGATGCGAGCAATCTGCAGCGGCAAGTTCTGCACACCGAGGCGCGTGTCGGGCGGCCCAAGACCGAGTCGGCCGCCGCCACGCTGACGGCGCTCAATCCCGCATTGAAGCTGGAGCTCCACGAGACGCACGCAACGAGCGCCAATATCGATGCGCTGGTCGAGGGCTGCGATGCGCTGATCGATGGCTCGGACAACCTGCCGACCCGGTATCTGTTGAACGATGCCGCGATCAAGCACGGCAAACCGCTGGTGTATGCGGCGGTCGAGCGATTCGTCGGCCAGATCAGCGTCTTTCACCCGAGCTCGGCGCGAGGCTCGGCGCCCTGTTATCGCTGTTTGTTCCCCGAACCGCCGCCGTCCCACGACGCACCCAACTGTGCCGAACTGGGTGTGCTGGGCGTCGTGCCTGGGGTGCTTGGCACCTGGCAGGCGTGTGAGGCGCTGAAGTTGATTGCAGGCGTCGGCGCGCCATTGATCGGGCGCTTGCTGACCATCGATTTTCTCCAGTCCGGCGTTCGCGAGACACGATTGCGCGCCGATCCTCGTTGCCTGTGGTGCGCGCCGGAGCGGGCTTTTCCGGGCTACGTCGATTACGCGGCCTGGTGTGCAGCCGTCTGAAAAAACGAAGGGCCGCAAAGTGCGGCCCTTCGATGTACGCTTCAACGCGTCGAATCAGTCCGATGCTGCAACCGCTTCGTCTTTGGCCTTCGGCCCGATATGCCGGTCGAAGAAACTCAGGAAGGTGTCGTAGAGCTTGACGTTGTTCTCGACGCGATAAAAACCATGGCCTTCGCCAGGCTGTACGTAGAAGGTTTCGAGCAGCGACTTCTTGCCGGCGCCCTCCAGCGCGTCGGCCAGAATCTCGCTTTGCTTGGGCGGCGTGCGGCGATCTTCGCCGCCAGCGACGATCACCAGCGGCACTTTAATCTTGTCGACTTGCCGTGCCGGCGAGCGCGCCACCAACTCCGACTCCTCGCGCCCCAGAATCTCCTCAAGGTAATCGACACCACTATCGCGCTCGCGGATATCGCCGCGCTTGTACATGGTCGCCAGATCGTAGACGCCGACAAACCCGATGGCGCACTTGTACAGATCCGGTTCCTTGGCGACACCCATCAACGACGCATACGCCCCGTAGCTGGCGCCGTAGATACAGACGCGATCCTTGTCGGCGATGCCCTCTTTGATCGCCCACAGCGTGGCGTCGGTCACGTCGTCCTGCATGGTGCCGCCCCACTGGCGGTAACCCGATTCTTCGAACTCACGACCGAAGCCGCCCGATCCACGAAAATTCGGCTGCAACACGGCGTAGCCACGGGAAGCGAACAGCTGGATTTCCATGCTGAAATTCCAGTCGTCGTAAGGTCCATGCGGGCCGCCGTGCGGGTTGACGATCAGCGGCAGATTCTTGCCGTCCGAACCTTTGGGCACGGTCAACCAGCCGTAGATCTTGCGTCCATCGCGCGCATCGAAGCTGACCAGCTTCATCTCGCTCATCAACTCTGGGTCCAGCCACTGGCGTGAGCTGGCGAGATAAGTCGCCTTGCCGCTATCGCGCTCGTACAGGTAGAACTCGCCCGCATTGCGATCGCTGCGAACAGTAAATACCACGGTGTTCCCGTCCAGGGTGGCGTTGGAGAACTCCACGATCTGGCCAGGGAAACTGTTGCTCAGGCTCTTCAGCAATTTGGCATCGGCGTGATCCGGCAGCAAATACTGGCGCCGGAAATTCGTCGCATTGAACTCGACCGCGATCACTTCCTTGCCGTCCAGCGACCGCGTCAGTCCGGAGGGATTGGCCACCTCATCGCGCGCCACCAGTTCGCGTTCGCCATCGGAGTCGATCAGATACAAACCGTGCGGGCCGGTCTTCTCGGCGACGGTCGCGTAGAAGCGCTCATCGTCGCTGTGCATTTCCATCGGCGTGATCTGCTCGTCGGTTTCTTCCTGATTCATGATCTTGCGCCAGGACTTGGTGTCGGCGTCGTAATAATGGATCTCGCCTTTCTCATAGCCGCGCGAGCCAAAGGCCACGCGCGGTTCGCCATCGCGATTGACGATGAAGCCAGCGTTCGGCACGGGCGAAAACGCAATGCGCTGGCTCTTCGCCGTCTTCGCATTGACGCGATACAAAATCACGTCCAACTGCTCGCGGCGCTGGCTGGGCGCAAAATCGGTGACGACCACATAGTCGCTACCGTCGCGCAGCGTTCGTGTCAGCAACGAGCCGCGATTGCCGCCGGCGTACGCGGCCTGCTCTTTGCCGTCGATGCGCATGAACAACAACTCGCCGCGCGGTTGCGGACGCACCAGTCGCCCGTCGCGATCGCTCATCGTGAATGCCAGGCGCTCGTTATTCACCCAGGCAAATGCACCGACCTGGCGATTGTCGGTGAAACGCGCCACGCCAACGATTTTGCGGTCTTTGCGAGTGAACACCACCAGCGCGCGGGTTTCCTCATCCGGCACCGTCGCCGCCAGATGTTTGCCATCCGGCGAGATGCGAATCTGATCGAATTCAGCCAGCTTCCAGAAATCCTTGACCGGAATATCGGCTGCCGTTTTTGCCCACCCAACGTTGGCGGCGAGAAGGCCAACCATTGCACACACTCTGATCCACATGACTGCTGCTCCACATTGAGACCGCCGCGAACGATAGCGCCCGGCTTCGCTGCGCGCACTCGGCAAGAGGTCACGTGAAGAATCCGTGCAGCGCGCCGGCCATCGAATCCGGCGCGCAGCGGTGCTAACTTAGCGACGCTGCCTGGACGCGCATGTGTGCGCGGTCCTGGCGTCTCGCCGTGCGACACCTGGGGAATCGCACCCTGATGTGGTCAAATTGGATGATCGGTTCGCGTTGGGCGTCTGGACTGGCCGCACTGTGGCTGGGCTTGGTGCCATCGGGCTCGTTTGCCGTATCGTCAGTGTCCAGCTATCGGGTCGAGCACTTCACCGCTGCCGACGGGCTCGATTCGGAGTCGCTGATGCATGTCGCGAAACTGCGCGACGGCCGCATTGTCCTGGTAGGCATCGGCGGCGAACCACGCGTGTTCGACGGCTACCGCTTTACCTCGCCGCTCGACGATCCCACCGCAAAAACCGGCCTCGACGGCGGTTTCTCCAGTGTCGAGTTCAGCAACGGCGATCTGTGGATCGCCAGCCAGCGAAACGGCCTGTACCGATTGAGAGACAACCGCATCGATCGCGTCGAGCTGCCGAACGATGGTCGTCCAACCCTCCTGGCGCGCTCCTTCGACGGCCGCACTCTGCTGATTCCTTCGTCCAGCGGTCTGTTCAGCATCGATGCGTTGGACCCGGCGCCAGTGCCGCAGCAAATCACGGCCACCGGCGAGTGGCTGACGTGCGCAGACACTGCGGACGGGACGCGATATGTTGCTGGAGCCGAGGGCCTTTTCCGGATCGAGGCGGGGCAACCGGTGCCGGTGCATCCGCTGTTGTCGGGTGTCCATGTGTGGTCGCTCAGCATCGATCGCCGCGGACGGCTGATGGTCGCCACGCGCGGTCTAGGCCTGATCATTCTCGACGCCGGCCGGATCGAGCAATTGAGCGTCGAGCAAGGTCTGCCGCACAACATCGTCCGGGCCGTGACCGAAGTGGGCGACGATCTGTGGCTGGCAACCGCAGGAGGCGGATTGGCAAAAGTCGGCGCCGATCGGAAGGTCGAGGTCTTCAGCACGGCTAACGGGCTGTCCAGCGATACCGTGACCTGGATCACTGCGGACGAGCATGGCGTGCTCTGGGCGGCCACCGCGGGCGCCGGACTGAACAAACTCTGGCCGAGCGCGTTCACCACCTACGCCGACGCGCGCGGTCGTCGTGGCGGCTTCCATTACGCGCTGCTGAAGGATGCATCGGACACGCTCTGGATCGGCTCCAACCAGGGTTTGTCGCAACTCGTCGATGGCATCAAGACCTTTGTTGGCGCGCCGGGCATCGGGCAGGCAGGAACTGTCATCGGTCTGGCGCGGGCGGAGGATGGCCTGTTGGTGGGCGCACGGCGCGGTCTGTACTTGTATCGCCCCACCGATGGCTTCTCGCCGATCGCTGGCGATCAGCAGTGGAATGCGCCAACCATGTTGCACTCGCCAACGCTCGGCACGCTGATCGCCCAGCCGACGCAAGTATTCAGATACGACGCCGGAGCGCTGCATCCACTGTTCGCCGCAGGCGAGACCGCCGAAGCAGATCGTCGCTGGCCTGCGCCAGCCCTGCTGAGAACGCTGCAGAACGACACTGAGTTTGGACTGCTGCTCGGTACGTCGCTGGGCGCCTATCGCAGCGATGGCGTGCGCTTATGGCGCCTCGGACCGGAGCGCGCCGCTAACGGCTTCTGGCGCGATGGCCCACGTCTGCTGATCGGCGGCGAGCAACTCGGGATCTGGAGCGAGGAGCTGTTCTTTGAAGTGCAAGTGCGCACCGATGAAGGCGCAAGCGCAACCATCTATTCGATCTGGGGGGACTCGCTTGGCGGCGTTTGGCTGACGACCCGCGAAGGCTTGCTGCGCATCGAGCGCGGCGCGGTGCGCGCGGCAAAACCAGGGGACTCGATCGCCGCGGTCGAGTTCGGTTTGGCCGAGGGTTTGCCTTCGACAGAATTCGAAGGCGGTCAGCAGACGCTGCTTCCGGACGGCGACGGTTTGTTGTTCGTCAACACCGGCGGCGTGACCCGTCTGGACCCGCGGCAAATCGGCGGCGTTGCGCCAGACGGCGAATCGCCGCAGCCGCTCGCGCTACGCATCGGCGCCATCGAAGACGATCAGCGCAGCTACTCCGCCGCAGCGCCTCTCACACTTCCTGCGGGCACGCGTCGTGTCGCCCTGCAGTTTGCGGCGCTGCCGGCGGCCCGAAGCGCCGCGGTGCGGATGCGTTATCGCCTCGCGCCGGTGGAGGCCAATTGGCGCAGCGATCTTGGCCAACGTCAGGCCATCTATGGAGGGCTTCGACCCGGCCAATACCGCTTCGAGTTGCAGGGTGAGGTCGCCGGCGTGGCCGCCGAACGAGCGGCGTTGAGCTACGAATTCGAGATCGCGCCGCGACCGATCGAGCGATTGAGCGTGCAGTTGGCGTTGACGTTTGGCGCCATCGCCTTGCTGGCTTTGTTGCCGACGTTCCATATCCGCTCGCTACGCGCACAACGGCGCAGGCTGATCGCCGAGATCGCCGAGCGCACCGCCGATCTGGAACGGCTGGCGCGCACCGACGGCCTGACGGGGCTTTTGAATCGCCGCAGTTTCGATGAAGCGCTCGCCGAGGTGGTACAGCGTCCCGGTGGCGTGGGCCTGATCTTGATCGACGTCGATCACTTCAAGAAGTACAACGATCATCTCGGGCATCAAGCCGGGGATGCTTGCCTGAAGTCTGTCGCGCAGGCGCTGAGCGCTGCCGTCGCCGAATTCCCTGAGGCTTATCCCCGCCTCGTTGCCCGCGTCGGCGGCGAGGAGTTTGCGGTGCTTTGTGCTGCGCACGAGGAGGGCACATTGATCGCGCACGGCGAGCAATTGCGCCAGGCCGTTCTAGGGCTGAAACTGCCGCATCCGGCTGCGCCAGAGGGCGTCGTTACGCTCAGCATGGGGCTGGCGCTGGTGCGCCAGCGCGAGGACGGCGAGTCCGCATTGAAGCGGGCCGATGAGGCTTTGTATCGGGCGAAAGCGGCCGGGCGCAATCGGGCCGAGGTAGCCTGACTATTCGCAACCCGCGGCATGAACAGGCGCGGTCACCCGAGATATGCTTCGAGGCCAAACAGCGCCGATCTTAAGCCGGGTCTGCCTTATCCCGCGATTCCGAGTGCGCGGTAAATCTCCAGGTCTTCGTTCGAAAAGCAGCAGAAGAGGATATCCGCGTCTGCACCGGACTCCGAACAGATAGAGACCGCAACTGCGGCGGCCAGCTCCTTCGGATAGCCGTAAATGCCGGTACTGATGCACGGAAAAGCGATCGATTGCAGATCATGGCGAGCCGCGAGTTCTAGCCCGCATATTTCATGAGGGAACGCGGAAGATCGCGAAGGGCTTTGCGCCGGAATCGAGGCGCGAGGAGGGTGAGAGCGGGCAAGCTTGCGCCGCATGCGGCGCGCCCGCTCGA
>JALHMG010000061.1 GCA_022844135.1 Lysobacterales bacterium
CGCCGCATGCGGCGCGCCGCCGAACGCCAGCGCATGGATGCGCTGGCCGGAGGAGCGAAGCAGGAAGCGCAGCCGTGTTAGCGAGGAAATGGCAGCGAACACTCTGTCAGTACGACCAATTCGATGATTTCCACGCTGTAACAACGAAATCAAGCCATTTCATCGCGACCTCATGAAATATGCGGGCTAGCGCTGCTGATGCGGCGCGAACTGTCGAACCCTGGGTAGATGGTCCTTGGGCGCGCAGAATCAGACCTTTATGACGCACGTCTCAGTGTTTGGCCAATACCGCGCGAGCCTCTGCGCTTTCGCGACGCCGATTGCAGCAAGCAGTTCGTCATCGTGGCACAACAGCGGTGTGCGCGCGCGTTGCCAGGGTGGAATGGCGCGTTCTTGAAACACGTCACGCAGTTCGCGGTGCGGGCCGCCTGGATAGAGCTGAATGCGCTCGCCGCCGCGACGGGCGCGGACGGTGAGTGGACAGGGGACGGGAGCCTCGACGCCGTGCTCATCCACCGCGCGCAGTGTGAGCGGGCCAAAGTCGATGCGCGAGGCGCCGGCGGGCCAGGTTGTTTCGCCCACGAGTGGCTCAAGTGCTGAGCGCGGCAGCAGGTACAGCGTGCGCCGATAGCGGCGGAAAACGTGATCGGCGAACTTGAGCTGCGGGTCGGCATCGACGCGTGCGCCGATCACTTCGCATTCGATGCGATCGAGCTCGTGCACGCCGGGCATGGCGCCGCAGCGCTCGTGTGCGAACTGGCGCAAAGCGGTGCGACGAATAACGGGAGAAAGCTTGGCGAGCGCATCGAGATCAAGACAGCACGGGTCGGGCCGGCGGCAGGCGGCCAGCGCGCGTGCGGCCCACGCGTCGATCTCGATCTGCTGTTCGCGCGCATGCGCGGCGAAGCGCGTCAGGCGCTCGCGCGCGGCGGGAAAACGCGCGTCGATCTGCGGCAAGAGCGTGTGGCGGATGAAGCTGCGGTCGAACTTCGCATCGCGATTGGCCGGATCGTCGAGCCAGGACAACGCTGGCGCGGTCACTGCGAGCCACGCCAGAATGTCTGCTCGTCGCAGCGTCAGCCACGGACGCAACAGCACGCCGCTGCCCAGCCGTCGAGATGCGCGCATTGCGGCGACGCCATCGATCGATGCGCCCCGCAGCAGACGCAACAGCACGGTTTCGGCCTGGTCGTCGGCGTGGTGGGAAAGCAGCAAAGCGCCGCCGTCGATGCGCCGCGCGAAGGCCGCGTAGCGCGCGTCGCGTGCCGCAGCTTCGATGCCTCGGCCGCGCGGATCGACCGATACGCGTTCGGTCATCAGCGGCACTTTGAGCTGCGCGCACACCCGCTCGCAATGTGCCGCCCAAGTGTCCGCCTGCGCGTGCAAGCCGTGGTGTACGTGCAAGGCGCGTAAGCCCAGAGACCGCGCCGCGTCCGATTGCGCGGCGACAAGAAGCAATGCGGTGCTGTCGGCACCACCGCTGAAAGCGACCGTGACCGGCCCTGCGGAGCTCAGGCAGGCATCGAGTAGCGCGCGCGGATCACTCGACGCGCTGCGATCCATAGCCACGCAGGCGCTGGTAGCGTGCTTCGATCAGGCTCTTCGCTTCGATGCGCTCCAGGCCATCCAGTTGCCGCAGCAGCGTGTCCTTGATCGACTTGGCGATCGCCGGAAGATCGCGATGTGCGCCGCCGGGCGGTTCGTCGATGACCTGATCGATCAAACCCAACTGCAACAGCCGCGCCGAGGTTATGCCCATCGCATCGGCCGCATCGCGCGCGCGCTCGGCGCTCTTCCACAAAATCGATGCGCAGCCTTCGGGCGAAATCACCGAGTAAATCGCGTACTCGAGCATCAGCGTGCGATCGCCCACGCCAATCGCCAGCGCGCCGCCCGAACCGCCCTCGCCGATTACCGTGCACAAGATCGGCACGCGCAGCTCGCTCATCACTTCGAGATTCTTGGCGATCGCCTCGGACTGACCGCGTTCCTCCGCACCGACGCCGGGATAGGCGCCGGGCGTGTCGATGAAGGTCAGGATCGGCAGGGAAAAGCGCTCAGCCATCTGCATCACGCGCAGCGCCTTGCGATAGCCTTCCGGGCGCGGCATGCCGAAATTGCGGCGCACTTTGTCTTTGGTGTCGCGGCCTTTCTCGTGGCCGATGGCGATCACGCTGCGACCGCCGATGCGCGCCAGCCCCGTGATGATCGCCGGATCGTCGGCGAAGTGCCGATCGCCTTTGATCTCATGGAACTCGTCGAACACGAGCGGCGTGTAATCGACGAAATGCGGCCGCTGCGGATGGCGCGCAAGCTGCGCGATTTGCCATGGCGAGAGATTGGCAAAGATCGCTTCCGTCTTCGCGCGCAGCTTATCTTTGAGTTTGCCGATCTCCTCCTCGATGTTCAGCGCGTTGCCCTGACCTGCGTAGCGCAGCTCGGCAATCTTCGCTTCCAGCTCAGCGATCGGTTGTTCGAAGTCGAGAAAAGACGGATTCATCGGCGGCGCAATCGTAATCAGCGCCGGAGCATAGCGCGACGATCCGCGCTTCGCCGGAATAGCCATGACGACCCATGGCCAGCGCTCGCCTCAGGTACGCGGACCCATGGTCCGCAGCTGTCGCTTCAGGTACGCGGACCCACGGTCCGCAGCTGTCGCTTCAGGTACGCGGACCCATGGTCCGCAGCTGTCGCTTCAGGTACGCGGACCCACGGTCCGCAGCTGTCGCTTTAGGTACGCGGACCATAGACCGCAGCTGTTGCTTCAGGTACACGGACCCACGGTCCGCAGCTGTTGCCTTTGCCCCTTGCCATTTCGCGGCAGGAAGTCCAACCGGCACGAGCGAACCATGGGTCCGCGTACCCAAAGCCCCCAAGCCCGGCGCATTGCGCGCCGGGCTGAGGTCCAGACCTTACTTCTTCAGATCGAAGCGATCGGCGTTCATCACCTTGTTCCACGCGGCAACGAAATCGCCGAAGAACTTCTGCTCGGCGTCGTTCTGCGCGTATACCTCGGCGTAAGCGCGCAGGATCGAGTTCGAACCGAACACCAGATCCACCACCGAGCCGGTCCACTTCAACTCGCCGCTCTTACGATCGCGGCCTTCGAGCAGATAGCGGCTGCCTGCAGCGCGCTGCCATTTGGTGTCCATGCTCAGCAGGTTAAAGAAGAAGTCGCGGCTCAGGGTGCCAGGGCGCGTGGTGAACACGCCGTGGTTGCCGTCGCTGATGCCCAGGCTGCGCAAACCGCCGATCAGCACGGTCAGTTCCGGCCCGGTCAGAGTGAGCAGATTGGCGCGGTCGATCAGCAACTCTGCGGCGGCCTCTTCGAACCCGGGCTTGACGTAGTTGCGGAAGCCATCGGCCTTGGGTTCCAGCGCCGCGAACGAATCAGCATCGGTGTGCTCGGGGCCGGCATCGCCGCGGCCCGGCGTGAACGGCACGGTGATGTTGTGCCCAGCCTTCGCCGCCGCCGCTTCCACCGCCGCCGCACCGCCGAGCACGATCAAATCAGCCAGGGAGATCCTCTTTGCACCGCCAGCGTTGAATTCGGCCTGGACGCCTTCGAGCACTTTCAGAACCTGCGCCAGTTCTTCCGGCTGATTGACCGCCCAATCCTTTTGCGGCGCGAGACGAATGCGCGCGCCGTTGGCGCCGCCGCGCTTGTCGCTATTGCGATAGGTCGAGGCCGAGGCCCAGGCGGTGCGCGCCAGTTGTGTCACGCTCAAGCCGGCGTTCAACACGCGCGCTTTGAGCGCCTTGACGTCGTTATCGTCGACCAACGGATGCGTCGGCGCCGGAATCGGGTCTTGCCAGATCAAATCTTCGGCCGGCGTGAGCTTGCCGAGATAGCGGATCTTGGGACCCATATCGCGATGCGTGAGCTTGAACCAGGCGCGCGCGAAGGCGTCGGCGAACTCGGCCGGATTGGCCAGGAAGTGGCGCGAAATCTTCTCGTACGCCGGATCCATGCGCATCGCCATATCGGCGGTGGTCATCATCGGTGCATGGCGCTTGTTCGGGTCGTGCGCGTCCGGCACGGTGCCGGCGCCGGCATCGCCCTTGGGTTTCCACTGCTTCGCGCCCGCGGGGCTGCGCGTCAATTCCCACTCGTAGCCGAACAGCGTCTCGAAGTAGCTCATGTCCCACTTCGTCGGCGTCGGCGTCCATGCGCCCTCGATGCCGCTGGTGATCGCATCGCCACCTTTGCCCGAGCCGTATGCGCTGATCCAGCCAAAACCCTGATGTTCGATGCCCGAGCCTTCCGGCTCGCGGCCTACCAGCGACGCATCGCCGGCGCCATGCGCTTTGCCGAAGGTATGGCCGCCAGCGGTCAGCGCCACCGTCTCATAGTCGTTCATGGCCATGCGCGCAAAGGTCTCGCGGATATCGCGGGCCGAGGCGAGCGGGTCGGGATTGCCGTTCGGGCCTTCCGGATTGACGTAAATCAGGCCCATCTGCACCGCGGCCAGCGGGTATGCCAGTTCGCGGTCGCCGCTGTAGCGCTGGTCGTCGAGCCACTTGCTTTCCGGACCCCAGTAGATGTCGTCCTCGCTCTCCCAGATGTCGGCGCGACCGCCGCCGAAGCCGAAGGTCTTGAAGCCCATCGATTCGAGGGCGACGTTGCCGGTGAGCACGAACAGATCGGCCCAGGACAGATTGTCGCCGTACTTTTGCTTGATCGGCCACAGCAGGCGACGGGCTTTGTCGAGGTTGCCGTTATCCGGCCAGGAGTTTTCCGGCGCAAAGCGCTGCGCGCCGTTACCCGCGCCACCGCGGCCATCGCCGATGCGATACGTGCCGGCGGCGTGCCACGCCATGCGGATGAAGAACGGGCCGTAGTGGCCATAGTCGGCCGGCCACCAGTCTTGCGAATCGGTCATCAGCGCGGTCAGGTCTTTGACGACCGCATCGAGATCGAGCTTTTTGAATGCTTCCGAATAATTGTGCTCGCCGAGCGGATTGGACTTGGCGGAGTGCTGATGCAGGATGCGCACATTCAGCGCTTCCGGCCACCAGCGATCGTTGGTTTGCGTGCCGGTCACTGCGTTGCTCAGTGCACCGGTAAAAGGACATTTCGGTTCGGCCGACATGGCTGACTCCTGGCGGATTGTCGATGAAGGGATACGGAGGTTAGAGCAGGCAGCCTAATAGAGGAAGTCGTTAATTTTTATGACAGCGATAGGGGGAGTGAATGGCGACGCTGGCTGCATGAGCGGGACATTCGCCCAGTCGGTTGCCTGACGAGCCTCACTTCGAGAGCCTCGAAATCTCGCAAATTCTCACCAAGGCTAACTTGACTTCTAAATGTTCGAATTGGTGCGGCACAGCGATCCGGCTGGCAATCGCGACGGCCTGTCCGGAGCGTGGCTGCAAACTCGCGCCAAAAACGTCTGGCGGCCGAACGCCAGTGGCGCACGCATCGTTCAGCCGATTTCCGCGCGGCGACGCCCGATTGAAGGGATCGATGTGCAGTGAACGGTGGGCATCGGCGGCTCGCAAAAGACGTCGCGGCGCTCAGAAGTGGTCGCAAGATCCGGCAATTGCGATAGACCCAACCGTGTGCCTTGCGAGGGCACATGGAACATGTTCGGCAGCCGATCAGAATAGGCAAAAGACGCCAGACCGCAACAGATTGTGAGGCCGCGATCAAGTTGCCATTCTTGCCCAACCTGATGTGAGTTGGGTGCAGCAATGAACCATTCGATCCACGTCCAATTGCATGGCTTGCAGCGTTTCATTTTTGCCTCACAGCGGCTGAAGAGCATGGTCGGCGCCAACGCGATGATAGAGACCGCGTTGAAAGCAATCGCGAGCGAAGGCACCAACAAAAAAGGGTGGACCGAGTTGGGTCATGGCGGCGGGCACCTGACCTTCGAATGCGCCCAGCCGATCATCGATGTCGAGTGGATCGCAACTCGGCTCGACGCGCTGCTGCCGGGCGTCAGCGTCAGCGTCAGCGTGTCAATTCCGGGTGCGAACGGCACCGACCAGCGATCGATCGCGCGGCGCCCTTCGCACGCGCTGCTCGCGCCGCCGTTCCTACAAGCCTGCCAGGAGCTGGCGGGCCAAATTGCTGGCCGAGAGCGCACATTGGGTCAGGATAAGACCTGGGTGAGCCGCAGCTTTCGCCAACGGCTGGTCGCCGCGCACGCGCACCGGAAGGAAAAAGCCAAGGGACCGGCCGAGCCCAATACGGCAGTCGAACCACCATCGGAACTCGCGGAACTCGCGGACAACAGCTACATCGCGCTGGTCAAATTGGATGGCAACAGTTTCGGCGACATCGCCAGGAATCAGACTTCGGCGCAGCGCGAAGAGCGCTTCAAGCAGTTGCGAACGGCCACCGAAGCGAGCGTGACTACTGCACTCGACAGAGCCGCAGAGAAAATTGGCACCGATAACTCGCAAATGCAGCGCTACATCCTCCTGATGCACGGCGGGGACGACATTTTGCTGCTGACGCAACCGAAGATGGCGCTGCCCTTCGTCCAGGCATTCGCCGAGAATTGGAGCAAGTGTCGGCAACGCGCCGAAACCTTCGCCGCTGGCGTGGTCATCGCCAACCACAAATTGCCGATCAATCGGCTGCATGAGTTGGCCTCGCAACTCGTGGATTCCGCCAAGCGCCGCTCGCGCTCGATGTTCTGTGTCGATTGGTTGGTGTGTACGCAAGCGTGGATGACCGACCTTAGCGAGCAGCGCCGTCGCGATGCGCAGCGCATCTACAGGCGCGGCGACGGCACCGAAGAACGCCTGGTGCTGACCGCACGGCCGATGCCGGTACTAAGACAATCGCATTCCAACAACGCGTCGCTGGCGGAGCTGATCGAAGCTGCGGACAAGATTGCCGCGGCCGAAAGAATGGCAACCGCGAACACCGATGTCGTTGCCCGCAGCCAACGCCGGCAACTCGCGCTCGATTTGGCGCAATCGCGGATGACCGGCGAATACGCCTGGGCGCGACTGCCCAGCGAGCAGAAGAAGAAATGGTTCATGGGTGCGGAAGACTCGCCCTATGCGCAATTGCCCTACCCGGCCGACACATGGACCACCAACATCTGCGATCTCGTCGAGATCTGCGAGATACCGAAACTCGGGCGCAGCGATGCTGGCGACAACGTTCCCGTCAAACCGACCGCAGCGACCACGCCATGACCGCCTTTCGCCTCGACATCGAACTGCTCGAAGATCTGCACAGCGGCGCGGGCGTGGGTAATCGCGCCGTAGACGCTCTGCTGGCGCGCGACGCGCAAGGTCGGCCGTGCCTGTTTCACTCGCATCTCAAAGGCGTGCTGCGCGAAAGCGCCGCCCGGCTCGATAGGTTGCTCGGCGGCAATCGCGCCGCGGAGCTTTTTGGAGCGACCCAACAAATCGCAGGTGGCGCCGTTGCGCTGACATCGGCCTATCTCGACGAGACGGCGGACCGGGCGTGGGATACGTTGACCTGGAGCAGCGGCGCGCGTGAGCAAGATTCCAGGCGCCCGGCAAGCGATCGGTTGGGCATCGCCGAATTCCTCGCCGCAGGCAGTCGCCTGACCGCTCGATTGGCCGTGGCAGATTCGTTCGTGCCGAGCCTGCAGGAGGTGGTCACGAGCACCGACGCACTCGGCGGCGACCGCAATCGCGGCGATGGCCGCGTGCGCCTGACATTGCAACGCGACATCGCCGCGAAGCCGTCCTCCGTGCCTATCGCCGAGAACTCGGTTCGCGTCCTGCTCCGCGCGCTCGATCCGCTGTTTTTCCCGCGCACCTCCGAACCCAATTCCAGCCTCATCGACGGCGAGCCCTTCGTGCGCGGCAGCGCCGTCAGCGGCGCGTTGGCGAACCTCGCCATGCGCATCCAGCAGCCGCGCATCGCTGATGCGATTTGGGCGCGCCAGCTATCCGTCTCCTATGGCTGGCCGTTGATCGACGAACCCGAGGATTTGCGAGGCGTCATTGTCGCGCCCGCGCCTTTAAGTCACGGGCTCAAGAAAACAGCCATGCATAGCGGCGCGCTGCCGTGGTGGAGCGATCGCATCGAGCGTCGCTTGGAACGCAACGGCGACAAGCCAGCGCCGGAGGGTGCGGCCATCGTCAGTACCGATAGCGGCAACACTTGGCGCTGGTATGAGGCGCCGATGCGCGGCCGATTGCGCATCGCGGTGCCGAGCCGCGCATTGAGCCAGCCCACGGCTGCCGACCAGCAGCTCTTTTTGCAGCAAGAAATTTGCGAATGGACGTACTTTCTGATCGATGTCGAATGGGCCGAGCGCGACAACGGCAGCGACCTGGCGCGAGCGATGCAGGCGCTGCTGGACAGCGGCGAATGGTGGTCGCTGGGCCGCGGCGGGCGGCCGCTGGAAGTGGTCCGTTACTGGCCCGGCAAACCGCCGACAACCAAAGGATCGACACGACTGCTGATCGCCGATGCGTTGGTTCGCGATCCCGAAACGCTGCAACCGCAACCAAGCCTCTTCAAGCCAGGAGGGCTTACGAACGCCGACATCGAGGCCAAGGAAGTCGCGACCTCGCTCCACGGCTTCAACGGCGTCACTCGCCTGCCACGCGATCCGGTGATGGTGATCCGCCATGGCAGCAGTTACCGCGCAACCAACGGCGCGGCGCTGCCATCCATCCCAGCATCGATCGAATACGCCCACGAAGGACTGAATCGCACCATCGACATCGAACTTCCTGTGGCGATCGAGCAGCGAGAGGTTCCAGCGGTCGAACCTCGTTACCTCGAAGACGAAGCGTCTCGCGAGCGCGCCTGGCGCGAAGCGCGCGAGCTGATCGCACTTCCGCCGCGTCCATCGCGTAGCCAAATCCGCGATCTCTGGTCGACGGTGGCTTACGCGCAGAACGACGACGACGCGCGTGAGCGGCTCAGGGCGCATCTGGAGCAAACGGATTCGCGGGCGAAACGCCTCGAAGGCTGGCATGACGCGTTGGTGTCGATAGACCCGCGTGCCTGCAGCGTCGATTGGCGAACGCTGTGCCGCTTGACGCTCGAATGGGCATTGGTGCTGGAGCGCGACGCGCGCGCCACGGCGGACAAGGAGACCACGCCATGACGCACTATCGCACGCTGATTGTCGGCGCACTCGAGCAAACCACCCCGCTGGTGGTCGGCGGCCGCGACGCAGGCGGCCTTTTCGATCACAGCTTCGCGCGAGACGGCAAAAATCGCTTGACGCTGCGCGGTAAGGGCATCGCCGGTGCGCTGATCGCAACAGCGCGCAAACTCTACTTGGAGCTTCCCAAGTACATCACGGATGCCGCACCCACACCCTCTTGCTGGTTGACGCACACCACGCATCCATGCTCGTCGCAAAGCCCACGCATGGAACCGCGCATCGGCACGCCGCACCGCCAAGACACCGGCGCGCAAATGGGTGGGCGTTTGCACGATGCCGAGGTGTGTCCGCGCGGTACGCGCTGGCCGCTGCTGCTGGAGGTCGATGGCACTTGGCTGACGGAGACGCAGTACCGCACGGCGTGCGCAATCGCGCTCGCAGCCTTCGGCGAATGGCAGCACGAGCGCCTGTGGTTAGGCGCCGGCGTAGCGCGCGGCACCGGTTGGATGCGACTGATCGATGTGCGCGGGTTCGAGTTGTCGTCCGGCGATGCGCTGAACTGGCCGAACGCCTCTCTGGGCGATGTCGAGTCGCGAATCGACTATTGCGATCGCGTGTTCGCTGCGAAGCGGTTGACGAATGCCATCGAACAAGCGCTTGCGGACTACCCGCCCGATCAGCGTTGGCACTATGCCACCTGGACCATCGGTTTAGGCCCCGGCGACAGTGGCAACGGATACGGCTTCGATGGTGTGAGTGTCGGCGGCCACGACGCCCAGCGTGAGGACGTCGACGCCGTGGGTCGCCACGCAACGAACTGGCGCGCACGCGGGATCAAGCTTGGCGAGACGGTTTTCAAGCCCGACAAGTTGATCGCGATGGCGCCCGGGAGCGACGGCCGCGCCGAGCCTTTCATTCCCGGCAGCGCTTTGCGCGGCCCGCTGCGCTCTGCGCTATCGCGATTGCTGCGATCCCGGAACGAGCCAGTGCTCGATCCGAACACTCGGGCAAACTACCGGGGCGACCGAGCCGCGCCGACAGCGGCAGGAGCGACAAGCACTGTTGCGTCGCCTTCGCCGCAGAAAACCGATTTGCCTGGCGTCGATCCGCCTGAAGTCGACGCTCGCATCGAACCTGTATCCAAAGTGACCTCCGCCGAAACCGAACCATTGGATATCGTCGCCAAGCTCTTCGGCACCACCGAGAACAGCGCACGCCTGCTGATCCGCGATGCGCATCTCGAGGGCGGTGCCGAGGACGCCTGGCAAGCCGCGTGGCTGCAACACCATGCCGAAGACGAATTCGCCGGCAGTACGTACGAGCACGCCAAGTTCGACCGCGTGGTGCTGATGCAAGGCCGCTTCCTCGCACAGGTGGTGCTCGAAACGCCAGATTTCCAGGCACTGCAAGATGGCATCGCCGCGCTGGCGCCGGTGTTCGAGCTGGCCCAACAGGGCCACGTGCCCATCGGCGGCAACACCTTCGCCGGACTGGGTTGGTTGCAATGGCGCATCAGCGCGCCAGCGATCGTTCCGACTCTGCCCTTGGGCGAAACCGAGAAGCAGACAACGGAGGCAGCGTCGTGAGCCAGGTCCTGTATCGCCGTACCGAGGCCAGCATCGCCTGGCCAAACGTCGTCGAAACCCTGCTGCCGACCGTTCCCGTTGCGCTCTGGCAATTGGAACCCCATACCGGGCAATGGCGAGAACCGCCAGCGTCGGTAGGTGCCGGACCATCGCTTCCAAGTCTGACGCCACCGCCGCGCTTGCTGCGCGTGTTCGCCGATGCGAGGTGGCTGCTGGCCATCGACAACGGCGATGGCACGGCCCGTTGCGTGCGCTTCGCCACCGTGTCTTCCGATGGCGATGTAGCGCAGCCGTTCGATGCGCGCATCAAACAACCGGTGCACCTGCGCAGCGACTGGGCGCGCTTCGGATTGGGCGACGCCAGACCAGCAAAACCTGGCGCGCTGGAGCTGATCGAATTTCGGCTGCGCGCCGCGCCGCTGACCTGGTTGCTGCGCCTTCGTGCGCCGAACCTCACGCCGCTCACCGGAGCCACGCCATGAGCAAACCGCCCTACGGATTCGTTCCCGTCGATGTCGCCAAGACCAGAACCGCCGCACCGATTTTCCATCATGGTGCCAACGCCGAGCAGGACCAACTGCTCTCCGGCGAGCTGCACTGCACGTTGACCACGCTGACGCCGTTGCTGGTCGGCAACGAGCAGTACACGGCCGCCCACGTCGCGGGCGCAACGCCGACCGCAGATGGCAAGGTCCAATTGCCGAGCGGCTGGAAATATCCATTCTCTGTCGACAAAGACAAACCCATCCTCGAACCGCTGCGCGACCCGCAAGGTCGCGTGTTGATTCCGCCGCGTTCCATCAAAGGCATGATCCGCCAAAGCATCGGCGCCCTCACCAACGCCCCCATGGAACGCGTCGCCGAGCGCCACCATTTGTTTCGGCCGAATGCGAGTCGGGACTTTCATCAGGGTGTGCTGAATGCGTTTCCTGCATACGTCCACTCCGTCAGTGCAGACGAAATAATCATCGCAGTCGGCAAAGCAGGCGACCCGATTTTTGTGACGACTGATGCTTCAACAAACCTCAAGAAGTCTGCGGGCGACCTGATCAACGTTGGCGTACAAATGGCTGGAGTTTCGAATTCAGGTCGAAAGCTGTTTGCAAGCGGCAGTTGGAAACCGACTCGGCCATTCCGAGTTTGTGACTATCGGGGCGGAACCAATGGGAAGGGGCAGACTTACTCGCAGTTGCTGGTGCCAACAACATCGCTCCACAGGTTCACCATCAAGAAAGCGTCGGGGCTCTGGGATCACTTGCGGAAATCTCAGGAGTTCGAGCGTCGGCGTGCAGACCGCAAGGGTCAGGGCGAGATGCTTGACGTCGATCATTGGACGGTCCATCAAGGCATCTTCGTTGAGTTGAATGCGGCCAACGAAATTGTCTCGCTCGGCCATCACTATCGCTACCTATGGCCCTATTCGGATTCGACCACGACCACAAATGGAACGCCGCGCGCGGAAGTGCGCCCGCATCCCGACGAGCGGCACGCAATGCAGTCGGGCAACGACAACGAGGCACATATCCCGCCCGAAAGACTCACGGCAGCCAGGAACTTGTTCGGTTTCGTTGCCGATGGCTCCGAACGCAGCAGCGCGACGACTGGATTGCTGACAGAAATTGCCAAGGGCGACTACATGCGTTTGGCCGGCAGAATCGCGCCTAATTTTGCCGTCGAAGAGACGGGCGATCCTGGAAATGAAGGGCGCTTTCTCGGGAACGGGCAGGCGCTTTGTCTGCGCGCGTTGTCATCGCCCCGCACCAGTGCCGTGGAGCACTATCTGGATGGCCAGTGGACTCAAGACCGAACCAAGACTGCGGATGGAAGCCCACCACTGAAGACATACGGCGAGCCGAGATTCGATTCGGCAGGCAACGTTATCGGTCACCGCCACCGCGCGCTGACGCTAAGCGGACGAAAGTTCTATCGGCATGCGCACGCCCTTCTCGATACGGACTGGAGCTTGATTGCCTGGCTGGAAGCAGGGTTCGACCCAATCGTGCTCAGGTCGATGTGCGAATACATCGCGACAGATCCCGATACCAACGTCGAGCAAGGTCTTCGCAGAAGTGCGCATCGACTATCGCCCTTTACCCTGACGAGCTTGCTGGCGGCGCAAAACCAGCTCGAGGAGATTGTTGGCTTTCGGCTCCCGCGTCAGGACCACCCAGAGTTCCCGAGAAAGCGACGCGTCATGACCAAACTTGCGAGGGCGACCGAACGCATACCAATTCCTGGCGAACTGAAGGCGCTGCATAACAACCAGGCAACGCTGGTCCGCTTTGCGACCGCGCCAGAGACCAAGTTCAAGTTCACGGTTCGCTTTCGAGACCTGCGCCCAGCCGAACTGGCTCTGTTGCGCTTCGCCCTGAGCCCACAGTCGCTCGCCGACGCGCTGGAAAACGACCCGTCGTACCTTGTCGGAAATAGCAAGTACGCGCAAAAGCTAGGTCACGCCCGGCCATTGGGATGGGGCTCGGTTTCGATCAACATCGATCACGTTCGGATACTCGGGACGGACGGACGACTAACGGTGATCGAGGACTCTGACGAGCGAACAAAGGGTGGGCGAGAATCGTGCTTACAGGCCTTGAAGTCGTCCGAGAAAACCACCCGCGAATGGCTGGACAGGATGCGCCTGCCGCAGCAACCGGAACCGCTGGACTATCCGCGCGATCGCACCAAAGGACCGATCTATCAATACCACAGCCGTATCCGCAGCGAGCATGGTAAGGCGCGATCTAAGGATAAGACCCATGTCGATGCCGGCGCGGCCACTGACAGTGAAAGCGGCCCGGAAAACGCTGCATCGAACAGCCCAGCGAATTGCAGAGCCTCGCAAACAATCCAGCAAGGCGGCTCTCCTTCCAAATCCGCGCAACCGCTATCGGCGGCCGCGATTTCGGACGCCGTATCGGCCTTGAATGCAAAATTCGGCGGGCGGCGATGAGCGCAGCGTCTCGTCGAACGAAGACTGCACTCTTTGTGCTGGTTGGCACCACAGATTTTAAGGTGATGGTGACCGAATCCGGCAGAAACGTCCTCGCCGAGATTGCAGCCGACGAGGTTCGCGTCGTCCACGACAAGTTTTTGAATGCCGAGTGGAATGCGGCGTTCCAGGACACGAACGACACCAGGGATCTAAGCGTGCGGAGTGCATCGGACATTCGCGTAAACAATGGCGCGCCTGCCTTAGCAAAACGTGGTGCGGGCACTTCGAGTCCATTGCCGCCGTCTGTTTGGGATGCAACCTCTAGCGAGCTACGGCTCGCCGTTGCCAAGCTCGATGGGTTGATCGCGCATATCCATTCTGAATACGCCGTCGTCGGCGCTGTGGTGTTCAGTACGCTTCGAACCGAGGGCGCCCACAGGTCGAAAGAGCCTGTCGCCGCAGGATGGCTGATGGCCCAATGGCTCGCAGGACAGTTGAGTTTGACGCCGCCGAAGCGTGCACCAACGCCGGCCAGCGAAGTGCGCGCGGGTCATTCGCAGTGGGTCATCGTATTGGACGGTGGCGACGACATCCACGGGGTAGAAGCGCATAGCTTGCTGCATCCGATCTTCGTCTCGCGCATGGAGGCTGCAGTGCGCGCAGCGGCGCGTTGGCGCGACGCGAAGCATGCGCTTGTATGTATCGGTGGCGGCGTGGCTAACGCCAAACCGATACTGCTTTCCCAAGCGCGCCTGCACTTCGAAAATGCGGCCCCCATTCTGGAAAACGATCTCGGCGGCCCAGCGACCAGAACAACCGCCATTGCGCCCGACATTGTCTACGGCGTCAAACGCCAATGCCTCACGCTGCTTCGCAATGGCGATGTCTTGGGTGCAGCGGCGGCCAGCTCGGCGTTGTTTGCGTTGCGGCAAGCGCAAGCAAATGAGGACGGAAAAGACCTCGATCGCGCCGACCGCTGGCTGGCGGCCATCGCCGTTTATGCCGACTGGCTCGCGCATCGCCCTGCGAACGATGCTTGGGTCGAGCGCCTATGCGGGCATCCGGTGGCGTCGGTGTTGAGCAGACTGCTGAACTGTCCGTACCCGTCGGTCTTGACGGCGTTTCGCCTCGAGTGTGCGCTGCGCGCAGAACGCATCACTAACGCGCTAGAGCTAACCTACAGCCTCGATACGCAACTCGTGTTCGATGTGTTGTCGAAGTACCTGACGCACACCGACGGTCGGGCACTTCAGTATCCTGACATGGAGGGCTTGCGCGACTTCTGTGTTGCAGATCCATCGTGCACCGATCTCGCCAAAGTGTTGTTGCAGCATACGGCGCCTTGGCGACTTGATGGTGGATGGGTCAAAGGGCCATTCAAAGAGGCACTCGATTCGGTCCAGAACCCCGGGATCGCAGATTTCGCCAATCGCACAGCCACCTATGTCGACTTGGCCACCGGAAAGCGGTTGGCCAGTCAGCCGACATCGCACAAGAGCCGGCCAGCCGGTACCGAACGCTGGCGCGAGTTCCGGAACGCACTCGTCCATGGCAAGGTTAGCGGCCACCTCATATCGATGGCCAAGCGCTTAGCCATCGAATTCGACATCTGGCTCAACCCCAACGCCAGGCAGAACCACGGCTTCCACTTCCTCTCCCACCCACTGCTCGCCAAAGCCTTCAAGCAGCTCGGCCATAACCCGGCCGACGATTTCACCCGCCTGCACACGCACATCGAAAACCTGATCCTCGGCCATGACTGAGCTGACCTTGCTCAGCCTGCGTGTGACCTTGCGCGAGCAAGATCGCGGGCGGCGTTGCGCGAGTTATCTGCTGCCGATGTTCGCAGCGGCGTGCAAAAGCGCGTACGCGCGCGCGGGCGATTTTGGTGTGGTGTTCCATTGGTTGGACCGTGCGCCAGACGATCTTTACCTCAAGGACGGCCGTGCGACTTTGACGGAGACCTGAAACGGCAAGCTATTAACGTGAATCGATGGATCGTTCGCCACTGTGGGCGAAAAGCGTCGCGCCATGGCGCAACCCACGGGCGTGCGTGCGCTGGAGCGGCGATTCACGCCCGGTGCGTGGACTTTGCGGCCGTCAGCGTGTTTCGTGCTGCGCGTGCTGGATGAACTGCTCGGTGTCGAGGTGTTCAGCTGCGGCTCCAATCACTTCGCCCAATCACCAAGCCTGTTTCATGGTGGACGGTGGGTAACGTTGGGCTCCAATC
Organism: Lysobacterales bacterium; assembly: GCA_022844135.1. Classification (GTDB taxonomy): domain Bacteria; phylum Pseudomonadota; class Gammaproteobacteria; order Xanthomonadales; family SZUA-5; genus JALHMH01. The sequence goes on from JALHMG010000061.1 coordinate 15,811, forward strand.
CTGCCAGGAGCGGGCGCGAAGGGTTGCAATCGCAGTCACAAACTTCTTCGACGAAAATGAGCTGTTCCGCTGGCAGACGACGAGTATCCAAGAAAAGGAGGTGTCGACATGTCCAACAGAGTTTTTTCCTGGTGCCTGGGGGCCGGTGCGTGCTTGCTCGGATCCACAGTATTCGCAAACCTCGCGGTTGATCGCGCGGGAACTACGTTCGTCGAATTTCGACCCGTCGCATCGCTCTCCACGGCGATGACCTTCGATGCCAACGGTGGCCTGCTACATTGCAAAACGGTGGTTGCCGGACCTCAGGTCCAGCCCCGGCTGGACGGGCCGGGCTTCCTGCTCTTGACCCGTTCGCCGCAAAACCTCTTAGTCCCGCAAATCGATCTATTGGACGGCCTGGGCCAAACGCAATGGAGCTTTGTCCTGCCGGTCTTGCAGTTTCCGCCAGGCGTTGCGCCAGGCAGAGATGGTGGCGCGTGGGTATGGACGTCCGACAGTAAGCTGGTTCGTCTCGACAGGCGCGGACAAATGATCCGGCAATCCGATGTGCCACGAGGGCCAAGTATTCGCCGGGTCGGGCTCACGGAAGTCGACTTTGGGCGCGTGTTTTTTGCTGACTCCAACACCTTCGGTTTTCCAGGCGGCCCGATACCCGCAAGCTTTGGTGTGATCAACGCCGACGGCACGACCGCCTGGCATCGCACCGAGAGGCGTGGGCATTTCACGCTGTCGAAGTTAATGCCCCTCAGCAACGGCGATTTCTGGCGATTTGCAAGCTTCGATTCGACCCTGCCAGACACCTTCGAATCCAAGCTGCAGCGTTGGACGCCGTGGGGTATGAAGCTCACCGAGCACAAAGGGCCTACATTGGTTCCCGGATTGGACATCACTCAGCCCGCGCTGGACGGCGACGACATCTGGTTTCTCGCCCGGCGCCTGAGCCGCCCGGAAGAAGACGACAGTGTTTTCGCGAGGCGCTTGGATCAACTGGAACTGGTACGCCTCGGCGCGCTCGGCATCCAGTCGCGCCAACTTGTTTTGCCTTCCTTTGATACTGAAACCGGTCGCAATTCCGGTACGTTGTCGGCGGCCAATGGCGCGGCATGGGTTAGCGTCAGCGGCCCGAACGGCGCGAATTTTGTCCAGTACTTCACGCGTGCAGGTACCGGCTGGAAGCGGTTCTACGAAGACCTCCGTGCGAGTCAACTAATCGCTACCTCGCAAGGAGACGCGCGCCTCTCGTTCCTGGACCGTGACTCGAAGCATTGGCTCGTGAAGCTGAGCCCGCGCGGCGCGGAGGTCTGGCGGGTATCGCTCGATGCAATCGCGAATGGCGCTGCTTGCAGGCCTTAGCCGCGCAAACGTCTCGCTGATGCTTAGCGCACCACGCCCATGACCATCACCCGCTTGCCGTGAACATGCTGCTCGTAACCGTCCGCGGGCGGTTCGATGAGGGCAACGTCGGAGAAGCCGATGCGCTGCATGATCCAGATCAGCGCTTCGGTGTCGGGTGCGAGGCAAATGCCCATGGTCGAGGCTTCGGGGCCGTGCGTCTCTTCGGTTTCATCGATGATGCCGAAGCTGCCTTTGAGCGGGCGCACGAAGCGATGGTTGCCCCAGTCGACAAAACCACGCATGCCAGGGACCACCTGGGTTTCCACCAGGCACAGCCCGCCCGGCGCGGTTAGCGCGCGGGCCACGCGCAGCGCGCCGATCGGATTTTCCAGGTGGTAAATGAGGCCAAAGCACAGCACCAGCGGGTGCCGGCCGTACGCCGCCGCCGTGGCCGCGTGCACATCGGTTTGCTCGATGCGGATGCGCTCGCCCATGCCCATCGCCGCCGTGATGGCGCGCGCATCGCGCACGTGTTCGTCGCGCGGCTCCAGGCCAATCACCTGGCCGACGCCGCGTGCGATCAACTGAGTGGAGAACCAGCCCTGGTGGCAGGCGATATCGATCGCACTGGCTGGCATTGCCGTGCCGAAGTGATCGGCGAGCGCGCGATCCATCATGGACAGGCGCGTCGAATGCACCGGCTCAACGCTGTCGTCGATATAGCTTGGCGTCACCCGCCCATCAGGCAGCGTGAAGCGATAAAACCAGGGGCGGGACAGCAGCTCATCGATGGTCATCTGCGCGCTCATCTCAAGTTTAAAACGGTGGACTGCTCGACATGCACGCGGTTGCTGTTCCAAGAACCAGTAACCGAGAGCCGAGAACCAGCTTCACAAGCGGTACACCACATCGGGATGGGCTTTCAGGACCGCATACAGCGCTTCGAGTTCTGCGCGCGATTGCACATGCACATCGATATGCACCGATTGGTACTTGCCGGTGCGACTGTGTTTGACCGTCACCGGCGCTTCCGTACGCTGCGCGCCAGCGGCGATCAGCGCCGCCTCGATGGCTTCGACAAACGCTGCGCCCGGCGGTCCCATCGCGATGATCGTGTGATCGGTGGGAAAGCTGAGTCCGGATGCTTCTGCTGGTGTGGAGGCGTCAAAAATCATGGTCGGTGCACAGTGAGATTCGAAGGGGTTGCGGTATCGGCTCGCTCAAGGCGACGCCGGCTCGTCTTCGAACCACAACCAGAAGCCATCGGTCATCCGCGTCCACAAGCCGCCCTCGGCGCCTTCGGTGAGCGCCACCAGCGGTCTATCGATCACCGTTTTACCGTCCAACAATACTTTCACCGTGCCCACCGCATGTCCTTTCGCCACCGGTGCGATCAGCAGCGAGGGCACATCCATCTGCGCCTTCAACTGATCGTACTTGCCGCGCGGAATGACGATGCGCGCATCGTTCGCAAGGCCGAGCGCCAGCTCCGGTGTTTCGCCCTTCCAGAGTTTGGGTTTGGCGAGTTCTTCCCCAGCTTTGTAGAGCGTGTGCGCCTCGAAGAAGCGGAACCCGTAATTGAGCAGCGACTGGCTCTCCTGCGCGCGCGTTTCTTCGCTCTTGCTGCCCATGACCACCGCAATCAAACGCATATCGCCGCGTTTTGCGGAACTGGCCAGGCAGTAGCCGGCCGAGCTGGTGTGGCCGGTCTTGATGCCGTCCACGCTATCGTCGCGGCGCAGCAGTGCGTTGCGGTTGTATTGCTGGATGCCGTTGAAAGTGAACTCCGGCGTCGAGTACCACGCGTAGTACTCCGGGAACTCGCTGATCACTTGCTGCGACAGACGCGCGATATCGCGGGCAGTACTGTAGTGCTCGGGTTCGGGCAAGCCCGGCGCGTTGGTGAAGTTCGACGAACTCATGCCGATCTTCTTCGCGTACTGGTTCATCAGATCGGCAAAGGCCTGCTCGCTGCCGGCGATGTGCTCGGCCAGCGCGATGGTCGCATCGTTGCCCGATTGCACGATCATGCCTAGAAGGAGGTCCTTGGCGCTGACCTCGGAATTGACGTTGACGAACATCCGCGAGCCGCCGATACCGCGATTGAACGCGTTTTCGCTGATGCGCACCGGGTCTTCGAGCTTCAGTCGCCCGGCGCGCAGCTCATGGAACAACACGTAGGCGGCGAGCACCTTCGTGATGCTGGCCGGCTCGACGCGCGCATCGGCGTCCTGCTCGACGAGTACCTGCCCGGTTTCGGCATCGATCAGGATCGCGCTCTTGACCGGCAAAATCGGCGCTGCAGGAACCACCGGCGCAGCCGTCGGCACGTCCGGTTTGGGGACCGCCTGCGCAACAGCCGCGAGTGGCGAGAAAGCCAGAAGTAGGAGTGCGTATCGGAGCATTCTTGGGATTCTTGGTTGTTAGTTCTTGGTTCTTGGTTCTTGGAAAAGGCCCGGCAGCGGGGTGTGCCGGACTCTTCTGGCTTGCGGCTTGCGGTTTCTCCAAGAACCAACAACCGACAACCACGAACCCGCCTTCAGCGTTGCATCACGCGCGCCTGCCCGAGACCAGCGTCGATCAACCGTCCGCGTGCTGCATCTGCAGCGGCGCGCTCTGCGAACGGGCCCACCCGCACCCGCCAAACCGTGTCGCCGCGGCTGCGGGCGCTATATACGCGAACCGGGCTGAATCCGGCACTGACAAGACGCTGACGATAGGCGAAGGCGTTGGCGCGCTCGCTAAATGCGCCCAACTGGACGTACCAACCGAGCCGACCATCAGCCACCGCGGGTGTCTGCTGAGGGTCCGGCGCTGCCACCGGCGCCGGCCCGACGGCGCCAGGCTCCAGGACGCGCACTTCCACCGGTGCGGTACCGCTGAGATGCATACCGAGTTTGACCGCGGCGGCATAGCTCAAATCGATCAGGCGATCGCCCACGAACGGGCCGCGATCGTTGATGCGAACGACCACGCTTTTCCCGTTCTTGAGGTGCGTGACACGCGCATACGAAGGTAGCGGCAAGGTTTTGTGCGCGGCCGTGAACTGGTACATGTCGTAGGGTTCGCGCGTGCTGGTCAAGCGGCCGTGGAACTTGGTGCCATACCAAGACGCAGTACCGCGCTCGACGTAACCGGAGCGCCGCGGGAGCACGGTATAGCGCTTGCCGAACACCACGTACGGCGAGTGATTGCCATAACGCGCCGGCGGCTCATTCTTCGGCACCGGCTCGGGAATCTTGTCGACGTCGAATGGCACATTCGGCGGACCGTCCAGCGACTCGTAACGATGGTCGTCGCGCTCGGGAGCACGCTCGGGACGCTCGCGGCCGCGGGAGGAGCAGGCGGTGAGGAGGATGAGCAGCGCAAAAGTCGCAATTAAGCCAATTGTCCTCAACGGTTGTGTCGAGCGGAGCCTCGAAAAGCGAGGGCACGAGGGCACGAGGGCAGGAGGGCACGTGCAACCCTTAGCTTGGCTTTCATTCCAAAAACACCGACGTATACCGTCGCATTCTCGTTGCGATAACTCGAAGTTGCACGTGCCCTCCCGCCCTCGTGCCCTCGTGCCCTCGCGTTTGAACGCGCCGATCAAATTTGCGAACGAATACGTCGTCAACCTACTCCCCCACCCGTTCGGCGATCGCCGCCGCCAACTCATGCACCGCCATCGCGTACATCGGCGAGCGGTTGTAGCGGGTGATAACGCGGAAGTTGTTGAAGATGGCGTAGTGCGCGAATTCGCCGGGTGCGCTCTCCAAGCGGAGCAGGTTGGCTGGCGTTTGCGGATCGACCGCTGCGGCGGGTTGATAGCCCCATTCGACGAGCTGGCTCAGCGGAAACACGGGGTCGAGGCCGGTGTCGCGCAGGCGCCTGGCGCCAGGACCGGGCGTCATCTCCATGGTCACCGGACCGCCGCTTTGCCAGCCGTGTTCGGCCAGATAATTGGCAACGCTCGCAGTGGCATCGGCAGGCGACGTCCAAAGATCGATGCGGCCGTCGCCGTCGCGATCGACCGCCCACTTCACGTAGCTGGTGGGCATGAATTGCCCCAGACCCATCGCGCCGGCGTACGAGCCTTGCACGGTCGCCAGGTCCAGCTCGACGCCGCGCGTGCCGGGCAGGTTCAGAAACTGGATCAACTCGCCACGGAAAAAAGGCTGGCGCGGTGGGTAATAAAGTCCCAGCGTGGTCAGCGCATCCAGTACTTTCCAACTGCCCATGATGCGACCGTAGAAGGTTTCGACACCGATGATGCTCACCACGTACTCGGCAGGCACGCCGTAGTCGGCCTCGGCGCTGGCCAACAGCTCGGCATTCCGCCGATAAAACTCAACGCCAGCATCGATGCGTGCTTCGGTAATGAAAATCGGCCGGTATGAGAACCAGGGCTTGGTCTTCTCCGCGGGTCGTGCGATCGCTTCCAGAATCGCCGGCTGCTTCTCCGCACGCTCAAGCAGCGCAGTCAACTCCGCGGCGCGATTAGGATCGCCGGCAGCCATTTCGGCGACCAGCGCATCCATACCGGGGTGTTTTTCCGCGTGCGCGATAGAAGCGCCGCACAGCAGCACGAGCAGTAAACGTCGCATGAAGGGCCGGCAGAACGAACGATGGGTCGATGTTAGACAGTTGCCTGCGCGTGTGGAACCGCCGGGCTCACTCTAAACCGTGCGCTATGGGATTGCTTAACGTCTCAGCGAAACAGGGGGAATTGCCTATCAGCTACGATCTGATTAGCCTGCGACCTTTCCTTCACACCGCACCCGAACCTGTGCCCCGCCGCAAGCCCGTGCTGCTCCGCGCCGCCGAAATCGACGATGCCGCCGGCGTCGCAGCGCTGTATTTGCATCCGTCGGTCTACGGGGGCACGCTGCAGTTGCCGTATCCGCGCGAATCGGTTTGGCGCGAGCGGCTGTCGCGGGGCGACGCAGACACGCTCAATCTGTTGGCGCTGATCGACGAGCGCATCGTCGGCCACGCGTATCTGGGTCATGCCACCCCACACGCGCGGCGGCGGCATGCGGCGGAAGTGGGCATGACCGTGGCGGCCGAGTTTCAGGGACGCGGTATCGGCTCGATGCTGTTGCAGGCGCTGATCGAGCGCGCCGAGCGCTGGATGCAAATCACGCGGCTGGAGCTGGAGGTTTATCCGGATAACGCCGCCGCACTGGCGCTATATCGCAAATTCGGCTTTGTCGAAGAGGGTCGCTTGCGTCAGTACGCGTTTCGCGATGGCGCGTATTGCGATGTGCTGGTCATGGCGCGGATCGCCAGCGGCGGCAGCGAAAGCGTCCGCCGATGACGCCGTTGCAGGCTTATGAGGCGCGCGTCGCGAACGGCCAGACGCAGGACGATCCGGCACAGCGCGAGGCGCTCGCGGCGCTGACTCGCATCCATGAGGAGATCGAAAGCGGCCGTGCGCGCACCTGGTTGCAGCGCGCGATGCAGGGCCGCGTCACAGCGCGCGGCCTTTACCTGTGGGGCGGCGTGGGGCGCGGCAAAACCTTCTTGATGGACCTTTTCTTCGATCAGTTGCCGGTCGACGGTGGCCGCCTGCATTTTCATCGCTTCATGGGCCGCGTGCATGCCGAGCTTGGGCGCCTGCGCGAGGTGGAGGATCCGCTCAAGGTCGTCGCCGAAAAGTTCGCCGATCAAGCGCGCGTCTGGTGTCTTGATGAGTTCATCGTCAGCGACATCGGCGATGCGATGCTGCTCGGGCGTTTGCTGAAGCACTTATTCGCCAAAGGTGTGACGCTGGTCACCACCAGCAACGTGCGCCCGGACCTCTTGTACAAGGACGGCTTGCAGCGCGCGCAGTTTCTGCCCGCCATTGCGCTGCTCGAAGCGCATTGCGAAGTGCTGGAACTCAAGAGCCCACGCGACTATCGCCTGCGCGCGCTTTCGCAGGCGAGCGTCTACCACACGCCGCTCGGCGCTGCGGCGGATGCCGCACTGGATGCCGCATTCGCGCGTCTGGCGCCCTGCGCACTCGACCCGCGCGCGACGATGTCGATCAACGGTCGCGATGTGCCGGTGAAGCGCCGCGCCGACGATGTCATCTGGTTTACATTCGACGCGTTGTGCGGCGGCCCGCGCGCCGCTGCCGACTACATTGAGATCGCGCAGACATTTTCCACGGTCGTTCTGAGCGATGTCCCGGTGTTCGATGCGACGCTGGAGAACGAAGCGCGACGTTTCATCCATCTGATCGACGAGTTCTACGACCGCGGCGTCAAGCTGGTGATCAGCGCGGCGGCGAGCCCAACCGAGTTGTACCGCGGCACGCGCGTTGCCGCCGAATTCCAACGGACCGCCTCGCGACTCATCGAGATGCAGAGCGAGGCATATCTGGCGGCGGATCGGCGCAGTTAATCGCCAAGGATGCACCGGACCTGCCGTGAACCCGGCCCTAATGCTTTGCGCGCGTACTTTAGAGACCGTCCGCTGCGGAGATGACCTCATTGAAGTTGATCGCGTCCAGGCCGCGAGATTTTGCATGCAGATAGAGGTCCAGGTCGACCGTGAAAAGCGTCAATCGTTCACGACGGCACGCTTCCAACAAACCGCAATCAGTCAGTCGAAGTGATTTAAACACATCATCGCCAGCGGCCACGCGGCTATCGACAGGGACTTCAACCGTGGCCGGATCGACAAGGAACTCCTGCAATCGTTCGGTGAGCCTGGATCGATAGTCACTGCTTTGGCCAAGCAGATTCGAGACCTCGGCAAATGCATGCGCGGTACTCGACAGTTCGGCGCCCGCCAAGAACGCGATGAGCAGTTCAAAGTCCGACGGCGCAAATTCTTTCAGCCGTTTGTGGCGCCCAATCAGCCGGGAATCTGTGGTCCCCGCGATTAGCAAGACCAGGAGATTGGAGTCCAGCAAAAATCGAAGCAAGCTCACATTGCCAACTGCCTGATTTCAACCGAGGTCAGGGCTCCGGTCGCGCCCAATCGAACAATTCGGTAGGTCCGCTTTTTTGGCAGGTGCTCCACGATTCCCAGTGGGCCCTTGATTTTGTCTATCGCACGTGTAAAGCCAATGGTGATCAACCACTCATTGCTGTCGTCGTCGAATTTCACTTCCTCCAACCCCACATCCTCGATGCCTTCTTCGGCGAACAACTCAATGACTTTCTCTTTGGCAGCTCTGACCGCCTGTTTGACGTCTAGCTCCACAATGCACTCCTTCCCGACAAGCGCAGCATATAGTAGCGCCAACCTGCACTTGATCTGTCCGAGATGCTCGACCTCATTGAACTTGAAACCCGCTCTGGCCCACGCTTTAGTGTGATCTGGCTGCATGGCCTGGGCGCCGATGCGCACGACTTCGAGCCGATCGTGCCGGAACTTGTAAAGCCGCACTGGCCGGCACTGCGCTTCGTGTTTCCGAACGCGCCGGTGCGGCCGATCACGGTGAACGGTGGTATGCGCATGCGCGGCTGGTACGACATCGGCGGGGCGGATATCGCTTCCAAGCAAGACGAGGTGGGCATTCGCGCCTCCATCGGCGCGATCAACACGCTGATCGCGCGCGAGGGCGAGCGCGGGATAGCCCCGTCGAACATTTTTCTCGCCGGTTTCTCGCAAGGCGGCGCGATCACCCTCGCCGCGGGTTTGCGCCAACGCACACCGTTGCGTGGGCTGATTGCGCTATCGACTTATCTGCCCTTGCATCACGCGTATGAGACCGAAGCGGCGCCCGAGAGTTTTGGCGTGCCGATCTTCATGGGCCACGGTCGCTTCGACCCGGTGGTGCCTGAAGCGTTGGGCCTCATGAGCCGCGACTGGATTGCCGCGAAGGGCAACAAGATCACCTGGAAGAGCTACCCGATGCCGCACTCGGTGTGTGCGGAGGAAGTGCGGGATTTGGCAACGTGGATGGAGGCTGCTCTGGGCTAATGTACTCACACGTTCACCGTTTTGCGTTCCCGCGCGAGATGCCGCTGCAGGAGCGGGCCCAGCTACTGGCCACGCTACTTCGCGTGGATTGGGAGGGCGCATTGCCGCGGGACCAACCGTACTGGTTAAGCGTGGACAAGAGCGGTGCTGTGGCGTTTTATTCGAATACGCCGGATTCGGCATCACATTTCGAGGATCGCATCGCACACCTAACCCGCATATTTCATGAGGTCGCGATGAAATGGCTTGATTTCGTTGTTACAGCGTGGAAATCATCGAGTTGGTCGTACTGACAGAGTGTTCGCTGCCATTTCCTCGCTAACACG
>JALHMG010000062.1 GCA_022844135.1 Lysobacterales bacterium
CGCCTCGCAGCGACGCAGTTACGGTCAGCTACGGGGTCTTGGCATCCCCCGACACGGACTTGCACCGTGCTGTATCTGCGCCATCAAGGGCGCACGAACGCCGAGTTGCACTCGGCGCTTTTGCTTCTGGTTTTTCCAAAGATATCCTGTGCCAAGCTAGTGTGGTGTCCCAAGAATAACTGGAAGAAATGTCTGATGGATTTCGGCCCGAGGCAAGGCGCGAGAAGGAGTCATAGCAGCGCTATGGCGACGACGAGCAACGCAGCATTCGGGTCGAAAGACGCGGACATAATTCCAGTTATTTTTGGGACACCGCACTAGGCGAGCTCAGCGCCCCGAAGCATCGCATTGACGCCGCTCGTGGCATGCTGACCCGATGGACTCATTAAGCCAAATCGCGCTAGGCGCGGCCATCGGACTGGCGATCGCGCCACCCAACCAACGACGACGGGCAGTGCTGTACGGCGCGGCACTCGGTACGCTGCCTGATCTGGATGCCTTGATCGCCTTTGGTGGGCCGGTCGAGGACTTCACCTATCACCGCAGCTTTTCGCACTCGTTGCTCGTTTTGCCGATCGTCGCGTTGCTGCTGCACGCGCTCGCTGCGCGCCTGGATGCTGCCGTGCGCACCGCGCGCTGGCGTTGGATTTTTCTGCTGGCGCTCAACACACACCCGCTGCTGGACTGGTTCACGATTTACGGCACGCAGTTGTTCTGGCCCCTCGATCCAACGCCTTACGGCCTTGGCAGTGTGTTCATCATCGATCCACTGTACACACTGCCGTTGCTGATCGCGATCGCATGGTCGCTCTGGGCGCGCCGCGAACGCGTGCAACGCATCGCGCGCGGCGGGCTCATCGTCAGTTGCGCTTACCTTGGCTGGTCCGCCTTTGCTCAGACGCTCATCGAGTCGCGAGTTCAGGAGCAAGCTGGCGGCGCACCGCTGCTGGCGCTGCCGACGCCATTCAACACACTGTTATGGCGCGTGGTGATTCGCGAACCGAATCGCTATCGCGTTGGTTATCTGAACCTGCATGACGACGAGGTCTCTGGCGCCGGAAAGAACTCTGCCCAGCAACGACGCGCTGGCGGCGGAACTGGGCGACCATTGGACTTACCGCCGCCTGCGCGATTTCACCCACGGCTTTTATGCGCTCGACCGCTGCGGCGCGACTATCGTGATGTCGGATCTACGCATGGGTGTGGAACCGGCGTACGTGTTTGCATTCGAAATCGCGCGGCTGGAGGATGGTCGGTGGCGTGAACTGCGACCAGCGACTGCAGTGGGCGAGCGCGGCAGCGATGCTGCCGCCGACGTATTTGCCTGGATGGGTGCGCGTATGCGCGGGGAAGCCAGCGCGCTGCAAACCGATCCATACGCGCTGATCGCACGGGCGAGCTGCGATGGTCTCCACGCCGCGCAAGCCGCAACTCGTTAGCCGTCCGCCTGATCCAGCATGCCGCGCAACTCGGCCTCGCGAATCTCGCCCAAACGCCGCGCCACCAAGCGTCCTTGCGCATCGACGATGACGGTGAATGGCAGCGCATCGCGTTCATTGCCGTAGGCGCGCATCAGCGCGTAATCGCCCATCGCGGCCATCACCAGCGGGTAACGGATCCCATGCTCCTGCGCGAAGTCTTTGACCACTTGCGGATCGTCGAGCGACACACCCAGGAATTCGACACGACCAGCGTACTCATCGCGGATGCGATTGAACATCGGGATCTCGCGAATACAGGGCTCGCACCACGGCGCCCAGAAATTGATCACCAGCGTTCGGCCGCGAAACTGGCGCGTGTCGAGTGGCTTTTCGGCGACATCGGGCATGACAAAATCGATCATCGGCGCGCCGATCTGCAGCGCACTCGGTGGCGCCCATTGCGACCATAGGCGCCCTGCATACAAGCCCGCTGCGCCAGCGGCGATGGCCACCACGAGAATGCCGATCTGCCCCAACCACTTCATTGCGTCGCACTCTCCAAAGCCTCAGTGACGATGCCTTCGGTCAACACGGTGGGCAACACGCGCGGCTTACCGTTGCGGTCGTAGACCACATACAAGGGCACGCCCACGGCGCGATGTTCGGCGAGAAAAGCGCTGATCGCCGGGTCGGGATTGGTCCAGTCGCCCTTCAAATAAGTGATTCCTCTTTCCTGCATCAAGGCTTTGACGCTGTCCCGCGACAACACCAGCTTCTCGTTGACCTTGCAGGTGGCGCACCAGTCGGCGGTCATGTTGACCAGCACCGGCTGATTCTGCGCAATCAACTCATCGAGCCGCGCGCGGCTGTAGGCATCGGCGTCGCCGCCGCTCGGCGCACGCATCTCGCTGGCCATGCCCAGCGGCAAGGCGGCGAGCGCGATCAGCGCAATGGTCGGCAACCAGCGCTTCGCAGCGCTCGCAAAGCGCTGCCGTTCCCACCACCACGCGGCCATCGCCAACGCAACCGCACCGATCAGCAGCATTGCGGTACCGTCCATGCCGATCTGGTGGCCGAGAACCCACAACAACCACACCGCCGTCAGGTACATCGGGAAGGCCATCGCCTGCTTGAAGGTCTCCATCCACGCACCAGGTTTTGGCAACCTTGCCGCCAGGCCGGGCACGAAGCCGATCAACAGGAATGGCAACGCCAAACCAAGACCGAGCGACAGGAATACCAGCAGTCCCTGCCACGCCGGCTGCGTGAGCGCGTATGTCAGCGCTGCGCCCATCAGCGGTGCGGTGCACGGACTGGCGACCACGCAGGCGAGCACACCGGTGAAAAACGAACCGCGCGCGTCGTCGGACTCGGTCAGCGACTGTCCAACGCCGCTCAAGCTGGCGCCGATCTGAAACACGCCCGATAGCGACAGGCCGATGGCCAGCATCACGTACACCAGCGCACCAACAAAGAGCGGCTGCTGCAGCTGATAGCCCCAGCCCAGCGCCGCGCCGCTGGCGCGCAATGCGATCAACGCCAGACCCACCGCAGCGAACGACATCAGCACGCCAGCGGTGTACCAGAGCGCATGGCTTTTCGCGTAGCCCGGACCGTGGCCGCTTTCGGCAAGGCTGATGGCCTTCATCGACAAAATCGGCAGCACGCACGGCATCAGATTCAAGATCAGTCCGCCGATCAGCGCGAACAGGAGCGCCGTCAGTAGACTGAGCGACTCGCCGCTCGACGCATCGGCCGTTGCGCCCGGCGCTGCGCCTTTGCCTGTCGGCATCGCCACGGCCACGCTGCGCGTCATCACCGGATAGCAGATGCCGTTCACCTTGCAGCCTTGGTACTCAGCGCTCAACGAAAGGGAGCCGGCCGCTTCGCTGTCGCGGGCAATTTTCAGCGGCACATCGATTGGCTCGAAATACACCTGCACTTCACCAAAGTGCTCGTCTTTGTGAGGTTTTGCCGGCGGCCATTGCGGCGACTGCGGTGTGAACCCGGCGCTCCCCGTGAACTTGGTTTTATCGCGATAGAGGTAATACCCTGGGGCAACCACAAACCGCGCGAGCACGGTATCGGCGCTCTGCGCGATAGCTTCGAAACGGAACGCCTGGTCTTCCGGCAGTGCGTCTTGAACGGCGCCCGGCGTTCCCAGATTGAGCCCGGTGGGCGTCGAAAAACTCAAAGTCGGTGCGGCCGAGGTTGGCAGCGCGACCGACAGCAGTTTGCGCTCCGGCGGATAGCAGACGCCCACGTCCGCGCAGCCCTGGTAGCTCAACGTGACGTTGACCGGCGAGGTAAGGGCAGGCAACGCCTGGGTCAGCGTCAGCGATTGCCGATAGGTCTCCACATCGCCGAAAAACTCATCGGTCTTGCGCTCGCCATCGGGGACGACGAAAGGCGCCAGCGTGGTCCCGTCGATGGCCACTCCCAGCCGATGTCGATACAGGTAATAACCCTCGGCAATCTGAAAATGCACCTCAAGCCGATCGCCGCTGGGCGCCGACGCGGTGATCGCAAATGCCTCATCGACCGGCAACAAGTCCGTTTCATCGAGCGCGTGCGCCCAGATCGGCAACAACAACAGAAGCAACCAGAGCCGCATGGACGACCTTCTGAGCGATGAATAACCGGGCGTGGAGTCTAGCGGGAGGCGAAAGGTTCCCGGTGGTTGGAAGTTGCTCGCTCCTGTACCAACAACCAACAACCCAAACTACCCCCGCGGCTTCGCCCGATGCGTTGCCGTCGCGGTCCAGGGATCATCGGGCCAGGGATGCTTGGGATAGCGGCCCTTGAGCTCTTTTCTGACCTCCGCATAGGTGCGGTCCCAGAAGCTGCGGAGGTCTTGGGTCACCTGGATCGGGCGGCCGCCGGGGGATAACAAATGCAGCGTCAACGGCACTTTGCCGCCCGCAATGCGCGGCGATTCGGGCAGGCCAAACAGCTCCTGCAGCTTGATCGCGAGTACCGGCTGCGCGCCGTATTCGATGCGGCGGCGCTGACCGCTGGGCGCGAGAAAGCTCTCGGGTGCCTCAAGCTCAATGCGCTGGCGATCGGCGTAAGACAACTGGGAGAACAAGGCCTCGCCCAAGCGATCCGCGGGCAGCGATTCGAGTTTGCTGATCCCGGTCAGGAACGGCGCGAGCCAGGATTCGAGCGTCGCCAGCAGGCCAGCGTCGCTGACATCGGGCAGGTCGGCAAAACCATCGATGCTGCGCAAAAACTGCGCGCGCTCGCGCCAGCGCTGCTGGTGGTCAGTGAAGGGCAGCACGCGTAGTCCGCGCTGGCGGATGCGCGTCAACTGCGCGGCGATCAGCGCCTCGGCATCGCGCACCGGCTCGATGTGTTCGCTGAGCACGATGGCCGCGAAACGCTTCTGCACGCGCGCTACGACGCGATCGTTGCTGTCGAATTCGATCACGCGGGTAGTGTGAAAGTGCTCGCCGTAATGGCGCTGCAACTGCGCCTCATCGAACGGCGCGGCCTTGGCGATGCGCGCATCGCCGCCGAGGCCCGATAGTTCGCTGACTGCCAGCCACGGCTCGCCGGTCAGGGCTGAGCCGCTGCGCAAGCTGGCGCCGCGACCACTCGCCAATTGATAGCGCTCGCCGGAGACCAGGCGCGCGATGCGGTCTGGAAAGGCATGCAGCAGCAAGTCGCCGATGGCCGTCCGCGATGGCTCGCCTGACTCCGGCAGCTCCAATCGGCGCCGCCACTGACGCGCGCTGTGATCGATGCTGCGCAGTGCGCTGGCGCTGGCAGCGCCGGGCGCGCGTCCGGCACGCAGCGCCGCGAGCGCCGCAAAGCGCTCGCGCCAATCCTCCGAAAATCGCGCCTCGCCTTGCAGCGGATCGCGCGCTTCGATCAGCGCCAGCGTATCGGCGGCGAGCCCATTGCGACCGGCGTGCAGCACCAGATTGGCGAGCCGCGGATGCGTACCGATGTGTGCCAGGCGTCGCCCGTGTGCCGTGATGCGTTCCTGGTCGTCGAGCGCATCCAGCTGCTTGAGCGTATCGATAGCCTGCGCCAATGCGCCCGGCGGCGGCGGCGTCAAAAAGCGCATTTCCCGGCCGCCCCACGCCGCCAGCTCCAGCGCCAGCGGCGCCAGATCGGCATCGAGGATTTCGGCGCGGCGTTCGGGCGCCAGGCGTTTGTCCTGACCCCACAAACGAATCACCAAGCCTGGCCCGAGGCGCGCCGCGCGCCCGGCGCGCTGGGTTGCCGAATCGAGGGCGATGAACTCCTGCACCAGCGTGGCAAAACCGCTCGCCGGATCGAAGCGCGAAACGCGCGCCAAGCCCGAATCGATCACGGTGCGCACGCCGGGCAAGGTGACGCTCGACTCGGCGACGTTGGTGGATAGCACGACGTGGCGCCGATCGGGCGCGGCGGGCCTGAGCGCTGCCGCCTGCGCCTCGATCGGCAGATCGCCGTGCAGCGGCAGCACATCGACATGCGCTGGCAAGTCGAGCAGGCGCGCGGCCGCGTCGATCTCGCGCTTGCCGGGCAAAAACACCAGCACATCGCCCTCGCCGCTGTCGAGCGCCTGACGCGTCGCGCGCGCCACGTGCGCGGCAAGCGGCTCGTCGCGCCTCGCTGGCAAGTACTCGGTGCGCAGCGGAAAACTGCGGCCCTCGCTGGTCACGCGCGCCGCATCGCACCAGCGCGCTAAGCGCTCCCCATCGAGCGTGGCGGACATGATCAGCAGCCGCAAATCCTCGCGCAGCCCTGCTTGCGCATCGAGCGCGAGCGCCAATCCCAGATCGGTGGCGAGATGGCGCTCGTGAAACTCATCGAAGATCAAACAGCCGATGCCGGACAGCTCCGGGTCCGACTGTATCAACCGCGTCAGAATACCCTCGGTGACCACCTCAATCCGCGTGCCCGCGCTGACCTTAGCCTCGAAGCGAATCCGATAGCCCACCGTCTCGCCGACGCTCTCGCCCAAGGATGAGGCCATGAACGTCGCCGCAGCGCGCGCCGCGATGCGGCGCGGTTCAAGCATGACGATCTTACGCCCAGCTAACCACGGCGCATCCAGAAGCGCCAGCGGCACCGCAGTGGTCTTGCCCGCACCCGGCGGCGCTTCCAGCACCACGCGCGTCCGATTCGCAAGCGCCAGCTTGAGTTCGGGAAGCGCGGCATGGATGGGGAGCGGCGGGTTCTGGGTTGTTGGTTCGTGGTTCATGCGATCGAAAGCGGCGGCAGAGCGAGCACTGGGTGACGGGTTGACGTGTCGTCGACGGGTCGCATTCGGCAGGCGGCTGAGCACATCTGGAACCAACGATCCGCGACCGAACCCCGTTACCATGACCGATCATGGCATCTGCGGCACGCCAAAAACGAAAAATCCGATGGTGCCTGCGATGCATTCCTGTACCGGTCTAGCAACGGGGCAGTCAGCTTGCTGTCGCACTCGGTGGACTCAGCGGCGACCACAGCGAACGGCAACTCGACCGATCCCGTGATGAGCGCCGACGGCGCATCGGTGCTGTACCTAAGCTCGGCACCCGATCTCGTCCGCGGCGCGCTGGATGGCAATGGATCCAGCGATGTTTTCCTCGTCCGCATCGATGGCCTGTTCCACAGCGGATTCGAATGACAGCGCCCGGCCAAACACCGACTCGCTCGCCTCGACGTTCTTCTTGGCGAGATCCATTCGTCGAATTGCGGCTGCGCGGCCAGCCAGTGACGCCGACACCTCGCGCATCAGCACGAAATTCTGTGAGCCTCGGCGGCTTCCGCCAGCGACGGCAAATCGAGCGTTAGATAGCGGTGCGATGGAAACAGATGCCGCAGCAGCGCGCGCTTGCCTACCTGGCGGATTCCGGTGAGCACCACAACCGGTCGCTGCGCGACACGCGTGGCGATCAATTGCGCAAGCTCAGGGCGTTCTATCCAGGCATCCATTCGCTCACTCAGGCGGCGACCGCGAAATTCTTCGATGCTGGCGAACGATTGCACACGATACGAAAAGTTTGAAGCGATACAGAGACTTATGGCGAGACAGCGGCGATCGCGGCGCCCCGATCTTGGACGTCAAACGAAGCGCGTCCGATCACAATCGCAATCAGCGCCGCACCGCCATGGCCTACGACTCGGGTGGCATCGACTGAGCCTTCATTCTCGGGGTCGGCAACGAGCCAGTGCTTGAGCAGTTCAGTCGGTGGATGTCCCGCATCCGAGTGTCCCGGCGCGGTGCGCAACACAAGGCACCACCAAGACGCCGTATACGTGTCCGAGAACCGTACCGCCGATGTGCGCGAAAGTCGATCGAAACGCTGGAACGAAGCAGAACTCGCAACAGAAATCCAACATATCGCGGCATCCCGAACTCGATCTTCGAGACGGGACGACTTTGGCTCAAACAACCAACTTTCAAGCACGAGCTAACAGTAGATCAGTTGTTGACAGGAGGCGTCCATACGTGTCCTATGGGGGTCAGTATGCGGGCTCGGTACAACGTCGGTGCGAAAGCGACGATGGCCCTCGCTTGCCTCAACCCCTTTTCCGGCGGGAATCGAGATAGCTTTGACCATGAGTTGTTTGACCTTTGCGAATCACTTGCAACCGCAACTTCGGAAGGACGAGATCTAGTTGGCGATTGAGCGACTCGTTTGCACCTGCGTATACGAACACCCCATTTCGCGGCATGTTCGCCTCGGCCTTCGTTGCGATCTCATCGAAAAGGTCGCCGCCGACATCAACAGAGACATATTCGTATACATCGATATCGTCACATTCATCGCATGCCCGTCGAACGAAGTAGCTAAAGGCACCATCGCAGCGCGCAACGCCCTCAGCCTCCCCATCGTAATAGTCAAACGCGATGACCAAATCTTCGAGCGTCATTGGGTTCATCTCTTTTTCCTTCCCAGAGTGTCATTAAACTTCTTAGCGTCGTCTGGCTTCACGGGCTTTGGAAGCTCAATCGTGACATGGTTTGGGTCGTTTCGCGTGGGCGTATCGTGCACCTTAAAGCCAGCATCTTCCAGTTGCCCGCAAGTCGCACTTGAGCAAGCTACGTCAGGTTTGGTTGTGCTCCCGGAAACCCCGTGGATCCCAATATTGGAGTTCTCAGCTTCTGTCGCCCTTCTCTCCAGACGGGTGGCGGTCTCTGGCGAATCGCCTTTCCGATAAATCACGCGCGCGTCTCGCGACTCGTCCACTACATTCTTTGCGGCAACTGCTGTCGCGTCGCCGATGCGCTCGGTGTTCTCGGGCTTACTTTCAGTACTCTTTGGCCCAGTCCCAGAGTCTGCACCATTTGCCGGTGGATTGTTTCCAGCCGGGCTGTTTGCCGGAGTGGTGTCGGGCGCCACGGATTTTTGTCCGGTGCCTTCAGGAATCGTACTTCCGCGTCGGAGGTCGTTTGTATCGTCGGCTACGCGAGCCAGCTTCCCAGCTCCTGCCGGAACAAACGGAATGAGCATCGCCGCCGAATCAATAGCGAGATCAATAGTTCCCTCCTCTACGAGTTCGTCGTTACCTGTTGCGAGGCCAAAGCCGATCTTTCCAATGTCGTAGATAACGTTTCCAGCATCCCAGAGGACATCGGCGGCGTACCCGGTCGGATCCGTCCCGGCGAGCGGGTTGTTCATGATGTAGCTGTACGGATTGAGGCTTTGGCTGTTGAGCGGGAACTGGATGATCGGGTCGACGCCGAGGAAGCGGCCGATGTCGTAGTCGAACAAGCGGCCATTCATGTGGATCAGGCGGACCTGGTCGAGGTGTTCGTGGCCGGTGAAGCCGCGCGGGCTGGCGGGCGTGGCGAGCACTGCGGGTTGGCGATTGGTGTAGTTCGCGTTGCGCGGTTTGCCCCAGACGTCGAACTCGACGAGTTCGGCGGTCTCTGGTTGGCCGGACTGGTTGGTTTTTGCCAGGGCGCTACCAAGACGGTCCTGGTGCAGCCAGCGTAGCGTGGTGCTGCCGCCCTGTTGCGTCACCAGCACACCATCGACGCTGCTGCGCGTTACGGTCGGCGACCAGCCGCCGCCGGCCAGGCTGAAGTCGAATTCGGCGCCGGCAGCGTTGATCCGCAGCAGGCTCGCACCGCGGCGCTGCGCGTAGCGCTGCAGATCGCTGCCGTAGTGGAAGCGCGACAACATGTTACTGATGCTGTCCTCAATCGCGATTGGCAGGTTATCGTTGTCGTAGTCGATTCTGCGGAACGGTTGGCCTACGCCTTCCGTCGACGCCGTGATCTGATTGCCGTTGTTGTCGTACTCAAACAACTGCGCGCCGCCCATGCGGGTAACCCGCCACAAACGACTGGTGTTTGCCGTGTACGTGTAGGTCCCGGTGTCGCCTTTGCTCAGCAGATTGCCGATCGGGTCGTAGCTGTAAGAGACCGATTCCGTGGCGCTGAAGCTGCCGCCCTGACGGTCGGTTTGTTTGAGGCGATGCAGCGCATCGTAGCTAAGCCGCTCGCTGACGCGCGTCGGCACCGTGCCGGACACCCAATTCCCGCCCAGGCTGCGTTCGACCAGATTGCCGAAGTCGTCGTACACATAGCGCAGCGTCAGCGGCTGACCTTCGCACGCAGGGCCGGCTCCCCAACAGCGTTCGATCAGGGCGCCGGTGTTGGCGCTGAACATCGAGCGCTCGCGAAGGCCATTGCCGAGTTGGACGTTGGTGGTGTTGCCAAAAGCGTCTTGCCCCAACGGTTTGCGAGCGAGCTTCGGTCCAGTCGGGGTGACGACCTCGGTCGAAGCGATGTCACCGTATCGGTCGCGGGACTGTATCGAGGGCACGCCCGCGCCATCGCTGCTCCAGCGAATCCAGCCATAGATCGGGTCGTAGTCCTGATAGCTGATGAAGCTCTGCTGGAAAGCCGGTTGTCCCTGCCAACCTGGCAGAGCGATCTGCTCGTGGGTGGAGATGGGCCGCGAAGCGCCGTCGTAACCGAGCGTGCGTACGAAGCTGGCGCCGTCCGGTTCGGTGCGCGTCGAGCGCATCAACGCACCGCGCACGGTCGACCCATTCAAGGTATCCCAAACGAAGGTATCGAGCACCGCCCCGACCCCCAACGATTGAGCCGTCCGGGTTGCGATCCGGCCCAGGGTATCGAGCTGAAAACTCGTCACGTGGCCGCGTGCGTCGGTCTGTTTGGTCAGCTCGCCGAGCCCGTTGTACTCGAACGTCCACCGGCCCTGATCGGGATCGATCATCTCGGTCCGATAGCCGAGCGGATTGTAGCTGGCGCTGGTCGCCACGCCGCGCGGATCGACGATCAGGCGCGGCAGACCGGCGCCGTCGTAGCGATACACCACGGGCTGGGCCAGCCCGTCGGTGGTTGCGAGCACCTGGCCATCCGGACGCACCGTGCGCGTGACCGTGAAGTTCGACACCGAATTTGCCGGCGCGCCACCGGGACCGGCGCTTGAGGTGATCGAGGTGGTCAGTCCGTCGTAGGCATAGCTACGGCTCTGGAAGCCGCTCGCCGACGGGATGGCGCGGCTCACAACGCGATCGAGCAGATCGAACTGCTGGCGATGTTCTTCAGGTGTCGCGGGGCCCTCGAAGTGCGGCACCGCTTCGGCAACCACCCGGCCCTGATTGTCGTACTCGCGGCGCAGCGTTACCCGCCACATCTCCTGGCCATCTTCCGACAGCAGGGTCTCTCGTTTTCGGTACTCGCGGCCCAGGCGGTCGAACCAGGCGATCGTCGTCGGCGCGCCGTCGCGCCGCGTCTCCATCCGGTACGCGCAACCCTCTTGCAGCGTGCATCGGCTCAGCCCGAAGGTCAGCGGTACGGCGGGCGTCTGGCTCTGGATTTGTTTGATCGTCCGGCCAAAGTCGTCGAGCGTGGTCGATGTGGTCTGGCGGTTCGGATCGGTAACCAGCGTCGGCGTCCCAAAACGAGGATCGTGCGTCGCCTCGGTAAGGTGGTTTGCCGGATTGAGGACGCTGGCGACGAAGTAACCGCTGCTGTCGTAGTCGGTGGTCGTGGTGCGCGGCACCGTTTGCGCGCTTCTTTCGTCGACGCCGACGATCGTCTCCCGGTGCAATTGACCGGCCGCTGGCGTGTTCGATGGCTTGAACTCGCGTGTGGTCACGCGGCGCGGCAGCGCGGTGCTGCAATTCGCGCCGACGCCGCACTCGATGGTGGTGGCCGGCAAGCGGAAGCCGTTGTAGTTGCTCAGTTCCACGCGCCGTATCTGCTCCAGGCTGCCAGCCGGCGTCGGCGCTTGTGTCCAGGTGGCGTTACTCGTGGTGGTGTGCGAGAGCAGTTTGTCCAACCACCACCCAGTCGCGGTCGTGTCGGCGGCGTCGTAGGCGAAGCTCTCCTGCGTGGTGCGGGTACCGAAGGCGTCGCGGTACACGACGTTGCGGCTGGTGACGTTGCCGGTTAGCGCATCGGTGGTTTCACTACTGATCGTGCACGCGTATTCGGTTCTGGCACCCAACCCGCGAAGCGACGATTGGTTTTGTACGGCCTGCGGCGCATAAACGCCGATATTGGCGACGGGCTGCACGGCTTGCCAGCGTGTCATCGTCAGTTCGATGGGCGTGTCGCTGCCGGTGTAGTCGGCGGGCCGGCTACCCAACTTACACCCCGGCAGCGCGATTACCTCGGTTGGGTCGAGCGCAAACGGTTCGCCGCGGCCAAAAACGCGCACGCGTTCGGTTTGACCGACCAGCGGGAATTTCTGCCGGTAGGTGGTCACGACGCGTTTGGATTCCGTGCGCGGTCCATCCGGAATCTGATCGACGATGATGCGCCGGAAGCCGGCAAAACCGCGGCCCTGATTGTTGTACATCGCTTCCTGGTAGCCGTAGCGCTGCATCATCATCGTGTTGCCATTGAACGCGGCGGCATCGCTCTGCAGGAACTCGGAGACGACATTCATCGACGACGTGAAGTAGAAGTGCTGCGCGTCGACGTAACCCGTGCCGCTGCTGCGCGCCGGCACGCTGTAGAGCGGCAAATCGCCGCCGCGGCCGGCATGGCTCGATAGCGGGAGGTACTCGAAGATCGATTCTTTGTTGAAGCCGTCGGTCACCGAGCGCAGCAGGTCCGGCGCCAGCGGCGGCAGCGTGCCGCTGCGCACACCAGCGCCGAGGTTGCGATTGACGAACATGGTTGGCTCGGTGCCAAAGAATTGTGGTAGCGACGTCGGCGTTGGAAAGGTCGGGACGGCATCGTCATAGCCCTGCCAATAGCTGAAAGTGCCGGATCCTTGAAGCGCCGACGGCGTTAGATCGGAAGGCCTGATGACCCGACAAATTCCGGTCTGGAGCGTATTGGGATTGAGATTCTGAGGACACCCGAAAAATCCAGCGGCAGACGCCAGCCCATCACCGTAGAACGACCCGCCGCTGCCGAATGAAGACGGAAAGGCATCGCTCAGGATCGGCTGTGCCATCGTCACAGCCGGCATTTGAATGCTGATGTTGCCTTGGGCATCGATGGTTTCGACGAAGCGATACGCTTGCAGGCGATAAATGCTGCGATCCGGCGCGTCGTACTCGTGCAGCTTCTCGACGACCGCACCGAGTCCCGCAGACGGCGAGAAAACGCCGTCGAAGTTTTCCCGGTTGTGCGGCAGCGGACAAACTGTCTTGAGCTCGCACCCGGGCGAACGCTCGGGGCGCGGGCAGAAGGTGCCACTGGCGGGCTCGGTAAAGATTTCCTGGCAAACCATGGCCTCAAATGCCACTGGCAGCAGGATTTCCTGGCGACCGTCCGAGTTGACATCGAGCGTTCGCTGGACCGGCAGGTCTCGATTGCCGACGATGTTCAGGCCCGCCGATTGTCCGGTATTGATCGGATCCCCGAGCTTGCCGCCCTGATTCAGCGCCACCTGCCAGGTGCCAGCGCCGAACAGCCAGTCTGAAAGCCCGTCGCCATTGACGTCGAACCACTGGCCGGTCGTGGCGTTGTTGGTAATGACCGGGAACTCGGTCTTGGGGATGGTGGTTTGGGTGACGGCACCGGCCGGAGTCCTGCCAAGCAAGATGATCCGGTTGAGATTGCTCAACGCCAAACGCGGTGCCGGTACGGGCTCGCGGATGAACAGGTCTACGATCCCATTGCCATCGAAGTCCTGGTTATCGCCCAAGTGTTCGTATGGCGTCTGCGCGAGCGGTATGCCGACGTATCGCTGCAAGCACGTCAGGAACTGAGGCGGTGCGAAATCGACCGCGCCGGAGGCCCGATTAGGATGCCATACGAGGTAGGAACCCGTGCCGCAGGATTGCCCGGCGAAACTATCGACGGCGCCGACGAGATCCGTAAATCCGTCGGCGTTCACGTCCAACAACGCCGGCTGATTCAGCTGCCGGACCGCAAAGGTGATCGAGGTCTGTGTCTGGGCCAGATTGGACAACAGCCCCGACCCGCCGTTGTTCGCCCACGACCAGATGACGATCTGATTCTGCGGTCCATAACCCCAGAAGTCGGCGCGACCATCGTTGTTGAAGTCTCCTTGCCGGCCCGAGAACGTCGGACCTGCCAACAGATGTCCACTTCCGGAGGTGGGCACAATTTCTGCGCTGCGGATGGTGCCCTGGCTGTCGGTGGAGATCAGGTACATCGCAAAGGCTTCCACCCCAGTCGATGGATTCGTCCATTTGATATCGGCGGTGTGCTCGACGATCCCATCGCCGTCGATATCGCCGACAGCGTCCAGTCGGATCACCGTATTTGCCCAGTTCGCGGCCACACCGGGCGGCAGCGGCAGGTTGTTTAGCGCGAGTCTCTCCAGGCGCAACTCCGGTGCCTTGTGCTGCCAGCCCAGAGTCGTTGGCGGCTTGCACACCGCGTTACCGGTCGACATCGCGCATTCGGTAACGCTGTCCAGCAGCGCGCGTTGGCTGGAAAGGCTGACGATGTAGTTGAGTTGGTAGCGTCGGATGTGGACAACGTTACCCAACGGTACGGGACCGAAGGTGTTGATCTGCGACAATCGTTGCGTGCTCGGCGTTGGCACCCGCGCGACGTAGCCGCTGGTGGCGTCTTGAGCAGGGCGCGGCGTGTAGACAAACTCGACGCGGCGATTGCCCGGCGCAAGCGACGTGCCGGTGTAGCGGATGTCGCGCAGGTGGTACTCGGCACCGGCATATTGCTGATAGCGGTAATCGATCGTATGGCCGGCCAGATCCCTGCGCTGTTCGAGAGCCCAGGCCCAGGTCTGCGCGCCCTGGCTCGGATGCGTTACCAGCACGCGGCCGCCGCCCATGGCGTTCGTGGTGGCGTTGGTGAATCCGTAGCGCAGCAGCTCGCCGTTTTTCTGTCGCACCTCAAAGCTGGCCGTCGACGACGACGCCAGGTCGCCGATCTGAAGGACGATCACATAGCTATCGATTTCGGTGCGGTACTGCGCTCCGTTGGTGCCATAAGCGACGCCATTGACCACGACGAGGCGTTGGCCATCGAGGCACAATCGATCGCTGCTCGACATATCGACGGCGCGGATTTCGTTGTCCTGCGCCACGGTGCGCGGACAGCGATGGATCGAGGACGCCGCCGACAGATTCACGCCGATGCCAGCCACACCGCCGCCCGACCGACTGGCGTAGTTCAACGAAACGTCGGGCTGCATGGCACGCCGACCCGGCGGCACCTCGATGGGAATCGACACGCTCGCCGAGCCGCCGACCACGCTTGCGTTGGCCGCAACCACGCCGACCGTCGCATCGTGCGGCGCAATACCGTTCGCGACCAGCGATTGGCCTGCCGGCGAGGCACCGACTACCGTGACTTCCGTGTTCATGACTTCCGACGTCGGGGTCGTGCAATCGGCTGTTGCGCAACGCATCAATCGATATCGATACAGTGTGGCTGCGCCTTTCGTAGCCGGCGCCGAGTCCACCCAATTCGCGCTGTTACGGCCGGCGCGGACCGGCGTCACGGGGCCAAAGGGCAGGCGTTCGCGGAATACGCCTACCGGGCTCGGAATGGCGGCGGCGGTCGCCCAGCTCAGGCTGACGTTGCAACTGCTGGCGCCGACTGCCGCCGTGCAGACCGTCGGTGCCGCCGAGATGGCGCTGGTCGACGGATCGACCTGAACCGTCGCGCTGGTCGCCACCACCGGCCCGCTCGGGCCGTTGGTCAGCTCGAAGCGATAGGTGCCCGGTATGGCGAAATCCACATTGCGGAAACTTGCCAGTTCTTGGGCGACAGGAGAGATTTCTTGCGGCAGCACATCGATGCGGGTGCGACGCACCGTGGCATTCGGCAAATTGCTGGTCCAGCTGACGCGCACCTGGCATGGCGAGGTGCACCGTTGCCGATCGACTACGACGTCGGTCAGGCGGCTGCCTGCATTTTTCGTAATATCCCCAGAGCCGCGTACCCAATTCCAGCCCTGCAAATTGGCAGTGAACGAGGCTACGCCCAGCGTTGTGCTGGAGAACGATCGCACCATCGACCCGACATCCACTCTTGGCTGCGATCCCGTCGGCTCGCCGCGCGGTACGCCGTTCGCGAACGGGCTTTGTCGAATCTGCAAGAGCCTGATGTCGGATGACGTTCCGAAGCTAAGATCGTCGCGCTCATATCCCGCCCATCGCGGCTGGTTGTCGGTGCCGTATGCAAGGAGCAACCCGGCCTCGTAGAGGCTGCCTGAGGCCCCCCGACCGATGTAGACGAGGTAGCCGCTGCCGTTACCGCCAGCATGAACCCAGTGCCCGGACACGGTTTGGTTGAGCTTCTCCGGCGCCCGGAAGCCGTCTCGCGAGTACTCGCTCAGGCACTCTTCCTCGATTGGCGAATTCGCGACGTAGGTGGCGCCGCCGTCCCAACGCCAGCGCAATGCCGCGCGGGTGGCGTCGCCAGGGACAAAGGTGATCGCGACATCGCCGACGTGCGTTCCAGAGGGGGCATTGCCATTCCACACAAATCGGATCAAGGGAGATCGAAAGCGCATCGCGCCGTTGACCGACTCAACCGGCACGGTGTTCGACATCAGCCATTCCGGCTTCATGTCGCTGGAAAACGTCAGCCAGTAGACATAGGCGCTGAAGTTGCCATTCGCGTCCGGATTGGTGAAGTAGATTTCCCAATGCGTCCCGGCTCGGCTGGGATTCCACCAGCGACCTTGAACGCCGGGCGTGGAACCGGGCGCCACCGGATTTGGATTGGTGGGGCACGCGCTGGGCGGGGGGTAGTCGAGGGGGGTGTTGGTATTCGGCGGTGTCTCAGGGGTCTGAACAACGGTCACCGTCTCCGACGTGGGTGGGCTCAAGGTGGCCCACGGCACAAGCTGGAAGCGGTACTCGGCAGGCCCAAGATCGACCGGCACGGCGGTGCCGGAAGTGAAGTTGAATTGCGGCAACACGGTGATGTCGCGCACCCCATTGACCACACGACGCGGACGGCCGCTGGTCGTGCTGTTCCAGGTGATCCGGACTTCGCAGGTTTGGGCGCCGCTCGGGATGGTACAAGTGCGCGTCTGCCCCGGATCGCCTACCGGTTGCGCCACGGTGATGAAGCTCAGCGACTTGGCGCTGCTCGGGCGCAGCGGCTCGCGCTTGTTCGTAGACAACGACAACTGCAGCGATTGCGCGACTTCGCGGAAGTGCCCGTCGAGCTGGACCGCGCCGCGCAAACGGGTGTCGTCGAGTTCGACCTCGGCGACGCCAGCGCCGCGGGCGGCGGATACGCAGCCCGCATGGGTGCAGGCGTTGGCAGCGCTTTTGCCGGGATAGTTGCCGTAGCGATAGCTCAGCGCCACCGACGGCGCG
Organism: Lysobacterales bacterium; assembly: GCA_022844135.1. Classification (GTDB taxonomy): domain Bacteria; phylum Pseudomonadota; class Gammaproteobacteria; order Xanthomonadales; family SZUA-5; genus JALHMH01. The sequence continues at coordinate 17,121 of JALHMG010000062.1, forward strand.
TTGTGTGTATCGGCCGCGTACCCGGTGGTCCACACCGGCTGCCCGTCGACGTCGAAGCTCAGCACCTGGAGACGCGCGCCCAAACCGGGGCGGCTGGTCACCAGGGCGGCGCGGTTGTCGCCATCGACGGTCCACAGCTCGACCAGCGGCAGCGTGGGCCAGCCGCCGGTTTCGTCGTGGCGATCGAACAAACATTCGTCGACCGGCATCGTCTGGCCGTCGAGCTGCCAGCGGATCTGGACGCGGTCGGTATGCGAGTCATCGAGACGTACCGCGACAGCGCCAACCGGGCGATCGATCAGCTCGCCGGACTTGGCATCGCGCGTCAGATGCACGAGGTCGGCGCGCCAGCCCCGCGAACTGGCCTCGTAATGGGCGCCGGTGCTCAGATACCAGACCGGCCGGCGCTGCGCATCGTAGGTGTAAAACACGGCACCGATTGCGCCATCGCTCTTGCGGAAAAAGTCCCAGCCCGTCGCATAACGATCGGCGCTGCGCCAAGCGCCCGGCAGCGGCTCGGAGACCTTCGATTCGGGCGGCGCGGCGTTCGCGCAAGCTGTTGCCGGCATGCCGATGGTCGACCAGTTCGCGGTCGGCGGGGCTGGCGTGTCCTTCGATTCGGCGATCGCTCCGTGCAACGGCAATGCCAGCAGCACGGCGGCGATGGCCTGGCAGGCCTTGATCCAATGGCGCAACATGTTCGACTCCTGAGGACGGGACAGTGCCGATCGAGGCACCGCTCCATCCATCACGCGCAATCGAATGCTGCGATCGATCAGGGCGATCGATGGCCCGTCGCCAGCGGGCCGGTCGCGTGCTTGCGTATCGTCTCGTCAACGCCGCCGAACCCGAGCACCTTAAAACTGCGACCCTTCGGTTACCAGGACTCTGGTTGAGATCGGGCCCGATGCGTGCGCAATTGCGACACGACAAAAACTCGGCCTCGGCCGAGCAAGCTGCGCAAGAACGTCAGGACCGTCGCGGCGCTGATCGAATCGGCTGACGCAACTTTCCGTGCCCAGACTTGAGCGCGGACGTTCAGGCTCTCAGTCGCCGTTACCGCACTCGATGGGAATACGGGCTTTACCGCAACCAAGAACCGTTACAGCGCCCACCCCGAATGAATGGCCACAATGCCGCCGAGCAAATTCCGGACCGCGACGCGTTCGAAGCCAGCCTGGTGCATTAAGTTGGCCAGCGTTTCCTGATCCGGATGCTTGCGGATCGATTCGGCCAGATAGCGGTAGCTATCGGCATCGCCAGCCACGAATTTGCCCAGGCGCGGCAGCACTGCGAACGAGTAGGTGTCATAAAGCGGCTTCAGCAATGGTTGGCGCACGGACGAAAACTCCAGCACCAGCGCCTGGCCGCCGACGCCGAGTACGCGGCGCATCTCGGTCAGCGCCTTGAGCTGGTCAGTCACGTTGCGCAGGCCAAAAGCAATCGTCACGCGATCAAAAGCGCCATTGGGAAACGGGATGGTTTCGGCATTGATGCGCGCGCTCACGACGTTCCGATGACCCGCGTCGAGAACCCGGTCGCGGCCGATGGCAAGCATCTCGCCGTTGATATCCGACAGCACTACGAGCCCGGACTCTCCGACGATCGGTGCAACCAACGCGCTGATGTCGCCCGTGCCACCGGCCAGATCGAGCACCTTTTGCCCCGCGCGAAACTGTCCTGTCGCAACAAAGTGCTGTTTCCACAGCCGATGTAGTCCGAACGACATCAAATCGTTCATCACATCGTAGTTCTTCGCCACCGAGGTGAAGACGCCGCCGACGAGCGACTGTTTCTCGGCGGTGGGTACTTCGGTGAAACCAAAGTGCGTGGTCTTGTCCATGCGCGGACGATAGCGCGGCGCCGCTTGCCTGTGGTGTGCGGCGCAAGCGTCTGTCGTCAAAGCAGCGGATACCTTCTCGCCGCTGGATCAGGCGCGCGTTCGAAACTGCGTCAGCCAGCCAGCGAAGGCACGACTCTCGACTCGCTCGCGCAGCGCCGCAGCCAGACGCGGCGCCGCGCGGCCGTCTTCGAGCAGCGGCAGCGGCGCCAGCGCGCCGTTCAGCGCCTGCGCAATGGTGCGCGGCAGCTCCTCGGGCGAGCTTTGCAGACACCCGGCAGGCGCAGCGTCCGCGCCCGTCCAGACCACAGGACGCGCCAGCCAGCGCGCCTGGAAGGCGGTCAGGCGTTGATCGGTGACGATCACCGTAGCGCGCCGGATCAATGCCAATCGGCGCCAGTGCGGCACGGCACCCAAACGCCGCAGACCGCTGCGCGCCACGCCCGCGGGCGCATCGATCCACTCGAACTGCGTCGCGCTGAGTCTGCGCATGCACGCAAGCGGGTCGTCCAGGGTACGTTCGTCCCAAACCACCAGATCGCTGCGCTGCGCTCCGTTCGATGCGGTGGCTGCCGCTTGTTCGCGATACAGGTCGAACAACGGATCGCCCAGGCGCCGCGAGCGTGCGCGCGGACTCGGTACTTCCGAGCCGGTCAGGATCCAGGTGAACAGCATCGATAGCGCGCGCCAGCGCCAAAGCGGCGTGCCGTCGACCGCACAATCCAAGACAGTGCTCGGGGTAGCGAGCGATTTTGCGGCCAGTCCGCACGCCAGCGCACCGGGCGATCCGCCACCGGCGACAATCATGCTCGGCGAGATGCGCCGGACCAGCCGATGCAGCGAAAACGTCAGCGCAGGCAACCGGCTATGGCTGCCCAGACGCAAATCTGCCGCCATTCCCAGTTCGCGCAGCGCCGCCCCCACTTCATCGCCGCGCCCGGCATCGACGAGCAGCGCGCCGCCGCCATCGCGCGAGTTGCGCAGGGCGCGCAGCAGCGGCACCAGTCGCCATGCCTCAATCCTGTTTCCGGCGACCAGCAACAGCGGCGCGTCCGCGGCATGAGAGAGCATCTTCGGCAAGCGCATACGTCCTGTTGGGCCTTCGTTGAGCACGATGAAACCGGGTTCTGTGACTCGGCAACTGTGCGCAAGTTCCGCCATTTCGGGCTTGACCGACCCGCAGTCAGGCTGCTTGAACGTGATCGCTCGCTATTGGCGCCAGCTTCGCGCTTCCCACGGGAACGGCTCGGCGCTGGCGCGCAGCGGATGGATGTCCAGCCCGCCGCGGCGGGTGAATCGCGCCTGGACCGCGAACCATTCGGGCGCGCAACACCGCGCGATGTCGGTGTACATGCGCTCGACGCACTGCTCGTGGAACTCGCGCACGAATCGGAACGATAACCAGTAGCGCAGCAGCGAAGCGTGGTCGATAGGCGGTCCGCGGTACTGCAAACTGACGCTGGCCCAATCCGGTTGGCCGGTCACCGGGCAATTGCTCCGAAACAGGTGGCTGACCAGATGCTCGTCGGCGTGACCAGAAGTTGTGCGCAGTAGCGTCGGGTCGACGCGATCGAGCTCGGGTTCTGCGACGGCGGTGTCGTCGATGCACATCGCCGTCTCGCACGCCGTGGCGATCCGCGACCACGCTTGCGGCAGCAGCAACTCGACGCGAATCGGGCAGCCGATCGCTGCCGTCAGATCGGACTCGACGTCGAATGCAACGCGTTCTCCCGGCAAGCGCCGACGCGCGTAACTGTTGAGGTAGAGCTTGAAACTCTTGGACTCGACGATGTTCGGCGAATCGGCCGGCACCTCGCAGCACAGCACGGCGATATGCGGTTTCCCGACGAGGTCGAGCCAGCTGAATTCGTATCCCGTCCAACGATCCGCGCCGAGCATCGCTGGTGCGCCCAGCGCAACGCGCATCGGCGCGCGCGCGATCGACTCCAGGATCGCCGGCGAGTATTCGGGTTCGTGATCGACGTTTTGGCCGAGGAGTCTCATGGGGTTGTTGGTTGTTGGTTGTTGGTTGTTGGTTGTTGGTTGTTGGTTGTTGGTTGTTGGTTGTTGGTTGTTGGTTGAACCAGGAACCCACAACCAAGAACCCAAAAGCTTCACATCTCACGGGCCATCACTACCGCGTCCTCGCGCCCAACGCGCGCCGGGTAATAGTTCGGCCGGGTGCCGATCTCGCAAAAGCCGCTGCGGTGATAGAGACCAATGGCGACATGGTTGGATGGACGCACTTCCAGAAAAATGCGCTCGACGTGGTGCCAACGACCCAGATCCAGGAGCCGATCGAGCAATCGCCGGCCCAGACCCTCGCCGCGTCGATCCGGCGCGGTTGCAATGTTCAGTATGTGCGCCTCGTTGGCCGCCACCGAAAGCACGCCGTAGCCGACGATGCGCGTCCCGTCGTCCAAGACCCATTGCGCATACCCAGCCTTGAAGCAATCGCGAAAAACGCCTTCCGTCCACGGAAACTCGTAGGCGAGGACTTCGATGGCCATGACGCCCGGCAAATCCTCCGCACGCATCGGGCGCAGCGCGATCACGTTCGCCGCAGTGCGCGGATGCGTGGCCAGAGTTGCTTCTTCACCGCAGCGTCCTGCAGCCCCGCCGGCAGCGGCGAGCCGAGCCTGCGCACCAGCTCGCCCGTATCCGCGCAGCTCGCGGCTTTGGCGATCGCGCGCATCAGCGCAGTGTCGTCGACGCCGGCCAACACTAGCGGCCGGTAAATGGCGATCTCCAGCGCCGCGAGCGTCGCTCGTTGGCCAGCGGTAAACATCAGCCTTCGCTACGCCGAGCCTTCAGCGCGGCCACCAGATCGGCGGCAATACGATCGACGCCTTCGCTGAGCGCTACGGCCGCATCTTCGACGCGTTGGCCCGTCACCGGCACACGCACCAGCCGATCGAGCGTGAGATAGGGCAAATCCTCGCCGTCCTGATCGATCCGCAACCGCACGGCGACCACCGCTTCCGCAGGCGCGCCCTCGCTCATCACGCGCTCGAAGCGATACACCACGCCGCGCAAGCGATACGCCGACACGCGGGAGCCGAGCCGATCGGTCACCAGACTGGCCGCGCCGATTGCGTTGAAGTGATCGATCAGCCGGCGCTGAATCATCGTCGGCGGCGGGTCGTTCCACAGCTGGTAATGGTACTGACTGATCTTGAGACTGTCGGGATCGGTGGCATACAGGATCGGTCGCTCGCCGTGCACGCCGTCGGCGCGCAACGGCTCGATGACCAACGGCCGATCGAGCAGCGGTGCTGGTAACGGCGCCGCTTGCTCGACGCTCGCCAGCCGGTAATAACGAAAATCCGGAATCGGCTCGGGTGCGCTGCATGCGCCCAAGGTTACGAGCAGCACCAGACCGACGCGCTTCATCGTTTTTCTCCGGGCACATCGTCAGCTTTCGGCGAGAAGATCAAGCGATTAGGCTCCTTGCGGATCTGGCGGCTGAACTCATCGAAATGCCGGGAGGCCGATTCGAGGTTGTAGGTGATTGCATCGATGCGTTGCGCCATGGCATCGAGTGTGACGCGCAAATCGCTCAAGCTCGCCTCGATGTCGGGGCGACTCTTCTTCACGGTGGCGTCGAGTTCTTGCAAGATCGAATCGAGCTGCGCGCGGGTGGCCGACAAATCGCCAGTGAGTTGGCGCACGTTGCCCGCCGCTACGCTCGATTGCGACAGCAGCTCATCGATGTGGCCGCGATTGGCCGGGCTGAGAATCTTGTTCAACGACTCAGCGCTCAGGTTCAAGCGCTTGACCAGTTCCACCGCCTCATCGACCAGCAGCGGCGTACCTTCTTCGAACTTGCCGCCGATCGCATCCAGGCGATGCCCAAGCTTCTCGACGATGGGCGTGAGTTTGTCGCGGGTCAGCGAGGTGACCTCACCCGCCAACTCGCCCACCGCGCCGAACAAATCGGCCGCCTCGCGTCCGGCGATTTCCGTTCCGGCGGCAAGCAAGGTGCTCGACTTGCCCTCGCGGATCGAGATGAACACATCCGCCAGTAACCCGCTCGACATCAGTTGCGCCACCGAATCGTCGGGGATCTGCCAGCCGCGCTGGACCGAAAAGTCGACACGGAAGCGGGTGGTGGTGCCTTCACGCTCAGGCGTGATCTCCTCAATCTGGCCGATGCGGTAGCCCTGATAGAACACCGGTGTGCCGAACGCCAAACCTGCGACGTTGGCGTAGCGCACCACATAGTTGTCGGTCGGACCTGAGCGCCCGGTGATGACAAACAGCGCTGCGATCAGCATGCCGAGCGCCGCCAGCGCTACCAATCCGGTCAAAAAATAGTTGACGTTTTCGCGCTTCACGCGGCAGTCCAGTCGCCTCAGGCGAGCGGATTCTGCCACGAGCGGCGCAGCGCGGACAAAGAAACGCCAGGCGCCTTCCTCGGGCGGCACGATTTATTCGTCACCCGTAGCAGGGACGGGGGAGGGGGTCACGTGCCGAGCATGAATCCCCTTTGGAAGCACTTCCCTGCGTCTGCCAGGGCTAAAGCGGTCAACGGCATAGACGAAAAGTTTGGCCCATGCTCCCGCCCCTTGCCCCGTCCCTAAACTCAAAACGCCGGATAACTCTGATCGGATCTATCACGATGTTGAGAAACGCACTTCCTGTGCGTTTCTCAAGTCGCGAGTCCGGCGCATGTCCGGACTCGCTCTCCATTGATCAAACACTTACGTGCTTGATCAATGCGCGAACCATCCATGGTTCGCGCTAGCAGGCTGTTTCTCAACAGCCTGCTATAGAACGGAGAGAAGCTGGACGCCAGGACGAGTCCCTCCGGAGCCAACCGAGATCGAGGTTTTCTTCTCGTGCATCCAATGCTTTGCCTGGAGATCGTTGACAACACAAGGTAACAGGAGTAACGTTCAATTGGAAGCAATTTAATCAGGGCGGTATCCATGAGAATTCTCAGCCTCTCCCTTTTTATAATGTTCGTGCCTTTTTCCTTGTTGGCAAATGAAAAAAACGGCGGCTTTTCGTATACAAGTTCAGCCACAACGGTGAACGGACGCGTTTTGGAGTCGGCGGAGAATATTGAAATCGCCGTAAAGGGTGCAATCAAACTCAAGGCACCGCTGGCGGTTTTCTCTATGTGGGCAGATGGGCAACCGATGCCCGTTCTTGCCGTTCGCCTTGATGGCCCTTCATCGGTGACTTTTCCCAATGGAGACCTTATGCAGTTCGAAGGCGCCATTTTCGAACCGAGGTCGCAATTACTGAGCTTCGCGGAGGGCGTTGAATTCTCGCTTTCACGTGCCGATTCCAAATCAAGTAACCGTTACTCCTGCAAAAATGGAGTAGTTCACCGAAACGGCGTAAGCCTCGGCTCTAGCCAGTACTGCATTCCGGATACCGGCGTACTTGTGCGATGTGAAGGCCGTGAAATGGTTGTCGATGCGGATGCGTACATCTGCTAGCCCGGATATTTCACGAGGTCGCGAGAAAATGGCTTGATTTCGTTGTAACGGCGAGGAATTCTACGGCTTGACCGAAATGACAGACTGTCAGCGGCCATTTCCTCGCTAACGCGGCCCTCGCTCGTTCTTTGCGCCGGACTCTTCGTTGCTCGTCGTCCCAATGGGAGAGGGGCATCGTTTGCGCGCGCAGCGCGCGATGCTCCGAGCGCCCGGCAGCTACGCTGACGGGC
>JALHMG010000063.1 GCA_022844135.1 Lysobacterales bacterium
GTCTCTGCAATTCCGGAAAAGCATCGAATTTCACTCTACGTCACGATACTGAACGCGCAAAACTGGCGCGCAGAGCGTTGCCGCGTGCTCAAACAAGTGTCATGAAATATCCGGGCTAGCGTTCCTTTCGGCCTCAATTCGACGTTTCTGGAGAATGATTTCAGCGCGCAGCCAACACGCGCAGACGCCGGTGGCGCCAACGGTCTCGTGTGACGGCTTTCACCGGAAAGACAACAGGACATCCATCGAATCGTGAGCCAAGAGCCGCGAACACCCGGCTCCTCATCCGAGGGAAAGCGCGGATGAGGTTGTAGAGCCACTCCCCAAGCGACGCGCGCGAACGGGCGCTATACCGACGCCATCAACTCCGGCACGGCCTTGAACAAGTCCGCTACCAGGCCAATGTCAGCGATTTCGAAGATCGGACATTCGGCGTCCTTGTTGATCGCGACGATGGTGCCGGCGTCTTTGATGCCAGTCAGATGTTGGATCGCGCCGGAAATGCCGATGGCAATGTACAGCTCCGGCGCAATGATCTTGCCGGTTTGACCCACTTGCATATCGTTCGGCGCGTAGCCGGCATCCACTGCTGCGCGCGACGCGCCAACGCCGGCTTTGAGCTTGTCGGCGGCATCGTAAATGAGCTTGAAGTTTTCGGCGCTGCCGAGCGCTCGACCGCCGCTGACGACAATGCGCGCGGTCTGCAGATCGGGGCGATCGCCGCCGCCTTGCTGCAGCCCGACGAAGCGCGTGTGAGTCGGCAGATCGGCTTCGACGCTGATCGCCTCGATTGCGGCGGCGCCGCCACCGCCGGCCGCTGGGAACGATGCGGTGCGCACCGTGGCAACCACCGGCTTGTCGGCCGGCGCCTTGACGGTCACGATCGCGTTGCCGGCGTAGATCGGGCGCTTGAAGGTGTACGCGTCATCGATCGCCATGATGTCGCTGACCTGGCTGACGCCAAGTTTTGCGGCAATCCGCGGCATCAGATCTTTGCCGAAGGTCGTCGACGGCCCGAAGATATGGCTGTAGCCGCTGGCCGCAGCCAATACCTGCGGCGTGTAAACGGCCGCGAGCGCGTTGCCGTTGGCGGCGTTGGCGATGGTCTTGACCTTGGATACGCCAGCGATAGCAGCAGCTTGTGCTGCGATCGGTGCCGGATCGGTTGCCAGCACCAGGATTTCGATCGTGGCGCCCGGAATTTTGCTCGCGCAGCTCACGCACTTGGCGGTGCTTTGATTCAACTGGCCGTTCAAATGCTCGGCGATGATCAGAATGCTCGACATGGTCAGTCCTTCGAAAGAGTTACAGCAAACCTTTGGCTTTCAGCGCCGCAACGAGTTCCGGCACGTCTTTGACCATTACGCCCTTCTGCCGCTTCGGTGGCGGCGCGTAATGGGTGGTTTGCAACAGGTCGCCGGACTCGACGCCGAGCGCCGCGAGTTCCAGCGTTTCGCGCGGCTTGCTCTTGGCCTTCACGATATCCGGCAGCTTGATGAAGCGTGGCGTGTTCAGGCGCAGATCGACGGTGATCACCGCCGGCAGGTCGATCTCGATTGTCTCCAAACCGACGTCAACCTCGCGCGTGACACGAGCCACCTTGCCGTCGACCTCAACCTTGCTGGCGAAAGTCGCCTGCGGCCTGTCGAGCAACGCGGCCAACATCTGACCGGTTTGGTTGGCGTCATCGTCGATCGCCTGCTTGCCGAGAATCACCAATCCCGGCTGCTCCTTTTCGACGAGTTTCTGGAACACCCGCGCAGCGGTGAGCGGCTGCACCGGACCGTCGGATTTGACCAGGATGCCGCGATTGGCGCCCATCGCCAGACCGGTATCGAGCTGCTGCATGGCCAGTTGCGGCCCGATGCTCGCGACGATCACCTCGGTGGCTTTGCCGGCTTCGCGCAGGCGCAAAGCTTCTTCGAGTGCGATTTCATCGAACGGGTTGATGCTCATCTTGACGCCATCGATGGCGACACCCGAGCCGTCCGGTTTGACCTGCACGCGCACCGTGTAATCGACCACGCGCTTCAACCCTACGAGAATTTTCATTTCCACCGCCCTTGTTCCGTTCGCGCCGGATGCTATCGAATTGCCGATCGAGCCGTCACTCTTCTACGGCTGCTTCGTCCACAGCGTCCACCAGATCGTTCGCTTCGCTGAAGAAATCGTCGGCGTCTTGCGCCTTGCCCAGCGCCCAGCTGGGCGTATGCAGCGACAACCCCAGGCTTGGCTCTGTGGAAAAGTCGTCGCCGGCACTGTCGGGCAATTGCGTGACCGCCAGGAATGCCAGGCCCATGGCGGTGGACGGCACCCAGAGCCGCTTGCTGCTGCCACGCGATATCAGGCGCAGATGGCCAAAGATCACGCCGGCGACGATTGCCGCACCGATCAGCGTGGCGGCGCTGGCGAGCGCATCGTCGATCGAAAAGGCAAAGCCCAAAACGCCAAGCAGATCGTCGCTCAACGTGCTTGCAAGTGCGCCCACGGTAACCACGCTCAGATGCCCAAGATAGTTGAAGCGATGTGCGATAACGCGGTTGACCAGTGCCCACGACAGCGACCACAGCAGCAGCACAAGCAGCGAAGGCAACGTGCCGCTCAGAATCTTCGCAGCCGTCTGCTCCTCGTTGCTGGCAAGCCACACATCGCTGGCGAACAGCGCCAGCGCCAGGGCGACAATCGGCATTGCCCATCGGACGCGATTCAAGCTCTGGGTTCGCGAGTTGGCGATCGGATCGATCTGCGTGGGCGCCAGCGTTTCATCGATGCTGCGGAAACGCAGCTGGGTGTGGCCGAGGCGAAACTCGGTGCGACCGAAGAGCTCGACTTGTGCCGTTCGTGTTGGGCCGACGAGGCAGCCGTTGGTGCTGCCCAGATCCGCGAGCACCAGGCCGCGCTCGTCGCGCACTTCGGCATGGTGCGGACTGACGTGTACATCGTCCAGCACCAAGTCGTTGTCCAACGCGCGGCCGATTCGAAACGGCAAACGCTCGATGCGTACGCGATGCAGCGCATGGCCGCTGCGATCCAAAACTTCCAAGGCGCCAAGAAACTGGCTCATAGCCGCACCCTGGCAATCGCGGCCACGAATCGCCGAGCGAAATCCAAACCCAGCTCGCGGTCGACGCCGGTCAATACCAGTGTCGATTGCAGGGCTTGAGTGTCGCTATCGACGCTCACCAGCCGTTGCACCACGTCGTACAAACCGGTGAAGTCGCGATAACCGCGCACACACAAGATCAGCTTGCTTTTCAGCCCGTTGGCAGCAACGAAGTCGCTCTGGCAGTAGAACTCGGTCATGGTTTCTTTGCTGCCGCCGAGGCTCCCGTAAAACATCGCAAAGTGACGCTCCATCATTGCCCAGAATCGCCGGCTGCCGATATCGCGCGCTTGCATCAGCTCGTGCTCGAAGCGCAGCGCGCCCGTTGTCAGTTCGTCGGACAAGTAAACGTCATCCTCGCTTTGGCACGATAACTCGGTGTGATCGACCAGCCGATCGTTGTCCTGGTCGGTCTGGCTCCAGCAGTTCACATACCGCGCCAACGCGCCCGGCACTTCGAATGCGCCCAGGCGCGTGCTGACGAAGGGAGCCTGCGTCAGGTCGCCCAGATAGCGCTGTTGATTGGCGATCAACTGCTCGCCGATGCGCGCGAACAGATCGGTGTCTTCATTGGGCTCGCGGGTCAGCAAGCCGATGACATAGCTCGACGGGACCAAAAAACTCACCTGATCGCCGGCACTCGCGACGTTCACGCCGATGACGTTGCCGAAGCGATCGATCGCCGGCCCGCCGCTCATGCCCGGATTGATCGACGCGGTCAGATGGATGCGCTCGTACAGGGACTTTTCGAGCAGGCCGTTGTAGTTGCCTTCGACGATCGTCAGGCCGAGATCGTAAGGCACGCCGAGAGAGAATATGCGCTCGCCCATTTTTGGCAGATTGCTCTCGACCGCCAGGAATTTGCGATTGGCCAGTGCTTCGCCGCGCAGCAGCGCCAGATCGTGCACCACATCCACGTCCAACAATTCCAGCTCGCCGTTGCTGCCGTCGTCGGTGTGCCACTCAGCGCGGAACTCGCCCGGATGGTTGACGAAGTCCGAGACGACATGGAAATTGCTGATCAACTGGCCATCGTCGCTGATGAGAAAACCGCTACCGATCGAGCGCTTGGCACCGCCTTTGGCGTCGATGATGCGCACTTGCACCACGGCGTCCTGATGGCGCGCAAATACCGCCTCAGTGGACCAATCCTGGGCGGGGGCGAGCAACGGTAACCACAACAGCAAGCAGCAAAGAACGCGCATAACTCACATCAATAGGCGACCGCGCCCGAGTATGCAGAAGTTTTCTCCGCCGCGGGTTCTTGGACGCGCCGATTGACGTTTCACTGCGCGGCCAGCAAGGGCTCAAGTTTGCCCGCGCGATCCAGCGCGACGAGATCGTCATGGCCGCCCACGTGGGTCTCGCCGATGTAAATCTGCGGTACCGTGCGCCTTCCGGTCCGCGCCATCATCTCCTCGCGGCGCGCCGGGTCGACGTCGATTTTGATCTCTTCGATCTCGGTGATGCCTTTGCGCGCCAGCAAACCCTTGGCGGCCACGCAGTACGGGCACACCGCTGTGCTGTACATCAAAACTTTAGCCATACACTCCTCCTGAGGATCCTTCACGCTAAACGAACGGACACCTTAGACGATCCCAGCGCGAACCGCTTCTGCAGTTCGCATCGATCAAATGCACGAAACAGGTTTGGGCAAGCCAGCATATTTGCAAGCTTGCTTGGCAGGACCCTGTGGAAACAACTGGTACAAACGGCGACTCGTCGGCGCGTTCCCGGTGCGCGCGGCCATGGCTTTGACCAACACCCGCATCGGCGGCGAGACGCCGAACTCGGCGTAGTAGTCGCGCAAAAATCGGATGACTTGCCAGTGCTCCTCGCCGAGCGCTATGCCGTCGCGCGCGGCGTTTTCCGCTGCGAACTCGGACCGCCATGCGCTTGCGTCGAGCAAGTAACCGTTGGCATCGACGTCCATCACCACACCCAGATCTCGCCCATGCTGCACCATTCGATGAAGTCGCCCCATTCGAGCGCTTGCACGTCCAGCACCCCACCCGGCCATTCCTGCCTCGGGACAACCAGCGGGGGTGCGTCGAGCAGCGCAAGGCTACGAAACGCGCGCGCCGCCGCGCCATCCCCTGCCAGCGTGGCGAGCGCCACGCCCGTCGCGCCCCAGGCCAAAGGCGCGTCGAAACTGGCGTAGGCCTGCAGCAGCGCCAAGGCGCTCCGCCAGCGCTCCTCATCGCCCAGCGACTGCGTCAATATCAACTTCGGCCCGCTCACCAGCCGCTCACGCAGCGGCGCACATCAGAGCGCAAGCTCGCCTGGACCCAGTCGGCCAGCCCACCGAGAACGAAAGGCGATTGCGTGTTCGCAAGACCACGCTGCTCGATCGCGGTGCGACATACGAGCAAGCGTACGCCCGTGAGTTTCACCATTTCCATCCAGGCCCTTCGCGAGGATTCCGCCAAGTTCAGAGGCGCATAAGCTGCGTTGTGGTACATAAACACTGTATCGAGCGCTGCGGCGCTTCGATGCCAGGACATCAGCGATGCGCGCGCCTGCTCGATGGTCTCCTGGCAATCGCTCATGATCAGCATGGACACGCGCATGATTCGTACGACGGCTCGGGCTCTGGCAGTGGCGCTAATGATAGCGAGCGCACCGGCGTTCGCTGTCGATGAATTGCCGGACCTTGGCGACTCCTCGGCGCGGATGTTATCGCCCGAGCGCGAACGCGAGTATTCGCAAGGCCTGCTCCGCCAGTTGCGCAACTACGACATCACGGTCGAAGACGCCGAAATCCTCGAGTATTACGAAACGCTGGCGTTCCGCCTGCTTGCGGCCAGCGGCCGTACGGAGGGCGAGTTCCACTTCGCGATGGCGAATGTGCCAGTGATTAACGCGTTCGCCTCGCCGGGCGGACTGATTGTGATGTTCTCGGGCCTGATGCTGGCTGCCGAGAACGAGAGCGAAATGGCAGGTGTCCTGGCGCACGAAATCGCCCACGTGACGCAAAAACACATCGCGCGCGCGATGGAGAGCACCGCTGAGGACATGTTGCCGATACTGCTAGGCTCGATTGCGCTGGCGATCGCGGCGCAAGGCCAGGGCGATGGCTCGCAGGCTGCAATCATCGGCGGCATGTCGCTGCTGCAACAACGCCAGATCAACTTCACGCGCGAGAACGAGTTCGAAGCCGATCGCGTCGGCATCCAGACGCTCGCCAAAGCCGGTTTCGATCCTACCGGCATGGCCGACTTCTTCGCCCGCCTGGGGCAAGTGTATCGCGCCCAGGGCGAGCAGCCGCCGCAGTACTTGCAGACGCACCCGGTCACCACGGTGCGCATTGCCGAGGCCAAAGCGCGCGCCGACGGTCTGCGGGTCGGAACCACCAGGACCAGCCTGGAGTTTGCGCTGATGCGCGAGCGCCTGCGCGTGATCACCTCACGCGATCTGTCGGGCCTGGTGCGGTACTACCGCGACAAGAAGCGGGACAACGAAATCGACCCGACGGCGTTGCGCTACGGTTTGGCGCTGGCGCACATTCGCTTGGGCGACGCGAAAGCCGCCAAACAGCAGCTCGACGCCATCTCCGGCGCTCTGCGCGGGCGCCTGACCCATGAGTTGGCGCTCGCCGAGTATGAACGCGCCGCTGGCGACGACGCCGCCGCGCAGCGCCGTTACGAACGCCTGCTCAGCGAACGCCCAGGTCACCGCGTCGTGACCGTGGCCTTTGCCCGTGCGCAGATCGAACGCGACGATGCGCGCGGCGGGCGCAAGGCCGTCGCTGCGCTGCGCGATGTGCTGCCGCGCTTCCCGAACGATCCCGAGATGCACGAGCTGATGGCGCGTGCCAGCCAGCTATCTGGCGATGAAGTGCGCGCGGCCGAAGCCTATGCACAGGCATTCTTCCTGCGCGGCAAGTTCGAGGATGCAATGAAACAGCTCGAACGCACCGCCGAACGCGACGATCTCGACTATTACCAGCGCGCACGCATCGACGCGCAGGTCGCCGAATGGCGGCCGATCGTACTGCGCGAACGACGCGCCGCGCTGGATGCTGCGCGGCAGCAATAGGTACCCTGAGCAAGTTACGCCGCGCGGCACTTTACTTTTAGGTAACAAAACAGCTAAATGTGATCGACGGCCATACAAGAGCTTTTGTGCAACGTAGCGGCGCCGGGTTTTGCTTGTCGGCGAAAACACTATGATCGGGACCCGGCGGACCTCACAGGAGATGGCGATGCGTATCTGGATGGTGCTGTTGTTGGCGGTTGCATGCGGCTGGTCGGCAGACGCCGCTGCGCAATATGGCGTCACCTGCGAAAGCCGCGATGGCGGTTATCGCGAGTGCTACACAGGTTTTCGCTATCCACCTGTGCTGGTGCGGCAAATTTCTAACTCGACCTGCATTGAGGGGCGCTCCTGGGGCCATCGGCCTGGCGCAGTGTGGGTGAGCCGCGGTTGTCGCGGCGTTTTCGATGAGGGTGGTGGCACGGGTGCGGGCGGCTGGGGCAGCGACGAGGTCGTATGCGAAAGCCGCGATGGGCGCTATCGCGAGTGCCAGACGGGTTTTCGCGGTCCGGTGCAATTGGTTGAACAATTGTCGAGTTCGTCTTGTGTCGAGGGCCGCAGTTGGGGCAGAACGCGAGGCGGCGTATGGGTCGATCGCGGTTGTCGCGGACGCTTTTCGTCCTACTACGGCGGCGGCGATTACGATGGCGGCGGCCATTGGGACGACGACGACGGCGGCTACACGATCGAATGCGAGAGCCGCGACAATCGCCATCGCACCTGTTCGTGGGATTGGAACGCCGGCACGCCGTACATCGTCGATCAGCTGTCATCCAGCCCGTGCGTGCGCGGTCGCAGTTGGGGCTACGATCGCAACCAGGGCGTGCTGTGGGTCGACCAGGGCTGCCGCGCGGTGTTCGGATCGCGATAGTCGGTTCTTTGTGGGTCGCGCCATTGCGCGACCCAGTGCGGCGCGGCAACAAAAAACCCGGCTTCCGCCGGGTTTTTGCGTTACGGTGGTGGCGGCAACCAATCAGTTCTCGGATTGCACAGTTACCTTGACCATCGCGTGCACATCAGCATGCAGCGCCACTTCGATATCGAACTCGCCGACGCGACGGATCGGGCCATCGCCCATCAGCACTTCAGACTTTTCGAGCGGCATTCCAGCGGCGGTAAAGGCCTCCGCGATGTCGCGCGGACCCACCGAGCCGTAGAGCTTGCCTTCGGTCGATGCGTTGGCCTTGATCACCACCGTTGCGCCTTCGAGCTTGGCCTTACGCGAGCCTGCTGCGGTGAGCAGCTCCCCCGCGCGCGCTTCGAACTCAGCGCGACGCTTTTCGAAGTCCGCAAGATTCGTGGCGGTCGCCGGTACAGCTTTACCGTACGGCACCAGAAAGTTGCGGCTATAACCCGGCTTGACGCGAACCTTGTCGCCCAGATTGCCGAGATTCTTGACCTTTTGCAGCAAAATCACATCCATGTTGGCGCTCCGGTCAGTGGCTGTCGGTATACGGAATCAGCGCCAGGAAGCGAGCGCGCTTGATCGCGTCGGCCAACTGGCGCTGAAAGCGAGCGCGCGTGCCGGTGATGCGGCTGGGGACGATCTTGCCGGTCTCAGACACGTACTGACGCAGCGTGTTGAGATCCTTGTAATCGATATCCTTGATGCCTTCCGCAGTGAACTTGCAAAACTTCTTGCGGCGGAAGAATCGCGACGCATTAGCGCCAGCGCCTTTGGGTTTTTTGGTGTTTCTGGGTTTCATGCGCGCACCTCCACCGGTTCATCGGCATCGCCAGTCCCGATCGCCTCGACGCCTTCGTCGTCGCGACGACGCGGCTTCTCATCCTTGGTCTTCATGATCAGGCTCATTTCCGTCATCGCTTCGCGCATCTGCAACGTCAGATGGCGCAACACGGCGTCGTTGAAACGGAACGCATCTTGCAGCTCCTTCAGCGCCGCGCCGGTGCATTCGACGTTCATCAGAATGTAGTGCGCCTTCAACAACCGCTCAATCGGGTAGGCCAACTGACGTCGGCCCCAATCTTCCAAACGATGAATTTTGCCGCCGTCCGATTCGATCATTGCGCGATAGCGCTCGATCATGGCGGGCACTTGCTCGCTCTGGTCAGGGTGGACCAGAAACACCACTTCGTAATGACGCATGTTTTCCTCGTGGGGTCATGCTTCCGGGTCGATGCCCGTGAAGCGAGGTAGCCGCTTGCCAAAATGTGACGGCAAACGGGCCGCGGAGCATAGACGCGCCGCGCCTTCCCCGCAATGATCCCGCTGAATGCCGATTCAGTTCTCACCATGCGTCGAGCGACCGGACCTATTCAGACCCGTCAGTCGTGCAATGAGTATGGCGACGAACAATACGCCCACCACCTGCTGCAGCATCGCCAGTGCTCGCGCCGCAGGACTCACCGGCGTGATTTCGCCGTAGCCAGTGCTGGTCAGGGTCGTCATCGAGTAGTACACCAGATCCGACCAACCAACGATGCCATCGAGGTCGTTGGTAGGATTGATGAAGATCGCCCGAGGATCCGCCAGGATCACCAGTGCGTACGCGCTCGCCCAAAGCAAAGCCAACAGCACGTAAATGCACGCCAACGCGAACAGCTCATCGGTGGTGACGACCTCGTCGCGCAATACATATCCCAGCAGAAGCACGACCGCAAAGGCATGAAACGCGATCTGCGCCGCAAGCATCGCCGCAAGTAGTGATCCGTTGTGCGGCCATATCAGGTGCGATGCCTGCAGCACAATTAAGGGAATCGACACCCACCATCCGCTCGTCACCCAGAGCGAATGCACGCGCAACATGCGCATCACGCTCAAGACGACGGCGATGTCGAGAATTTGCGCGAGCGCCCGTATCGGGCGGGCGCTGTCGGCAAATGGATACATCACCAACGTCAAGGCCAACACCGCGAACAGCGTGATCGATGGTTGACGCCACAACGGCAGTTCAGTCGGGAGCTTCATGGGTCCCTCTGGGTGCGATCGATACCGTCGACTCGATGCCATCGAACGGCCTCGGATCCCAGGAAGAAACGGAGCAGCGGCGAGCACATCACGGTGGTCAAGAAACACATCAACACGAACATCGTAAAGAGTTCGCCGGTGAGCACGCCGAGCTCCAGGCCAATGTTGACCGCGATCAGGCCCATCAACCCGCGCGTGTTCATCAGACTGCCAACAGCCCCGGCATCTCGATAGCCTAGACCTGCGCCGCGCGCCGCCAGGTAGCAACCACCGAACTTGCCGAGTACGCTCAGCGCCAACACGATTCCGCATCCCAACCATGCCAGACCGTCCAGCCCACCGATCTCGGTGCGAAGGCCCGTGTAGGTAAAGAACACTGGCACCAGGAACAACTTGACCGGCATCGCGTAGCGTTCCTCCCAGCGCGCCTCCAAGTCGCCTTGTCCGGAAATGGCGATACCAAACGCAAACGCGCCGAAGATCGCGAACACGCCGAGATACCAGGTACAAAGGCAGGACAGGAACAGCGCGACAATCAGGAAAAGCCAGTGCGGTGCGCTGAACACCTCATAGTTTTCGATTAGCCAGCCGTGCAGTGGTCGCACTGCTTTCCATAGCGTCAAAACAAACGCGAGCAGGCCCAACACTTGGCCGACAGTCATCCAGCCATCGAGTCGAGCGACGACGAAGGCCGCGATTGCCGCCAGTCCAATCCAGCCCACCAAGTCCTCGATGGCGGCTGCGCTCAGCGCCGTCACGCCCGGCACACTGCGCTCCAGGCCCAGCTCCATAAGGATGCGCGCCATGATCGGCAGCGCCGAAATGCTCATCGCAATCCCGACGAACGGCGCCAGTCCAGCAAGACTGGTTTCAGGCGCAAAGTTTGCGTGCAGCCAAGGCGCGATCGCGAGACCCAACACAAACGGCGCGACCACGCCGGCTGCTGCGACTGCCATCACCGCGCGCGAACGCTGCCGGAAATGATCCACATGGAAATTCAGGCCGACATGAAATAAGAACAAGACTAGCCCGAACTTACCGAGAAACTTGAGCAATTCGCTGCTCTCACCAAATAGCGCCGCAAACGTGCTCGGCGCCAGCCAGCCCAACAACGATGGGCCAAGCGCCAAGCCTGCGGCGATTTCGCCGACGGCCGGGGGCTGCCCCAAACGGATTGCCAACCATCCACCTAGACGTGCGGCGATGATGATCACCGCCCATTGCAGCAAGGTCATCGCCAGCAGACCTTCAACATTTGAGAAGTTCATGAGAAGGTATGCGTGTGGGATTGAGGAGGTTGTCGACTTTCAGCGTACTTGAGTGGTGTAAACGGCTACAGCAACGCTCCGCTTCATGGGCGTGAAGCTGGAGTGCGCGGAGAGAGATTGAGGACTGCGAGCGCTGTGGTCATACAGCCTGTCCACAGCCTCTCACCAGCCACTCAAAAGGCCGCATTCCCCGGCGTGCGCGGATACGGAATCACGTCGCGAATATTGCTCATGCCGGTGACATATGCGACGAGTCGCTCGAAGCCTAAGCCGAACCCGGCGTGGGGCACCGAGCCGTAGCGGCGGAAGTCGCGATACCACTGATACGCGTGCGGTTCGAGGCCGAACTGGATCATGCGCTTGTCGAGATAATCCAAGCGCTCTTCGCGCTGACTGCCGCCGATGATTTCGCCGATGCCTGGCGCCAGCACATCCATCGCCGCGACGGTTTTTCCATCGTCGTTGAGGCGCATGTAAAAGGCTTTGATCTGCTCCGGATAGTTCATGACCACCACTGGGCGACCAACGTGCTCTTCGGTGAGCCAGCGCTCGTGTTCGGTCTGCAAATCCGCGCCCCAGTGCACCGGGAACTCGAAGGATTTGCCGGATTTCTCCAGCGCTTTGATCGCATCGCCGTATTCGAGGCGCACAAAGTCGTTGGCGACCATTTGCTCCAGCCGCGCGATCACGCCTTTCAGAACACGATCGTCGAAGAACTTGAGATCCTCACCGCAGCGGTCCAGTACGTCCTTGAACACCGACTTCAACAGCGCCTCGGCGAGCGAGGCGTCGTCGTTCAGGTCGGCAAATGCAATTTCCGGCTCAATCATCCAGAACTCCGCCAGATGTCGCGGGGTGTTCGAATTTTCGGCGCGAAAGGTAGGGCCGAAGGTGTAGACCTTGCTCAGCGCCAGACAATAGGCTTCCACGGCGAGCTGACCGGACACGGTCAGGTACGCCTCTTTGCCAAAAAAGTCCTGCGCAAAATCGATCTCGCCGGAATCGCTGCGCGGCAGGTTGGCCAGGTCCAGCGTCGAGACGCGGAACAACTGCCCGGCGCCTTCGCAATCGCTGGCGGTGATGATGGGCGTGTTGACCCAATAAAAACCGTTCTGATCGAAGAAACGATGAATCGCTTGCGCGATGGTATGGCGCACTCGGGTCACCGCGCCAAAGGTGTTAGTGCGTGGGCGCAAGTGCGCGACCTCACGCAGGAACTCGTACGAATGCGCTTTGGGTTGAATCGGGTAAGTTTCGGGATCGTCGACGCCGCCGATCAGACGCACTGCACTTGCCTGGATCTCGAACGCCTGCCCCTGGCCTTGCGAGCGAACCAGCGTGCCATCGGCCTCGATGGCGCAACCGGCGGTCAGGTGCAACACCTCGCTGGTGTAGTTCGCCAAGGTTGCCGGTACGACCAACTGCACATTGCCCTGACAACTGCCGTCGTTGACTTGCACGAAAGAGATTCCGGCCTTGCTGTCGCGGCGGGTGCGCACCCAGCCTTTCACGGTGACCACTGCGCCCTCGCCCGCAGAACCCGCCAGCGCCGACTTGACCGATACCGAACTCATGACCTTGAATCCTCAACCGTTAAGCCGCATCTGCGGCAAGGGCGCGGATAATAGGCGTCTATGCGTCGAATGATGGAGTAGAAGAAAACATGGCCGTCACTCTTACACCTGCTGCCGCCAGTCGCGTTCGCCAATACATGGTCGGCGAACAGGGCGGCATTGGCTTGCGCTTTGGTGTGCGCAAAACCGGCTGCAGCGGCTGGGCCTACACCGTTGATGTCGCTACAGCCGCGAGCGACAACGACGCGGTGTTCGCTCAGGACGAACTCAAGATCGTTGTCGACAAGAGCGCGCTGCCGCTGCTGGACGGCACAGAAATCGATTTCGCGCGGCAGGGCCTGAACCGCATCTTCGTGTTCAAGAACCCGAACGTGGCGGGCGAGTGCGGCTGCGGCGAGAGTTTTTCGGTTGAGCGCGCGGCGATTTGAACGATTGCCCGCGAGCATGGCTCGCGGGCAATCTGAGCAGCAAGGCCAACTACTCTTGCGCCATAAAGTCGAACACGGCCGATTCGACAGCGGTAGCGGCACGTTCGCTTCCCGAGTTCACCATCACCACGATGCCACGTTCGCATTGGTGGTCGTAGGCGGCCGTCGTGTAGAAATTTCCAGCCGAACCGCTGTGCGTGGATACCTGCACGCCGCCCTCAAGCTCAAGTTCCGACCAGCCCATCGAATAGGCTTCGCCGTCGACCGAGTCGGGAACGGCGTGCATACGTTCGAAGGCTTGCGCACTCAGCAAACGCGGTCTGCCGCAAGCCGCCTCAACGTGCAGCATCACATAGCTTGCGTAGTCGAGCAGGCTGATCGATAGATCGCCCGCAGAGCGCAGCCAAACCGGAAACAGGAACTGCGGATCGGCCGGATCGGTAGCGATCAGTTGTCCATCGATCTCATAGTGACCCCAGGGTTGCTTGGGCGATTGCGCCGCCGGCCAACCAAACTCCGCACGGCTCCCGATCGGGCGAAGCAGCTGCTGCTTAAGCCCTGCTTCGAAACGCGTTCCCGATACGCGATCGACAATGGCGCCAGCGAGTGCGTAACCGCCATTGGAGTAGTTGAAGACGCCGATGTGGGTTTCCGGCGGTAGTTGCAGAGCCCAGCCGGCAAACGCAGCACGCTGTTGTTGTGGATCGCCAGCAAATGCCGGCACCTGCGCGAGCGCGGCGAGATCCGGCAAACTGACGATGCCGGCGCGATGATGCAGTAGTTGTTCGACCGTGACCCGTCGATACGCCGGGTGCATAGGCGTGTCGGGGAAAAGCGCCTGCAATTCGGTCTCCCAGGAAAGCCGCCCACGCTCAACGGCGATAGCTAATAGCGTGGCGGTCATCGACTTGATATTCGACCCAATGTGGAATCGATCTGTGCCTTGCACCTTGTCTGGCCGATCAAAACGGCGCTTTCCCTGAACGCTGAGGTAAACCCCGTCCGGATCGAAGGCAATGGCAACAAGACCTGGGATATTGCCGTCGTCGCGAACCGACGACATGGTTTGCTGAAACGCACGCTGCGCTGGCGTTTCGATTTGAGCTAGAACCGGTAATGCGATTGAAACGAGACTCAGTGCGACAAACAAGCAACGGCGAAACATAGGTATGGCTCCTGGTGGGTAACGCCAGGCCATCCTCACCGGATCGCAGCTCTTGAGCGCCCGCCAAGATCGGCTGAACGTCCGTCGTTCTCGGCAAACGTCCGCGCCGCTCGGCGCGGACGGTTGGCTTACTGGGCGTTGGAAGCCAACTGTTGCCGATATCGGCTCGGCGTGGTCCCGGCGATTCTCCGGAACGCTTCATTGAACGCACTCTTGGACCTGAATCCAGCGTCAGTGGCGATCGCCAGAATGCTTTGATTGGCGAATGCCGGGTCGCGCAGGCAGCGCATGACGTCGCGCACGCGGAACTCTGCGATGTAATCGTGAAATGTGGTTTGCAAGCGCTGGTTAAGCAATTGCGATAACCATTGGGGTGGTATAGATAATCTCTCGGCCAGCTTGGGCAGACTTAAATCCTCTTCAAGATATGGCTTCTCGGTGCGCATGAGTACGTCAAGCCGACTCACCAATTGCAAGGAGCGAGCCTCGTCCAATCCACTTTTGGCGTACGAGGGCCGGATGCCTGGGTGGGATGGCTCACTTGCCGTCTCGACCTGTGCCGCCAGCCACTGGTAACCGAGGATCTGCGGTTGTTCGATCGCTTTGATGCCAATAATCAACATGCATATCGGTTGCGCCATGCCTGCGAGCAAGCGAACCGCTTCGTGCTCGAACCACAGACCCGCCAGCCATGTCGTCCAGATCGCGATCGCGAGCAGCAAGAGAATCTGCAACCACTTTAGCTCCTGCGCCTCGACATTTGCCAAGACCAGCCGCAGTGCTTTGCGATGGCGATCAATCCAATAAAGACATGCGCCCAGGTAGCAGGCGCCGCCCACGGCAGTGGGAATCGTAAGCGCCGTGATCCAAACACCGATCCAGGACGACGGCGACGACATGGACGCCGTCAGCGCCACAACAATAGACGGAATCACCATTGCAGCCGCCGGTACGAAATGGTGCCAGGTCTGCCAGCGTGTCGATGGCGGCAAGCCAAGTATCGCGCGCACGTAGCACCACAACGCTGGCGCCGGCAGTAGCAACACCCACAGTAATCCTATCGAGATGCGCACGGCGGCGATCGACGCGTCTTCGACATAGTCCAACGCCGATAGCATGGCGAGCGCGAACATCAGCAGCGCGAACCAGCGAAGCTCAGGCTTGGCGCTACGCCGACGCCAGGCGATGACCGCCAATACCAGGCCCTGAACCACTGCCGCGGCGATCAGCAATGTCGTTAGCGTGCGCAAGGTTTCGATCAACGCCTACCCCGGCTCCCAAGAAAACCAATCTAGCGCACTGGTATGGTGAACAATTCGATGACGGGTGATTCGCAGTCGGATGCGGTTAACTACGTCCCTTGCCGACGCCGCAGCCAGCGGACAAGATCAGCTTCATGCATGCGTATTGGCAGCAGAATACGAACAGCGAGGCAATCCAATGAAATTTTTCAGACGCCGCGCGGCCGAGATCCAACGCGCCGCTTACGCGGCAATGCATCGTGGCGCATTGACGGAGGCTTCGGCCCACTTCGGTCTGCTGTTGGATCGGCAGCCGAAAAACGCGACGTTTCACTACATGCGCGGCCTGGCGCACAAGTACTTGCGCGATTGGCCAACCTCGCTGGAACACAACCTGCGGGCAATCGAGTTGTCGAATGGACCCAATGAGGCGGCCGTATGGAACGCGGCGATTGCCGCAACTGCGCTGTCGCGTTGGCGCCATGCAAGGCAACTTTGGATTGCGTTTGGTCTGCAGATGGAAGAGAGCGATGAGCCTATCGAGCGGAATTACGGGCAAGTTGTCATACGCCTTAACCCATGGTCCAAGGGCGAAACACTTTACGCGAGTCGCATCGATCCAGCACGCGCAGTCATCGAGAACGTGCCTCTGCCGGAAAGCGGGCACCGCTATGGCGACATCGTACTGCACGACGGCGCGCCGACAGGCGAGCGCATTCTTCGTGGCGATCAGAAGATTATGGTGTTCAACGAACTGCAGCGCCTGGCCCGGTCCGAGTATCAGACATTTGTTGCCTTCGTCGAATGCGGCCAAGAGGATGACGTAGGCGCGCTCATCAATGGCGAGCGACCAGGCGTGGGACACATCGAGGATTGGACTGCCAGCGTTCGCAACCTGTGCCTTCGCTGCAGTTACGGCACGGCGCACTCGCATCGACAGCCCGACGCGAACGGCTGGCGCCGCGACCGTAGCATTGGTATCGCCGCCCTCAACAGCGAAATTGCGACTCGGCTGTTGGACGAATGGCGCGCAACCGGAACGGATCGCCGCGTGGAAAGTATCGATAGTCGCGAGCACCCGATCCCAGTACCTGACGAAAGTCAAGTATGGTGGGCGGGGTCAGAGGATAGCGAGGCCGACTGATCGCGTCGCTGGCAAGAAAGCGCCAAGGCTATCGATGGGCTGCCGGCCAGAGAATCTCAAAAACTCATGTGAACAGCAGCGATTCTGTTAGCCAGCTGAAGCGAATGCGCTCTTGTTCAAGGCGCAGGTTCTTGGCAAAGCGATGCGTTCGCAATGCCTCAAATAGCGCGTTCTCATCGTCGGTGAGGCGCTTCAATGGATGTCGTACGGGCTCAGGTTCCGTGCCCCAGAATTCTCGATGTGCGAGCAGCGTGGCTTCGTCCATCAGCAGCGATTGTGCGTGCGGGAAATGCGCGCGGAGTTGATCGAGAATCTTGAAACCGTGAGTGTCGATATCGCCCCAATAGTGGATCGGGACTTCTTGCATCCAAGGCAGTTCGACCAACGCGTCGAATCCATAGCCTGAGCCGAAAATCAGCAGGCTTTCGGGTAGCGGCGGAAAGACCAGGTAGTTGGTCTCGTTCTCTGTGATGACGATGCGCCGCCAAGTTGGCGCCAGGCGCCGCAAGTTTGCGACATCGAGGGTGAGGTCCGGATCGATCAGGCCCGGAAGTAGCTGGATTGCCAGATCGAGCGAGCGTAGGCGCACGCGCGGTGGCTTTTCGCGAAACCCGTAGCGACGCGCGAAGCGCGTTTGCATCTCATCGATGTGCTCGGCGGGCAAGGCAAGCTCCAGCAGCTCGGCGAGCACGCCGCTATGTTGCTCGATCAGTTTGCTGTGCGCGCCGGGCACGTCCACCATGCGCAATAACACGCGCGCCTGCGGGTGCGCGCGCCGCCAGGCCACGATGCCCAGGAGCGTCGGCCATTCGCTGGCCAACTCCAGCGCGCGCATCGGACGCCTGGCGAGCCAGGGCAGCGCGGCGGGTTCGCGAAGACGCGTGAGCTCGACCAGGGTTCGAAACCGCACGAGATCAGCACTGCGATCGATCAGTGCAGCGGCAGCATCGATGTTGTCGACCCACACCGCTTTGACGATACGCTGCGTGCCCTGCACGCGATGTCGCACCTCGCGCCACTCCAGCCGCACGTGCGGCATCGCCGCCAGCGCGGAAGTCCACGCGCGCACTTGCGGCAATCGGTCAGTGATGTCCTGGCTGCCTGGAGCCTTCAACGGAAGCCGCCATGGCCAGGCGCCTCCCGTCAGCAGCGATTGCAGCAAGTGGCCTTGCTCCCAGCGCTTGCGCACGGCAACGACTAAATCGTCCGGTGTCGAACCGATCACACTCGTGCCTTCTGCGCGCGGTACTCCTCGATCCGCAGGTTGCGCAGTTTGCTGGCGCGACCGCCCTCGTTGTGGACAAAACCCACGCCGCTGACGAAGGGTTCGATGATGTGGATTTTCTGCAGCGGCGTGACGATCAGCAACTGCAGGTTCAATTGTTCGAACAAACGCAAGCCGTACTGGGCAGATTCGTCAGACCCGCGACCGAAGGCTTCATCGATGACCACAAAGCGAAACGAGCGCGAGCGCACCGCGCCCCATTCCAGGCCAAATTGATATGCGAGGCTGGCCGCCAGAATGGTGTACGCCAGCTTTTCCTTCTGCCCGCCCGATTTGCCGGCCGAATCCGAATAGTGCTCGTGCTCGCCATCGTCGTGTCGCCAGCGTTCGCTGGCCGCAAACGAGAACCAGTTGCGCACGTCGGTGACTTTCGCCGTCCAGCGCTTATCGATATCCGACAAACCATCCCGACCGCGAAAGCGATCGATGATCGATTTGACCTTGACGAACTTCGCTTCCGAATACTGCGCATCGTCTGAGCCCGTCAGTTGATCTTCGGTGCACGCACGTAATTCGGCCTGGAAACTGCGCACGTCGGCGTCCTGACTGAGTTCTGCTTCCAGTGCGATGTAGCGTCCTGGGTTGTAGTCGATTTTGGTCAGCGAGGCGTTGATCTGCGCGATGCGCTCGCGGATGGTTTCGCGCTCGCGCGCCAATTGCGCGTTGAAGTTGGCGATCTCGTTGATGGTGTTGACGTTAAGCAGCTCCTTGAAACGCGCCAAAAAGCGCGGCAGATCGTCGCCGTTCAATTGCGTCAGCAGGTTCTCGTACTCGAACGCAGCATCCAGGCTGGCATCGAATTCGGCGGTCTCGAGCTTGAACGCGTCCTTGAAAGCAGCCATCGCCTGGATGATTTTGTCGCGCAGGCGTTTGCCTTTACCTTCCTCGGCATCGATGCGCGTCTGCAAGGAATCGCGCAGTTCACGCTCACGCGCATCGCAGTTCTCGACGCTGAGCTGCGCCTCGCCAAACTTTTCGCGTCGCTGCGCTTCGATGGCGGCGGCGATGGCGGCATCGACTGGCGTTGCATCTTGCGCCGTGCGCATGCGCAACTGCTCGGCGACGTTCATTCGCTCGTGCGCACGGGTGCGGCGATCGCTCGCCGAATCGACGTGGCGTTCGCTATCGATCAGCGCCTGCTGCGCAACCTGCAGGCGCTCGGCCAATTGCTTCAGTACATCCGACGCATTCGCAAGGCGCTCGCGCTCGGCCGTCATATCGGCGATCGCGCGTACCAGCGCGCCGTCGTCGATTTCGTCGAAGGATTCGAACTGCGCCAGCGCCACCAGCGTATCGAGCTGCCGTCGCAGCTCAGACATCTGTGTTTGCAGCGCGGCGATCCCGGCGCCACTATCGGCGATCGCCTTCTCCAGCGCTCGGCGATTAGCGTTAAGCGCCTGCAGCTTGTCGAAGTTGCTCCAACCAAGCACGAAGCGGGAGCGGTCGTCGATGCGATGGCGGTCATCTTTCTCGTGCCGTCCGCGCAAATCTTTGACTTGCCCCGAGCGGGTTACCGCACGCGCGGCGCTCTGGAAGCGCGCTTGATCCTCGCAACAAAGGTAATCGAAGCGCTCGATGAGTTCTTGCTCGATCCAATCGAAATGCGTTGAGTCAGGTTTGATCGCCAGCTTGCGCACCAGCGAGCCGGCATCCAGCGAGCGCTCGGCACGACTGCGCCGGGGCACGATGCGGTAGTACACGAGACGCCCGCGCAAATGCTGGCGATCCACCCACGCGGCCACCGCCGGATAGTGCGCATCGCGCACTAGAAGGGACAGGCCAAAATTGCGGAGCAAGCGCTCGGCCGCGCCCTCCCAGTCGCGCGCCTCTGCGCGCACCTGAATCAGCTCGCCAGCAAATGGCAGCTCGTCCTCGGCAATGCCCAGGGCGTTCGCGATTGCGGCGCGAATCTCGATTTGCTGCGCATCGATATTGCTCTTGCGCCGCTCCAAACTGTCGATCTCGGCTTGCAGCGCGGTGTGGGTCTTGCGCAAACCCGCCATCGCCACGCGTTGCTCGGTGGCGACGTTCTCGATCCGCGCCTCTTGCTCGACAAGCGCACCGCGCCGCTCCAGCAGACGCACTCGTTGCGCATCGAAGTCCTCGCTTTGCCTCGCTGGCGTTTCATCGAGTCTGCGGCAATGCTCGTCGTAGCGCCGTGCGCGAGCCGTGCGCTCATCACGCAGGCGTGCGCTACGCTCGATCTCGGCTGCCAGTCGCTCCAGGCGATCGCCGCCGTTGTCGGCGATCGCGCGCTCGATCTCCAACACCTCGCGTCGCTGCACATCGCGCATCGCGGCAAACTTCAGGTGCGCGGCGTTGGCGCGATCGTACTCTTCGCCCAGATCGCGCAGCCGCGTATCGATCAGCGCTAACTTGCGTGCCGCAAAGTCGGCGCGAAGCGAGTCGCGGCAAGCCCGTAAGTGTTCGATGTCGGCCGACAGTTGGCGATGCCGCGCCACATCCTCGACCAGCGGCGTGAGCAGGCGGACTTGCGTCTGTGCTTTCTTGACCGCCTCGTGAGCGCGATTGAGATCGTCGAAGTGCACGATCAAGGCATCGATACGCCCCTTTACATCGAACGGTTCGAGCATGTGGCCGCGCACAAAATCGGTGAGGTTGCCCACCGACTTCATTGACACAGTCTGGTGAAACAAATCCAGCGCCTGCTCGTTGTCGATGCCGAAGCGGCGACGAAACCACGCACTGTATTTGGCGTAGCTGTCGTCGACTTCCGCGCTCGCGCTTCGCAGACGTTTACGCAGCGCATTGAAATCGCTGCCGACGTCTGCAAAGTCGCCGCGAATCGACAGCGCCTTCTCAGCGGCCACGTAGAAACGCGCAGGTTGCCCATGCGCTTCTTTGCAACTGAACACCTGTGCCAGCGTGATAGTTTGATCGAAGCCAGTGTTATGGAAGACGGCGAGAATCACCGAATAGCTGCTGGCATCGCGCAGCGCTACTGGCTTGGCGCTGCCGGTCATGTCGTTGCGTTCGGACTTGTAGTGGCCGAGCACGTACGAACGCAGGCTGCGCTCTTTGCTGTCGGCACCAG
The DNA here is from genome assembly GCA_022844135.1 of Lysobacterales bacterium. GTDB lineage: Bacteria > Pseudomonadota > Gammaproteobacteria > Xanthomonadales > SZUA-5 > JALHMH01. The sequence goes on from JALHMG010000063.1 coordinate 21,228, forward strand.
CCGCTTTGTTGTATGCCAGTCGCTGCGGCGCCACCAGCAAGGTTGTGATTGCATCGACCAATGTCGACTTGCCCGAGCCGATATCGCCGGTCAGCAGCCCATTGCGTCCTTCCAGTTCGAGCGACCAGACGCGACCGTCGAAAGTGCCCCAGTTGAGCACCTCCAGCCGGCGCAACCGAAACCCGGCAAGTCTGTCGTCGCTGACGAATCCAAGTTCGAACGAAGACTCACTCATCGACGCCGCGCTCACGATACGCTGCGAGGCGCGCATCGAATTCTGCTAACCACTGCGCATCGACGAAGGCTTTCAAGATTCGCCGCACTTCGAAGTTCGGCGCGCCGCTGCTCTTCAGTTTGCGCAAGAAGCCAAGGTCTACGATCTTGGCAATGTGCGCATCGATCTGATCCACGAGCCTTGCCTCGTTGCTGTGAGAGGGCAGAAACACGCGCACCATCTCGACGATATCGTCGCGCGAAAGAACCAGGCGCGTTTCGCTGCCGGTGGCGTCGAACTCCGCAAGCTTCTTTCTCATCAACGCTAGCAGCAGACTTACTGGGTAAGACAGTGGCCGACGCGCCACCAGCCGTGGCGCAGTGTCATCTTCGCGGCTCTTCAAGAACGCGTAACCCTCGGCCTCATCTAGCATGAGCTCCAAAGACAACACCGAAAAGTAGTCGCGCACCTCCGCCTGCAAACCGAGCAAATCGCTCCACAAGCGCTCGTCCTGATCACGGTACAGAGCGCCTTTGAGTAAGCCAATTGCCAGCAGCGACAGCGGCGCGTTTGGGAGCGATTCGGTCATCGCCGGAAGATAACCCGCGGCAGCCGCACGAGGCGGGTCAATGAAGCATCAACCGTCCACTCGATGCTGTCGATCACCGCTTCGTCGACCACTGCGCGGAACTCGTCTTCGCCAAGTTGGAGGTACGCAACGAGTTCGCCCAAACCGTGCTCCAGCGGCTGCGCGTCGATCAGCTCGCGCAAGCTGATTTGCCCGCAAATTTGCAGCATTTTGTTGATGTGTGCACCCAGCCGGGCCTTGTCTATGACAATCTGGTTGTACAGCGCCTGGGCATCAATATCTTCCTCGGCGACGTCGAGTGCCAGCGCTGCGAGCCTGAGTCGCGGCGCTGGCGCGTATAGAGGTCGCTCAAAAGGTAAGTCTATATCCGCCGCGACATCGGCTATCGACATGACCGCGCCGGTGGGCGCGGCATCGCGAACACCCAGAGCCTTGTTTTCGATGCCGTGCAAGATATCCATGATACGGCGGTTTTCCAGCCACGCACGGTCGTCGAGAAACCGCCGCAGTTGTTGCGACAGTTGCGCCACGGTGCGCTGTGCGTGCTCGCCAGCCTCCAGCCAATCGTGATGAACCCGTCGCACGCGCGGCTCAGGCTTGAGCGCCTGTATCGCCGGCAGTGCCAGCGCATGATCGAGCATTGCACCGAAGTCGTCCTGACGCTGGCTTGACATCAAGAAGTCCCAGAACGCACGAAAACTGCGTCCCTGATCGGAGCCAGCGATGGCATCGCGTTCGCCCAAGATCGCATCCAGCAGCGCGCCTTTCGATCCCTCCCAGAGCGCAATCCGCTCGCGCACACTGCGATCCAGCAGCCTGAAATTGTGCTCCACCTCGCGAAAGTCGCCCAGCAACTCACGCGCGAGCTGCAGGAACTGTTGGAAGCGGTCCTTCAGCGCCGTGTCGTCGAGCGTCGCTACTTCGCCAGCCCGCGTGCGCGCCAACTCTACGTCGATCCGCGAACGCTCCAGCTCCAACGCGCCAATCCGCGCATCGATATCGGTTTCGGTGCCGGCCTTAAGTTGTTTGAGCAAATCGAACAGCGTCAGCAAGCGCGACTCTGTTCCGACGAAACTGCGCGCACTCAAACTCTCCAGCCACACAATGGCCTTCTCGGTCGAGGGCGTCAGATCGTACTGCGCCTCGTCACTGCCCTTGGCGTAGAACTTTCTAAGCCAACCCTTCTCTGGCTGCGCCCAATCGCTCAGATACTCGCGCGCGCTGCGCACGAAGACCCCATCGCCGACTTGCGCGCGCAGGGCAAACAGCACGTCCTCGAGCATCTCCTCCAAGTCCGCCGCTGCGATCACCCGCGCGTTGGGCTTGACGAACGCGCGATGCAGGAAGCTCGCGATCAACGGCGCATTGTCGGCGCGCAGCAACCGCCACGCCGGATGCAGCGCACGGAGCGATTCGAGGTGGCTGTGGTCCATTTCGGCAATCAAGCGAAGCCGCAAGACATCGAACGATAGCGCGCTTCGGCAGACTGGCTATTGCGATGCAGCAGCCCCCTATGACTCGGGCTCGGTCGTGCGGTTTGACCGATCAGCGGCGGCCGCATGCGCTCGCGCTCGGACCGCCGATCGAGATCCTTGATGCGTCGAACGCTCGCCGCGAGTTCCACCAGATATTGGTGAACGGTTGCCGGGTTGAGCGCCAGCGGCACTTCGTTCTCAATCTCCCGCAGCTCTTGTTTAGCCTCGCGCAGGCCGCGATCAAAGTCGCTTTCAAAATCGGCAGGCGTATTGAGCCAGTGGCCGCGCTCGCCGGCAAATTGGCGCAAGACTGTGAGAAAGCCCGCAACCTCCTCGCGCAACGCTTTGTACTGCTCATCGAGCACCCGAACGAACACATCGGGCCCGTCTACCACCGTCTACCCGAACGTATCGTAAGCGTCCGACGCCGCACATCTAGCTTCGGAGTTTTGTCTTCGCCAATTCTGTTCTCAACGAGGTGTTGAGGGCGGTTCGATGCGACGGGAGCAGTTGGGGGCGAGCGCGTGGTTTGCTCGGGTTTGGTTCTTTCAGCGTAGCG
>JALHMG010000064.1 GCA_022844135.1 Lysobacterales bacterium
CCCGAATGCTACGTTGCTCGTCGTCGCCATAGCGCTGCTATGACTCCTTCTCGCGCCTTGCCTCGGGCCGAAATCCATCGGACATTTCTTCCAGTTATTTTTGGGACACCACACTAGCACATGTTGAGAAACGCACTTGCTGTGCGTTTTTCAAGTCGCCAGACCTGACCGCGCGCCTTCGCAAAACTCCGCAAGCGAATGGCGTGCGGCGCCAGCGAGGCCGGAGCAACACGTTCCGGCCGATGGGCAATGTCAGGCTGAAGCAGCAAACGGCGTATGGCGGGGTTTGGTCAACAGGACAAAGCCCTCATGCCGTACATCCAGCATACCATCGGCGCCACTTTGGTCTTCCTCGCGTTTTTTGCTGCCGCGTCGGCGAACGCGGCCAGCGTCGTGGTCGCCGCCAGCAATGCGGGTGACATCGCGGGCAGCGGTCGCGACTTGAGCTTCGATCTAAGCGGTGTCGGCGGCGTCATCACTCGGGCGCGGCTGGAGCTTGACCTCAACTACAGCAAGGCGCGCGAACTGAGCTTCACCTTGGTCGACAGCGGCGGCGTTTCGTTGCCGTTGGTGCGGTTCGGCGGACCCAGCGGCAGCGCATCGCTGCGCGGCACTTATCGCTTCAGCGACGAAGCGATCACCACCTGGTTGCAGGTCGAGGCCGCCGCCAACAACGGGCTGCTCGATGCCAATTACCCAAGCCGCGCCTTCCAACCAGGGCCGCTCGGCCAGTGCTTAAATTTGATCGGCCGCTATCTGGAGTTCGACATCGATCGGACACAACCGCTGACGCTGCACATCGCGCGACTGGCCGCCCCGCAACCCGGTGCGGGCAGCATCAGCGCCGCGCGCCTCGTGATCGAAACGGGTCTCCCCGATCAGATCTCCGCCGCCGGATTCGATGAGCCGGCCACGCCCATCGCCCGCTGTAAACGGCCGAGCGCCGACTTGCTGGGCAATGGTCAAGTCGAAGGCTTGGAGAGTCCGATCGCGCTGATCGACTTTGGCGCCGCCGACCGTCAGTGGTTCATTCGCCAGCGCTCGCCGGCGATCGATTTTGGGCCGGTTACGTTGAGCCAAACGGGTCAAGCGATTTACGCCGGGCGCTTCGGCGGACGCTCGCGCTGGAACTTCGGCTTCTGGGACCCCGCTACCGGTGCGTTGAATTTCACCACCGGCGCAGGGCTGCGCAATCTGAGCCTGGAAGGCGACTGGATCAACACCGATCACATTCCGATTCCCGGCGACTACGACGGCGACGGCGTGACCGATCTGGCGATGGCCTTTATCCCCGGCAATCGTTGGTTGGCGCGCATTCGCTACAGCGCTACCGGCGTGACGCGCGATTACAACGTCGATCCGCGCGACTTCAGCAGTCTTTTCAGCTCCGGCAACATCGGCTTTGGCCAAGGCCAGGATTCCGATCTCGATGGCCGCGACGAGATTACGATGTATGCGCAGTTCGGCGGCGCGGCCGGCACCGCCATGAGCTACTTGCAAGCGGTCCCCAATCCCAACTCGAATGCGAACGAATTGTTCGCCACGGGCAGCTTCGGCAACCTCGGCGATCGATTGGTGCTCGGTCGTTGGAGCAACAGCGGCTTTACCGCAATGCGGGTGCGTAACGGCGCTGCGGGGCTGGAGTGGTCGCTGTTCGGGAGTGGCACGCCTACGCTGTTTGGACTGACCACCGATACGCCGCTTTCGATCAATATCGACAACGACGCGATCAACGATATCGCCGTTTACCGCCGCAGCGAACGCCGCATTTACGCAATCCGCAGCAGCGACGGCGTTGCGATCGACTTTCTGGCCGGCGAAGCCTTGGGCGTGGTCAGCGTCCCGCTCGGCAATTTGCAGGGCGTGACCGAACCGGCGCCGTTCTGAGCTTTTGGGCCGACTGGAGAAGTGAGCCGGACGCTGCGTCGAGCGCCCGGCAACGGCGACGGGCCGTTCTGCGGCGCATCTTGGGCGCGGTCTGGCGACAACCATCCCAGAGCGACTGGAAGTCGGCCCTGTCCGGTTTTCGGAGAACTCTCGTTCCCATGTTCGAGCCAATCTGGCGCACCGCATCGGGGAACGTCTGTGAATCGTCATGTCGCATTGCTTTTGCTGAGCTTTCTGGTTTCTTTCGGCAGCACGGCTGGCGCCGGTGTGCCGGCGACAGTCGTGTACTGCATCGACGACAGCACGGAATTCACCTCGGTACTGACCGCGCTCAACAATCTGCCCTCGCACAGCAACAACTACGAGCTGCGTTTTCGCCCCGGAACCTTTCCCTCCAACACCAGCTATCCGGTGGCGGCCAACGTCAATGCACTGATCGCCTGGCGCCCTCGCTGGGTGACCACATACGACCAGTACACGTTCAAAATTTCCGGCGAATGGAATGCTGGTTGTACGTCGCAAAATGCGCCAGGTGGAACGACGAGCACGATCAATGGACTCGACTTGTACGCCATCTTTTACGTCGATGAAGTCAGCTACACCGACGTCAATCACACGCCGCTGCTGATCGAAATCGATCGAATCGACTTCTGGCGCTTTGCCGCCTTCGGCGCCAATGCGTTGGTTGCGGGAGGAGGGCACGATCTGCGAATCAGCGCCAGCCGGTTCAGGAGCGGCACTGGAATGGCAGTCAGCGCCGATGCCGACGCCATCGTGATTCAGAACTCGTTGTTCGAGTCGAATGCCATCGGCAACTTCATCAACCTGGTCGATATCGACAGTGAGGGGCTGACCCTGATGGCCAACAACACCTTTCGCAACAACTCGTTGGCCGGGAGTTCGCGACGATTGGTGGGTCTGGGCAATCCCAACACCAGTTCGCCATCCGGCGTTGCGATCTTCGAGAACAACATCATCTACCAGACGACCATGTCTGCCAGCAGCGATCTGCTCATCACCGACACACTGGCGAGAATCAAGAACAATATCTTCGATACAACATCGATTTATGGCTCACCGTTGTTCATCAGCGACAACTACAACGTGGACCCGAAATTCGCGTTTGCCGCTGGCGCGCAATTGCAGTCCGGCAGTCCAGCCCGGGACCTGGGCAACAATGCCAGTGCCAATGGAGCGACCATCGACCTCTACGGCCGCGCACGCATTCAGAATCTGGTGGTGGATATTGGCGCGTACGAGCTGGCTCCGATTCAGGACAGCATCTTCGCGCACGCTTTCGAATGAGCGCTGGCATGCCTCCGTCGGCTGCTTCGCCTTCACCCGATCTCGCGCGCGATCAGTCTGGCAAGTTCGATAAGTTTGATCGGTTTACCGACAAAGCGCGTCATGCCAGCTTCCAGGCAGGCACGCTGATCTTCCACCTGGGTGCTGGCGGTCATCGCGAATATCGGTGTCTGTTGGTTGGGCGAAGACGGCGCGCGCAACGCGCGTGCGGTATCGAGGCCGTCGATGCCCGGCATGTGCCGATCCATGAGTATCAGGTCGAAGTGGCGATCCTGAGCCAGCTTGAGCGCACTCGCGCCATCGACCGCTTCGACGACGGTGGCGCCCAGGCCGCTTAGCGAGCTGGCGATGATCGCGCGGATCGACTCGTCGTCGTCGACCAGCAGAATGTACTTGCCCCGAAGCGCAGCCAATTCCGCAGGAATATCCGCACCGTCCGGCTCGGTTGCTGCGGCCGCTTCGCGCACATCCGGCAGCGTCAGCGCAAAGACCGAACCGCCGCCGGCACGGTTGCGCGCTACCAGATCGCCGCCCAGTGCGCGGGCCAGCCGGCGGCTGATCGCCAGGCCTAAGCCCGTGCCTGGCTGGCGGCGCGAAAGATCGCTGCGCAACTGCCGGAACGCATCGAAGATCGACTCCAGTTTGTCGGGCGGCACACCGCTGCCGCGATCTGCTACCGAAATCTCGACGCCATCGCCTGTACGCCGGGTCGCCACATCGATGCTGCCTTGCCCCGAAAACTTGATTGCGTTGCTCAGCAGGTTGACCAGGATCTGGCGCAGCCGCAAGGGATCGGTCGTGGTCATCAGCGGCGCGCCGAGGTCGGCACGGATGGCGAGCGCTTTGGCGGTGGCCCTCGGGCGCATCAGCGAAATCGCGTCATCGATGACGTCCTGGATGCTCACGTCTTTAGTGTGCAGGATCAATTGATCGGCTTCGATTCGCGAGAAATCCAGCACATCGTCGAGCAGTTGCATCAGGTGTTCGCTGCTGATGCGTGCAATGTTCAAGAACTGCTCGCGCTCGGCGCTGCTGTGCGCATCGCTGGCGAGCTCCAGCGCCCCCACGAGGCCGGTGAGTGGCGTACGAATCTCGTGGCTCATGGTGGCGAGGAACATCGACTTCAGCCGATCGGCCGATTGCGCTGCATCGCGATCGCGCTGCGCGGCGTGCGTGCGCGACTGCGCCTCGATCAGTGAGTTAATGCCGTCGGCGACGATCTCGATCTCGCGAAGCGAAGAACGCACCGTTACCGGGCGCTCGGAACTCTTGCTGCTGCGAAGTTGCAACTGTTCCTTCAGGTCGGCGAGGGGCACCAGGATTTGGCGTCGAACCAGCAACGCGCCGATCGCCAACAGGATCGCGGTGCCAAGGGAGTTGGTCAACAACTGCACGGTTTCGACAACTTCGAGCTGGTCGGTCAGACCGCTATCGCGCTCGATAAACAGTGTCCCCACCGAGCGCGTGCCGCTGCGCCAGTCGGCAAATCCTTCGTCGCGGGCCGGTCCGAGCGCAACGGGCGCGATCGACGTGCGATCGTGGATCGTCGAGCGAAGCTGGCCATCGATGAGTGTCTTGTACGAATCCAGCAGCGAGTCGGACAGGGGGCGCGCGAACATCAGCACGCCGCGGGCTGGCCCGCTGCCGTCGTTGCGCAGGATCGGGGTCAAGCCCACCAGATAGACTTCGCCGCCAATGATTGCGGTGTGAGCCGATGGCCTGTCGGGGTGCCCCAGGACGAGCGCGCTGGCCATCTCGTGCAGCTGGCTGAGTTCGGATCCATCGAGGTCGCGGGCAGTGGCAATGCGTCGGGAAGCCAACGCATTGCCCGAAGCGTCCCAAAAAGCATAGAAATCGATTTGCGCCGGATTGTCGCCGATCGGTAGAACGTTGGCATCGATGAATTCAGGATCGCGGCTCTCGGCGAAGGCGTACGTTTCGTCCCAGATGCCGTACTCGTACGCCAGCAGACGCATCGCATCCAGATCGCGACTGAGCAGCGAATCGAACTTGGCCCGCGCCTGGGACGCGTCGGCGCTGGCGATCCGGTCTTGGACGAACCGCGATTCGACCCTGCTCACGAGCATTTGCCAACAGACGCAAAACACCGCCACAAGGGTGATGACCTTGAAGAAATATCGCGCGATAGTTGATTCTGGCGAGCGCGCCATGGTGTGGAGATTGGCAAAGTGCCTCGAACAATAGGCGTTCACAGCCGTGTATGCGGCACGTTCGCAAGAAATCACATACGCGCATCAGCGTGGCAGTCGCCGTGCGCGACGTCCAGGCGCGCCCGCTATAAGATCAGCGCAGCGTGCATCAACCCTGCGGCAACTGATCGAGCAGGAAGGCGCGGGCGCTATTCCAATGGCGGCGAACGGTGCGCTCATTGACGTTGCGTAATGCGGCGATATCGACAAACGACAGCCCGCCGAAAAAATGCAGCTCGACGAGTTCGGCGAGGTCCGCGTCGACCGCTTGCAGTTGCGTCAACGCCTGATCGATCCCGAGCAACTCGTCCAGTTGCGGTGCCTGTGCAGGCGTGCGCTCGGTCAACTCGGTACGCTGCATTCCTTCGCCGTGTTTGACGGTACCCTGAGCGCGCGCCAGATCGAGCACAACCTGGCGCATCGCGCGCGCCAGCAGCGAGTAGAAGTGTTGACTGCCGTTGAGTTCGCGTGCGGCGTCGCCTGCGAGCTTCAGGTACGCCTCGTGGACTAGCGTGCTGGGGTTGAGCGTCAGCCCGGCGCTGTGGCGCCTAAGCGTCCCCCTGGCGATACGTTTCAGTTCATCGTAAGCCCGCTCGTACACGGCAGCGCTTGCATTAGCATCGCCCTTGGAAGCGGCATCGAGCAAAGTCGTCAGTTGTGGGCGGTCCATAGGCTGAGCTGTCGGCAATACGATTGCCGTCATCGTAGCAATCGTTTCGGCAAGATGTCCGCCTTGCGGCCGATTTCGCGTTAACTTCTTCGCCAGGATTGGAAGATTCCTTCATGCTGCTTCTGGAAGTACTGCAGGACAACGATGCCGATCTGATCCGCGCCAGTGCGGCGGCGGTGTTGGCCGACCCGCTGGCCGTGACGGCGACGTTCTACGCCCGCGTGTTCGCCCTGCGGCCGGGCTTGCGCGTGCTGTTCCCCAGCGATATGCAGGCCCAGCAGGCGAAGTTGGCGCACACCCTGGGTGCAGTGCTCGGCGCACTCGACGACCTGGACGACCTGGAAGACACGCTGTTGCGCATGGGCGCTGCGCATCGCGGCTACGGCGCCAAGCCGGCGCACTACGCACTGATCAACCAGGCGCTGATCGATACGCTGGCGGAGTTCGGCGGCGGCGCTTTCGGCGCCGAAGAGCGCCAGGCATGGGCGCGCCTGCTCACATTCATCGCGCAGACGATGCTGCGGGGCGCGCGGGACTGACGGCAGGATCAGGGCTCGGCCCGGTTGTGCCGTCGCGCAACGCCGCGAGCGACTTTCGGGTTTGCGCCAGCTCGGCGCGCACCGGCGCGTCCGGGGCAATGGCGCCTTCCCAGCGGCGCTCGACCTCGTCGAGCAATTCTTCGGCGCGATCGAGATTGCCCGCTTTCATCTCTGCACCTGCGGCGTTCCATAACGCCCAACCGATTTGCGAGGTGTTCCTGGCGCCCGAGGCTTCGTGTATCGCAACCGATTGCAGATAACTGGCGCTGGCCGCGTCGTACCGCCCAAGCTCGCGCTGGGCATTGCCGAGGTTGTAATGGAGCGCCGCAAGAGTCTGGCTGCGCGCGCCGAATACCTTTTCGAGCATCGGCCGCAGCGCCTGCAGCATCTCGAAACCGCGTTGCGCCTGACCGCTCTCGGCATAGTGCCAGGCCACCACCATGCGCAGTCGCAAGGTGCGATAGTCGTCGCGCCCGAATTGTTTCTCGGCGAGCGCCGCTGCGGTCGTCAGGTCCTGTTCGGCGCGCGCGTACTGTCCCATGTCGGTGAGGATCGTGCCGCGGCGATTCAAGGCGCGGGCCTGCGTGCCATCGCGGATGTCCGCCGGCGCGCGAGCCGCGTTATGCATATTCGCTTCGGCGATATCGAGCGCTTCCTGATACCTGCCGCTGTCGCGCGCAACCGACCAGCGAATCAAGAACAAGCCCTCGCGGATGCGAACGCTCTCGGCGTCGCCGGCATCGCCGATCAAGGCCTCGGCGCGCTGCGACCACGTATCCGACAGCTCGCGTTCGCCGTTGCGATGGGCGATCCACGCGCCGTTTTCGAGCGCCGCCGCGAGCACCAGACCGTCGCTGGTGATTGCGTCCAGATCGGCGATGGCGCGCCGCGCCATCGGCAGCGCGCGATCCATCGCGCCGAAACTCGAATAGGCCGATGCCAGCTGCGCCGCCAACGGCCCACGCAAATCGGCATGTTCGGCGAAACGCCGGTCGAGTTCGGCCGACGCCAGATCGATGAGCTCCAGCACGGTTGCATTGGGCGCACGGCCGACGTTGGGATCGGCGCTCTTGAACAGCTCGCGCATGAAGTCCACCGAGACCCGGGCACGTTCGCTCTCGGCGATGGCCTGATGCGCTTGATACAACGCCATGCCGGTGGCGCCGAGTAGCGCCAGCAGCGCGGCGCTGCCAGCCGCGAGGCCGAGCCGGTGGCGACGCAGGAATTGCCGGAGCGGATAGAGGCGTTGGCCGCGACGCGCCTGCAACGGTCGCTGATCGAGAACCGCGTCGATGTCCGCCACCAGGGCGTCCATCGAGCCGTAACGATCTGCGGCGTCCGTGGCCATGGCTTTGCGCAACAGCGCGTCGAGGTCGCGCGCCAACGCGCGCGGTAGCGTGCGTACGCCTTCGCCGTCATGCTCGCCGCGCTGCGTGGTTTCGAGCGAGGGAATGGCGCCTTCCAGTACAGCCCGGCTGAGCGCCAACGTGTCTTCGCCGAGGAATGGCATCCTGCCCGCGAGCAAGCGAAACAACAGCACACCGAGTTGATAGACATCGGTCGCCACCGACACGGGCTGGCCGAGAAACTGCTCTGGTGCAGCAAAGGCCGGCGTCATCGGCCCGATGCGTTGCGCGGTGAGTTCGATCCCGTCCTCTCCGATCAGTTTTGCGATGCCGAAATCGAGCAGCATCGGATGGCCGCTGGTGCGCTCGACCAGGATGTTGTTCGGCTTGATATCCCGATGTACGATCAGATGGCGATGCGCATCGGCCAACGCGAGCGCGACATCGCGCACAATCATCAGCCGCTCCCGCGCTTCGGGCAGATGCTCGCGACAGTAGTCGGTAAGCGGCACGCCATCGACGAAGTCCATCACCAGATAAGGAATGCCATCGTCGGTTTCGCCGCCGTCGATGAGCGAGGCGATGCCCGGATGGCGCAGCGTGGCGAGCACCGCTTGCTCGCGCCGAAAGCGCTCGCGCAGGCCCGGCAGCGCCGACAGCACCAGCTTGATGGCGACGACCTGATCGAAGCTGCCGTCGCGGCGCTCGGCGCGGTACACCGAACCCATTCCGCCGGCGCCGAGCAAGCTTGTCAGCACAAACGGCCCGATGCGCCGCCCCACCTGGTCTTGATCCCAGTTGCGCGGTTCGCCCAGCGCCGTTTGCACCAATGCCGCGGCCGGGCGATCGATCGGTGCGGTGTCTTGCGCATGGCGAGCCAGCAGGCGTTCGACATCCGCTCGCACGTCATCGTCGGCGATGCCCAAGAGAAAGGCGCGGCGCAGGTCCTCCGGCAAATCGATCGCCGCCTCGAAAAGCGTGCGTACTTCGCGCCAGCGGTCAGCATCCATGCGATCGATTCACCCGGTTCGCTTTTTTACGCATGGCGGCCAACGGCAAGCAGTTGTCGCAGAGTTTGCCAGGCATTCGTCCTCGCGAGCGTACGGTTGCGCTCAGTGTCCGAACAAGAATCGCAGCGGCACATCGAGACGTTTGCCCCACGCAACTTCGTTGTGCTCGGCACCTTCGAAACGTTGCGTGACCCAATTGGCGTTGCTGTACCCGGCGCGCTGCAAGATGGCGTCTGCGCGCGCCTGCCAGGGCGGATAAAAGGCATCCAGCGTTGCCGTGCCGAAGTCGAAATACCAGCGCACGTTGCCGGGCGACGGCAGCTGCTTTTGCAGATAGCGCAGGATCGCCTCGCCCGGCGCGCGTTCGTTGGGGTCGCCGCCTGGCCAGTGCGTCGATACGCACGCCGCCGCGCCGAATACATCGGGACGCTCAAGCGCGCCGTACATCGAAATCAGTCCGCCCATGCTCGATCCCATCAGCGCGGTGGCGGCGCGGGAGCGGTCGGTGGCATAGCGCCTGTCGATAGCGGGTTTCAGCGTGTCCGCGAGAAAGCGCACGTAGGCATCTGCTGCAAACTTGGGCATCGGTGCGCCCGCGGCGCGTGCCATCTGCGTGAGTCGTTGGCGGTCGGCCTTGGCCATGAGCGAATCGGCCTTCTGCGGAAAATACTCCTCGCCGCGCCGTTCGCCTGCGTTGTGAACGGCGACGACGATGAACGGACGCACCTCGCCGCTGTCGATCAAAGCGCCCGCGACCTCATCGACGCGCCATTCCTGCTTGTTCCAGGTGACACTGGCATCGAACAGCATTTGCCCATCGTGCATGTACAGCACCGCATAGGGCGCGGCTTTTGGATAGCCCTCGGGCAACCAGACGTCGATCGGACGCTCGGGAATGTCGTTGAAGGCGATGTTCGCCAGTCGTTCGATACTGCCGCGACTCACCGATGTCGCCGCAGCTGGCATCGCCAGCAGCGCGCAGGCGATCAACAAGCCGGTTCTTAGTTGTTGGTTGCTGGTTCTTGGCATGCGCATGGTGGGCTGCGGAAGAAACACCGACAATCTAACGCAAGCTCAAGCAAGCGTAATCAGTCGAGCGTCCTCGGGCGCAGAAAGATGCGGCAGCGCATTGACCGATACCAACTTCAAACCGCCGCGCGCGCGCCTGAACTCGCAGATGCCGGTATTGGCGATGGCCAGATTGAGATCGATGGCGGCGGCAGCCGAGGCGCCTAAGGTGGCGGCGACCAGATGGCTCATCACGCCGCCAGAACTCACGGCCAGAACATCGCCCCGCGAGAGCGCCTCATCCATGGTCGCGGCGGCTGCGGCGATGCGTGCGCGAAAATCGCCATAGCGCTCGGGCGGGGAGCTGATGCGGTCTTCGGACCATGCCGTCAAAGTGGTTCGCAGCAGCGCAAACCAGCGGCGCTTGTCGTAGCGATCGGCCATGGCGTGCGCGAGATCTGGATCGTCGGGTACGTCCCTGGCATAGGCACGCACCAGATCGGCGAATACGTATTCGTTGAGGCCAGGCGCGACCTGGCTTTCCTCACCATGCGCAATCGCTTGGGCGATGGTCGCCAGCGTGTCGCGCTGGCGGCGCATCGTGCCGCTGAAGGTTGCGGCAAAGGTTCGGCCGTGCGCTTTGAGCCACGCGCCGGCGCGCGCGGCCTGCTCAAAACCGAGTGGCGAGAGTTCGTCGTAGTTCTCTGCCGTCGCGCCGGCCTGGCCGTGGCGAATCATCAACAGTGTGCTCATCGGCGCTTTCGCATTCAGGTCGATGCGGGCAGGATAACGAGAGTTGCTGGAGCGAAGAGTCGCCGATGGAGCTTTTGACGCAATTTGCGCTTGCCGCCGGGCTCGCCTGGGCCAGCGGCATTCGCGTTTATCTGGTCGCATTCGTCCTGGGTATGGCGCACAGACAGGGTCTTGTCGTGCTGCCGGGCGATTTGTCGCTGCTCAGTCACGACATCGTGCTGTGGGCTTCAGGGGTGATGCTCGTCGGCGAATTCGTGGCCGACAAGGTGGCGTGGTTCGATTCGCTCTGGGATGCGGCGCACACCTTCATACGCCTGCCCGGCGGCATGTTGCTGGCGTTCTGGGCCTTGGGCGATCAAGGCCCGGCTGCGCAGATGGCCGCCGCTCTGATAGGCGGCACTATCGTTTCGGGCACCCATCTGATGAAGGCAGGAAGCCGGGTGGCCATCAATCATTCGCCTGAGCCCTTCTCCAATATCGGCGCGAGCCTTGGCGAGGATGTCGCGGTCATCGGCGGATTGTGGTTGCTTTACGAACATCCGCTGGTGTTCATGGCATTGCTCGCCGTGTTCATGGCGCTGGTGATCTGGCTGGCGCCGAAGCTGTGGCGGCTGGTGCGCGGCGTTTGGCGATTCGCTGCCGGTCGCTTGTCGGGCCACCAGGCTGAGCCTGGTTAGGCGACTCCAAGCACGTCCAGATCAGCCCGGTCGATTATTGCCCCGGCCCGCCAGGTAATCGCGAACGTACTTGTCGCTGGGCAAGCGTCGAATGGCTTCGGCCACCACTTCCAATGGAACTTGAGCCACGCTTTTGAAGCGCACGCAACTCTTGCCCATGTCCAGTTTGTAACCTGCGCTCTTCCACGCGGATTCGAACCACGCGATCCACTCGGGTGCTGCGCAGCCTGCGGCGCACACATACAGGGCCAGATAGTTCTTCTGCGCAGCCAGCGCGGCATAGGGCAGTGGCTGTTTCGGGTCGCAGTGATAACCGCCAGGGAACACGCCGTGCGGAATGTAGTAGCCGATCATTCCGTATTGCATGCCTTCTTCGATGCCAGCGTCGATGTTCGCCAGAATCACCTCGCGTACGGCCTGCAGGCTGGCCGCACGCTCCGGCGTTTGTTCGGCAAGGTACGCAGCGACCGTGCTGGCTTTGGATGGCATTGCGCGGATTCCTGGTTGGGATATGCCGTGACAGTATGGCGCTGATGCAGTCCATCTCCTACCCCAGATCCCAATCCCACCTCGCTTCCAACCTCTTGCAGCCTCGAAAGAGAACGCCGACACTTCCGGTCATACCGTACGCCGACGCATGGAGATCTTGATGAGCGCCACCAGCGAGAAAGTCAGCACCGCACAGGGCTCCACGCTGCGCAAAGATCAAAGCGTGGCGAAGAACCTGTTCTTCGGCGAGATCGTCGAGGAGAACCTGTTCCCGTATCCGCCACTGCGCGACAAAGACCGCGAAGTGCTCGGCATGATGACCGAGGCGATCGACGACTTCCTGGCGCCGCTCAAGCACGATCTGAAGAAATGGGACAAGGAGGCGCACCAGCCGGCGGAGTTCATTCAGTCGCTGCGCGACATGGGTTTGTTCGGACTGATCATTCCCGAAGAGCACGGCGGCCTGGGTCTGTCGAATGCCGGTTATGCGCGCGTGCTGTCGCAATCTTCGCGCCATGACTCGTCGGTATCGTTGACCATCGGCGCCCATAGTTCGATCGGCATGAAAGGCATCTTGCTCTCGGGCAACGAAGAGCAGAAAGCCCGCTACCTGCCGCGCCTCGCCAGCGGCGAATTGATTGCAGCGTTTTGCCTCACGGAAGCCGGTGCCGGCTCCGATGCAGCCTCGATTCGCACCACCGCGAAGAAGAACGAGGACGGCAGCTTCACGCTCAACGGCGAGAAGATCTGGATCACCAACGGCGGGATCGCCGGGCTGTACACGGTGTTCGCGCGCACCGATTCGCCCGAAGGCAAAATGACTGCCTTCATCGTCGAAGCCGGCTGGCCGGGCGTCAGCCACGGTCCGCATGAAGACAAGATGGGCATTCGCGCATCGTCGACCACCACGGTGGTTATGCAAGACGTGCGTGTGCCGGCCGAGAACGTACTCGGCGGCGAGGGCAAGGGCTTCAAAGTGGCGATGGGTATCTTGAACAACGGCCGCACGGGCTTGGGCGGCGGCGCCGTGGGCGGCATGAAGACGCTGATTCAGTTGTCGAGTGCGCAGGCGAAGGATCGCAAGCAATTCGGCCGACCGATTGCCGACTACGGTTTGGTGCGCGAGAAAATCGCGCAGATGGCGATCGATTGCTTCGCCGCCGAAAGCACCGTGTGGATGGTGGCGCACTACATCGATTCCGGCGTCGACGACTATTCGGTGGAAGCGGCAATCAGCAAAGTGTTCGCCTCCGAGGCGATCCAGCGCAGCGCCCACGAGGCGCTGCAAATCGCCGCCGGCAACGGCTTCATGCGCGAGTTCCCGTACGAGCAGATCACGCGCGACAGCCGCATCTTGAGCATCTTCGAAGGCACCAACGAAATCCTGCGCCTGTACATTGCGCTCTCGGGCATGAAGGATGTCGGTTCTTCTTTGAGCGAATTGAAGAGCGCCGTGGGCGATATCTTCAACAACCCGATCAAGGGCTTCGGCGTTCTATCGAGTTATGCCAGCAAGCGCCTGCGCGAGACCACCGGATTCGGCACCGACAAAATCATCAGCAAGCTCCATCCCAAGCTCAAACAATGCAGCGAGGTGTACGAGAAGTACGCGGTGGAGTTGAGCAAGGCCAGCGATGCGCTGCTGCGCATCCACGGCAAAGGCATTGCCGATCAGCAGTATCAATTGAAGCGCATCGGCGACATCGCCATCGATATGTTCGTCGGCTTATGCACGCTCTCGCGCGCCGAGCTGTTGCATCGCACCGATGCCAAGAACGGCGAGCAGGCCGTGAACATTTGCGATGTCTTCACCCGCCAGGCCAGACGCCGCATGGCCGGCAACATCCGCGCACTGCTGAAGAACGACGACAAAGAGCGCGATGCCTTGGCCGGATTTGTGCTGGAGACCGGCGTTTATCCGTGGGATGTGATTTGATGGCGACGCATTGTCGTTTCTGAGCACCGACGAATTAGCCGACGCCTGATGATCAGGAGAGGTGTTCTCTCCTGCGCTTATGTGGGAGGGAAAGCCTCGGGCTGGGACTGATCGTCTCGAAACGAATAGATCGTCACACGAAGGCTCAGCCCAAGCTCAGCCATCTTCTGCAATTGCCCATTCGTGAGCGACACCATGAGCGGCGCGGTCTCGAGTCCACTTTCGAAGCCGTAGTCGAACACTCGACTGGTGCAGGACGTCCAATCAGCCAGCAGTTCGGATGGCAGCGCAGCGATGACGTCGAGAAATCGGTCCGTGCATTCACTGGCGTTCGCGCACAGCACGCCTCGGCAGAGCGGTTCGACGGTGAGTTGATGCCCTTGCGGTACCGGACCGTTGTAAAGCACGCAAGAGTTCGTCGAGAAGTACTCATTGAGTCCTTCAGGATCCTGCTGGACCGCAACTCCAAGTCGAGATTCAGGAACTGAGGTGTTGCGGATTTCTTCCCGTCGGCCGGGTCAGGCGCTGTCATTGAGCTTCGCTCCGCACTTGGAGCAATACGCTGGCTTCGTGAACGGGTTCTGGCTCAACACAGTCGCGCCACAAGCGTCGCAGAACTGCATCGTTCGCAGATTGAGTGCCGTAATGAGTGCGACAGCCGGGACCGCCACGTACATGGTTTGCAGCGGAAACCCCATAGCCCAGACAAAGCCGAGGAACAGGATGCCCACAAGGACGACGAATGGCGGCCAGACCTGGCGCTTCAGAGCTGCGTTCTTGCTCAGGAAAAAGAACGCCGCTGAGAACAGTCCCAGTAACATCCAAACGGCAAAGAAAATGGGAAAAACTTGCCCGGCATTGCCAGGTTCCATACTCGCCTCCAGGCTCAATTTTGGCTTAACCCACCCGCAATCGCAGCTTCAAGCCCAACTCCTCGAACGTCTCCTTCTCCTGGCGCAAATCGGTCCAGGTGAGCGGGTGGCGGGTAAGCCAGCCGCGGGGAAATTTGAGGTCCAGCTCGCGGCCGGTGATGGCGACCGTGAGCGGCGGCAGAGCTTCGTCGCTGCGGGCGCGATGCAGGACAACGGCGAGACGGAAAATCGCGAGCGTTTTCTGGAAGCGTTCCAGATCGCGCTCGGCAACATCCTCGAAGGTGTCGTCGGGAATGCCGCGGCGATGGCCGAGCACGAGCGCCGCGACGGCGGCTTGTTCCTGGCGCGAGAATCCGGGTAAGTCCGAATGCTCGATGATGTACGCGCCGTGCTTATGGTGCTGCGTATGCGAGATCGACAGGCCGATTTCGTGCACCAGTGTGGCGTACAGCAGCGTATCGCGTTCTTCCTGCGTCAAGCCCCAGCCCGGCGCTGCCTGATCGAACAGGTTCAACGCCGTGGCTTGCACGCGCAGCGCCTGGGTTTGGTCCACGGCATACCGTTTGGCGAGCGTGCGGATGCTGCGCTCGCGCGGGTCCTGCTGCTGGATTCGGCCCAGCGAGTCGTACAGCAGGCCCTCGCGCATGGCGTAATCGCTGACGCGCAGCACGTCGAGATCGAGCGCCTCATAGCAGGCCCACAATGCCGCCAGGCCACCCAGGAACACGGGACGGCGATCCTCGCTTAAGGACGGCAAACGCGCCCGCTGCACCACACCGACCTCAATCACGCGATCGATCAATTCGATCAACCCAGCGCGCGTGACTTCGCGCTCGCGGCCGCCAAAGGCGTGCAGGATGCTGCTTAAGGATTTGACCGTGCCGGAGCTGCCGATGACGCGCTTCCAGCCGCGCGCCTTGTACGCTGCGAGGATCGGCTGGAACTCGATCGACAGCCGAAGTTGCGCATCTTGCCAGCGCTTGCGGGTGATTTTGCCGTCGGCGAAGAAGCGCTGCGTCGTGGCCACGCAGCCCAACTGCAAGCTCTCGGTTTCGAGCGCATCGAAGCCACGGCCGATGATCAGTTCGGTGCTGCCGCCGCCGACGTCGATCACCAGTTGCTGCTGGCGCGGATCGTTCAGGCCATGCGCGACGCCCAAGTAGATCAAGCGCGCTTCCTCGCGACCGGACACGACCTCGATGGGCGCGCCGAGCGCCGTCTCGGCGGTCATCAAAAAGGCGCGCGGCGCTTTCATCTGGCGCACGGTATTGGTGGCCACGGCGCGAATGCGTTCGCGCGGGACGTTGCGCAAGCGCTGTCCGAAGCGCGCCAGGCACGCCATCGCGCGCTCGCGCATTTCTGGCGTCAACTGCCCGTCGCTGGTGAGCCCTGCCGCCATGCGCACCGAATCGCGCAGACGGTCGACCACTTGCAACTCGCCCTCGGCGAATCGGGCGACGATCATGTGGAAGCTGTTGGAACCCAGATCCACCGCCGCCAGCGGCGTCGAGTCGATGACGTCTTTGGGATCGAAGGGCATCTGGTTCACCCGGCGATGCGCGCCAGAAGCGCAGTTTGCGCCGCGTGCGGCATGTCCTCGCCGGTTTCGACGCGCGTGTAGCTGCCGTCGGTCTGCAGGCGCCACGCTTGCGTGTTATCGGCCAGATAATTCTCCAGCGTTTCGTTGAATACGCGTTGCCGCAACGTCGGGTCGAGGATCGGAAAGCAGGTCTCGACGCGGTTCAGCAGATTGCGCTCCATCCAATCGGCGCTCGATGCGTACAGCTCTTCGCGGCCGTTGTTGTAAAAGTAGAAAACGCGCGAGTGTTCGAGGAATCGACCGACGATCGAATACACGCGGATATGATCGCTGACGCCCGGCACGCCTGGGCGCAACACGCAGATGCCGCGTACGAACAGAATCACTTCTACGCCCGCTTCCGAGGCGCGGTACAGCGCATCGATCACCTGCGGCTCGCTGAGCGCGTTCATGCGCGCGAGGATCTTGCCGCCCTTGCCAGCGCGCGCATGTTTGGCTTCGCGATCGATCTTGTGGATCAGTTCCTTGTGCAGCGTGAACGGCGAATGCAGCACTTGTTTGAGCTTGATGGCTTGGCTTAGACCAGACAGTTGCTGGAACAGCTTGTGCACATCTTCGCCGATGTCCGCATCGGCCGTGATCAGGCCAATATCGGTGTACACACTGCTGGTGCCTTGATGGTAGTTGCCGGTGCCAAGGTGGACATAGCGCTTGAGCTTGCCCCCTTCGCGGCGAACGATGAGCAACATCTTGGCGTGCGTCTTGTAGCCGACCACGCCATACACCACCTGCACGCCGGCTTCCTGCAAGCGATCCGCCAGATCGATGTTCGCTTCTTCGTCGAAACGTGCGCGCAATTCGACGACAACGGTCACGTCTTTGCCGGCGCGTGCCGCTTCGATCAGGTAGTCCACGAGCACCGATTTGCGGCCGGTGCGGTACAGCGTCTGCTTGATCGCCAATACGTCCGGATCGTGAGCCGCAGTTTTCAGCAAATCGACAACGGTGGAAAAGCTGTCGAAGGGATGGTGCAGCAGCACATCCTGTTCGCGGACCATGTCGAAGACATTGCCGGCCTTCGGCGCCTGCACGCGCGGCTTGAACGCCTGATACTTCAACTCAGGACGATCAACCATATCGTACACGGCGCCGACGCGATTCAGGTTCACCGGACCGTTAACGCGGAACATGTCGTCTTCGGTCAGTTCGAAATGCTCCAACAGATACTGCGCCAATGCACGCGGGCAGCTATCGGCAATCTCCAGCCGCACCGCGCGCGCAAAGCCGCGGTCCAGCAACTCGTCCCGAAGCGCGTGCGCCAGATTCTCGACATCGAATTCGTCGACCCAGAGTTCGCTGTTGCGTGTCACGCGGAACGGGTAGACGCCCTTGATCTTCATGCCAGGGAACAGGTCGTCCACGAAGTCCTGCAAAATGGCGCTGAGCAGGACCACATCGTGGGTGCCGGTGGAGACCTCTTTGGGCAGCCGGACCAACCGCGGCAAGGATCGCGGCGCACGCACCAACGCCAGATCGGCCTCGCGGCCGAACGCGTCTTTGCCTTTGAGCGCCACCGCCACATTCAAGCTCTTGTTCAAGATGCGCGGAAACGGATGGGCTGGGTCCAGACCCAGCGGGCTCAAGACCGGCATCAGCTCGTCGTTGAAATAACCCTGCAGCCAGCGGCGCTGCTTGGCATTCCATTCATCGCGCATCAGAAAGTTCACGCCCTGCGCCGCCAGCTTGGGTTTGAGCTCCTGATTCCAGGTCTGGTATTGCTCGCGCACCAGGCTCAGCGCTTCGGTGCGAATGGCCGCCAGCACGTCGGTCGCCGAGCGTCCGTCGGGCCACGGCTTGCTCGCCAGGAAATTCACCTGATGGCGAATCGACGCAACGCGCACCTCGTAAAACTCATCGAGGTTGGTGCACGAGATGCACAAGAATCGCAGCCGCTCCAGCAGCGGCACGCGATCGTCCTGCGCCTGCGCCAAAACGCGGCGATGGAATGCGAGGAGACTGGTTTCGCGGTTGAGGAAAAGACTCGGGTCGCGACTCACGGGATTTGCGGGCAGGCGAAAACGCTAAAGGTAGCAAAAGCGTGTGACGCGTGCGCGAAAAGTCGTTGAGGCAAAGAAGGAGCAGGCGAAAAGTTATGAGCCAATCCTCGAAGTAGACTGGCCGGCCCGCCACCGTTCTCCATGCCCGACTTTGTGAGCTGACGCTGTCGGGACACGGGAAACGGGAAAAACGCAGTCCAACTATGCGTCAGGGTCCGTCGGTTCCGGCACTGGAGCGGCCTGCATCAACTCGCCCACGGTGACCTGGCCACGGTTGATGTTTTTCCACACTTTGTCCTGCCATGCGAAATAGGCTTCGGGTTGCCAGAACTGCTCGCTGTAGAACTGCGAACCGTCGAATACGACGTAATCGTCGCCATCGCCGATTCGCTGGTAGGAGCGAACATTGGCGGAACCGCCGGTGCGGCTGCCGGTGGCTGCCAATCGCCCTTGGCGAATCTTGCTGGCGAGCCGCGGTTTGGCGACGTCATCGCCATACTCGGCATACACCTCTTTTCCGATTTCGATGGCGCGCTGGCGATCGCTCTCGCTGAGCTCGGACCAGTACGCTTCGCGACGGCGCAGGAAATCGGCATATCCGCGTTCGGCGGCGAGGTCCATCCACGCATAGGCGGCGGCGCGATCGGCAGTGGTTCCCTGTCCAGACCAGAGCATTTCCGCGACCATCGCCTGCGAGCCTTTTTCGGCGAAACGCGCCGAGCGACGGAACTGCTTGAAGGCCTTCTCGTAATCGCCCGCCTTGTAACTCTCCAGGGCGCGACCGCGCCACAGCTGATCTGGGTGGTAGCTCAAGAAGCGATTGGTGGAAAGCACCGCCTGGCCAATTTCGGTGTCGTTGGCGACGGCCGCGGTCGACGCCATGGCGCCGCTGAGCGCGAGAGACAACAGCAGGAAACGCATAACAAAACTCCCTCCGATTTGATGTTCCCGATGGATTACGCGCCTGGCAGGCTGTTTCTCAACAGCCTGCTGGTGTGGACTTAACTCACCGCCGGCGCGATCGCTCAGACCGCTACTGCTGATCGTCCTTGTCCGCTTGCGTCAACTGAACTTCGCCCACTTCCACCGTGCCGCGATACGGGTCCTTCCACACCTGGTCCTGCCACTCGAAGTACTGCTCAGGGTGCCAGAACTGGTCCTTGTAGTACTGCTCGGCATCCAGCGTCACCCAGCGACCGTTGGTCGGAATCATGACGGTCAGGCCGCCCTTGAAGCCGGTGCGGCTGCCCGTGATTTGTCTGCGACCCTCGTCGAGCTTTTGCGCCAAGCGTGGCTTCGCCACCTCGTCGCCAAACTCGGCATACACTTGCGCGCCCATGTCCAGCGCGCGTTCGCGGTCGGCCGCATCCAGCTGGCTCCAGTAGTATTCCCGTAGTTTCGCGAAATCCTTGTAGTTGCGCTCGGCTGCGAGATCCATCCAGGCATAGGCTGTCGCCCGGTCGGCGGCAACACCCTCGCCCTTCCAAAGCATTTCAGCGACCATCGCCTGGGCGCCTTTGTCGGCGTAGCGCGCCGAACGTTTGAAGTGATTGAAGGCCTCCGTCAATCGGCCTTCCTCGTAGCTCTCAAGGCCCGCCTTCCGCCATCGTAAGTCCGGGTGGTACTTCAGGAAACCCTCGGTCGCTGCCGCTGCATGGGCCGGATCGGGGGCCTTTGCATGGATGCTTGGCGCCAAGGCCATGAGCGCGCCGGCAGCGATCATCGACAGTACAATTGCTCGCATCGTTCCACTCCTTGGTGTTCTTGTGGAAGAAGACGATAGACGGCAGCAAAAGGTCGCACGCGTGCGTAAAGTCAGGCAGGTCTGAAGTCATGCAGCTGCCTCAACGTTGCGACGACAGCGCGCTCGAATGCTGCCGGATCTTCATGTCGCCACTGGGCAATCGTGTCTGCATTCCAGGTTTTCGCGATATGGCCATTGGCCAGCAATGCAGCGCGCGTCAACAGAGTCGGCGCCATTTCCAGCCCGTGCGTCGCGAGCAGCACGGCCGTGCCATTCGCACAGCGCCGTTGCAGCTCTTGTTTGACTTCGAAGCCGGCGATCGGGTCGAGTCCGTTCAGTACCTCGTCCAGGACCAGCAACGGCGGGTCGCCGAGCAGGGCGATCAGAATCGCAAGTTTCTGTCGCGTGCCGAGCGATAGCGTTTCGATGCGCCGCTGCCAATAGGGCGCCAGTTGCAATGTGTCGCCGAATGCGAGCAGCGCATCGCTCGCGGTCTGCTCGCGGGCCGCGGCGGCCACATCGAGTGCCTGGCGCAACGTCAGATAACCTGGGAGCAGCGCCGGATCGGGCGCGAAACCAAGAAGCGCGCGAGCGCCGCGCGGATCGCTGGCGACATCGATGCCATCGATTTCGATTCGTCCGGCGCTGAGCGGACGCAAACCCAAGATCGCCCGGATCAAGCTGGTCTTGCCCGAACCGTTCGGACCGACAAGGCCGAGCAAATCTCCGCGCGCCAGTTGCAGCTCGACCCCGTTCAGCACCACATGATCGCCATAGCGCAACGCGGCGCCGCGAATGACCAGCATCTCAGACATTGCGTCGTCGCCAGAGTTGGAGAAGTACCGTAAGCCAGGCTACCAGCGCGAGCGGCGGCAGGATCTGCGCTGCCAGCAGTAGCAGCACAACATGCGCTGCGCCGTGCATGCGCCGCCGAATCGGATGGTGGCGTTCGGCATGCGTCAGGAGCACGGCATGCAAGGTGCCCAGGACCGCCGCGACGGCGGCCACCGGCCACAATGCAAGCGGCGCCGGCGAGGCGGCGAGGGCCAGTAGCGGAATCGTCAACAGCAGCGCCGAGCGGCGCGCGAGTGTGGGCGCGAACGCTGCCAGCAGCCGTTGCGGCGCCAGCGGCTGCGCGCCAAGCCACGCCTCGGATTCGGTCAGGCGCTCGGCGAAATGGGCGATTAAATCGATCAGCGCTCGCAGGCTGGTCGCGATCAGCAATAGCGCCACGACCAGCACCGGCCCGGAGCCCATCGGCACCAGCAACAACGATGCGGCGGCGAAGCGCGCCGTGTGCGGCCAACGTGCCGCCGCAGGCTCCAGCGACGCGCCGAGAATGCCAAGGCCCCTGGCGCCGCGTACGCTCGCAGCGCTGCGCTGGTCGCGGTAGGGCCGCTCGCGCGGCTTGCGCGTCAACGCCAACGGGATGGCGATGGCCGCCGCAGCCAGCGCCGTCGTCGCGAGCATCGGATTGGGCCAGCCAACATAGACGCACAAAGCAATGCCCGGCATCGCCGACAACCAACCGCGAAGGCGCGCCTGATCGCGGCGAAACCCCGCGCGCACCGTTGCCGAGATGGGCTGCGCCGCGAGCCAGTCGCTGCGCTGAAGTTGGGTGAGTTGCGCATGCCTTTGCAGCACCGTCAGCACGCCGCTTGCGCCGAGTACCGCAGCCGCCGCGATCGCCAGCCCATCGGGTAGCGCTGTAACCACCGATTTCAGCCGTGCGAGGCCAGGGGCCAACGCCCACACCGCGATCGCCGCGAAGCTGAGGCCGGCCGCCAGGAGAAACACTGATTCGGCCGGTGCCGAACGGCGCTCATCGAGCCAGTTTCTATAGTGCAGTCGCTGGGAGAGCAGGTCGGGAGAAGACGACATCGCGGTGGTTCGAGGAGTGCAGAACACGGACACCTGTAGAGGCGGCAAGTTCCAGCTTTCGTCCTTCAGCCGATTGAAAGTCGCTGCTATGTCGCACGGCAAAGCACAGCCAATCGCAGGCCTCCGGCGCGCCTTCGCCTACATCGCAAACTGCTCGGCCAAAATGCGCTCTTCAAGGCTGTGCTCAGGATCGAACAGCACCGTCAGCGCCTCCTCTGGCGCTTCGGCGACTTCGACCTCCACCACATCGCGAATCTCGGTGGCGTCCGCCGTCGCGCTCACCGGGCGCTTGTAGTGATCGAGCACCTCGAACTTGACCACGGAGGTTCGCTTGACCACAGCGCCGCGCCAGCGTCGCGGGCGAAACGGGCTGATCGGCGTCAGTGCCAGCACGTCTGAGCCCAGCGGCAAAATTGGACCGTAAGCCGATAGATTGTATGCAGTGCTGCCAGCGGCAGTGGCGAGCAGCGCGCCATCGCAAATCAATTCATCGACCCGGGCAATTCCGTCGACCCAGATGCGCAGCTTTGCCGCCTGCTTGGTTTGCCGCAGCAGCGATACCTCGTTGATCGCATAGGCCGTATGCACACCCCCCGACTCGCCGATCGCACGCATCCGCAACGGGTTCAGTACTGCCTTCTGCGCACTCGCCAGTCGCGCCAGCAAGCCGTCTTCGCGATATAGATTCATCAAGAATCCGACAGTGCCGAGCTTCATGCCGAACACCGGCGTTTTGCGCTCTGCAGCGTAGCGATGCAGCGATTGCAGCATGAAGCCATCGCCGCCGAGCGCAACGATAACGTCCGCCTCTTTGACGTTCACAGATGGATATTGCTTGAGCAACGATGCCAGCGCCGCTTGCGCCGGCTCAGCTTTGCTGGCGACGAAAGCGATCTTCGGCGGTGCGGTTGGGGGAGAAATCGACACCGGCATCACTCGCGCAGACAAACCGAGAAGCGCGAGGCTACCCGCGTTGACGCTCGACGACTACCGGTTTTCGATGCGAGCGGGAGCCGGCAATGTTCATACCCTCCCCACGCAGCGGGGAGGGTGGCGAAGCACTGGGTGCGCTACGACAGAGTTCACCGCAGGTTCTTGCGCATCCACTTATCCAGCATGCGCTTCTCGAAACGCAGCGGGTCGCTCGCGAAACCGGTCTGGCTGCTGTCGAATGCGAGGTCCTTCAAGTCCACGCGATCGGACTTCAACACCGCGCCGCCAGCATCCTTGATCTCGTATTCGAAGCTCATCCGCGGCGGGTACAGGCTGGTCACGATGCGCACATCGGTCAGGTTCGGATCGGTTTGCGGGATATGGTCGCCCGCCAGATCGATATCGGTGAAGCGAATCGATAGCGATTGCCCCGCCGGCAAATAACGCGCGGCGCGCTCCTCGGTGTAGCGCCGGATCGCCGCCAGATGCGGATTCTTGTCCGGCTTCGATGCAAACTGCCGATCGCGCACATCGCTGAATTTCTCCGGCGATACAAACGTCACCGACACCTCGGCATAGGCCGCCGACGCCGACCACAGCAACAAGCAAATCATCAGGCGCATAACGCATCCTCCATGGGGACGATGCCCTTAGTGTACGCCCAACAACCGTGTTTGCAGCTTAAGCTTTGCTCATCGAACGCGGGGCCACGCTAGCCCGCATATTTCATGAGGTCGCGATGAAATGGCTTGATTTCGTTGTTACGGCGTGGAAATCATCGAGTTGGTCGTACTGACAGAGTGTTCGCTGCCATTTCCTCGCTAACACGGCTGCGCTTCCTGCTTTGCCCCTCCGGCCAGCGCATCCATGCGCTGGCGTTCGGCG
>JALHMG010000065.1 GCA_022844135.1 Lysobacterales bacterium
CGCCTCGATTCCGGCGCAAAGGTCCGGCCTGGCGGCGCAGCCGCCAGTCGTTCGAGAGGGCGCATCGCATGCGATGCAAGCTTGCCCTCTCTCACCCTTCGCGATCTTCCGCGTTCCCTTATGAAATATGCGGGCTAGTGAAGCGCCGCCAGCAGTCCGCTCGCCGTGACTGGCCCGTTAAGGATCAACACCTCAACATCGTGCGGACCGACTGTTAGTTGAACTGGCCCGTCGATCACCCGTTCGCGACCATCGATGGCGCTTGTCCAGCGGCCCGGTTGTGCAAGTGCGTCGATGGAAAACATTTCTGGTGCGTTGCCTTTGTTGAGCAGTACTAGCGCGATTTGCTCAGTGCCCTGGTGCTGCAGGACGCGATAGAAGGCGGCGCGATTGCCGGCGAATTCGATGTTGATTTGCACGCCGCGCTGCAGCGCTGGGGTGTCGCGACGGACCTTGGCGATGCGCATGAGCTTTTCGCGGATGATGCTCTGACGCGCTGCGGCTATGCCTTCGACACCAAAGTAGTTGCGATTGCCCTGATGCTCAGGCGTGCCGCGCATGAATCCCATCTCTGAGCCGTAGTACAGCACCGGGATGCCGCGCACGGTGAACAGCAGGTTGTTGGCGTTGATGAAGCCCTCATCGCTGGCCTTCAGGCGCGCCATGTCGTGGTTGTCGTAGAACGTGGTCAGATCGTAGACGTTGCGGTACGGGCCATTCTTCAAGAACAACGCGGGTTCGATCTCCGCAAAGTCGCTATCCGGATTCTCGAAAACTCTTCCCATCGCCGCCTTGAGCGGAAAGTCGAGCACGCTCAAGCCGCCGTTCTCCGCTTGTGTGTGCTCGGCAATTTTCTCGGGCTCAAAAGCAAAGCGTTCCCCGAACAGGAAGATGCCGGGTCGATGGGCGCGAATGCGGCGCGCAAATTCCGCCCAGAACGCGTGCGGCATATGGCCGATGGTATCCAGGCGCAACGCATCGGCGCCCTGATCCAACCACTGCGTGTAGGCGCCAACCAGATAGTCCATCACCTCCGGGCGGCGATCATCCAGGTTCGACAGCTGCACCAGGTCCTTCTCGGCGCGAAACATGCGATGCAGCGGGTTGGTGTCCGGCTGAAGTTGCTCAGGCGTGAGATTCTGATGATCGGCAAGCAGTCTGCCTTCGCGATCGTATAGCTCACCGTATTTGGGCTGATCGACCGGCATCGTGAACGACGGCGAGCCGTGATTGGCGACCACGTCGAGCACAGTTTTGAGGCCCTTGGCTTTCAATCCGGCAGTCAGCTCCGCAAAGCCCAAACCGGTGCTCGGCAGGTGCTCGTCGAGCCTGTAGAAATTCACGCCCCAGTAGCCGTGATAGCCGGTCTTGCCGCGATCGGACATCGTTGTGTCCCAGCGCGCGTCTGAGCCGCCGGTGAAGGCTTCATCGGGATTGTCGACGATCGGCGTCAGCCACACCGCGGTAAAGCCCATCTCTTTGATGTAGTCGGCGTTCTCAAGCAGGCCTCGGAAGTCGCCGCCGAGGTAGCCGATGTTGTCGGTCTTGTCCGGCGGCGCACCCGGCGTGGGGCGATCGAAGGTGCGATAGCGGCCGCCTTGATCGCGCTGATCGTTACTGGTGTCGCCATTGACGAAACGATCAGTCAGCACGAAATACACGTTCTCACTGGCGAAGGGCTCGGTGGTGCCGACGATGTCGCCAGTGGCCGCGGCACTGGCGACCGGTTCGACCGGCACGTCTTTGGCCTTCGGCGGTTGCGCACAACCGCACAGGCTCAATATCAGGATCGGCAGGCCGACTCGCTTCCACATACTGCATTCCCCGCAACGTTCGACGCATCGACGATAGCGCAGCCGATGTCTGCAGATGTTCATGCTGGACTGGCACGCACATTTCATGAGGTCGAGATCACGATTGGCTTGGCGAAAGCGAGCCGGTGGCCGAGCATCCGCGGACTCCCGGCCACAAGGATGACAAATGACCCCGCTCGAAGCATGGCACGAGGTTGTGCGCACCCGCGACGCCACCCGCCTGGAACGACTGCTCGCCGACAATGTGGTTTTTCATTCCCCGGCGTTGCATCGGCCGGTGCCGGGAAAGGCACCGACGATGGCTTATCTGGTTGCCGCGATGCAGGTGATCGGCAACCCGAGCTTCCGCTACGTGCGGGAATTCGCAAGCGGCGACGATGCGCTCTTGGAGTTCGACACTGAGATCGACGGCGTGCAGGTCAATGGGATCGACCTGCTGCGATTCCGCGACGGGCAGATCGTCGACTTCAAAGTCATGGTTCGCCCAGCCAAGGCGCTGGAGGCAGTCATGACGCGAATGGCGGCGCTGCTGCAACGGCATTGATGGGCAAGACAAGAAATTGCAACCGCAGCGATTGCGCCAGCATGAGATCAATGCCAAATTGAGCATGGTCTGATGGCTGGGGATGATGATGCTTAGGATCCAGCAGGTCGCAGCCTTGTTCGCGCTTCTCTCGCTGAGCGGCTGTGCGGCCATTGCGCCGCACTCCGCCAGTAGCGGGCCGGAATCGGTTCCAACCGGCCGCGCGCCGGACGTCAGCGTTCCGGTTGTCGGCGCGGATGGCCGCGTTCACTACCAGGCGCGCGGAGTTTCGTCGCAAACGCTAGATCCTTTCGCATTTTTCGACAACGCCACGCCGGAGGTGCGCATCACCTCCTTCGAGGTGCCCAAGCCGAAATCGCCCAAGCCGCTGCCGCCCATTCCATTTGACCCGCAGGCGTCGGGAGCGAATGCGGTGTCGACGCCGACTGCATCGCAAAAGATTGTGGGCACGATTTCGCCGGTGTTCGACGCCGTGACCTTCGACAACGATGCCGCGCTTAGCGGCTTTTATCACATCCCGCCAGACAGTCACGCTGCCGCTGGCCCGAATCACATTGTGGTGGTGACCAACACTTCGGTGCGCACCTATAACAAAAGCGGCGTGCAGCAGAGCGCCATATCGTTGCGCAACTTTTTCTCGCCCGTCGGTTTTGCCACGCCACCGACCACGGGCACTTTCGATCCCAAAGTGCTTTACGACCCGATCGCGCAACGCTGGTTGCTGGTCACGCTGGAGCGCACCACCTCGCCGCAGGCCTCGTACATTTTTCTCGCCGTGTCGACGACCAACGACCCCACCGGCGGCTGGACCGTGACGCGGATCGATAGCATCGAGACGATTAGCGGCAACGTGTCGTGGCTGGACTACCCTGGCTTCGCGTATGACGAAGAGGCGGTGTACATCACCGGCAACATGTTCGCCTTCACCGGCGCATTCCAGGGCGTGCGTTTGTTTGTCTTGCCCAAGGGCCTCGGCACTGGCGGCTTCTACGATGGCGGCAGCGCGACCGCGAGCCGCTACAACCCGTTCTCTGGAGGTGGCATTGCGACCACAGCCCAACCGGCGCGAATCATCGGCGCTCCGCCCGGCGGCACGTTGGGTACCTGGCTGGTGTCGTACAGCAGCCTGTCCGATGGCACCAACGAGTTCGTGCAGGCGGTGAGCGTCAGCAATCCCTTGGGCGTGCCAACGTTCACTGTCAACCAGCGCAGCATGGGCAACATCTCGAACAACGGCGCATTGCCAGACGCGCCGCAATCGGGAACGGCGAACACCGTCGAGACCAACGATACTCGCGCCCTGGACGCGGTCTGGCAGAACGGTGTTCTGTGGACAACATTCACTTTCGCGCCGAACTCGGGCACCAATTCGGGGCAACCCTCGGCGCGTTATGTGCGCATGGCAGCCGCGAGTACCAGTGTGACTTTCAGCGACGCCGGGGAGATCGGTGCGGAAGACGTGGCTGTCGGCGCCTTCGCGTTTTTCCCGGCGATCTCAGTCAACGAACGTGGCGCGGCCGTCATCGGTTTTTCAGCCTCGGACGATTCGATATTCCCCGGCGCCTACGCGGTCAGTCGGCGAGCCACTGACGGCGTTGGCGTGGTCTCGGCCGCGCAAACACTACGCGCTGGCACCGATCATTACCGCCGAACCTTTGGCGGTGCAGAGAACCGTTGGGGCGATTACAGCGGCGTCGCGACCGACCCATCCGACCAATGCTTCTGGATCTTCAACCAGTACGCGATGACGCGCGGCACGATTCTGAGCGGCGAGGACGGTCGATGGGCCACCACGGTTGGTCGCGCCTGTGTGTGCCAGGGCACGCAGACTGCCGATACCGATCTCGATGGCATTTGCGACGGTTCGGACAACTGTCCGTCGACCGCGAACTTCGGCCAGCAGAACGCCGACGGCGACAGCCTGGGCGATGCCTGCGATCCCTGTCCGGGCGATGCGACTGGCGGTTGTCTCGCACCATCGGTCGATGTGTCGATCGCCAAGAGCAATGGCGTGAATGGACTCACGGCTGGCGCGACGACCACCTACACGATCACCGTCAGCAATCCCGGCGCTAACGCCGTGAGCGGCGTAACGGTGACCGACAACTTCCCATCGACACTGGCGGGCTGCGTCTGGACCTGTGCGGCCAGCGGCTCCGGCAGCTGTCCCGTGGCTTTCGGCAGCGGCAATATCAGCCAGACCGTGGTCGTCGCCGCTGGCGGTACCGTAACCTTCAATGCCACCTGCAGAGTGCGGAGCAGCGCGACGGGATCAGTCGTGAATGTCGCCACCGTCAGCTACGCTAACGATCCTTCGACTGGCAACAACTCGGCCACCGATACCGATGGCCTGGGGCCGACGGCTGACCTGTCGATCAGCAAGACCGACGGCCTCGCCTCGATCAATGCAGGTGCCAGCACGACCTACAGCATTGTCGTCACCAATCCGGCGACCTCGGCCGTCAGCGATGTGGCCGTCGCCGATACCTTTCCGGCGACGCTGACGTGCACCTGGACCTGCGCAGCATCGAGCGGCGGCGCGTGCCAAAGCGCCAGCGGCAGCGGCAATATCGCGACCACGACCAATTCAATCGCCGCCAGTAACGGCACGCTGACCTTCAGCGCGTCATGCGCGCTCAATGCAACGGCGACGGGCTTGCTGGTCAACACGGCAACCGTCGCTTACGGCAACGACAACAATTCGGCGAACGATTCGGCAACGGACACCAACACCGTTGTGCCGCGCGCCGATCTGGCGATCAGCAAGACAGATGGCATTGCCTCAATCAACGCCGGCGCGAGTACGACCTACACGATCACCGTGACGAATCCCGCCGCGGCTGCGGTGAGCAACGTCTCCGTGAGCGATACCTTCGCGCCGACGCTCACCTGCACCTGGACCTGTGCAGCATCCGGCGGCGGTGCGTGCCAGAGCGCGAGTGGCAGCGGCAATATCGCGACCACGACCAACTCAATCGCTGGCAACAACGGCACGCTGACCTTCAGCGCTGCGTGCGCGCTCAATGCAACGGCGACGGGCTTGCTGGTCAACACGGCAACCGTCGCTTACGGCAACGACAACAATTCGGCGAACGATTCGGCAACGGACACCAACACCGTTGTGCCGCGCGCCGATCTGGCGATCAGCAAGACCGATGGTGCGAGTTCGGTCAACGCGGGCGGCATCGTGAATTACACCCTCGTCGCGTCCAATCCGGCCACAGTGGCGGTAAGCAACGTCAGTGTCAGCGACAGCTTTCCGCCTACGCTCTCGGGTTGCGCCTGGACGTGTGCTGCATCTGCAGGCGGCAGTTGTCAGAGCGCGAGCGGCAGCGGCAACATCGCTACGACCGCCAACGCCATTGCTGGCAACGGCGGCACACTGTCCTTCGCCGCTACTTGCACACTCGATGCGGCGGCCAGCGGCACGCTGAGCAATACCGCAACATTGAACTACGGCAACGACCCGGCGCCGGGTAACGATAGCGCCACCGATACCAGCAGCATCGTGCCGCAGGTCGATCTCGCGATCGCCAAAACCGATAACGCCTCCACGGTGAATGCAGGCGCCAACAGCACCTACACGATCATTGTGACCAATCCGGCGACGACGGTGGTGAGCAACGTCGGGGTCAGCGATACCTTCCCGGCGGCGTTGTCGAGTTGCACCTGGACTTGCGCGGCCTCGAGCGGCGGGGTGTGCCAGAGCCCCACGGGCAGCGGCAATATCGCAACGACAAGCAATTCGATTGCAGCCAACAACGGCACCCTGACGTTTAGCGCCACCTGTTTGCTGAGCCAGAACGCCGCCGGTTCCCTTAGCAATACCGCAACGCTGAGTTACGGTAACGATCCGAATAGCGCGAACAACAGCGCCACGGACACGAGCGCGATTGCGCCGCGCGCTGATGTGCGCATCACCAAAACCGACGGTCGAACGTCAGTGAATGCCGGTGCCAGCACCACGTACACCATCGTCGTGTCGAATCCTGGGCCGGAGCTGCTGAACAACGTTGCTGTCACGGACATCATTCCAGCCGGATTGACCTGCGGCTGGAACTGCACCGCGACTGTCAATGGCGCGTGCCAGACCACGTCTGGTACCGGCAATATTTCGACCACGAGCAATGTGCTGGGCAGCGGCGGGAATGCGGAGCTGCAGTTCACGTTGAATTGCAGCCTCGATGCCGCAGCCACCGGCACCATCGCCAACACGGCAACGGTGAGTTACGGCAACGACAGCAATCCTGCAAACAACACGGCGACCGACAGCAACTCGATCGTTCCGCGAGCGGATTTGGCGATCGCCAAGACCGATGACGCGACCAGCGTGAATGCCGGCGCCAACAACACCTATACCATCGTTGTGTCCAATCCGGCGACGACGGTCGTGAGCAATGTCAGCGTCGACGACACCTTCCCCGTGAGCTTGTCGGGTTGCGCCTGGACCTGCGCGGCATCCAGTGGCGGCGCCTGCCAGAGCGCCAGCGGCAGCGGCAACATCGCCACGACCACAAACAGTATCGGCAGCAATGGTACTTTGACATTCGCGGCCACCTGCACGATCGGCGCTAGTGCCACTGGCACCCTCGCCAATACCGCGAGCGTGGCCTACGCCAACGACAACAACAGCGCCAACAACACGGCCACCGATACCAGCAGCATCGTGCCGCAGGCGAATATTGCGATCACCAAGAGCGATGGCCTGACCGCGGTCAACGCCGGCGCGAATTTGACCTACGCCATTGTCGTGACCAATCCCGCCAGCGTTCCCATCGCCAACATTGCCGTGTCCGATACCTTCCCGGCAAGCCTGTCGGCTTGCACCTGGACCTGCACCGCCAGCAGCGGCGGCGCCTGCCAGAGCGCGAGCGGCAGCGGCGATATCGCCACCTCGAGCAACAGCATCGCCGGGAATAACGGTACGCTCACGTTCAACGCCAGTTGCACGCTGAGCGCAACGGCTGTCGGCACGCTGACGAATACCGCGAGTGCGGGTTACGCCAACGATCCCAATCCGGGCGACAACAGCGCCACCGATACCAGCGCCATCCGTCCGCGCGCGGATGTGGCGATCGCGGTGACCAACGGCGTTAACATCGTCAATGCTGGATCGCCTGTCAGCTATACGATCACAGCCAGTAACCCATCAGCGAACGCCATCGACGGCGTCGGTGTCGATGCTGCCATCGCTGCTGAGCTGAGCGCTTGCACTTGGACCTGCAGCGCCAGCAGCGGCGGCAGCTGCGCCAGCGCGAGCGGCAGCGGCGCCATCGCCACCACGGGCAACACCGTGGCC
This sequence comes from Lysobacterales bacterium, assembly GCA_022844135.1. Lineage (GTDB taxonomy): Bacteria > Pseudomonadota > Gammaproteobacteria > Xanthomonadales > SZUA-5 > JALHMH01. The sequence goes on from JALHMG010000065.1 coordinate 7,658, forward strand.
GCCAGCGGAACGCTGAGCTTCAGTTTGAGCTGCGTTCTGAACGCAGGCGCCACCGGGACGCTCGCACAGTCGGCGTTCGTGAGTTATGCCAACGACAGCAACAGTGGCAACAACAGCGCAAGCGATGTCGATGCGATCAACGCGCGGGTCGCGTTGGCCATCGCCAAGACTAACGGCGGCAGCAGCGTCAATGCTGGCGCGGCGACCACGTACACCATTACGGTGTCCAAGACCGATGCGGCATCCGTCGCCAATGTCGGTGTTAGCGATGACTTCTCGGCCACGTTGACGGACTGCACATGGACCTGCAGCGCCAGCAGTGGCAGCTGCGCGCAAGCGAACGGCAGCGGCAATATCGCCACCACCAACAACAGCCTCGGCGTTGGCAGCGCGAGTCTGACGTTTGTTGCTACTTGCACGGTGGATGCCGGTGCCAGCGGTTCGTTGAGCAACAGCGCCAGCGTCAGCTACGTCAACGACACCACGCCCGGCGATAACACCGCCACCGATACCGACACCATTGCCGCACGATCCGATCTGTCGATCGCCAAGAGCAACGGCGTCGCGGGCGTGACGCCGGGCGGCACGACGACCTACAGCATCGTTGTCTCCAATCCTGGAGCTGCCGTCAGCAACGTGGCTGTCACCGACACCTTCGCCGCGCCGCTCACCGCATGCACCTGGACCTGCGCCGCGAGTGGTGGCGGCGTCTGCCAAAGCGCGAGTGGCGGCGGCAATATTGCGCTGACGACCAACAGCATCGCGGCGGGCGGCACGCTCAGCCTGACCGCGAATTGCTCGATAGCGAGCAATGCCACCGGGTCAGTGACCAATACCGCGACGGTGGCTTATGGCAACGATCCAACGGCTGGAAACAACTCCGCGACCGACACCGACGTGGTGCTCGGCGATGGAGTGTTTGCGAATGGATTCGAATAGTTGCAGTCGGTTCCGAATGCTCGGCGCGTCTCTGCATACACCTTGCCGACAACTTCGCGCATGCACGGTTGACGCCAAAACTGGCCGGCTCGTGTTGCCGAGCGTCACTAAATCGATCCTGACAAGTGGAGCCCGTTGATCATCAACTTTCTCAGTTCTACGGGCTGTCGCGCTCGCTTCACGATTCGCGTCTGGCGAAGGTGTTCTGAGATCGGCAACCTGAAGCATATCTATGTTCTACGCGGTGTCCGCTTCCATTGGCCAGCGAACTGCTGAATCCTACTCGCAGGTCGCTAACTGCTGAGGTTGTCGCATGGCCGCATGGTTTCTACCGCCGCTGATCGCCTGGGCAAAGGCGCTTCGTTTCCCGAAACTGCTGGCGCTGACAGCGACGTTGTTCCTGGTCAATCTCGCGATCCCCGATTTCATTCCGTTTATCGACGAGATTTTGCTCGGCCTCGGCACGCTGCTGCTCGCGCGGTGGAAAGATGAGTCCGCGCAGAAGGATCGATTGCAGCCGCCGAATGGCTGATACTTCCGTCACACTGACGTCACCACGAGGAGGCGAGCAATGCGTGGAGCAGGGGGCACACCCGGTGGTCTTGGCGAGTTTTTGATCGGTTTGGGGCTGATCGTCGCTGGCGGCTATCTGTTCCTGCAGCAGGTGATCGTCACTGGCGGAAGTTGGACGCTTTGGGGCTACAACAGCTTCGGGCTGTCGCTGGTGCCGTTTCTGCTGGGTCTGGGCATCGTGTTTTACAACGGCAAATCGAAGGTTGGCTGGCTGCTGGTGTCGGCCGGCGTGATCATTATCGTTGCTGGCGTCATTGCCAACTTGCGCGTGTATTTCGCGCCGACGAGCCTGTACAACACGCTGATGATGATGGGGATGGTTGCGGTTGGCGTCGGTCTGGTGGCGCGCAGCGTGCGCGATCATGAAACGACAGAGAAGCGTCTGGACGGGCGTTAGGGCTTGTCGGTCTTCTCCCATCGCCCCACGCATCAGCGCGGCTACAGTGATGGAGCGACGTGGCGGGCCCCGGGCGAATGGGCTCAGTCTGCTACATCGGCTGCTCAAAACTCCCGCCAAACAGTTCGCCATCGCCTTGGCCATCGCTCTCGAACGACATGGCGCCCATCTGATCGGGACGGGCGTCGCTGGCTTGCATCGCCAGCATCGGCGCGTCGGTCGGTTCCGGGCGATCGTTGAACAGCACTGCAGCCAAACCCAGCGCTGCTGCTGCCCCCAAAGCCGGGCGCCAGAACTGTGCGCCGCTCGACGAGCGAGCAGCCTGCGCAATCCACTCGCTCGCCAGAGGCTCAGCGCCTTCGTGCAACGCCATGGCCAGTTTCAAATCACGAGCGACGTCGCGATCGTTCATCGCCGCGACCAGCCATTGCTGACGCACTTGCGCATCCAGCTGCGGCCAACGGGTCAAATCGTCACGGTTGAGGTTTGCCATCGCTCACTCCTTCGCGCAGCGCATCTAAGCTGCGATACACCACATTTCTCGCCTTCGCCTCGGTCCAGCGCAAGGCTTGACCAATTTCCGCCGTCGTGAATCCTTGTAAATACAGACCCAGTGCTTGCGCTACTTCCGGCTGCGTCGTCAACAACCCCTGCATCAGCGCATTCAACTGGGCGCGTTCCTCGTGCCCTACGCCATCCAACGGTTGTACGTCCAACGCCTCCAGGCCCACATGCTCACGATCGCTGCCGCGCACCTGCCGCTTGCGCGCCGCATCAATCGCCACGCTCACGACCACACTGCGAATAAAGGACGCAGGCTTGTCCCAATTCCTCTCACGACTCAAGGTTTGCCAGAGGCGAATGCGGATTTCCTGCTCGACTTCCTCCAAATCCTCCTCCGACAGCCGTGAGTCGACCGACTTCAATGTGGTGCGCACATAGCGGCTCCAGCGCGCCAAAAGCGCCTGAAACTCCGCCTCAAAAGGAACTTTCTTCCTAAAAAACATCAGCTTGCGCGTGAATGGCCAGCAGCCGCCAGCTCGTCCAGGTAGCGCTGCCAGTACTCGCCTTGCAGTTTGCCCAGCTCGTACAAATAGCTGAACGAGTAGATGCCGGTCTTGTGACCGTCATCGAATTCGAGCAACACGGCATAGTGCCCCACCGGATGGATGGCAGCGATGTTGACGTTTTCCTTGCCGAGCTGGAGCACACGTTGATCCGGGCCATGGCCTTTGACTTCAGCTGATGGGCTGAACACGCGGAGCAGCTCGCAGGGCAGGCGAAAGACTTCCCCGGTAACGAATGTGACCTCGAGTACGCGCGAGCGTTGGTGTAAGCGGATATCGGTTGGTTGACTCATTTCCCGTCCTTGACCAGGATCACTGGCACATCGCCTTCCAGTTTTTCGCCGCGATTCCACGCCAGCAGCAGCGTGTAACCAACGGCCAGCAAAACAGGTCCGAGGAATACGCCCAGGAATCCGAACGCGAGCACGCCGCCGATGACGCCGAGGAAGACCAGCACGAACGGCAACTGCGAGCCGCGGCTGATCAAATACGGTTTGATGATGTTGTCGATGCCGCTGATCACGAAAAAGCCCCAGATTGCCATGAACGCGGCAGCGGCGTAGCGGTCTTGAGAGACCAGCCACACGACAACGGGCACCCATACCGTCGGCGGTCCCATCGGTATCAAGGACATGAAGAAGGTCAGTAGGCCCAAAAACAGGGCGCCTGGGGCACCGACGATCGAAAAGCCGAAGCCGGCGAGCAGCCCTTGCGCCAGCGCCGTTCCAAGAATGCCGTAAACCACGCCCTGTATGGTGCCGCCGGCGACATCAATGAACTGCCGAGCGCGGGGTCCGATCAGTCGCGTCAGCGCTTGACGCAACCCGACGGCGAGCTCATCGCCACGACGAAACACAAAAAACGCGATGAATACCGACAAGCCCAGCTCCAGCGTGCCGCGACCCAGCACCGCGCCGCCTGCGATGACCCCATCGCGGACGGGATTGAGTGCCGCTTTTGCGGCCTCAAGGAGGCCCGATTGCGATTCCAGCTGATTCCAGTAATCGACCAATGCTGCGCCAAGCACGGGAATCTGCGCGACCCAGGCGGGCGGCGGTGGCAAACCGCGGGCTGCCCAGTCTTTGAGCGCTTGCGCCCACGCCGAGACGTTCTCCGCCAAGGTCACACCAACGAGCACGAACGGAAGAACCAAGACGGCCGCGACGCCAATGGTCATCAGCACTGCCGTCAGCGTACGTCGCCCCTGCAGTCTGCTCTCCAGCCACTGGTACGCAGGCCAGCTTGCGTAACACAAGATCACCGCCCACATCAGTGCCGACAGAAACGGCCTGAGCACCAGAAAGCAGCCGATCGCCAGGAAACTCAGCGTCGCTGCGGCAAAAAACGATTCGATCAGTCGTTGGCGATCCATGGGCTCGGGTGCCTAGCGTCAGTCGCGAGTCTATCCCGGTCTTGTGATCATCCAACGCGTCCCCACTCCATGCCTCCATGAACATCCGACCTCTGCCCGACGCGGCATTTACGCGTCAAGCGCTCGCACGGGACCGCCGGCGACTGGAAACCGCGTTCTTTTGGGGCGCGATCAGCGTTGCACTGTTGTGGCTGGTTATGATCGCCGAGTGGGCTGCCGGCACGCGATTCTCGTTGCTGGGGCTGGAACCGCGAACGTTGCCCGGCCTCCTCGGCATCTTTGGCGCGCCGTTGGTGCACGGTTCGCTGGAGCACATCATCGCCAATAGCATCCCCACCTTCGTACTGATCAGCCTTGGTATGTATGCGGTGCCGCTTGCGACCGCACGCGCGCTACCATTGGTCTGGGTCCTCAGCGGCATCCTGGTGTGGCTGTTCGCTCGCGACTCGCTGCATATCGGTGCGTCTGGCGTCACGCATGGGTTGATGAGTTTCCTGTTCGTGTTAGGCGCCCTTCGTCGCGACCGGGTGACCATCGCGGTTGCCTTGATCGTGTTCTTCTTGTACGGCGGCATGGCCTATGGCTTCGTGCCAACCGAGGCGGGCATCAGCTTCGAGTACCACGGCGCGGGTCTGGTGGCAGGCCTGGTGGCGGCGGGGCTTTGGCGCAAGCTCGACCCTATGCCCGAGGTGAAGCGCTATGAATGGGAGGATGAGCCTGAAGCCGATGACGAGTGGAACGACGATCCGCTCGAACCGCCGCCGCCGCAGAATGTTCCGGTGCTGTGGGACGGACCCAGGCGCCTGACGCGCGGCGCAGTGCTGCAGTTCCCGTCGCGCCGTCGCGTTGAGTTCGTCGATGAAGATGATGACGGACGCATTGAGCCGGAGCGCTGATCGAAAAGCGCGGTGACGTTTCGAATAAGGCTTTACGACGTGGAACATTGGTCCACGATGCCTCGCAATTCATGGCCGAGCAATTTGTAGTTCCCGGCCGGCCGCAACCGACCACTTTTCCCGATCCGCTTCATGCGCGAATCAGGAAAAGCCCCTCCACCCGGGCCGGACGATAAGCCGGGTTCTGTCGTGAACGGTCATTCCTCTGGATCTGGCGTCGCCGCCAGTCTCAAGCAGCTTACCCGGGGAAGACGCGGGCCGCGCCACATTCCCCCTATTTAGCCTTGCTGCCGATGGGGTTTGCCGTGCCGTCCGTGTTGCCACGTCCGCGGTGCGCTCTTACCGCACCGTTTCACCCTTGCCCGCACTCCTTGCAGAGCCGCTGGCGGTTTGTTCTCTGTTGCACTTTCCGTGAGCTCTCGCTCCCCAGGAGTTACCTGGCATCGTGCCCTTTGCAGCCCGGACTTTCCTCGGCGTTGCCACCGCGACCGTTTGCCCAGCGCCGGATGGAGGGCCCCGAAGTGTACTCCGATGCTGCGCGAGCCGGTACAGATATCTCCGGACTATTCGCACCCAAGAACATAATCGCCGAGCACCGCCGCGCGTTCGAGCAGCGCAAAAATTGCGGCAGTATCAGCTGCCGCGTCAGGCATTCGCTGAGCGATAGCTGGCTCGAGCGACGCGCGAGCATAGGTGACGATCCGCACTTCCCCCGAATGCAACAGGCCCAACGGCGAATGCTTGCCCGTGAGCGCCAGCCAGGCGGGCAATGCGCTGCGCCGGCGCGCGTCGTGATCAACGATGCCCAACCAAAGTCGCCATGCAGCGTCGAACTCGGCGGCGATCGGCGCGCCGGAGCTGGCGGCCAGATCGCGAAAGTACTGGTCGCATCGCGCCACCGCGTGCGATTCGACTTTGCACTCGTGCACGCATAGACGCAAACAAAAGCGCTCATCGACGCTCGACAACCGTACATCCCCGGTTCCGTCGCTCAAGCCGTTTCGTAACTCCGGCCAATCGTCGAGGTTTTCCCCGCGTGCGATCAGGGTTTGCCATTGCGCGCCCGACACGCGATCCGACAAGCCCAGCCAATGCTCAAAACGCCGCTGATCGAGCCGGAAGACGCTCGTTCGATTGCTGGCGAGGCTTGGCTTGGGCGCATTCGCTACCGGTTGCGCAAAGCGCTGGCGCAGCATTGCCAAAGTTTGTGGCGACCAATCCGCGCCATAGGGCGCCGCGCCGCTTTCCAAATGCGCGAGCCATTGGCGATCGTCGAATTGCACAACATTAAGCTGATGGCTCCAATTCCCAACGGGCCACGGAAACACATAGATCGCGAGTGGGGCGCCCGACGATTGCCGAAGAAGCACGCATTGATCGCCCGTGCTGTTGGTCCACGCAGCGCAAAAGCTGCCGCTTGCTTGGCCACTCTGCAGCAGCGCCGCCGCCGGGGCCGGTAGCGCAGACAATGGCGAGAAGCGCGCCTCAAGCTCGCTCTTCGCCTGTGCCAAACCGAAGCCGGTGATTTCGCGGTAGCGCTTGATGGCGGCAATCGGGCTACCAGTGCGCCACAACGCCTCGATCTCGATCCATTGCGCATCGCCAGGCTGAATCACCGCACGCCCCTGAGCTGACTCTCCCTGCAGTGTGCCGCGAATGTTCCAGTGTGCCAAGATGTGCGCAGCAAAACGGTAGCGCGACCATGACCGAGGGATATCGACGGCGTTTCGTGCGCAACTACTTTCCCACCGACGATCTCGGTCCGGTGAACTGCGACTGCGACTTGCTGCCGCGCCTCTACGCCTGCGCGTTGGAGGACTTGGAGCACACTGAACTACTGGCCGAGCATGAAATGACCGCCGCCGGCCTGGTCATTGCGGTGGAAATCCGCCGTTGCCCCCAATGTCAGCAGTATTGGTGGGCGCACTGGCAGTCTCGAACCGATTACACCTATTCGCGCGAAGATGAAACCAGAATCGTCGGTTCGACTACGACGCGCATTAGTTCGGCGGTGCGTTGCGACGATCGCGCTCACGCCGATGCTCTGGGGGCTTGGTATCTCGAGTACTTGTCGGCGCAAGCCGCGCGCGATCGCTATGTTCGACAGATTGACTATTGCGGCGCCGTGGAGTCGGCGACACTCACCGAGTTGGTGGCTGAATGCATCTCGCTAGGGACACAAAGCGCTGCCGCTGAGCAGCTGACGAGGAGCGGTCGCTCTGCAGTCAAACCCTCAAATCTCCTCCGCCAGCAATTGGCGGCAGATTTCGAAACATTGATTGCACGCATCGAGGAGCAACCGCGCAACGCGCAGACCTGGTCGCAATTGCAAGCGCTCCAGGCGCGGTGCCGCCTGGCTCGTGAGCGAGACCCGGCGGCAGACGGCAGCGATTGGACGCCAGAGGAAGTCTGGACGCCGCATCTGGCGGGAATGCGGCGCTGGACAACGGAAATCTGGCGAGCGCGCCAGGCAGCGAAGGGCGCGCGTTTAGGTTCGCCCGCGCATCTCGCTCTGCGGCGTATCGAAGACGACATCGCATTTGCCTGGATGCAGCATGCCGGCGTCAGACCGTGGCCGACGCGCGAGGTAGAGTTCTACAATCTCCTGCGGCACGCCGAATCACTTGTGCCCGGCATCGTCATGGGCGATGTCGAGTCGTTCGCACACCTCGATTGGGTGTGCCGTCGGATCAAGGCCTTAGTCGATGCTGGCGTGACGCCGCGATTGTCGGTGGCGCCACTGATCGCTGAGCGCACAGGACTGCCAGATGCGCACGTTGAGCAAAAAAAGGCCATTGCCAGACGCGGCTTGCTCGATCGTCGCCGGCGCGAGCGGGCGCACATCCCACAGGGCTCGAACCATTGATGCTGGAAGCGACGCGATCGACAGTTGCTCAACCGTCCAGCGACGCCGATGCGCGGTCTGGCTCAAATCCGCGTGGCGAAAAACCGAGCTGGCGCAACGCGTCGCAAACGAACACCTGATCTTGCGCTAATCGCCGCAGTGCCGCGCCTGCGACCATCACCGTGGGGGTCGGAATCGGCAGCGCCGATGGTCGAACACTAAAGGCGCTGCGTCGAAACAACTCACGCAATGGAACATGCTCGGCACCCGCCAGTACTAATAAGCGATCGCAGACCAGCGGCTGATCGATGCACAGGCGTACGGCTGTCGCTACATCAGCGGTATGCACAGGCTGGCGCAACGCCATTGCGCCCGGGCCGACCAGCAGTGGATAGATCGCGAAGCGCCGCGCAATGCGCTGTAGACGTGCTACCAGATGGTGCTCGCCGCCATAGAGCATCGTCAGTCGCAGCAGCGTGAAAGAAACCCCGATTTTTGCGCTGAGCACTTGGACCTGAGCCTCGCCATCTCGCAGTCGCCGCGCCATCGCGGATTCAGATTCGGAATCGCTGGCGATCTTGGTTTCCACGCTGGTTGAACTGAGTGCGACGATTTGGCGTACGGAGGGCGGGAGCGTATGCCGCCCAAGCCATGCCGCAAACGCGTCGAGCGGGCCCAGACTGAGTACATGCGTGGTGCCCGTCGGCGGGGCCGGCACAACTTCCAGCCCGCCACGCCACCAGCGCGAATCCGCAGGCGCGGTTCGCGAAACAGCCGTGTAGTTCGAAAACAGCGGCAACAGCGCCGCGCCGATCGCCGACGAGGCACCGAAGATCAGAGGGAATACCTCGTTACGCAACGGCGGCAAAAGCGTCCCTCGCCACACGCAGCGTTTCTGCGATGACCGCACTATCGTGGGCAATCGAGGTAAATCCTGCCTCATAGGCGCTTGGCGCGAAATACACACCCCGCCCAAGGCATGCATGGAAAAAGCGCTTGAAGCGCTCGATGTCGCAACGCTGGGCCGCTGCGAATGAGGTGACCTGCGTATCGCTGAAGAAAAAGCCAAACATTCCGCCGATCGAGATTGTCGTCAGCGGGATTCCGGCGTCGCGCGCCGCGCCTTCCAGGCCATCGCAGAGCTCACGCGTGCGTGCCGACAATTCCTGGAAAAAACCAGGCGTCTGGATCAGCGCGAGATTGGCAAGGCCAGCCGCCATCGCCACTGGATTTCCCGACAGCGTTCCGGCCTGGTACACCGGACCCAAAGGGGCGATCTGCTCCATGACGGCGCGTTTGCCGCCGTACGCGCCAACCGGCATGCCTGCGCCAATGACTTTGCCGAACGTGGTCAGATCAGGCGTGATGCCGTACAGGGCTTGCGCGCCGCCGAGCGCAACGCGAAACCCAGTCATGACCTCGTCGAAGATCAGCAAGCTGCCATGCGCATCGCAGAGCGCGCGCAAGCCTTCGAGAAAACCCGGCGCAGGTGCGATCATGTTCATGTTGCCGGCAATCGGCTCGACAATGACCGCGGCGATATCGCTCCCGACTGCAGCAAAAATGTCGCGGACCTGATCGAGATCGTTGAACTCGGCGGTCATCGTCAAGTCCGCCAATGCGCTCGGCACGCCCGGCGAATTTGGCAATCCAAGGGTCAACACGCCGCTGCCAGCCTTCACCAGAAATGAATCCGCGTGGCCGTGATAACAGCCAGCAAACTTCAAGATACGATTGCGGCCCGTGTAACCACGCGCGAGGCGAATCGCCGACAAACAGGCTTCAGTACCCGAGGAGACGAAACGCACCAAGTCGACGGCAGGCACGAGCTTGATGATCTCGGCGGCCAGTGCGGTTTCCAAGGGATTTGGACAACCGAAACTCAGCCCATTAACTGCTGCGCGCTGCACTGCTTCGATCACCGCCGGATGGGCATGCCCAGCGATCATCGGGCCCCAGGAGCCGATGTAGTCGATGTAGCGCTTGCCCTCCACATCCCACAAGTATGGCCCTTGTGCGCGAGCGACGAAGAATGGCTCTCCGCCGACTTGTTTGAAGGCACGCACCGGCGAGTTAACGCCGCCTGGTGTGACAGCTTGTGCGGCAAGAAAGGCTTCGTGGTTAGTCATTGATCAGGCAGCGGTCAGTGGTGTGTTATAGGTTTGGTCGCGGTGTAGCCGACGGCGTAGTGAGTGGGGCGCAGACTATCGTCCTGAAGACATTGAACGCGAAAGACGCGTACACGCATGAGCCTTGCCTGCAACATCAGAACACGCGACAGAACACGGCCTTCAGATAGCGCGATTCGGGCACATGCGCGAGCCATGGATGATCAGGGCCGGCGCCGCGAACGTCCAAAATTTGCGCGGTGCGATTGGCATAAAAGGCAGCGCGGCGGATCATGTCGAGGAACTGCTCCTCGGACACGAGGCCCGTGCACGAGCAAGTCAGCAACAGGCCGCCTGGCTTGACGACACCCATAGCCAGCTTGTTCATGTCCAGATACTTCTTCAGCGCAGGAATGACCTGTTCGCGATCGCGCGTCATCTTGGCTGGATCAAGCACGACCACATCGAACTGCTCGCCGTTGATCGCCGCGTCGCGCAACCAGTGAAAGATATCGGCCTGCTTGAACTTCACCGGCGTGCGGTTGAGTTTCGCGTTTGCTTGCGCGATTTCCAGCACCTCCTCATCGAGGTCGATGGCGACGACTTCCTCGGCGCCCGCCGCCTTGGCGTAAATGGCAAAACCACCCGAGTTGCAACACAAATCGAGGACCCGCATACCGGGCGAAAAGCTGCCAAGGATGCGCCGATTGTCGCGTTGATCGGCGAAGAATCCGGTTTTGTGCTTCAAGCCTGGTGCAACTTTGAACTTAAGGCCGTGCTCGACGATCTGCGTCGGCGCAGGCGGGTCGGGTGTTGAGCAATCGAAGCTTTCTTGTTTGGCGACATGTTCTTCGGCGAACCAATACATCTTGGCGTCCGGGAACTGAGCCGCAAGCGCACGTCGAATCTGGTCTCGGATCCGCCACATGCCCGCACTGAAGTATTCGATGATCAGCGTATCGGCGAAGCGATCGACCACGAGGCCGCTCAAGTCGTCTCCCTCGGAATGGATAAGACGATAGGCATCGGTCACCTGATCGAGGTTCAACAGATTGCGCCGCAAGTCGACGGCACGTTCGATCCGGCGCTGGAAAAAGGCTTGATCCACGGTCTCGGCGTGGGTGGTCAGTACGCGTAATGCGATTCGAGAATGGCCGTTGTAAAACCCGCGACCTACGAAGGCACCGGTGCGATCATGGATGTCGACAATCGACCCAGGCTTAGGTTTGGGATCCGGCTTTTCTACCATCTTCTGGAAAATCCAGGGATGATTCGAGCGGCGTTCGGTCTTCAGCCGCACCAGCGGCAAGCGGTCGGTAGTCATAGCCACAGCATAGCTGCCTGAAAAGCGATTGCGGGCTTTGGGGCGCACGTCGCCGGAATTACCTTGGATGTCGGCGCCGGTGCTTCTTTCGGACCGCGCCGCCTGCGCAGGCTGGGCAACCGAGGGTGCGAACCTGGCCGGCCTTTCCCGCAAAGCCCCCGAAGTTGCGACCCGTGCAAGCGGCAGCAAGCCGCCATTCATCCACTGGGTTGACTTCATTTTTCCGGGCCAGCTAAACTCCCGCTTCTCGACAGGCTGCGTTCGCGCCCTGTCGTTTGTTTTCTTGGAACGGTGCACACATGTCGACTGTCAACCAGCTGGTCCGTAAGCCGCGTAGCCCGAAGACTTTTAAGACGGCTTCACCGGCGCTGCAAAATAGCCCGCAAAAACGCGGCGTCTGCACCCGCGTCTACACTACGACGCCGAAGAAGCCAAATTCGGCTCTGCGCAAGGTGGCGAAGGTGCGCCTGGTGAATGGCTTCGAAGTCATCAGCTACATCGGTGGCGAAGGCCACAACCTGCAAGAGCACTCGGTGGTTTTGATTCGCGGCGGTCGCGTCAAGGATCTCCCGGGCGTGCGTTATCACACCGTCCGCGGCTCTCTCGACGCCTCGGGCGTCGCCAAGCGCAAGCAGTCTCGCTCGAAATACGGCGCCAAGCGCCCCAAGTAATCGGATAAAAGATCATGTCACGTAAAGGTTCGCATCCAGCTCGTGGAGTGTTGCCCGATCCCAAGTTCGGCAACGTCGTCATCGCTCGCTTCGTCAACATGATCATGCGTCATGGCAAAAAGGCCGTGGCCGAGAGCATCCTGTACGGCGCGATTGACGAAATCAAGAATAAGAACGGCGATGCGATCGGCTTGATCGAGAAGGCGCTTGGAAACGTCGCGCCGGCCGTTGAAGTGAAGTCGCGCCGAGTTGGCGGCGCGACCTATCAGGTTCCGGTTGAAGTCCGTCCCGCACGCCGCCACGCTCTGGCGATGCGCTGGCTCATCGATTCGGCGCGCAAGCGCGGCGAAACCTCGATGCCGCGGCGTTTGGCTGGCGAGTTAATGGATGCTTCCGAGAACCGCGGCGCTGCGGTAAAGAAACGCGAAGAGACCCATCGTATGGCCGAGGCCAACAAGGCGTTCTCGCACTACCGCTGGTAACTGAGCAAAGCTCGCCAATTTGTGGAATAGATGCCCTGGCGACCGCCGGGGCTTTTGTCGCACCTGCCTCGCTTGACAAGATAAGGATTTGTTGCCGTGGCTCGCGAAACTCCCATCGAGCGTTATCGAAATTTCGGCATCATGGCCCACATCGATGCCGGCAAAACGACTACGACCGAGCGCATCCTTTACTACACCGGCGTGAACCACAAGATCGGTGAAGTGCACGAAGGCGCCGCTACGATGGATTGGATGGAGCAGGAGCAGGAGCGCGGAATTACCATTACTTCCGCTGCGACAACCTGCTTCTGGCGAGGCATGGATCAATCGTTTCCGCAGCATCGGTTCAACATTATTGACACACCTGGTCACGTCGATTTCACGATCGAAGTCGAGCGTAGCTTGCGCGTGCTTGATGGCGCCGTCTTTGTATTGTGCGCTGTGGGTGGCGTGCAACCGCAATCGGAAACGGTGTGGCGTCAAGCCAACAAGTATGGCGTTCCGCGCTTGGCGTTCGTCAACAAAATGGACCGCGCCGGCGCGGATTTCAACAAGGTTGTTGGCCAGCTGAGAGCGCGTCTGGGCGCCAACCCGGTGCCGATGCAAGTGCCGATCGGCGCTGAAGACGGTTTCGAAGGCGTGGTCGATCTTTTGAAGATGAAGGCGATCCACTGGGATCCTGCGTCGCAAGGCATGAAGTTCGAGTACCGCAGCATTCCCGAAGACCTGATCGAGGATTGCAAACGAGCGCGGGAATTCATGATCGAAGCCGCCGCCGAATCCACCGAAGAGCTGATGAACAAGTACCTCGAGGGCGAACAGCTGACCGAGGAAGAGATCATCAGCGGTCTGCGCATCGGCACCATTTCTACCAAGTTGATTCCGGTTTTCTGTGGCACGGCGTTCAAGAACAAGGGCGTTCAAGCAATGCTCGATGCTGTCGTCGCGCTGCTGCCCTCTCCGATCGATCGGCCGCCTGTAAAGGGCATCGACGAGCGGGAGAACGAATCCTCGCGTCGCGCCGCCGATGACGAGTCCTTCTCCGCGCTGGCGTTCAAAATTGCCACCGATCCGTACGTAGGCACACTGACTTTTTTTCGCGTCTACTCGGGCGTGCTCAACTCCGGCGACACGGTGTACAACCCGGTCAAAGGACGCAAGGAACGGATTGGTCGGTTGCTGCAGATGCACGCCAATCAGCGCGAAGAGATCAAAGAAGTTCGTGCCGGAGATATCGCTGCAGCTGTGGGACTCAAGGACGTCACGACCGGCGAGACGCTGTCGGCGATGGACAACGTCATCACGCTTGAGCGCATGATCTTCCCCGAACCGGTGATCGCGATGGCGATCGAGCCGAAGACCAAGGCCGATCAAGAAAAGATGGGTATCGCCCTATCGCGCCTCGCGCAGGAAGATCCGTCGTTTCGCGTCCGCACCGATGAAGAGTCTGGCCAGACCATCATCGCCGGCATGGGCGAGCTCCATCTGGAAATCATCGTCGATCGCATGAAGCGCGAATTCAGCGTCGAGGCCAATGTCGGCAAGCCGCAGGTCGCGTATCGCGAGACGATTCGCCGAGCTGTGAAGCAGGAAGGCAAATTCGTACGCCAGTCGGGTGGCCGCGGTCAGTACGGCCATGTCGTGCTCGAAATAGAACCTCGCGAGAGAGGCGAGGGCTATCTGTTCGAGAATGGCATCGTCGGCGGTGTGGTGCCTAAGGAGTACATTCCGGCGGTCGACAAAGGCATTCAGGAAGCTGTCGCATCTGGCGTAATGGCGGGTTTCCCAATCGTCGATGTCAAGGTTCGTATCATCGATGGCTCGTATCATGAGGTCGACTCGAACGAAATGGCGTTCAAGATCGCTGGCTCCATGGGTTTCAAGGAAGGCTTCATGAAAGCCTCCCCGGTGCTGCTCGAACCGATCATGAAGGTCGAGGTCGTGACCCCTGAGGACTACATGGGCGACGTGATGGGCGACATCTCTCGGCGTCGGGGCGTGCTCCAGGGCAGTGACGATTCATCGTCCGGGAAGGTGGTCAATGCCAATGTGCCGCTCGGCGAAATGTTTGGCTACGCAACGCAGCTGCGCTCCATGACCCAGGGGCGCGCAACTTTTACCATGGAATTCGATCACTACGCAGAAGCGCCGAACAACATCGCTGAAGCAGTGATGAAGAAGTCCTGACAACAACTATCAATCCGATCCAAAGGCAAGCGCCATGAGCAAAGGTAAATTCGAACGCACCAAGCCGCACGTCAACGTGGGGACGATTGGGCATGTGGATCACGGCAAGACGACGCTGACGGCGGCGCTGACGAAGATTGGCGCTGAGCGATTTGGCGGCGA
>JALHMG010000066.1 GCA_022844135.1 Lysobacterales bacterium
CGTGTTAGCGAGGAAATGGCAGCGAACACTCTGTCAGTACGACCAACTCGATGATTTCCACGCTGTAACAACGAAATCAAGCCATTTCATCGCGACCTCATGAAATATGCGGGTTAGGTAGCCTCCGGACCTTGCGCGGTCCGCCAGCCCTGCACCGGCTGCGCTGCAGTATTCGATCACCCAAGGGCCGCTTCCAAGGCCGAGTCGATGCGCTGCCGGGCCGCTCACCAAGATGCGCAAAGCTCGATTTCAGGATCGCGCGCGGCGCGACATCCACGAGAATCGTCAGGCGCGAGCGCAACAATCGGAAATCTGGGTCCCGCTAATGACGAAGCACTACACGAGCGCCAACCAGTCTTCGGCGGTCAACTCGGCGGCGAGATTCTGTCCGGACTCGTCGAAAATCGCTGCGCTCCACTCGCGCTTGCGTGCCTGCATCTCCTGGATGTGCTGCTCGACGGTATCGGCGGCGATCAGGCGATACACGAAAACCGGTTTCTGCTGGCCGATACGATGGGCGCGATCGGTGGCCTGGGCTTCGGCCGCCGGGTTCCACCAAGGATCGTAGTGAATAACCGTGTCTGCGGCGGTGAGATTAAGACCGAAGCCGCCCGCCTTGAGGCTGATCAGGAACACCGCAACCTCGCCACGCTGAAAGCGCTGCACGGGCGTGGCGCGATCGTCGGTCTGGCCGGTGAGTTTGACGTAGCGGATGCGCCGCGACACCAGTTCTTGCTCGATCAACTCCAGCATGCTCGTGAACTGGCTGAACACCAGAATGCGTCGGCCGGCCTGGGTCAATTCGCTGAGCATGTCGCTCAACTCTTCGAGCTTGGCCGATGGCGAACGCGCGTCGCGATCGAGCAGGCGTGGGTCGCAACACACCTGGCGCAGGCGCGTCAGGCCCTCGAGCACGCGGATGCGGCTGCGCTCCCACAGCCCTTGGGCGATCAGCGACTTGAGATCGGCCAGATAGGCCTGGCGCAGTGCGTCGTAAAGCTCGCGCTGGCGCCCTTCGAGCGTGAGCGTGCGCACGATTTCGGTCTTCGGCGGCAGATCGGCAACGACCTGATCTTTGGTTCGACGCAATAAGAATGGGCGGATCCGCCGGCGCAGGCGCTCGCGCGCATCGTTGTCGCGCGATTTCTCGATCGGCTTGCGGAAATGGCGCATGAAATCGACTTTGCTGCCGAGCAACCCTGGCAGCAGAAAGTCGAATTGCGCCCAGAGTTCGCCCAGATGATTTTCCAACGGCGTGCCGGTCAGGCACAGGCGCTGGCGCGCATCCAGCTTACGCGCCGCGCGTGCGGCGAGCGTGGCCGGGTTCTTCACCATCTGCGATTCGTCGAGAACGACGATATGCCAGGGCTGCGCGGCGAACGCGGCGCCATCGCGCGACAGCACCGGATAGGTGGTCAATACCACCTCGGCAGTAGCGATCGATTTCAGCCGCTTGCCGCGCTCGGCGCCAGCGTAAACCACCACGCTCAGGCTCGGCGCGAAGCGCTCGATTTCGGCGATCCAGTTCGGCAGCACGCTTTTCGGGCAGACTACGAGCGCGGGTCGGTCCAAACGGCCGCTCTCCTGCTCGCCGAGCAGATGCGCCAACACTTGAACGGTTTTTCCCAGACCCATGTCGTCGGCAAGAATGCCGGACAAACCGCCCTCGGCGAGGAAACGTATCCACGCCAGGCCTTCGACCTGATATCCGCGAAGCTCGGTTTTCAGCGTCGCCGGCACCGGCGTGGCAGGCAGTCCAACATAACGCGCCAGCTTCTCGGCCAGAGCGCGAATGCCCGGCGCGCCGGTGAAGATGCGCGCACCATCGCCGAGCGCGGTTTCCAGCTCGACCAGCGCCGCGGCGCGCGAGCGCGGCATCGACAACACGCGCTGATCGCCGCTGCCGGCATCGCCCAGTTCATCGAGCGTGCGCAAGATCGCGCGCAGTTTGCCGCTCGCGACCGGCAAGCGCCGCTCGCCGGGCAAACTTAGCGCCACCACCGTATCGGCGAGCGGCAGGTCGGCGAACTTGCCGTCGCGAATGCCGGCGCGCAGCGTCGGGAGCAAGTCGATCTTCTCGCCGTCGACGTCGATGGCGAGCGTCATGCGCAACTGGTCTTTGTGCTCGCTGACCGCCGCTTCGAAACGATACTCGGCGTCGATCAGTTTGAGTGGGAAGCGCGGCCCGTATTCGACGCGCCAGCCCTCCTGGCGGAGCCGCGGCAACATCACGTAACAGAACTCGTTCAGACTCTGCGGATCGCCGTCGGGGTTGATGATCCAGTCGCTGCTGTTGAGGCCCGGATGATCGATCAGTGCGTGGCGATTGGTGGTCAACCCAAGCTGCTTAAGGCGCAAAGCGAAGCCGCGCTCCTGGCCGCGATCGCGGCGCTCGACACTGACCGTGTCGCCGTCGAACGTCGTCAGCTCGGGCGCCGGATCGCTTTCGCCCACCCGCATGGCGCCGTAGGCGAACGACAATCGCGCATAAGCGATCAGTTGCGCGCTCTTGCGACCTCGCTGTTCGATCGTTCCGGCGCTCTGGTGCAACGACAAGATCGGCAGCGGCGCTCGCGCCTCGCGAACCTGCGTTGGCAATGCGGTCGGGACCGGAAAATCGGCTGGCAACGGCGCCGACAACGGCGGTGGCCACGCCGCTGCGGAACCTGGCGCGAGTGGCGGCAGTGCCAACAATTCGGCTGCGAGCCGCGGCGTCAACGGCCAATCGATGCGTCCCATGTGCCGCGAGATACGATCGACGTAATACCAATCGCCAAAACGCACCAGGTCGGTCGCCATTCCGATGCGCAGCCGCAAGGATTGCAAGCCGCGCTCGTCGATCTGCCAATGCCATGTTGGATCGCGGGCGGGTCCCGGCGTCAGCAGCAGCCCGGGTTCGCGCCACGCCAGCGCCCCGTGTTCGGCCAGTTCGTCGAGCAGGGGCGCAGACGTCAGCGGCGGTTGCCACCAGGCGTGGCCGTCGCTATGGCTGCTGCGCAATGGCGCCAGTATTGACGCCATCTGCCGGACGATCGGCGCTGCCAGGCTGTCGGGTAAATCGCGCAGGATCACCAGCGGCACATCCTCAAACCGCCAACCGCCACCGACCGCAATCCAGCGGCCGGGTCGCAGTGCCAGCGCGTGTGGCGGACCCAGCGCCGTTGCCACGAAACCATAGCGACCGGTTTGCGGCACCGACCGCGCTCCGGTGGTCGGCTCCGTGGCCGGCTCAATCTGCCCCAACTGCAATACTGCTGCTGCGTGCTTACACGCAACCTGGACCGGGCAGGTGCAATGGCTCTCGAGGCGCCAGCGACCATTCTTCAGTCGCGCACGAATGTGGACCCGATAAGGGTGCCGCCGCCCGCCGCGCACTTCACCGAGGGCCGTGCGCTCCTCGCTGGTTTCCGAAAACTCGGTCCACAACACGCGCCCGTCGCGAACATAAGCAAGCCCGCGCCGGAGATCGGCCTCGGCGAAATGGGCATGCAGGATGTCTTTGGCTATCGGCCACATATTGCGCTTGCGCCAATTCGTTGCAGTCAACAGAGCAGGCTAACACGTGACAGCGCAACGCCATGACAGTGCGGAACAAGCAGTCTGCGCCGGGAGCGCTGAGAATGCTGAACTGCGATCTGAGGAATGCATCGCAAACCGTTGGTTTGCAGAACGAAAAGCGGTGTTATCATCCGGGTCCATTCGGGCCTGAGCGAGCCGCGCAAAGCCATGAAAAAGTTCATCGTCGCGCTGTTTCTGTTGGCGTCCACGGGCGTGGCCGCTCAGGACTTGCCGCCTGAAGGTGCGGTGTGGCAATACTCGGTCACCGCGGTTGGGCTTAGCGGCTCAGCGTACTCCTGCATTATCAATCGCTTGCCAGCGAACCCCGCGACCAATCAGGCAGGCTTTGCCCCCAACGAAGGGGATTTCTATACCAATCCGGCGTGGCCCGTACCGACGCCGAGCGGGCTGGCGCTGGCGATTCTGGAATGCGCCGTTCCACCCTGGACTGATCCTGCAGCGCGCTGGTGTTTCTCGCCGCCGTCGCCCTGGTACACCGGTTTCTATCCGCATCAGCGCATCGCCCAATTCCTGACCTATTTTTGCGCTCATCCGTTTCCTGTGGTCTACGAGTCTTACGTGGTGATGCGTCGCGAAGCCTATTTCCCGCCGCCAGTGATGGCCAACGGCTTCGAATAAGGGATGCCGCGCGCCGATTTTTATCTGATCGAGAAACCGCGCTTTCGCGACGATCCGATGCTGCTGGTATGTGAGTTGGTCAAACGCGCGTATTCGGCGGAGCTACCGACGTTGGTGTTGGTACGGACGCTCGAAGACGCAGAATTGCTGGACGACAAACTCTGGGCCTTTGAAGAAGACAGCTACATTCCGCATCAGATTGCCGGCCAGGACGACGATGACGTCACACCCGTGCTGATCGTGCCTCCTGGCGCACGGGCACCGGATCGATCCCTGGTGATCAACCTACGCGACGATTGCGCGAGCGGCGAGTTCGAATCGGTCAAGGAAGTGGTGCCCGCCGAAACGCGCGAACGCGACGGCTCCAGGCAACGCTGGGCTGAATACCGCCGACGCGGTTTCGACGTCCGAAAGTTCGATATGTAGCTTGCTTCGATCCCATGTTTCCTGCGGAGACGTGGGATCGGATCTGACTACATTCGCTCGCAGCTGACGCGCCCGAACACCCGCCATTCTTCCCCAGAGCGGATGGCATCTTCGATCTCCATTCCGATGTCGGTCAGCGTGTAACGCGTCCTCCCAGTCGTCGCCTCGTTGCTCCAGACCGACGTCAGGATTTTCGCTTCCATCGTCGCCTGGATGTTGTGCCTTGAGCCTTGGCTGTCGAACCATGTTCCGACCAGGGAACTGTCGTCGCTCGCCAGATAGTAGGCATCGCCCTCGAAGCGTTGCGTACCGTCTTCGTTGCGCAAATCGTTGCGCCACATCAAGCGCACGAACTTGCCGCCCAGCGCCGGCTCCCAAAGCATCAGCACGCTCGCCTCGCGGCCGTTGACCCCGCCCTGGCACTGCCATTTGCCGAGCAGCGGATCGAGCGTTCCAGCCATTGTCGAACTGGCGAGCAGCAAACAGCTAAAGGCACAGCCGAGGCGAAGACGCATAGAGGTTCCCGGTCGATCGATGGAAGAATCCTGCAGCAGCTCGATGGCCCCGCGCGCGGCGGGCAGACCTTGCTTGCACCGGACACGATGGTAACCGATCGCGCGCACGCCTGCCGTGTCGTGCTTTGCGCTCGCGGGCGCGCTAGATTGCGCCCATCGCAAGCTGGAATCCTCCGATGCGCATCGCCATCGCTCTGTTATTGCTCAGCCGGATTGCCGACGCCCAATCGGATGTGTCGCTGGTCGACGGTTTTGAGTTTCCGCCGCCATCGGCGTATCGCTACTCCGATCTCGATCTTCGCGATCCGCATGTGTTCATCAGTACCGGGCCGTTCTGCAGCGACTTTACCGATAATCCGATCCCGTTCACGACGTTCTCGTTCAACGGCTCGATTGCCGACAGTTTCGTTCAGGACACCAATCCCGCCGATGGCATCCTCGATGCAAGCAGCATGTTGTTTTTTCGCCCGCTGCGGCTCGATGGCGGTGTCGCGCGCGTCGATTCCGGCGGCGCCAGTTGTACCGCCCCCGCGCCGCCAGCCAGCTGTTCACCAGGCAGTCAAGCCCCGACAGCCTTCAACTACGCGACACAAAGCGGCGGCACCTGCCTCGCGGCAATTCCCGGCACGATCGGCAGCCCGGCCTATTCGCCTGCGATTGCCGCGCCCGCCGCGCCATGCTTCGCGACCAACGAACGCACGCTGACCATCGACAGCAACGGCACGCCGATCACGCTCAGGCGCGCGCAAATCGCCGCAACAGTGGTTGGCACGGGTACGCAACTGACGCAGGGACTGCTGCGCGGATTCATCAGCGAAGCCGATGCCAACGCTGTGCTGATCAGCAATCCCCTGGTCCCTGGGCAAACCTTTACGCTTTCGAGCCTGCTGCCGGGCGGCGTCGGCAATTGCAGTTCGCGCAACGACAAAGACACGGTCGATGGCGTCAGCGGCTGGTGGTTCTACTTGAACTTTAGTGCGGCCCCGGCGCCATACACGGGGCCTTGAACCCACCGAGCGTACTGTGTCATCTCTTTTCGCGAGTTGCCGTATGCCAAAGTCCGTGTTCGCTGTCCTCCTGCTACCCGCTGTGGCGCTCGCCGATCTGCCAGGGGACGAGCGTTTCCTGCGGTACGACGGTACCGCTTACGATCTGGACAATGGCAGCGTCGCTTACGTCGAATCGCATTACGTGAAGCTCGACGGCGATGCCGCAGCCGACCGCTTCGTTCTGTATCGCTGCACGAATGGCAAGGCCTTCGCGCGCAAGCGCGTGACCACGCGCAACGCCAGTCCCTGGCTGCCGAGCTTCGAGCTGCAGGATCAGCGAATCCAGTATCGCGAAGGCCTCAAGGAAATCGACAACAACCTGGCGGTCTTTTATGCCGCCGACGGCGAAGACGACAAGGCGCCGCTGGATGCGCCGAGCGACCTCGTGGCCGATGCCGGCTTCGATCGCTTCGTGGTCGATAACTGGAGCAAACTGACGGCGGGCGAAACCGTGCGCTTCAATTTCCTTGTGCCAAGCCGACTCGATTATCTGAGCTTCAAAGTCCGGCAGGTCGAAACCACCGAGGTAGATGGGCGCAAAGCGAACGTGTTTCGCCTCGGGCTCACGGGCCTGCTGGGGCTCATCGTCTCCGGCATCGATGTCGCGTACGACGCCGAATCGCGCTTGCTGCTGCGGTTCTCAGGTTTGAGCAATGTGCGCAATGAGGACGGCGACAATTACGTCGTCCGAATCGAATTCCCACCCGCCGATCGCACGATCGATCATTCGTCGGCGGCGTTCGACGCAGCGAGCGAGGAGCCGCTGGTCGGCAGCTGCAGTGCGTAGGGCGCAATCGATTCGGGAAGTGATTCGCAAAAAGATCCCTGCGCGCGCTGCAGTGAAATCAAAGCTTTCACCGTACTTGCACCCAGGCTCGCGCGCTCTTACCAGCGCTGCACGTAGCGCACAAACGGTGTGCGACCGACGGCATCGTACAGATTGAGGTTGTAGTCGGCGAGCGTGGGCGGAGCGCGGTCGAAGAGGTTTTCGACGCCTGCAGTGAATTCGCCGTTCCATGGCGCACGCCAAAGCGCGGCGAGGTCATGCGTGGCGTGGCTGCCATCCCGGCCGTCGTCAAAGCGGCGGTCGTTCGGGCCGATGTAGTTCAGCGTCCAGCCCAGGCGCCAGTTCGACCACGCAATGCTGCTGTCGACGCGCGCGCGCCAGTTGGCAAATCCGCCGACGTCCGGCGTTCGATCGTCGCTGTAAACGATCAGCGCCGATTGGCGAAGCGTAGCGTTGCCGAACTCGTGCTGCCATTGCGCACTCAAGTCCGCACCGCGTACGCGGATTGTGTCGAGATTGGCGTAGCCGGTCTGGATCAGAGAGATGTTATTCGAACGGTCGCGCAGCACACCCAGGCCACGACGGCTGGCGTAACTGAACTCAGTGATTGGAGGCAGGTTCCGGGTAGGAGGGCAAGCGCGCGCCAGACCAGCCGAACAGATGACGATTTCGGTCGGCGTCGCCATCCGAATCGCTCCATCAATCTGCTGCTGCCAAAAATCCGCACCGAGCTGCAATCCGGTGCTCGGTTGCCAGCGCACGCCGAGCAGAATCTGGTGCATGCGTTCGGCATCGAGTTCTGGATTCGGAACCAGCAACAAAGACTGCGGAGCAAAGGTGACGACGAGCCCCAGATCATCGAACAATGGATCTACCACTTGGGCACTGCCGGGGACCGGCGTGAAACCCTGCAAGCGCATCTCGGGCGCGCGAATCCCGCTGCTCACCAGCGCGTGCCCGCGCCATTTGTCCGCAAGCTCTGCGTCGAGGCGGAATAGCGCGCTGGATTCGCTATCGATATCGCTGCGGCGCTCGTGTTGAATCGACATCGCGCTGGACCAGCCATCGCCTTCGAGGCCGTAGTCGAGCCCAAACGCCACGCCGTCGCGGCGCTCCCGTGTGTTGAAGACTCCAAAGGCGCCCAGTCTTGGCGACGACGCCGTTCCGGCGACCGAACTGCGGTCGTGCGTATCGTCGACCTGCTCGCGCCAATAGTCCAGGCGTGCAGTGAACGTCGATCGGTTGCGCCGCCAGCGCACGACATTACGAATGCTGCGGTCAGTGGCCTCAGCGTCGCGCCGGAGCGTTCGGCCGAACAGCGATAGCGCCGGTCCCGATAGCGTATAGATGTCGTAGGTGCCGTCTTCGATCGCCCGTTGCGCAAGAAAGAACTCGACCTCGCCAGTGTTGACCTGGTGGTAATCGCTGTTGCTGAAGTGCAAGGCGCTCTGCCAATGCCAATCGCCCCAAGTTCGCTCAACGGCGAACATTGCTCGCAGGCGATCGTCCTGGCGATGCTCCTGGCGGGGTCCCAAACCGGCGAAACGGTGGCGTACGTACAGCGCCGCGGACGAGTAGCCGGCACTGGGAAACCGTCGTGCCGGGTGATTTGGCGATGACGGCAAAAGCAGCGAATACGTCCGCGACGGCGAGTACAGTGGAGTCGGATTGAAATTTGTAGTCGGCGCCAGTTGCAGATTGACGTCGCGTTGCGAAGCCTCCAGGACGGCGCGCAAAAGGATGCCGTCCTCGGCATCGAAACTCGCGCCGAGTCGCGCGTAGGATTCGTCGTAGTCGGGTTCGGCGTCGCTGACCGCATCCGCGTCATAGGTACACGTCTGCGAACTACCGCTGCCGCGAATTTCGTAACCCGGCAGCGTGCATCCGCCGGGCACCGACGAGCCGTTACTCGGATGACGCAAAGGGCTGCCTGGAATGAGCGGACCCTGCCCGCTAGAGATCGCGGTCAAGAAGTCGTTAGCAAATCGCACCGGTGGATCGTTAGCTATGTCGCTGCGCGCAACCGCGTCGCGCTCGCTGCGCGCCAGGCGCATATCGACGCTCCATCGCTCATTGCTCCACTGGGTCAGCGCACCGATGCTGTGCTGATCGCCACTGCCGCCTGGCCCGGCCAGGCTCACGCCAACCTCGCCTGAGGATTCGCGCAGCACGACGTTGATCGCACCCAAGGGCGCATCGATGGCTGTTGTCCATTCGACGCGCTCGATAAGCGTCAGCGGCAAAGCCGGGATCGACGCGATGCCGGTCGCCGGATCCACCGGCAAACGCTCGCCGTCGATCAGCAATACGCTGCGCACCGCTCCAACGCCGCGCAGATCCAACTGATAGCGTCCTTGAGTTCCAGCGGGCAATTGCGGCAATTGACGCAACAGGTCGGACAGATCGTGCGCGCCGCTGTGTTCGATCTGAGAGCGGTCCAGCAATACATTCGGGTCTGCGATCGCGGCCTGACTGATCGCCAGTGCGAGCAGCGTGATCCGAAACATGGTGATTCCTCCTGAGCAATCGACCCTGGCTACCGATAAGCAAGGGACGATTGACGTCGTATGCGGTTGCTGACGAACGTTGGTTAAGACTTGGCGCCCGCCGCCGCCACCGCGCTCGGCGCCAGCAGACACGCGCCTGCGCGCGCGATGCGCGCCAGCAGCGTTTCGAACGCCGCAATGCGATGCGCCTGACCCACCACCCAGGCGTGGACCAGCAACATCAGCAGACGCGGACTCGATGGCGAGGCTTCGCTGCCCAACCAATCGATGGCATCGGAGACTTGTGT
Source organism: Lysobacterales bacterium (assembly GCA_022844135.1). GTDB lineage: Bacteria > Pseudomonadota > Gammaproteobacteria > Xanthomonadales > SZUA-5 > JALHMH01. The sequence continues at coordinate 9,769 of JALHMG010000066.1, forward strand.
GACCCAGCTCTGCTCGGAATGCAGGTTGTTGAGCATGACGAAGCGGTCCTCGAGTTCGGTCGACAGCGGAATTGCCGTGATCGAACCTTTACGCGTAGAAAAGCGATACGGCAGCTCATCATTAACCCAATCGAGCATGTAGGCGAAGCCAGCCTCGTGCAGCAGATCCGGCGTCAGCGCGCTTTGCTGCTTCGCCGGGCTGAGCCAGCCGCGCGGCTCAGGCCCGATCGCCGCCAACGCGTCGCGTGCAGATTCGATCCAGTCGCGCTCGGTGTTTTCGCCTAAGCCCTGGTGGTGCAGGGCATCCATATGCAAACCGTGAGCGATCAACTCATCGCCGCGCGCGGCGAGCGTTCGCGCCAGCGTCGGGTAGCGATCGATCACCGCTGCATTAATCGCAAAGCTGGACGGCAATCCGGCCGCGTCCAGCGCCCGCAGCACACGCCAGATGCCGACACGATTGCCGTAATCGCGCAAGCTGTAATGCCGCAGATCGGGATACGCCGTGGTCATGCCCCCGGGCACCTTGAACGGCTTGCCTTGTTGGTTCAGTGGAAAATGCTCAACCGCGACCACGATACTGATCGCCAGCGGCTTGCCGCCCGGCCAACGCAAAGGCGGCCGCTCGTGCAGCATCGAGAACGGATAGCGGTCGTGATCCATGCCACGGCGGCGCTTCGGGTACTGCAAGTAGCTCGGATCGAGGCTCATGGTCGTGGGCGGTCAATAGTCAAATAGTGGGAAAGCGGACGCCGCAGCCCTCCAAGAGTTGCGGTAGTCAATAGTGAATAGTCAATGGGAAAGCGCATGCCGGGGTACTTCCTATTGACCGTTGACGATTGACCACCCTCTCAGGCGCCATGCCAATAGCGATCCAAGTAGTGCCGCGCAATCTCGCGCGCCGTTGCGTGCCACACCCCGTCATGCCCGCAGATGTAGTCGAGCGCATCGCGAAACGCTGCGATGCGGTGCGGATGCGAGACCTGATACGGATGCAGCGGAATGCACATCACCGTTCCCGAATCGGCGCCTTCCTGATACAACCGATCGAAGTGCGCCTTGAGCATCTCGCCGTACCGCCTGGGCTCGATCTTGTTGACCACGTAGACAATCGTGTCGTTCATTTCCAGCGAATACGGCACCGAGACGAAGCGCGCCCCTGAGCGCGTGCGAATCGGCGTCGGTTGGTCGTCGTGGAACAGATCGCAGGTGTAGAGACCGCCGAGTTCGGCGAAAAGATCGAGGCTGGACTCGGTGTGCGTGAGCGCTGGCGCCAGATAGCCGTCGCAATGCTGGCCGGTGTGCTCGGCAATGAGCGCCATCGATTCGGCGATCATCTCGCGCTCTTGCGCCTCGTCCATGCCGTAGGCGTAGCGGGTGTTGTAAATGCCGTGGCTGAAGTACTCCCAATCTCGATTGAGACCCATCTCGATGATCTCCGGATGGTGAATGCAAAGCGCCGTCGAGAGCGACACGCTGACGCGTGTCGGATAGCCATCGAGCACGCGCATCAAGCGCTCGGCGCCGACGCGATTGCCGTAGTCGCGCGTGCCGTAGCCGTCGATGTCGGGGAACGGTCGCGGCCATGCGGCGCGTTGCGGGTTGGCTGGCGGATCCAGCTCATAAAACTCGAGATTAGGAGCAATCCACAGCGCCAGACGCTTGCCGCCCGGCCATTCGATGCGTGGCCGTTGGAAATATGGGGCGTCTTCGTAGTAATCGAGAGCAGGTTTCATGGACGGCGCCGACGGCTGCGACGAAGCGCAATGCTCGCATGATCAGCGGTGCGAACTTCAAGTTGTCTGTTGCAATGCCATACACAGGGCACCTAAACTCCCCACCTCTGTCCGTCTCGCTGGGGATTAATACCGTGCAAAGAATTATCACCGCTCTTCTGGCCGTCGGCCTTTCGACAGGCGCGTTCGCTCAGTCGATGGAGGTCTACGATCCTTCGGAGACGTTGTCCTCAACCCCGGTTGCGCCGGCGAACTTCACGACGCCTACGTTGGTGCTGTTCAATCAAGGCCCGTTGACCAACGGCACCAACGTCAGCATTTTGAACAACGCGGCGCCGTTCAATTGGGGCTCGCTCGGATTCACGGGCACCGGCGCCTTCCGATTGGCCGACGACTTCACGGTCCCGGCAGGCCAACTGTGGAACGTTGAGGCGATCACCGTTTTCGGCTACCAGACAGGCGCGACGGCCGCATCGATCAATTCGGCCACGTTGCGAATTTTGAATGGCGCACCGCCGGCCGGCGCTCCGGTGTTTGGCAATACGACGACCGCGATTACGCCAACGACAACGCTGACCGGCGCGTTCCGCGTGACGCCAACGACGCTCACCGCAACCAATCGCGCCATCCAGGCGGTGCGAATTCCCGTGTCGCCGCCGGTGACGCTGACCGCTGGAACGTACTTCATCGACTTCGCGGCCACCGGCACCGTGGCCAGCGGCCCGTTTTTCCCGCCGGTGGTACCGAATATCACCGCCCCTGCGGCAACCGGCAACGCGCTGCAGGCCAATGCGGGAACCTGGGGTCCGATGTTGATTTCATTGACGACCGATCCTGTCGGCAGTCCGGCGTCAGGCCCGCAGCAGGGTTTGCCGTTCATCGTCGAAGGCACGTTCAACATCCCGGCACCGGCGCCGGCCATGAACGCCCTTGGCATGCTCGCGCTGGCGCTGATGCTGATGGGCGCTGCCTGGTTCGCCACGCGTCGCTAAACGCTAATCGCGGTATCAAAAAAAAGCCCGCTTCGGCGGGCTTTTTTGTGGGCCTCTTCTGCTTTGGCCGAGTGGTTCCAGGACCCGTCAACCTTCCGCTGCACCCGCCAGCCACGCTCGCACCGCCGCGAACGGCTCCACGTCGGCGTACTTGAGCATCATGTCGCACAAGTTCGCGTAATGCGGGATCTCGTGTTTGTCGGCCACACATTCCTCGGGAACGATGGTGCGATAGCCGTGCGCCAGACTATCGACCACGGTGGCACGCACGCAGCCGGAGGTCGACCCGCCGGTGACGATGACGGTATCGACCTGATGCCAGACCAACAGGCTCGCCAGATGCGTCTGGAAAAAGACGCTCGGCATACGCTTGTTGATGACCGCATCGCGCGGATCGATGCGCACGCGCGTATCGAACGCAGCGCGCTCGGAACCCACCTTGATGTTTTGCAGGCTGTCGGGCGTGTTGCTGCGCGTGCCCCAGACGCCCGCATCGTCCGGTGAGTCCATATAGGCCACATAACTCCAGATCACCGGCATCCCGCGGGCGCGCGCCAGGTCGGCCAGCGTGTTGACGTAGTCGATCTGGTTGGGATCGGTTTCGTAGGCGGTGGCGAAGGTATCGATGTCGGTGTAGGCGCGCTGGAAATCGACATTCACCAGCGCCGCCTTGCGGCCGAATCCGAACTTCGCTCGACCGGGCCGGGCCTTGATTTCTTCCCAGTATTGGCGCGGCGTCAGTGCGCTCAATTGCATCTTCGGCACGGCTTGCTCCTTTGGTTGTATGCAGGATTCTTGGTCGCCGACAGATCGCTGTCAAAGCCTTGGTTTTGCATCGCCACAGTCGCGCCGTACAATCGCGCTGCCCAACGTCAAGGCCCCGCTATGCGAGCTGCGCACTACATTGCGATTGTCGCTTGTTTGCTGCCATCGGCGCTGCGCGCCGACGATATCTTCGCGAGCGGTTTCGAAGGCTGCCAGCAGATCACCTCCAGGCTGACCATACTGCCGTGGCAGAGCCTGTTCCTGTCGCCGTGGCCGAGCCAGCCGGGGGGCGTGATCGAGTTCAACGACAACGCCGATATCACCTATGCGATCGAATTCGTCGCCACGTCCACAACATTCGGCTATGGCATGTTCCAGGCCGATGTGGTTCCCGGCAGCGACGAGGGCGAGGCTGCGATGTCGATATCGACCGTGCCCGCGTGCTTCGATAGCGCCGCCGTCGCGCCCCTGTGTCGCAGCGTGGGTGCCGCGCCATTCGTCGGATGGAAAACCAGCGGTAATGCGCCGTATTGCCAACTCACGATCGGCACTCGCTACTACTTGAACTTCAGCTATGGTCCGGGCACCGCGCCGCCGGGGCCATATTGCAGCGGTACTTGTATCCGGCGTATTGGTTCGTACGTGCAATAGCCCCCGACGATTGGACAGTGAATGTTTGCCCGACTTGGCGCTCCCCGGCGCTCCTGGTTACGCCCCCATCGTCCGCTCGATCTCTGGCTGCTCGTTGGCCTGGCGCTGTGGCTGTTGCTGATCGGGTATGGACTGCGCGATCCGTGGCCTGCCGATGAGCCGCGCTTTGCGCTGATCGGGCGCGACATCATCGAGACCGGGCGATGGTTGGTGCCGCACCGCGGTCCCGAAGTGTATGCCGAGAAGCCGCCGATCTTCCTGTGGTTGCAGGCCGCCGCCTACGCGCTGACCGGTAGCACTCGATGGGCATTTCTCCTCCCCTCGCTGCTGGCGGCCTTGGGTACGCTGGCCTTGGTGTTTGCTTTCGCCAAGCGACTGTATGGCCATCGTATCGCGGTGCTGACCACCGTCGCGCTGCTGGTCACGGTGCAGTTCACGCTGCAGGGTCGCACCGCGCAAATCGATGCGACGCTGGCGTTTTTCACCACGCTCGGTCTGGTCGGATTGTTGCGCCACTTGCTGCTCGGCCCGGCGTGGGGCTGGTATGCGCTGGCGGGCGCGGCCATGGGCCTTGGTGTGATCACCAAGGGCACCGGATTTCTGCCGTGGCTGATCTTCATTCCGTACTTGTTCGCCCGCTACGGCGGGTATCGCGGGCTCGCGCCGATCGGGGCCGACTGGCGTTGGTCCTGGGGACCGCTGGCATTTTTCGGCGTCATCGTCGCCTGGGGGTTGCCGATCCTGTGGCTGGCGCAACACGATCCTGAGATCGCCAAATACCGCGACGATTTGTTCTTCCGGCAGACGGTGACACGGCTGACTCAGTCCTGGCATCACATCAAGCCGTTCTGGTACTACGTGACCAATGTCGTGCCTGGGCTATGGTTGCCACTGTCGCTGCTCGCGGTTTTTGCGTTCGCCAATTGGCGTAGGCGTCTGCGGCGCCGGGACGCACGGACACTGTTGCTGCTCGGTTGGGTGGCGCTGGTGGTGGTGTTTTTCTCGCTTTCGCCAGGCAAACGGGGCGTTTATATCCTGCCGGCGGTGCCGGCGCTGGCATTGGCCTTGGGGCCGTTGTTGCCGGGTCTCTTGCGCTCTCGCCGCGTGCATCTGGCGCTGCTGACGGTGTGCGTGGCGCTGGCACTGATCGTCGGCGGAGCTGCCTTGGCAGCGCTGATCGGCGAGCCTTCGTTCGCGCGGCGTATCGAGGAGCAAAACGGCGTTGCGCCGTGGCCATGGTTGCTCGGCGTTGCGCTGGTGATTCTCGTCGCAGCTCTTGTTTTTCGCCGGCGCGGGGCGCTGGCGTTCCTGGCCACCATGGTGCTGGTGTGGAGTTCGCTCGGGCTGTTCGGATTTCCTACTATGGATCGGGCGCGCTCCGGCCGGGCGCTGATGGACCGCGTGCTCGCGACGCTGCCGACGGGCAGCGAGCTGGCCATGGTTTCGGCTTCCGAGCATTTTTTGCTGCAGGCGCAGGGTGAGGCGCGGGTATTCGGTTTCAAGATGGCGAAAGAAGAGCAAAAGACTCGGGCGCTGGCGTGGGCGCAGGAAGAACCGAGCCGATGGCTGATGATTCAATCGCGGCACGCAAGGTCGTGTCTCGACCACAATCTGGCGCTCGACATGGGCTGGTCCAATCGCCGTCATTGGCTGCTATTCCCGTCCGCCGCAATTGCCGCCAACTGTACGCCCTCGCTTCCTGAGGATCCGCGCCAATGACCTTTGCCGATCCTGTGTGGCTGGCGATCGGGCTGGCCGCGCAACTTGCGTTTTCGGCGCGCTTCCTGGCGCAGTGGTTCATGAGCGAGCGGGCCCGGCGCTCACTGCTGCCGACGCATTTCTGGTTTTTCAGCTCGATCGGCGCAGTGTTGCTGCTCGCCTATGCCGCGCACCAGCGCGACGCTGTCATCGCCTGCGGGCAGCTGGTGGGCCTTGCGATCTACTTGCGCAACATCGAATGGGTCGAGCGCCATGCGCGCGGCCGCGCGCAGTCGTTCGTTTGGCGTTGGCTGGCGCTCTCGGCATTGGCACTGGCAGCCGGATTGCTGAGCCACGCAGCGCCACTGACAGCAGGCGCCGAACGCACCACGCCACTGTGGCTGATCGTCGGTTTCGTCGGCCAGGCACTGTTTACCGGCCGCTTCGTTGTGCAGCTGGTGGTATCCGAGCGCGCGCAGCGCTCCGAAAATCCGGTGCAGTTCTGGTACCTGTCGCTCGCCGGCAGCTTGCTGCTTCTGGCCTATGCGCTCAGCGTCGGCGATGCGGTCATCATCCTCGGACAGAGCTTCGGTTTCATCGTGTACGTGCGCAACTTGATGCTTATCCATCGTCACCGACGCGCCGATGCGCATGGCGAAGACCTGCAGGCCGATGTCGAAGAACTTGCCAGCTCCGATCGCGAGCATTCCGGAGAGCGAACGCGCTAGCGCGGTGTCGCCGCATTTGTTCGGGCTAATGGCGCTGCGGATCGCGGCAGCAGAAGCTGGGCGACCAGTGCCTGTGTTGACGCGTGTTCGCCGTGCGGCGCCGCATAACTGCGGTCAGATGCGTTGGCTGCCACTCGCCGCTGTCGATACCGCGTTCGTCGCGGGCGTGAATGGCATCGATTCGGGCGCGGTCGGATTCGTCGTCCGGATTGAAGTGGTGGCCGAAGCTGCGATCGACGAATACGTCGATGATGTTGCCCCAGGCGATAAACGTCTCAAAGCCGAAGCGCTGCATCAGCAGTGGCAAGATGTCCTGCGCGCGAATGCCTTCGAAACCGGCTACCGAGCAATCCCAGTCGAGAAACTCGCGCTCCAGGCGCTGCAGCTGCAGGTTGTAGCGATAGCGCTCCGGCAGCGTCGCCCAGATCTCTTGCACCGCCGCCAGCGCCTCAGGCCAGCGCTGGTGGCCGTTGCGCCCGATCATGTCGCACGTGAGGAACACGCCTTCATCGCCGATGCCGTCATAGATGGCATCAAAGAGGTGCTCAAGCTCGACGACGTGGTGCAGCGACTGATTGGCCATCACCACATCCGCCCGCTCGCGCCAGGCGTTGAAATCTCCGCGCAGCGGTAGAACCACATCGCTCAATCCTTGCGCGCCGGCATCCGCCTCGCAGCGGGCGAGCATGGCTGGATTGATGTCCAGGCACTCGATGCGCACACCGGCGACGCCGCGCTCGCGCAGCAGCGCCGCGATGCGCAGCTCGCTATCGCCGTTGCCGGCGCCCAGACTGACAACACGAATCGGCCGATCGCGCATTGCGCGCGCCCTGGCGATCTCGCGCGCGAAGAAGTCTTCCGGATGCGAGTAGCCGAAGGCTTCGAACAACGGCCGCAGATAACGATTGGACCAGTAGTGAAACATCGGCGGCAAGTTATGGACGTTGACCTGTCCTTCGAAGGTCGCAATCTCCGCGGCCAGGCGCGCGTCGTAATCATCGCTGCGCCAGCGCGAGCGGAGCCGGGTGAGCCACGGGCGGAGGGATTGGAGCATTCTTGGTTGTTGGTTGTTAGCTGGCGATTGGTTGGAGTTTGGACAATAGTCAATGGGATCGCAAACAACGAGCAGGTCCCGGCTTTTGCGCAGAACCGCCAGCGTCGCGAACCCACCAACAACCAACAACCTGCAACCAACCTACCCCGGCAAGGGTATGAACTCCAGCTCGCCCGGCACCTGCCCAAACGCCTCAACGCGCCGCGTCTGCCAATCGACCTTGGCCTGATCGATTCGTTCCCGGCGCGAGGAGACGAAGTTCCAATCGATGTGGCGCTCGCCATCGAGCGGCGCGCCACCGAGTAGCGCGATACGGGCGAAGCCCTCCGCGCTCAAGGCGATGTTCTCGCGCTCAGGCAGCACGGCAAGCGTTCCAGAGAGCACGCGCTGGTCGCCCAACTGCGCTTCGCCATCGACCACGTACAGCGCGCGCTCGATGGGCGCGTTGCCAAGTTGCAGCTCGCCACCGCGCAGTTCGCCGACGAGATACCAAAGCTCGCTCTGCGCCCGCACCGGCGAGCGCTCGCCAAAGGCCTCGCCGACGATCAGTTGCAAATCCACTCCACTGCGCTGAATGCGCGGCATCGCCGCGGCCTTGTAATGCTCGAAGGCTGGCGCTATCTCCTCGGTCGCCTGCGGCAGCGCGACCCACGCCTGCAGGCCGTGCAACGCCGAGCCGGAATCGCGCAGAACAGCGGGCGTGCGCTCCGAATGCGCGATGCCGCGACCGGCGGTCATCCAGTTCACATCGCCCGGTACGATGTCCTGGACGGTGCCCAGCGAATCCCGATGCGTCAACGTGCCTTCGAACAGATAGGTCACGGTCGCCAGCCCGATGTGCGGATGCGGGCGCACGTCGATGCCGCGTCCCGGCGCAAAACGGGCCGGACCCATGTGATCGAGGAACACGAATCCGCCGACATGGCGCGCATGCAAATGCGGCAACAAGCGCGCCACATCGAAGCCGCCGAGGTCCTTTTTGCGTCCGCTGATCAGTTGCATGGCCGTTACTCGGAATGTATCGACGAACTGTCAGCCTATCATTTGGGCGCCAAGCTCGTTCGACTGACCGAGGCCGCAGCAATTGCGGCGCTCAATCCGGCACGCACAGCTGGTCGGCAGTTGCATCGCTTCGGTTAACTGACGATTGGTCGCGAGCATGCAAGCGCTGGAGGCCAAAGCCGCCGAGTGGAAGCGGCAGTGGCACAAAGGCATATCGGCTACGCCCAGAGTCTTGCGACGCGGTGAGAGCCGCCACACGAAGATTTTGGCGCCGCAGGCGTCTGGGCGCGTTGGTCGTCCGCCGGAATTACCTCTGAAGGTACTTCCAGAATCGTCGCCAAAGCCCGAAGTGACGGACAGATGGCTGAAGCCTGCGAGTCCGATGGCTGTCCGTGTTCCTCTTATCGGGTCTGGGTCTGGTCTTCCGGTCAGTGGCGAAATGCAGGAAATGCCACCGCAAATTCCTTTTCGTCGAGCTGAAGGAGAACGCTATCCACTTGCGAAATCTCGAGACTTGATGGAACGTCAATTGACCAATTCCCAGTTGTTGGAAAACTGACAACCTTGCAGCCAAGTGCGTCAATTGCAGACACAGGGAGATTCTTGTTCGACTGTCGCATAACCCACGCGGTGGAGTTTTTAGACTTCCTTAATGTTGTAAAGTCCAAAACAACATCTCTTTGGTGCTGACCAAGCTTTATTACATCGCCACAAGCGAGGCCTTTGAGAAAGAGAGGCGGTGAGACAACCATGCACCTATTGTCGTCAAGGATTTCGCAAAACACTCCCTCCACCGCAACCGGAGGCCAACCATCATTGACCTCAAGAGAAAAACTGATCTCTTTTATCATTTCTTTCCCTCCTTTCGATGCCGATCAGCATGGCAAGGTGGACACAATACGATTTTCTTGCTTTCTCGTGAGCCGCTTTCGTAGATTAGCGCTAAGGCGCACAACGCGCCTTGGCTGTCGAGGTACAGGTAATCGGTGAATTACAGGGCGCTGCGGGTGTCTTCGCTCTGAATTGTGTTTAATCTGATTGCCCTTCGCTAGTCTTCAACGTAACCGGTTAGCCAATGGGCTGCCTGTGGACGTCGTAAATCGACTCGCCCATGCGAGTAAGAAAACTCCGGCTGCCCATTCGCTTTATTTCGTCAATCTCGGAAGTATAGATGGGAAAAAGTTGCACTATATTTATTACGCCATCGCTATCTCTGTAAACAGCGTCCTCGCGTTCCAACACGATGCAGTAATACAACAGAAATGCATCCATCTGGGACTCGCTCGAAATTTCGCTTCCAAATTTAAATATCTGCCCTACCGAGAAATCTTGACTACCACTGGCTCGTAATACAAGTTCTCCCATTGCCAAAGGCCAACAAGAGTCCAGTGAGTTAACAGATACCAAGAGTTCCGGCTTACCTAATTTCCATCTGTCGTTGGCGTAATTTGATAACCCTATGGTAAAAGCAGTTTGCTGACCAATTTCAGGAACGTTGGCATAGGTCATCACGAACAAACTTGGATTTTCATTAAGGTTATAGGAAACGTAATTGTGGCCTGCGATCTGTTCAACATGTTCCCGGAATAGGTCATTTCTTCTTTTCATACTTGTGACTCCTGCTTGCCTTCCGATCCTCCCACTGGTAGAGGCTTGGATTATTCTCAGCCTCAATCACTTCTTCGCGAGTGCTCCCCTGACCGAGCGCGAAGCTGCGGTTGTCGTAACTCAACACTTCGGTTTCGAGCATGCGCCGCTTGTTGTACGTATACGTCCAGGTATTGCTGCCGGTGCCTGAGTTGCTCGCGGTCTGCAGCGCGCCGTCGGCGAAGTAGGTGTAGGCGAGATCGTTGGTGCCGAAACTACTTATTGAGAATCTGCCGTGTACGGACGAGAAGTCTGTCCTTGGCGCTAACCACACGGCTAGGGCTGCAAAGCTCGATCAGCAGCTCGGGATTGCCCTCGTCGAAATAGACAATGACAGTGCTGCCTGGGGCAATCGAAACCTCTTCACTCGCCTTGAAGTAGCGATGACTTGGGTCCCGATATCGCTTAGTCGAGAACAACTTCGGCAAGGTGACCTCATCTCCTTTCAGCCACTCGGTCGCTTCGACGCCATATTCGATTCGAAACCTCTCGCGATGCTTCAGCTGATCCGTTGGAACTGCCAGCTCGGCGGAGCGCACGATCACAACCGCGACGTGGGAGGAAGCGCTGATTGCTTCCTCAAGGTTGGGCTCAATGCATGCGCCCTTTGCGACGGGCGAGCACAGAGCAAGTAGACTTATCAAGAGCCGTGTGAGATGCGTCATATCGATTCTCCTAGTCGATCCCATCTGAAACGTCTGGAGATGACTTCACAATCTCCCTAACGCGAACGCCAACATCTGCCTCTGAAGCATTTTCGTCGTCAATTCCAATGTTCCCATCGGCGCCGTGGCTGAGCTCATGCGCACCAACAACTAAAAGTGCCGGGTCGCCGCCCCTGGCCGTGATCCCATCGCTGAATTTTGTCTTCTCGCGTGAGTCGAGAATGCTCAGAATTCTAGGTCCGAAAACGGTGTCAATCTCTTTGGGGTCCACACCGTCGGCGGCGTATGCCACGGTATCCGCTACACCGTGCGCGCCTATCTGGTATTCCGGATCTGCCGAGACCTTCCACACAGTTAGATCTGCTTTCACGGCTTCATCGCTTCCAGCCATGACTGCGCGAACCGTCAGATCTACACTGCGTTGCGCTGCATTCAAAACTCGATTGTCGCGCTTGTTCGGATTCGATCTGCGTGCGAAGTCCTCAGTAAACTGTACTTTGATACCAAGTTCATTCGCCCGCCCATCCGGATCAACAAACTTATACGGATTCCCCGCCGCATAGTTGTATCGGTTGAAGTTCCATGCTGTGCCAGGATCGACGGACATCGGATCGGGGCTCAGGAACCGCATCGCTATCGGGTCGTAGAAGCGCTGCTGCATGTACGTGAGCCCGGTGTTGCTGTCGGTCACGTGGCCGGCGTAGCCGGGGCCTTCGCGGTAGGAGCCGCCGTAGGGCGAACCGTAGGGGGCGAAGGGTTCGCGGCTGAGGGTTTGGCCTTGGCTGTTGGTGATCAGCGTGGCGGACTGGCGGGTGTCGGGGTGGTGGTAGCGGATCGCGACGTTGCTGGTGGCGAGGGCGACTTCGCGTTCGGCGATCAGATCGTTGTCGAGGTGGATGTAATCGACGGCGGTGTTGATGCGTCGGTCCTCGCTGTGCAGCAGCACACCGCTTTGGCTGTAGACCTGATAGTGGCGGGCATTGTCGGTGGCGCGCAGGGTGCCAACTCTGCGGCCGTGGGCATCGTAGTGGTAGCTCTCGACGTTCTGGACGTTGGTGAGGCGATGGGCGCGGTCGAAGGTGTAGACCTGATTGGGCGCGTAGTTGACTTGGCGGAACAGATCGAGCGCGCGATTCGAACGCTCGGGGAGGACGGCTTCGAAGCCGTTGGCGAAGAGCTGGTCGGCGGGTGCCTCGATGATGCGCTGGCGATGCACGACATCGCCTTGGGCGTTGTAAGCGTATGTCTGATACGGCGCGCCGCCGAGGTTGATTTGCGTGAGGCGTTCGCCCGTGTGCAGGTAATCGAACACCGCGCCGTCGAAGGATGCCTGGCGGATGTTGTCGAGGGCGTCATAGCGAAAGCGCTCGTCGCGGAGCAGGTTCGGCGCATCGGCGGTGATGAGACGATTGAGCCCATCGTAGCTGAGTGTGCGATCTTCGATGTTCTGCGGCAAACCTGGAACGACATCGTCGATGGCGATCAGATTGGCGTTGGCGTCGTAGGCGAACCACTGGTCCATAACGCTGCCGGCAGTGCGCCGGAGCGGCAGTTGGCGCAGGCTTAGTGCGGTGACGTGGCCGATGCCGTTGGCGTACATGAAGGTGTTAACGGCGCCATTGGGGTGCCGAGAGACGCTGCTCGCATGGCTGCCGGCTTGGCGAGCCCGCCCGCGGGCGTCGGGGTTGAAGCTCACCACTTGTCCGCTCGGATAGGTGAGCGAGCTGCGGTGGCCGAGCGCGTTGTACGCATGACCGAGCGCGAAGCTGCGGTTGTCGTAACTCAACACTTCGGTTTCGAGCATGCGCCGCTTGTTGTACGTATACGTCCAGGTATTGCTGCCGGTGCCTGAGTTGCTCGCGGTCTGCAG
>JALHMG010000067.1 GCA_022844135.1 Lysobacterales bacterium
CTCGCCAAGACCGATCCCACCAATGCCCAGGCTCAGCGCGATGTCTCCGTCAGCCTGAACAACGTCGGCAACATCAAGGCCGCTCAGGGCGATGCCCAAGGCGCACTCGCCGCCTACCAACAAAGCCTCTCCATCGCGGAGACCCTCGCCAAGGCCGATCACTCCAATGCCCAGGCTCAGCGCGATGTCTCTGTCAGCCTCGAAAAAGTCGGCAACATCAAGGCCGCTCAGGGCGATGCCCAAGGCGCACTCGCCGCCTACCAACAAAGCCTCTCCATCCGTGAGGCCCTCGCCAAGGCCGATCCCTCCAATGCCCAGGCTCAGCGCGATGTCTCCGTCAGCCTCGAAAAGGTCGGCAACATCAAGGCCGCTCAGGGCGATGCCCAAGGCGCTCTCGCCGCCTACCAGCAAAGCCTCTCCATCGCGGAGACCCTCGCCAAGGCCGATCCCTCCAATGCCCAGGCTCAGCGCGATGTCTCTGTCAGCCTGAACAACGTCGGCAACATCAAGGCCGCTCAGGGCGATGCCCAAGGCGCTCTCGCCGCCTACCAGCAAAGCCTTTCCATCGCGGAGACCCTCGCCAAGGCCGATCCCTCCAATGCCCGGGCTCTGCGCGACTTGGTGGTGAGCCACGCCAAGCTCTGGCAGCTCGCCAGCGAGCGCCACGTCGAAATCAAGCACGCCCGCGAGATCGACCGCATCCTCAGCCATCTCGAAGCTCGCGGCGCGCATATCACGCCCGCGGATCGGCAGGGTTGGCTGCGGATCAGGCAGTGGCTGCAGGACAACGCGGGGTGAGGGTCAGCGCACGGCGCGCCAACAGCGTCACCCTTGAAGACCGCGATGCGGTTTTGGAGGCGATCGATGGCTTCGACATGGGCCTTCTTTCGCCGATGCACTGCACCTGGCGCGCAGTTCACACGCCTCTGGCTTCGCGACTTTCGACAGAAATCTGGCAAAGCGGGCCAAGGGGCTTGGGCTGACGCTCGCCGTGGAGCTGCTGGGCTGAGTTAACCTAAGCCCTCGACCACGTCCGCCAACTGCGCAATCAGCAGTGCCGTGATTTTCTCGGCGAGCGGATAACGGCGATTGCCCGATCCTCCAACATCAACCCACCGAGGCTGAGCATCTCAACGCGACCCGCAAGGCTTTCGCTGGCGCCCCGGATCAATTCCGGTGCGACGCTGCCCAGAATCGGAAAGCGTGCGGGATTGGGTGTTCGGTCGGCCCAGGACGTGCAAGGTCCGGAACAACTCAGGCAGTTCCTGGATCTCATAGATGACCACGAGGCCCTGCGGCGCGCCGAGCACGCTGTCGGGCGCGGCCATGAGCGCGGAGCATCCAAATCGCGCCACTCGCCACGCGAATCGCGCCAATTCTCACGGCAATTTGGCGCGATATCGTTGACTTTGGCGCGATTGTGGCGTGATAGTGGCTTATCGCGCCACGTGGGTGTGATCAAGCACAATCTGGCGCCGCTGTCGTTCGTCGATGTACCGGAGTTGGAATACCTTGCCGGCACGCTGGCGGTATACGAGTTGAATCGCGTGGAGCTGCTGCGCGATGTTTTCGCGTGGGCCTACGAGCGCTCTTGTCAGCGCTACACCGCTATCAAGAACAGCTTGCCCGAGCCCGATCCGCTCCGTCTGCGCTATCGCGATGCGCTGACCGAGGTGGTGGCTGGCATGGTTCGCGGGCTTGCGCAGATCGAGGATGAGACCATCCGGCGGCTTGCCGTGCCCTTGGTGGATGCCGACGATCTGGACGCGTTCGTGGCGATCGTGACCAACGAGCTGTATCAGTTGCATGAGGGCAGCTTGGCGCGATATCGCTTGCGGCCGTCGGAGTTTGCCCGATGGGTATTGAGCCGGCAGACCGCCGGTTGATCAGGTGCCGTCGATTGAGCACGAGCAAATGACGCGACTGAGGTTGCGTTAACTCCTGGTTCTCCTCGCCGATCGCCATGGCCCGTTTCCCGATCCGTTTGCGCGTCAGGTGTTATCGACAGACCAAAGGAAGGGGCGAGATGAACAAGTTGGGATGGCTGTTAATCGTATCGGCCACATGGGCTGTGAGCATGACGACGCAGGCTGCGGCCTCGGGTCCGACGGCATCGGGCGCCACATCGTCACCCGAGAACGCCCCTATCGCCGTCGTCACGGGATGCGAGGGCCCGGATGGATTTCGCCTGATCGTTCTCGATTCGGGCGCGACGATGCTGATTCCGTGCTCTGTAGACGCACCGCAGTCGGGGACGAACAACTCGATCGTGGACGACCTGAACGGGTTGATACGCTGATTTTCTGCAAATGACGGCCAGCACGATTGGACGCTACAGCGCATCGCCGAACTCGATGCGTTCGTAGATCTCGCTGAGCGCCAGGGTGGTTTCCGGACACGGAAGGGCAATCTGGTCTTCCCACTGGCTGCATGGCGGATCGCCCGCCTGCGCGATTCCACCGGCGCCGAGTCCCTGCCCCTCATCCAATGCGACGCCGCACCCCGACCGATGCGACAAGCGGCACACGGTGGGCGGTGCGCTCGCTATGCTCTGGCGGATCGTTTTGGGCCGGATCGGGGATGACGCTATGACTCATGCTTTTGCTTTGCTGCGCGATGCGCCGTCGGATGCGGAGGCCGCGTTGTTGCGGCTGGCCGATCACTACGCGCGCGATGAGGCGGAGGTCATCGCCGAGTTGTTGCGGGTGGCGGAAATGAATCCCGATTTGAAAGCGCGCGTGTACGACACGGCGGCCGATCTGGTGCGACGCACGCGCGCGCGCAAGGTCGAACAAGGTGCGGTCGAATCCTTCATGCGCCAGTACGATCTGTCGAGCGAGGAAGGCGTGCTGCTGATGTGCGTGGCCGAAGCGCTGCTGCGCATTCCCGATGCCGACACTGCCGACAAGTTGATTTCGGAAAAGCTGGGCGATGCGAACTGGGAATCGCATGCGGGCAAGAGCGACAGCCTGCTGGTGAACGCCGGCACCTGGGGCCTGATGCTTACGGGCAAACTGGTCAAGATCGGCGAGGACACCAAGCGCAATTTCTTCGGCGCCTTCAAACGCCTGATCGCGCGCTCGGGCGAGCCGGTGGTGCGTCTTGCGGTGCGCCAGGCGATGCGCATCATGGGACATCAGTTCGTGATGGGTCGCACGATCGAAGAAGCGTTGTCGCGATCGAAGGACAAAGACCAACGCGGTTATCGACATTCGTTCGACATGCTCGGCGAATCGGCTCTGACCAGCGCGGATGCTGAGCGGTATCAGCAAAGCTATCGCGCCGCGATTCTGGCCATCGGCGCTGCCGGACCTTATCCGGATCTGACCGGTGCGCCCAGCATTTCGGTCAAGCTCTCGGCGCTGCATCCGCGTTATGAACGTGCCAAGCGTGCGCGCGTACTGGCCGAGCTGACGCCGCGCGTGTTGGAATTGGCGCAGCTGGCGCGAGCGCAAGGCATTCCGATGACCATCGACGCCGAGGAAGCGGATCGCCTGGAGCTGTCGCTGGAGATCATTGCGCGTGTCCATAACGATGTCAGCCTGGCTGGCTGGGACGGATTTGGCCTGGCGGTGCAGGCCTATCAAAAACGTGCGTTGGGCGTGATCGATTGGCTGGCAGACGTCGCGCGCAAGGCGGGGCGGCGTTTGAACGTACGCCTGGTGAAGGGCGCCTATTGGGACAGCGAGGTCAAGCGCGCCCAGATCGATGGTTTATCCGGGTACCCGGTCTTCACTCGCAAAGCGAATACGGATCTATCTTACCTGGCCTGCGCACGACGATTGCTGTCGCATGGCGAGGTTTTTTATCCGCAGTTCGCGACGCACAATGCGCACACCATCGCTGCGATCTATCACTTCGCCGAAGGCAAACCCTTCGAATTCCAGCGCCTGCACGGCATGGGTGCGGATCTCTATAACGAAGTGATTCCGGCCGAGCGCCTGAACGCCGCCTGCCGCATTTATGCGCCCGTCGGCAGCCACGAGGATTTGCTGCCGTATCTGGTGCGGCGATTGCTGGAGAACGGCGCCAACAGCTCGTTCGTCAATCGCATCGTCGATGAATCGGTGTCGATCGACTCGTTGATCGCCCATCCTTCCGAAGTTGTTGCTGCCACCGAGCCCAAAGCGCATCCACGCATTCCCTTGCCGTTGAATCTGTACGGCGGCGATCGCCAGAACTCGCGTGGCATCAATCTGGCGCGTGAACCGGAGTTGCGGGCACTGATCAAGGACACCGCGAACCTAAGTTTTGGTGCGCTGAGCGCAGCGCCTCTGGTGCCCGGCACACACGAATCGGGCAGCCCGTGGACGATTACCGATCCATCGGACCGGCGCCGGGTGTTGGGCCAGGTCACGCCGGCGTCGGCGGCCACAGTGGAACTGGCGATCGCTCAGGCCTATGCCGCCTACCCTGCCTGGGACGCAACGCCTGTGGAACGGCGCGCCGGCGCACTTGAGCGCGCGGCGGACATCATGGAGCAACATACCGGCGAGTTCATCGCGCTGTGCACTCGCGAGGCCGGCAAGACCATCACCGATGGCATCGCCGAGGTTCGCGAAGCGGTCGATTTCCTGCGTTACTACGCGCAGTGCGCGCGCCGCGAGTTTGCGCCGAAGGTGTTGCCGGGCCCCACGGGCGAATCGAACAAGTTGTTCCTGCATGGCCGCGGTGTGTTCGTGTGCATCAGCCCGTGGAACTTCCCGCTGGCGATCTTCATTGGGCAAGTGGCTGCGGCGCTGGTCGCAGGCAATACCGTGCTCGCCAAGCCGGCCGAGCAGACCAACTTGGTCGCGTATCGCGCAACGCAAATCCTGCACGAGGCCGGCATCCCGGAAGCCGCGCTGCAACTGCTGCCGGGCGATGGCGCGACGGTTGGCGCGGCTTTGACGCGCGATCCGCGCGTGGCAGGCGTGTGCTTCACCGGCTCGACCGAGACCGCGCGCATCATCAATCGCTCGCTGGCCGCTCGCGATTCGGCGATCGCGACGTTGATTGCCGAGACGGGCGGTCAGAACGCCTTGATTGCCGACTCCTCGGCGTTGCCTGAGCAATTGGTGAAAGACGCCATCAGCGGCGCCTTCGGTTCGGCCGGGCAGCGCTGCTCGGCGACGCGAATTCTGTTCGTGCAGGAGGACGTGGCGGAACGCACGCTGGTTTTGCTCGCGGGCGCGATGAATGAGCTGGCGATCGGCGATCCCGGTTTGCTCGGCACCGATATTGGGCCGGTGATCGATGAAGACGCGCGCAAGGTATTGCTCGATCACATCGAGCGCATGCGGCGCGAGGCGAAGCTGATTGCTGCGCTGCCATTGCCTGACAGCGCAGCGCACGGCTCGTTCGTGGCGCCACACGCTTTCGAACTGTCTTCGCTCAAACAACTGCCGCGCGAAGTCTTCGGGCCGGTCTTGCACGTGATCCGCTATGCCGCCAGGAACCTCGATCAGGTGATCGATGAAATCAACGCCACGGGTTACGGGCTGACGGTCGGCATCCACAGCCGCATCGATGGCACGATCGAGCACATCCAGCGCCGCGTTCGCGCCGGCAATTGCTACGTGAATCGCAACATGATCGGCGCAGTGGTGGGCGTGCAACCCTTCGGCGGCGAAGGCTTGTCCGGCACCGGACCGAAAGCCGGCGGCCCGCACTATCTGCACCGCTTCACGACCGAGCGCACGCTGACGGTGAACACCGCAGCGGTTGGCGGCAACGCGTCGCTGCTTGCGTTGGCGGCGGGTGGGTAGAGTAAGATTCGTCCATGTCGAACGCACTCCGCCAAAGCTATGTGACCATCGACGAGTACCTCGCTGGCGAGGAACTGGCCACCGTGCGCCATGAATATGTCGACGGCTACATTCATGCCATGGCCGGCGCGAGCGAGCGGCACAATCGGATCGTGACCAATCTCGTACTGGCACTGGGGCCGCTTTGGCGAGCGCAAGACTGTCGCGGCATGACCTCCGACATGAAGGTCCGGGTCGACAACGTTGTCTACTACCCGGACCTGATGGTCGTATGCGACCCCAACGACACCGATCCGCTGGTCAAGACCTCGCCGTGCCTGATCGTCGAAGTCATGAGCCCAAGTACCATGCTTACCGATCGGCGCGAGAAGTGGCTGTTCTACCAGCGCATCGCCGCACTACAGGCCTATGTGCTGGTGTCGCAGGACGAGCGCAAGATCGAGACGCACCGCCGTGTGCCAGGTGGCTGGGAGCAGCACTTTTTCTACCACGGCTCGATTGCGCTCGAATGTCCCAAGGGCGAGCTGCATTTCGACGATGTCTACGCCGATCTGTAGTCGACGACATTAGCGGAAAGCCACGCGAAGCAGAGGCGCCGGGACAATCTCCGACCGCCTCTGCCGTCCGTGCGCCGACATAGTTACAACAGCCGCACCCGCCCACCACTGACCACCACGCGATCACCATCGCGCAAGTCGTCCAGTGTGGGTTGCTCGATCACGAGGCGCCGGCCGTCGTCCATGCGCACGAAAATCTCGAAGCGCGGCTGGCTGCGGCGATTCTCTTCGATGTTGTTGCCGATCACGCCGCCGGCGACAGCGCCAGCGACCGTTGCGGCCTTGCGGCCATCGCCTTTACCGACTTGATTGCCGAGCGCGCCGCCAATGATTGCGCCGAGAACCGCGCCACCGCCGGTGCCTTTACGATCGCCATAGACGCGTTCGATTTTCTCGACGACGCCGCAATTGTTGCAGTAACGGTCATAGCCATCCGCGCTGCGATATCCGCCGCTGCTGGCGCACGCGGTGAGTAACAAGGTTGCCAACATGATCAGTACAAAACGCATCGATCGCATCGTCGCTTCTCCTGGATGAGTGGTCAACAACCGCGTGCGACTGCCTTACATCTGCGCGACTCCGCGGTCGTTGCGGCTTTTTGACACGCGATGCCTGAGTCGACGATGAAACCTCCGAACCGTGCCGCAATATCGTTCAGCGCGGCTTATCGGCTTTTTTCGGACGGACATAGAGCACGAGACTGTGATCCTCAAGCTCGTAGCCGTGCGCCTCGGCGATTTCGCGCTGGATACGTTCGATCTCCGCATTCTGAAACTCGATCACCTTGCCGGTGGCCACGCACACCATATGGTCGTGATGTCCATCCTCGTCGAGCTCGTAGACCGACTGCCCGCCCTCGAAGTGGTGCCGAACCACGATGCCCGCAGTCTCGAATTGGTTGAGCACGCGATAAACGGTGGCCAACCCGATGTCGTCGCCATGCTCGATTAACACTTTGTAGACATCCTCGGCGGTCATGTGCTTTTTGGGCGCGCTGCCCAGGATGTCGAGAATGCGCATTCGCGGATGGGTGACCTTCAGGCCGACCTTGCGAAGGTCCTGGGATTCGGCGGTGCGCTCGGCGCGATGCGGCATGCAAACCTCGTTAACGGCGGGGCCAGAGTTGAGCAGTATTATCCACCGCTTCCTGGAAGCTTGGGTGCATGGCATGCGAATCACAATTTTGGCGCTTGCGGTTGTTTCGTTCGCAGGCTGCGGCTGGCTGTACAAGCAACCCGTGCAGCAAGGCAATGTGCTGGAGGCCGAGCAGATCGATGCCATCAAGCCTGGCATGACCAAGCGCCAAGTCACGCTGGTCCTGGGATCGCCTGCTCTTCAGGGCGCATTTCGAGACGATCGTTGGGACTACGTGTCGAGCTACAAAGATCAGGATGGCAATGTCGAGCTGAAGCGATTGACCGTCGTTTTCGAGGACGGCGTGCTGGTGCGTACTGAGGGCGACTATGAGCCGGGTAGCGCTGCGGAAACGGTCGAGCGCGAGAATGCCGAGGCGGACGAATCCTGACCGCACAATTGGCAACGCCTTTGCCTTGGCGCGAAGCCTGCGAAATCCCTATGCTGCGCGCACCAATGCCGCAGGTTGAGTGCTCGTGCGCCTAAAGCCGCTGAGTGGTCTGGATGCCGGTTTTTTGTACCTTGAAGCCGCTGGCACGCCGATGCACGTCGGCAGCCTGATGCTTCTGACGCCGCCCAAGAAGCGCGGCTACGATTTCCACCAGGCGCTCACCGATCTGATCGCCGAACGTCTGCCAAAAGCACGCGCGCTCAAACGTAAGCTCGTGGACGCGCCTTTGGAGTTAGCGCACCCGATGTGGGGTGAGGCAACGCAGATCGATCTTGAAGAGCACATTCGCCGCGAACGCTTGCCGCATCCGGGCAGCGAAACGCAGTTGCTGCGGCGCGTTGCAGAGTTGCATGCCGATCCCCTGCCCCGAGACCGACCGCTGTGGCGCCTGGTGGTGATCGAAGGCCTGGCGAGTGGCGAGGTGGCGATGTATTCGAAGGTGCACCATGCGCTGCTCGATGGCCAGGGCGGTGTCGCGCTGGCGCAAGTGGTGCTCGATCTGGAACCCAGGATTCCGCCGAAGCGTAAAGTGTCGGTCAGCGAACACAGCGCGCCGGTCAGTCAGCGTGCCGTCGCCAGCACCGCCTTGCGCGCCACAATCAACCAGTTCGCCAAGGTGCTGCGCGCGGTACCGGCTACGCTCAAACTGGCCGGCCAGGCCGTCGGCGAAGCAAGCGCCCTGATGAGCCGCGCCAAGGATGCGCTGTTGTTAGCGCCGCGTACGCCCCTCAATGTGCATATTGGGAGCGAGCGCAGTTACGCCATCCAAAGTTTGCCGCTGGACGACGTCAAGCGTGTCGCCAAGGGCCTGGGCGTCAGCGTCAACGATGTGGTGTTAGCGCTGGTCGCTGGCGCGATGCGCGAGTACTTGAAGCGTCTCGATGCGCTGCCCGATGAACCGCTGGTGGTGGGCATGCCGGTATCGCTGCGTAGCGCGGACAACAGCGAGGTCAACAATCAGGTCTCGATGGTGCAATGTCCACTGCCCACAAACTTGGGCGATCCACTTGAGCGGCTACGCGCCATCCACCTCGCCACGCGCGATATCAAGGGCCGCGTATCGGCGTTCAAGGATCTGATTCCTACCGATTTCCCTGGTCTCGCCGCGCCGATGTGGGCCGCCGGTCTGTCGCGTCTATGGGCGCGAGGAAAAGTCGCCGAGCGCTTGCCGCCGCTGGCCAATCTGGTGATCTCCAATGTTCCCGGCCCGCCCGTGGATTTGTATCTGGCTGGCGCGAAATTGCACCATTATTTTCCGGTGTCGATTGTCACTCACGGTTTGGCGTTGAACATCACCGTGCACAGCTATGGCGGCTCCATGGATTTTGGACTGATTGCGGCGCGAGACGTGGTGCCCAGGCCCGACTCGATTGCGAAGGGCCTGCAACGAGCGCTGACTGCGCTGCTGAAAAAGGTGCCGGCATGAGCGGCGTGCAAAATCCGCCCGAGGCGCCTTCGTGGTTGTTGATGGCACTCGAAGCGCGCGCTTCGATCGAATGGGCGTCGTTGTTGTTCGCCTGGCCTTGGCTGAAGCGCGCGCCGTCGGGCGATGGGCATCCAGTGCTGGTGCTTCCGGGTCTGGTCGCGGGCGACGCGAGCACCTGGCCGATGCGACGCTTCCTGGAACAATTGGGCTATGCCGCTCAGCCCTGGGAGCTGGGACTCAATTTTGGTCCACGCGGAGCGACGGTACCGAAACTGATCGACAAGATTCAAGGACTGCACCGCGAGCACGGGCAGCGCGTCAGTTTGATCGGTTGGTCGCTGGGCGGCGCCATGGCGCGCGCGTTGGCAGCGGAGCTGCCCGATGCCGTACGCACCGTGATCACCCTCGGCTCGCCAATTCAACCTTACCCAAAGGCGACCAACGCATGGCGACTGTTCGAGGCCGTCAGCGGTTGGAGCGCCGACGATCCGGAGCTCCACGAGCTGGCCGGTCGCTCACCGCCGATGCCGAACACATCGATCCTCAGCAAGGCGGATGGGATTGTCTCGTGGAAAGTCAGTCTGGCGCCTGACCAGGCGCACAGCGAAAACATCGAGATCCCCGCAACTCATTTCGGCATGGGTGCGAACCCCATCGCACTTTGGGCGATTGCCGATCGCCTCGCGCAGCCCGAGGGCGAGTGGAAACCGTTCGAGAACGATGGCTTGTTGCGCTCATTGCTGTTTCGGAAGCCCGAGCAGCGGTCGAAGGTTGTTCGTCAATAGTCGATGAACTCAAAAGCGCCAAGTGAAACTCGGCGTTCCGTTGGGTTTCTCGACTCGGCGGCGATTTGTGTGCGAAACGTCGCAGTCTCAACGGAGCGCTGATCTGCGCTCGGCATACGCTGATTTGCGCAGCGAAACGAATATAGGGTCGAACTTGCCGCGGCGATTCATTCGAGCCGAATCAGCACCGCATCCGCCTCAACAAACTCGCCCACCGCCGCGCGCAGCTCGGCCACAACGCCATCCCTCGGCGACTTCAGGCTGAGCTCCATCTTCATCGCTTCCATCACAGCAACTTCCTGTCCTGCCGTCACGACATCGCCAACACTGACGCGTACGGCGACCATGCGACCGGGCATGGGCGCCTTGATGCGATCTTCACTGCTGACGCGCTGGCTCGCCGTTGCGAAAGGATTGCGCAGCTCGAAGCGCCAGCGATGATCGCCATCGTGCACAAAGACCGCGCCAGCGGCATCCACCACGCGGAGTGTAACCGCGCGCCGGTCGAGCAGCATCGACAGCGTCGCGCCCTCGCTGCGCACGCCGCGCAGTGTGCATTCCTGCCCTTCCCAACGCAGCTGATAGTCGCCGCCGGCACCATGCGCTGCGATCGTCAGCGCATGGCCGCCGACGTCAAGACGCAGCAGGCGCTTGCCCGCATGTCCCACACGCCAGCCGTCGGCCTTGGCCCAGGGAGAATGCGGATCGCTGCCCGTGGCCGCACGCACCGGCGCCGCACGTTCCTGCGTGTGAAGCACACGCGCCGCGGCAGCGGCGATGGCGGCAGCGCTGGGCGGCACCGGTACACCGCGAACCTCGGCGAGATGCTTGTCCAGGAAACTGGTGTCGATGCTGGCGTCGATGATCGACGCATGGCGAATGAGGCGCTCAAGAAAACCCACGTTACTCTTGGGGCCCACGACCAAGGTCTCGGACAATGCGGCGCGCAATTTCGCCAGCGCCTTGGGCCGATCGACATCGTGCACGATGAGTTTGGCGATCATCGGATCGTAGTGCACCGTGACCACATCGCCCTCGACCACGCCGCCGTCCAGGCGCACGCCGTTGCCGGGCTGCGGTAACCGCAACACCTCAAGCTTGCCACTGCCCGGCAGGAAATCCTGGTCTGGGTCTTCGGCATAAAGGCGCACTTCGATTGCATGGCCACAACTCTGAATTGGGCGCTCCGGCAGCAGATGCGCAAGCTTCTCGCCGCTGGCTACACGCAATTGCATCTCGACCAAATCCAGGCCAGTACAAAGCTCGGTCACCGGATGCTCCACCTGCAGGCGCGTATTGATCTCCATGAAGTAGAAATCGCCGCCCTGCCCAACGATGAACTCCACCGTTCCGGCGTTTTCGTAATCGATCGCCTTCCCGGCGAGAACCGCGGCGGCGCCCATTTCGGCGCGCATCGCGGGCGTCAGGAACATCGAGGGCGATTCCTCGTAGATTTTCTGATAGCGCCGCTGCGCCGAACACTCGCGCTCGTTCAGATGCACAACATCGCCAGCGCCGTCGCCAAAGATCTGGAATTCGATGTGCCGCGGCCGTTCCACATAGCGTTCCAGCAACACCCGATCGCGACCGAACGCACCCTTCGCTTCGCGCTGACAGGACGCCAACGACGCCAGGAACTCCTCGGCGGAACGCACGATGCGCATACCTTTCCCGCCGCCGCCATGCGCGGCTTTGATCATGAGCGGAAAGCCCACACGCAGTGCTTCGGAATACAGTACGTCGTCGGCCTGGTCGGCGCCGGTGTAACCCGGCACCACCGGCACGCTCGCCGCCGCCATCAGCTCTTTGGCGCCGGCTTTCGATCCCATCTTGCGCATCGAGGCTGAGCGCGGCCCGATGAACTTCAATCCAGCCCGCTCTGCCGCATCGGCGAAATCGGCGTTCTCGCTCAAGAAGCCGAAACCGGGGTGGATGGCCTGCGCGCCGGTGGCGAGCGCCGCCTCGATAATCCGATCGCCACGCAGGTACGAATCGGCGGGCGCCGACCCACCAATCCAGACGCCCTCGTCTGCGCCCAGCACATGCTGGGAACGCGCATCGGCATCCGAATACACCGCAACTGTCGCCACACCCAACCGACGGCAGGTGCGCTCGATCCGACAAGCAATTTCGCCGCGGTTGGCGATCAGGATTTTGTGGAACATAAAGCCCTCAGGTCGCTGCTTGTCGAAATACAGTCTCAAAGCCAATTGGGCGCTCGCTTCTCAAGAAACGCCGCGAGGCCTTCCTGCCCTTCCAACGACACGCGCAAGCGCGCAATCAACGCCGCGGTCTGCTCGTCGAGCTTGGCCTGCGCGGCTTCATCGCGACCGAATATTCCCTCGACCAGACGTTTCGCAACCAGCGTCGCGGTTGGTCCCGCCTTCAAAAACGCGTCGATTTCTTTTGCGACGGTTGCATCGAGCGCTTCAGCGCCAACGACCTCGTGCAAAAGGCCCATCGATCGCGCCTGCGCGGCGCTGAACAACGCGCCGGATTGGAACCAGCGACGCGCGTGCCGCGCACTGATGGCAGCGACCACGTAGGGCGAGATCACGGCCGGCACCAGGCCCAGTTTGGTCTCCGTCAATCCGAACTTTGCGCTATCGACTCCAATTGCGACATCGCAGCAGGCGACGAGGCCTACGCCACCGCCAAACGCCGAGCCCTGCACGCGTGCGATCGTGGGCTTGGGCAAATACGCCAGCGTGCGCATGAGTTCGGCGAGTTTCAGCGCATCGCTGTGATTCTCGGCTTCGGAATAGGCCGCCATCGCGCGCATCCAATTGACATCGGCGCCCGCCGAAAACGACGCGCCGTTGGCCGCCAGCAAAACCAGACGCACTTCCGGATCGGCGCCGACGCGCTTGAGCGCCGCCGTCAGCTCGGCGATCAATTCCGCGTCGAACGCGTTGTGCACTTCAGGGCGATCCATCGTCAGCGTTGCGACGCGCCCGCTCAGCGCAATTTGCACACCCGTCATAGCAATTCCCCAATCGCCCGGCGTGCAAAGCTACATCAAGACGAGCCTTGAGTTCAGCGCCATCGGCAAAGGATTTCTTCGCGGTCGAAGCCGCGTTTGACCCAATAGAACAACATGACGGCGGCAAGGCCTGCCACGCCGCACGCTGCCAGCAGCGCGGGCAAGTGCAGCACGATGTACGGCCCCACCAGCGAGAACACAATCATCAGTGCCGGCGTCAGCACCAGCGCGGTCATTTGATTGGCCGCTTGCGGGTCTTGCATGCGCGCCGAAACGCGCATGCAAACGAGTGCCGTAATCGCGCCTATGAGCGGGCCCAGTACCAAGACGCCCAGCCAATAAAAGATATCGGGCCAGACCAACAGGCGATGCGATAACCAAAAGCTGGTCACCGAAACTGCTGCTCCCAAGATCGCAGAAATCCAACTGATCGCGACTGCCGGAAGCAGAACTGCCAACAGTTTTCCGACCAGGAACACGCGGGTGTCGATGGGCGTTGCCAATACCGATTCGAGCGATCTTTGTTGCTTCTCGCCAACAATCGCATAAGCGCCGGCGATCGATACCACGGCCAGGGGCAGCAGCAAAAAATATCCAGCAGAGACGCGCAGGAACATTCGCGCGGCCGCTTCTTCCAACTGAATCCCCGCAGCGCCGGCCATCATTCGAATGCCGCCCAGCATCGCGCCGAGCTGGCTGCCGCCATCCTGGGCCAACGCCGCAGCGCTTGCCGCCACCAGGATCGCCGGAAGCGCGGCGCCCACCAGGGGCATCAGAAGGTACACCGGCCACAGCATGCGGTTCTGACGCTGATCCAGGAATTCGCGCCACAGAATCGCGCCGATCTCTCTCATCGTTCCCCCAGCAGATCCAGATAGCGCTGGCGCAGCGATGTGCGCCTCTGCGTCACGCTTGAGATGTCGGCGCCAGCGGCGACGAGACGTCGAATCAGCTGCGGCACCTCTTCCGGCGCATAGTCGAAGACATATCGCGATAAGTCCTGGCGCGCGAGATTCATGCCATCCGGCAATGCGTCGATCCGCATGTCGATCACTACGCCCTCGACGCGCTCGCAAAACTCCGCGAGCGCGCCCGAGAATCGCACCGTCTGATCGAGGATCAACACCCGATCGGCGAGCGCCTCAACCTCTTCCAGCGAATGCGTGCATAGCACCAGCGAGACGCCTTTCGCTTTGAGCTCTCGTATCAACGAGTGCACCGAAGCGGTGGCCAGCGGATCGAGTCCCGCCGTGGGTTCGTCGAGCAACACCAACTGCGGCTCATGCAGCAGCGCACGCGCTATCGACAAGCGCTGTTTCATGCCCTTGGAGTAGGTCGAGACGCGATCGTCGCGGCGCTCGCCCAAGGCAAATCGATCGAGCGCTGCGTCGACGCGTCGATGAGCATCCGGCAAACGATGCAGCCCGGCAAAGAACCGCAGGTTGTCGCGCGCGCTCAGGCGCTCGTAGAAGCCCGGAACCTCCGGCACGTTTCCGCAGCGCGCGCGAATGGCCGTGTTCGCGGCATCGCTTTTGCCCAAGGAATGGCCGCAGACCGTGGCGCTGCCGCTGGTTGCTGCGATCAGTCCGCCGAGCATGCGCAAGGTGGTGGTTTTGCCGGCACCATTTGGCCCGAGCAATCCCAGCACCTGGCCTTCGTCAAGAGAAAACGTCAGGTCGGCCACGGCAATGCGCTCGCCGAAGCGTCGCGTCAGGCCTTGTGTTTCGACGATCATCGCCCTACGAATTGCGGCTTGCGCTTCTCGACAAATGCGCGCGTACCTTCGCGCATGTCTTCAGTCGCCGTGGTCACCGCAAAAGCCTGCGTCTCGAATTCCAGACCCTGGTCGAGCGCCATATCGCCGCCATGGATGACGGCGTCCAGAATGCCGCGCAGCGCGTGCGGTGCGGATGCCGCGAGCTGCTGAGCCAGCGCATCCACCGTCGCATCCAGGTCTGCAGCTGGCACCACCCGATTGATGATGCCCAGCTGATACGCGCGTTCGGCACTGATGGGTGCTCCGAGCAAGCACAGCTCCAAAGCTGCGGTGCGTGAACAAAGGCGCGTCAAACGCTGCGTGCCGCCAAAGCCGGGAACGATGCCGAGACTGATCTCCGGCTGTCCGAGCTTGACGTTTTCCGCCGCAATCCGCAGGTGGCAGCTCATGGCCAGCTCCATGCCGCCGCCCAGCGTGAATCCATTGAGCCGGGCGATCACCGGTTTACCGAGCGTTTCCACGGCGCGCATCATGCGCTGCCCGGCTTGCGAGAAATCGCGCGCTTGCACGCTCGATAGCGCTGTCAACTCGGCGATGTCCGCGCCTGCCACGAAGGCCTTCGCGCCAGCGCCCGTCAACACGATGACGCGCACGGTCGCATCGCCCCGCGCTGCGCGGAACGCCGCATCCAATTCCAGGATCGTGGCGTGATTCAACGCATTGAGCTTATCCGGCCGATTGATGGTGATCGTACGGATAGCGCCGCTGTCGGCGATAAGCAGGTTTTCGAAAGTCATGGCGATCGTCGAGTTCAAGGCGAAGCGCCGAAGAATACCGCCCCGGCGGATCAAGTTCTTATTCCGCAGACCCAACCTTCTGCGCGGGGTCGAAGTCCCGGTGACGCCCTCCGCTGCGAACCCTGGCATCAAGCCTTGCGCAGGAAACTTTCGCATGAAGCCTGATACACTTCGTCGCCTTGCCCTTGAGTGGGCGCTTCACTTGCGGTAGATGAACGACGATATTCCCAGTACCGGCGGTTCCGCGCCGCGCAGCTGGCTCGAGCGACTTGGACAAGCGATCGCCGGCGAGCCGCGGAACCGAGAAGAGTTAATCGACGAATTGCGCCACGCCAGAGAGAATGGCCTGGTCGATGGCGACACCTTGGTGATGTTGGAAGGCGCGATCAGCGTTTCCGACAAACAGGTCGCCGACGTCATGGTGCCGCGCGCTCAGGTTGTGTGGATTTCCATCGACGCCTCACTGAAAGACGTACTCCGCATCGTCACCACCAGCGGCCATTCGCGCTTCCCGGTGCACGGCGAGAACGAAGATGAGGTCATCGGCCTTTTGCTGGCGAAAGACTTGCTGCGGCATTTCGCCAACGGCGCCGAGCACTTCGAATTGCGCCAGATCCTGAGGCCGATGACACTGATCCCGGAGTCCAAACGCCTCAACCTGCTGCTCAAGGAGTTTCGCGTTGCGCGCACGCACATGGCGATGGTAGTAGACGAGTACGGCGGCGTTGCCGGGCTGGTGACGATCGAGGATGTGCTGGAGCAGATTGTCGGCGAGATCGACGATGAGCATGACGCCGAAGACAAGCCGGAGGTCCACATCCAGGCGCATGGCGATGGCTTGTATTCGGTGCAGGCGCTCACGCCGATCGAGGACTTCAACGAGCATTTTCGCACGCGCTTCGAATCCGAAGCGGCCGATACCGTCGGTGGGCTGGTGGTCGAGGCGCTCGGTCACCTGCCGGAGCTGGGCGACAGCATTGAGATCGGCGGATTCCTGTTCGAAGTGGCGAAGGCCGATGCGCGGCGCGTCCACCAGTTGCGCGTGCGGCCGGGCGTGATTTGATGACGCGCGTTTCTCGCGCGATATGCGCCCTGTGCTTGCTGCTGTTGCCCGCACTGGCGTTCGCCAAAGAGGTCTGGCTGGCTACCATTGAGCCCGGAGAACTCTACTGGCAGCGTTTCGGGCACAACGCGCTGATCGTTCGCGACGGCGACCAGGACATCAGCTACAACTTCGGCTACTTCGATTTCGCGCAGGAGGATTTTCTGCTGCGCTTCATGCGTGGGCGCATGCTCTATCAGGCGATCGCTCTCGACGCCGACGTCGATATCGACGGTTACCTGCAAGAAGGTCGCCGCGTGTGGCTGCAGCGCCTGGCGCTATCGCCCGCGCAAGTCGACGCGCTCGAAACCCACCTGAAGTGGCATGTGGCGCCCGAGAACCGCGACTATCGCTACGACTATTACACCAGCAACTGCTCAACCAAGATCCGCGACGCCATCGATCTGGCTCTTGCTGGCGCGCTCAAGTCTGTTAACGCGCATCGCTCCCACGGCGAAACCTATCGGCGCTTCACCCGCGCGTACGCCGCGCCTGTGCCGTGGTTGTATCTGGGCACCGATCTCTTGCTCGGCCAGCCGGTCGACAAACCGCTCTCGCTCTGGGAGGAAATGTTCATTCCCGGCGAGCTCAAGCGCCGCGTGCGCGAGATGTCCATCGACGGGGCGCCATTGGTCGCCGAGGAAATCGTACTTCCGGCCGGCGCGAATCCCACCGACGTCTGGCCCGAGGTCAGAGACCAACGACCCACCTTTGCCGCCATCGGCCTGATGCTTGCGGCGCTGATTGTTCTCGCGGCTCGCCCAGCGCGCCAGGCCGCAAACGCCGGTCCGCATGCGTCGATTTACAACCGCCCTCGCCTGCTCGGCCTGTTGCAGTTTTCATTGGCGCTGCCGATGGCCATTGCCGGCACCGTCCTGGCGCTGCTGTGGCTCGCCACCGACCATAGCTCCGCGTGGCGAAACGAGAACCTGTTCCTGTTCTCGCCCATCTGGTGGCTGGCCCTCCCCGGCTTCATCGCCCTCAGCGCCGGCGGAAAACTCACAGACAAACTGCAGCGCCTGACCCGCTTCGCTGCTACGCTCGCGCTCATCAGCGTCGCCCTGGGCGCCTTCGTCAAGGTGTTCCGCAGCTTCGATCAAAGCAACATCGAATGGCTGCTGCTGATCTGGCCCGTCGTTCTGGCCCTTACATGGTCTACCCGGCGCGGAGATTGAGCCGCGCGAGATGGGTTTTGCGCACAGGAATTACGGCTGCGGCACCGGCAACGGATACTTGTAGCCGCTGGCGCAGTTGAACAGCACCACATGCTCGCCGGGTGCGATCAGGCCTTGCTCGCGGGCGAGTCGCGCGCCAGCAAGTGTTGCTGCGCCTTCCGGGCACAGCAGCAATCCATCGCGTTGACCAGCATCGCGCCAGGCACTGGCGATGGCGTCTTCGTCGACGGCGATCGCCGCGCCGCCGGAGTCGCGCACCGCACGGAGGATCAGAAAATCGCCGAGCGCTGCGGGCACGCGGATGCCGTGCGCCTGTGTGGCTGCGTTTGCCCAGCGCTCGGCAAACTCATCGCCGCGTTCGAAAGCCCGCACGATGGGCGCACATCCGGCCGCCTGCACAGCGAACATGCGCGGCCGCTTAGCGCCAATCCAGCCCAGGGCTTGCAGCTCGTCGAAGGCTTTCCACATGCCGATCAAACCGGTGCCGCCGCCGGTGGGATAGAAGATTGCATCCGGCACCGTCCAGCCCAGCTGCTCGGCCAGTTCCAGGCCCATGGTCTTCTTGCCCTCGATGCGATACGGCTCGCGCAGCGTGGCGATCGAAAACCAGCGTCCCTCGCGTTCGCCCGCAGCGACCAGCTTGCCGCAGTCGTCGATCATGCCGTCCACGCGCGTGAGTTGTGCGCCCTGCAGCACGATTTCGCGCAGATTGGCTTCGGGCGTATCGGCGGGGCAGAAGCAATGCACCTCGATGCCGGCACGCACCCCGTAGGCGGCCAGCGCTGCTCCGGCGTTGCCGTTGGTGGGAATCGCCATCCGCGTAATGCCAAGAGCCTTGGCCATGTTCACTGCCATCACCAGGCCGCGCGCTTTGAACGATCCGGTGGGCAGACGACCCTCGTCCTTGACCTCGATGCGCACATCGAGCGACTCCGATAGCTGCGGCAGATCGATCAGCGGCGTCTGCGTTTCGCCCAGACTGATCGGCTTGAGATCCAGCGCCAGCGGCAGCAATTCGCGATAGCGCCAAAGATCCTCCGGGCGCGAACGCAGCGCCTCGCGCAACACCGACGCCGCAATCCGTGGCAGGTCGTAGCGCACCCAGAGCGGCTTGCCAGCACTCGATACCGTGAGCACGCCCGGCGCAAAACGCTCGCCCGTCAAGCTGCATTCGAAATGGCTGAGGAACGGGGAAAAGACCATGAATAAATCCTGGTGGAAGAACCCGGCGGCGGATATCCATTCGCACATGCGCCCCCTGATGGCCGCACGCGGCTCGTCACTATAGGCAAGCCGGCGAAAGCATTACCAGCAAAGCGGCGGCTGGCGTGCGAGCAAGTGTCGATGATCCCTGCCCCCATCCGAATCCGATAGCGCACGGCAAGCCCACGTGATCGGAGTACGCGACAATGAGAACCAGGAACCAAGCCGCAGCGCGGATGACAGAGCGCTGCTCTATCGTCGTCGCAATCTGGCTTACGCTCGCGACCGCGCTACCCGCATCGATTCAGAGCCGGATCAGTGGTACTTGCGTCCCGAGGTCGAGCATTCGCGAGATCTGCCAGAATTTCTGATACTTCCGTTTAGCTCTGCGCGAGAACTCGCGCCTTTATCCAACTCGCAGCAAACCTTACATCACGGCGAACCGTAATGAGCGCGTAACCCGAGATGTCCGCAGTCTCTTCAAGTGTGAGATCGACGAAGTGCAACAACATCAAATGAAGCGCTTGCCTCGGGAAGCGCTCTTGGAGTGCTTGCATCGCGTTCAAGAAGTCGATGTATTCGGGTGTTAGTAGATCCGGCTCTCTGCGATCAGGCAATTCGGCATGTGAGTTGCGCTCTGACCGATGGTGGTCTATCAACACAAAGTTCATGGCGCGCACGACGGTGCCAAAAAAGTGCCGTCGATTCTTGAATTTTGCGCGCTGCGACACTCCCAACCGCAGCCACCCTTCGTACACCAGTTCCTTCGCACTGAGGCCAGTGGCAAAGTCGTGGCGCTTCAACACAATCTTTGCTGCACGTAGAAGGTACGGGCCCAAAACCCGTTGGATATCGTCTGCAGCGCGCTGCTTACCATTGGCCCAATCGACGAGCCACGCGCTGACAGGCTCGTTTTTGGTGCCGCTCAGCGTTAAGTCGACCACTGGTTGCGCTCAGTCTTCTTTGTCGAGGGGCATCGCTTGCAAACGCGCGATCAGCGCTTGGTCTCGGTGCTTTTCCAACGCAGGTATCAGCTTTGGCAACAGCAAACGACGCAGCGCTGGGTGAGCCTGTAACTCGTCACTCAATAGTGCTTCTGCAGCTTCTCGTGCATAACTCACCGCAATGGCGTCCTCGCCCGCATCGTGAGCCAACGCCGACGCGTCGGCGAGTGCTTCTATCAACCCTTGGTGATTTGGCGGCAGCGCTGCCCTCAATCTGGGCATCAGATGAGTCGCTAGGGCCATGCCCTCGTCGTAGCGTTGCAGCCGATGCAACGGATTCATCATGCGCACGTCGACGAACAATTGCTGCAGGCTGTTGGGTTCGGTGGTCTCGACGAAATGTGTCTTGGTGAGTTGCAACTGCTTCAAGCTCTCATCGTAGCGACGCTTGACCGACAGATAGCTCGCCAAGTCATAACGAAGCAAGGCGATATCGCGCTGGCTGGCACGCGGTGCCTTTTCGAGACTGGCTATTGCGAATTCCAACAGTCGTACGGCCTCAGAGGTGTTGTTGGTCACCGCATGGATTTTCCCCAATAGGTCGTAAACCTCGCCCATGCGCGGAAAATAGTCTTTACTGAAGTGCGATTCCAAAGTTGCCTTGGCGCTTTCAGCCAAGGACAGGGCGCGCGCGTATTCACCAAGGTAGTAGAGGTCGTAGCCACGCGCCGTCTGCGCGAGGGCGTAGGTGGGATGGGCCTCGCCGAAGACCTGCTCAAGCGTGCTCAGCGCGGATTCTCCAAGCGCTTCCGCCTCGTCCACGCGCCCCAGCATTCGAAGGGTTCCAGCACGCTCCGTTTGAACGTTGAAACGATCAAATGCGCTGAACGCCGCCGACGAACTCAGGGCATCGATCCGCCCAAAGGTCGCATCAGCAGCATGAAACTCCCCCAGATTATTCTGAGCGGTCGCGAGCGCCAGCAGCAGCGCAATCTGATCGCGGGGCGAGGACGATGAGTCAGCGGCGCTTTGCACGAATGCAGCGGCTTCCTTGAATTCGCCTTGCGCGAGGTGGAAGCGAGCGACTGATACGGCGATGGCTATCCGGTCGGACGCATCGAGTTTTGCCACCACCTCGTCGGCCTCGGTCAAGCGGCCACTTTCGACCAATGTATCAAGCTGAACGCGACGCGCAGCCAAAGTGGTTTCCTCTTGCTGTGAGAGCGTCTGAACCTTGTGAGCCTTGCTGAGCGCTTCGTCGTGGCGTGCCGACGCCCGATCAAGCTCGGCCAATGCCAGCAACAACCGCACTTGGATTCGCGGCGCCAACTCTGCCTCGGACACCATTCGATCGGCTTGCATGGCCAAATCCCGCACGGTCAATGCTTCGGGCGAAATCGCCTCCGGGCTTGCACGACGAATCGTCTCGATCAAGAAATCGCTCGTCTGCGCGGCACTTTGTGCCTCAGCGACCGCCTCAACGCGCGCCAGTTCGGTCGCATTTCTCTGCCCATACAGCGCAACCGAGCCCACCATCCATGAGACCATTACAAAAGCAGTTGCAGCCAATGCCCACGGACGACGACGCGCAAGCGCTTTGTAACCAGCGAAGCGTTCCTGATTGCGCGCTTCTACCCAGCTACCTGCGAGCAAGCGCTTGATCTCAGATGCGAATGAGTGGGCGTCGTAGCCTCGGGCTTCGCTCTTCAGTAGCACAGCCTCCAGATCTTTCGACCGCTTACCTGCCTCATCGCCTTTGCCATTACGCTGAAGCAAGCAGGCAAGTAGCTTGCCCAGGGAGTAAGCATCATCGCGGGATTCAATAAGACCACTGGCTTGAAGCTCAGGCGAGGCAAATGCTTCGGTCATCCCTAGCGCTCGAGTTGGCGCGCGACTGTTAGTCATTACACCAATCCCGAAGTCGAGAAGCTTGGGTTCTCCTGCAGCGTTAATCAGAATGTTGCTGGGTTTGATGTCGCCATGCAGTATTCGTCGGTTGTGCGAAAACGCCACGGCTTCTGCGATCAACATCACCTGCCGTAGGATCTCCTTCGTCGTCGCCTTTTCGAGCGCTATGTTCACAGGCTCGCCATCGATCCATTCCATGATGATGGCGAGACGATCAGGTTGCAGAAGCACGGCGTCGAAAAACTGCGCAACATTGGGATGGCGTAACTGTGCAAGCAGGCTTGCTTCGTGTTGGACCTGCGCGAATGCCAACGATTCGAACCGAGCAAGCTTGATTGCAACGATTTGCTCAATCGTACCGTCATCGCGATGGCCACGGTTGTCTTGCCTCCCAATTCCCTTGGACCCGCCCAACCGGTTTTTGTGAGACCGCGCCGGTTCACGCGGCTTGCTTCAATTTCGCATCCTCCTCCATAGCATCGTCAAGCTTTTTCTTTG
>JALHMG010000068.1 GCA_022844135.1 Lysobacterales bacterium
GCCTCGATTCCGGCGCAAAGGTCCGGCCTGGCGGCGCAGCCGCCAGTCGTTCGAGAGGGCGCATCGCATGCGATGCAAGCTTGCCCTCTCTCACCCTTCGCGATCTTCCGCGTTCCCTCGTGAAATATGCGGGCTAGCTCGCGCAATCGCGGCACACCTGTCCCTGACCAACTTGGTAAGTCCCGAAGATCGAATTCTGCTGACCCGCTTCAAGGGGCCAGTCGCCGATCTCCCCTGGCCTGCCCTGCCACGCGAAGGAGCAGCTACCAACGACAGATTGGGCTACGCACCCTCGGGCGCGAGCGTGGCACTGATTGCCGTGACGGGCGATGTTGACGCTTCAACGCTGGCGCAGCCACCACTGATCCGCGGTGAGGGTTCCAGCATTTCCACCAGACAGCGCACCACGCAGCTTGGCGTGTAGTACTGGCCGCCGTTCTTGCCCTCGGCGCTGGCGAAGCGGGTGCGGAAATACTCGTAGATACGGCCGAGCAGATCGACTGAGCGATGCGTCTCGGTGCCACTGCTGGCGGCGGTGAGTTCGATCGTGGCGATCACATCGATCAGCTCGCCGAGGCGCTGCTGATCCAATGCCGGGCGCGCGTAGTCCTTGGGCAGCACGCCCTTGAGCAGCGGGTTGACGCTCTCGATGGCGACCATCGCATCGTCGACACGGCGACCAATGCTGGCCATGCGCGCGCTGGCCTGCAGGTACGACCAGCGCGCATCGGCCGGCACCCAGAAGATGTTCTCGGCCAGATACTCGTCCGGATCCTCCCGATTGGCACCGGCGTAGTCGCCCTCCCCCGCCACCAGCTTGGCGCGCTGCGCCTCGAAGCTGTCGGAGATGTATTTCAGGAAGTTCAGGCCGAGCACGACATGCTTGTACTCCGCCGCATCCATGTTGTTGCGCAGCTTGTCCGCCGTCAGCCACAGCCTGGCCTCGAAGCCGAGATTGGCGCCGCTGGCGGCCTTGTCTTTTTCGCTTTGGGTGCAGTTGCAGCTTTGGGCACGGGTGGGCGGTCCAGCATGGCGGATGAGACAGGCGACCGATGGTTGGTGCGGATGCGGAGCGATGCCAGCGCACGAACCTCAAGAACACGTCCGTGGCGCGCATGCAATCTCGCAGGCAGACACGTGTCACGTGACCCTTTCACACAATGCGGAAGACCGTGGATCCAGCCGATCGACTTGGGGTGGGAGAAAACGCGCCAGAAGGAGACCTAATGCGTGGGCACCAGGCATCTGTGCCTCCGACCGTGAATCAGTCTCCTTGGAAACAGCGCATGTCCAACCGGCTCAAGATCTCATCCATGTCCAGTCCTGACGTGCATTTTTCCGGCACATTGTCGCCGGATAGTCGTGCCTACTCAGTGCTCTTCGACGATTTCCAGCTACCGACTGCGCCTGCAGCTGAAGGGCAGTTCTTGTCGCAGCGTACCGTCGGATTCACGTTGCTGCTTGACGGCGAGGCCGGTCTTAAGCGCCTGCGCATGCAGATCCGCGGTGCCGGAGTGGCTGGCGACGGCAAGCTGGATCTGCTTTTCGTGCGCGACCAGAGTGTCCGCCGATGGTCGCGACAAGTGCAGCACCCGAGTTTCATGTTGCCGCTGCGGCTATCAACCCGCTCAAATCAATTGAGCTTTGTGCTGTTGCTGACTCGCCGTTGGCCGCCGGGTGCCCATGCCAACGCCGGATTACTGCAGATCGACAGCTTCGACTTGAAATGTTCGGGAGGCTAAACATGTCGTCCAACTAGGCTCATGATCGCAGACGGCCGTCGGTCGCGCTGACTCTTGCGATCACGACGGTGCTACTGGACTTGCCCTTTCTCGCTTTGGGGGCGGATGCAGCTTTGGGCACGGGTGAGCGGTCCTGGTAACCTGGAGTCAGCGGTCGATGGTAGGCGGGTCCCCAGACACGGCGCCATAGAGTGCTGTGCAGGACACGTCGCGCACAGTTCTCGCGGCAAGGACGTACCAACCATGATTCGACTTTCTCGAATCGCTCCTGCGAGAAATTGCGCGCCGAGGAGACTGAACTTCCAGCGCTCGGTAACGAAGCGTTGCGCGGCAGTCGCTGTGCCCCTCAGCTTGCGAGGTACGTACGATGTCATCTAGGCGGTGGTTGGATTCTTGTCGGCGTACGAAGTGTGCGGTCAACACAGTCGCCTTGGTTCTGCTGACGTTGCTCACGACGTCCTGTGCAAGGATGAACAGCATTCATCGAACTCACACCTTGGCGGCAGATTCGACCGAGGTGCTGACCGTCGACGCCAAGCAGCGCCACCTTGTGACCAGCCTGTCGAACCGGCATCTCCGGTATTGCGCCGAGGCAGCGCCCGACGCGTTCTCGGCCTACGCTGCGAGTCTGGGTGCCGATCTGGCACTGGATGGCAAATCCAACAATGCCAAGGCAGCGTTGGCGGCCGCCGAGACCGCTGCGACCATCGAGCGCACGCAAACGGTCAATGTACTTCGCGAACTGATGTATCGCACCTGCGAGCGCTACTTGTCAGGCGCGCTGAACAAGGAGCAGTTGATCGTACAGGCGGCACGCGATCAGACCATCATTCTTTCGGTATTGGCCATCGAGCAACTGACTGGCGCGGTGCGCGCCAAGCCGACCATCATTTCCGGTCCGGCGACATCTGCCGCCGTGATCGACGGCCAGCAAGCTGCGGAGCTGATCAAGCGCTTCAGCGATGAAGAGAAGGCCGCCATCGCTGCGTCCGCCAAAGCCAAGGCTGATCTTGCCGCTGCGGACACGAAGGGCAAGTGCGTGGCCAATGCCACCAAGCCCGCAGATGTGTCTGCAGAGGATTGGAGCACTTGCGTCGCAGCAAAGGCTCTTGCGGCCACCCGTGAGACCGAAGCCACGGCCGCTACTACGCGACTGAACAACGCACTCAAGCTGGCGTCAGACCTGGTCGACAAGTCGAATGCGTCGACTCAAGCGGGCACGAATAGTGGTGATGCCGGCGGCAGTCAACCTGACGCCGCCGCGATCGCTGCCGTCGCCGGGGCGGTGGAGAGAATCATCTACAAAGGATTTGATGAAGTGCTGATGTTCTGCATTGCGCAATTGTCGTCTGGGAAAGCCCTTCACCAGCAGATTGTGGATACTTGCAGCGACGTCATGCGTGAGCGCGCATCCCGGAACGACCGCGCCTTTGAGAGGCTTTTCGCTGAAAGCTTCGCGACCGGCGAGCGCTTCAAGGACGAATTCATGCCCCGATTCAAGACCGCTGTTGGTGCCGCGATCAAGAACAGCAAGCTCCAGGCGGCGACAAAAGCCTTCGACGCGAAAACCAGGGACATACGCGGCGTGCTCTCGATGGAGAAGTCGTGTACTGATCAAGCCCGATGTGAGGCCGCTGTCGCCTCGTGGCTCACGATATATGATTTGCATAGAGCCACCGTCGAAGAAGCGCTCCGGGAATTCGAGACCGTTTCGAATTAGGGACCAGCATCATGGCTCAGATGTTCATCAGGGTATGTGCGGATCGCGATACTGCGCTCCACGAAGCGGCAGTCCAAAGAGGCGCTGGTCGCCGCGTGGAAGTGAGCGGTCCGATGGCCGGCGTCACCATCTACGATCAGGTGGGAACTCCCATCTACCCAGCCGGCCCGGGCGAGGAGTGGTACCTCGTCGTTGGGCGCGAGAAAGGCATCCTGACGCGCTCGAGATTGCGGCCCGCGCCACAGAACAGTGGTCGTTGACGCTTGCCATCGGTGCCTATTGCAGAGCGGAAAGCCGCGTTGCGGTCGCCCATCTTTGGGGGCGTTCGACGCGATGCGCCGACAGCGACGACAGTCGTTCCTGCGAGCAGCGGGAACCGATCGGCAGGAACAGATCCAACGAAAGGCTGTCCGCCAAGACTGCCACCTCATCCCTGCGAGAAACCGCGCCCCGCCCAGACTTGTCCATGAGTCCAATGGAGTTCGCCGCAATGCTCACCGACCTCACCCTTAGTCAGATCATGCGCAATGCGTCGAGGCGTCGCCGGGAGGAATCGCTGGCGCCGTTGAACGCCGCGATGCAGGCCTATGAGATCAACACTCTGCCGCGTGCGGCGGCATTTCTGGCGCAGCTCGCGCATGAGTCGGGCGAACTGCAGTTCATGGAGGAGATCTGGGGGCCGACGGCGGCGCAAAAACGTTATGAGCCGCCGAGTACTCTGGCGACGCGCCTTGGTAACACAGAGCCTGGCGACGGGAAGCGCTTCAAGGGGCGTGGCCCGATCCAGATCACCGGGCGCGACAACTACCAGCGCTTCGGGAAGTTGCTCGGTATCGACCTGATCGCCAATCCCGAGCGCGCGGCGCATCCGGAGATCGGGTTTGCAATCGCTGGACTCTTCTGGAAGCACAAAGGACTGAATGCGCTGGCGGATTCCGGGAATTTCCGTGAGATCACCCGCCGCATCAATGGTGGACAGAACGGTGCGGCGCAACGCGAAGCGCTATTCGAGCGGGCCAAGATGGTGCTCGCGAGCAGCTTCCCGGCGCAAACGGCCACCCCGACGGTAAAGTCGAGCACGGTCGGCGACAGCGCATTCGAACGCGGCTTCGAAAGCGTGGTCGCCGACGCAGATGACGCCAATGCGGTCAAACTGTCTTCGCGAGCAGGTGCCCCGAAAAAGAAAAAGTCGAGCGAACCAGAACGTGTGTTCAATGTGCGCCCGGATACGCTGGATTTTCGCGATCTGATGTACACGCCGTCACTGGTCGAGGTTCCGACACACATTCCGCTGGGCGAGTACCTGGACCATTCGGTGCCGATTCTCGACCAGGGCACCGAAGGCGCCTGTACGGGATTCGGTCTGGCGACTGTCGCGAACTATCTGCTGCTGCGTCGGCGCGTTCTGCCGGACAACACGCCGGTCAGTCCTCGCATGTGCTATGAGCTGGCGCGTCGTTACGACGAATGGCCAGGCGAGGACTATTCCGGGTCGAGCGCGCGCGGCGCGATGAAGGGCTGGCACAAGCACGGCATTTGTGCCGAGTCCGAGTGGGAGTACCAGGCACCGTCCGGGCATGGGCTTACAGAAAAGCGCTCGGCTGACGCCCGACGTCGTCCGTTGGGCGCCTACTTCCGGGTCAATCACAAGGATGTCGTGGCGATGCATAGTGCGATCGCCGAAGTCGGCATCCTCTACGCAACGTGCTCTGTCCACACTGGCTGGCAAAACGTCGGCAGCGATGGCGTCATCGAGCAATCCGAGGAGATTCTCGGCGGTCACGCTTTCGCCATCGTCGCCTTCGACGATGAAGGCTTCTGGCTGCAGAATTCCTGGGGGCCCTCGTGGGGTCGCAGGGGTTTCGCGCGCGTCAGCTATGACGATTGGTTGGCGAATGGCACAGACGTGTGGGTCGCGCGACTCGGTGCGCCAATTAGTCTGCGGCGTCTGCAGTCGTCTGCCACCGCGCATGCCACTGTGGCCGGTCAATCCGCTGGCTACGCCTACCAGGATCTGCGTCCGCACATCATCAGCGTCGGCAATGACGGTCGTCTGAAGCCTGGTGGCGAGTACGGCAGCACGACGGCCGAGCTCGCATCGATCTTTACGGAGGATATCCCGCGCATCGCCAGCCGTTGGACCAAACCGCGCGTCCTACTCTATGCACACGGCGGGCTGACCAGCGAACAGTCGGCAGTGCAACGCCTGGCCGAGTATCGCCCCGAGCTTCTGCGCAAAGAGATTTATCCGCTCGCCTTCATCT
This sequence comes from Lysobacterales bacterium, assembly GCA_022844135.1. Classification (GTDB taxonomy): domain Bacteria; phylum Pseudomonadota; class Gammaproteobacteria; order Xanthomonadales; family SZUA-5; genus JALHMH01. Next base: position 5,727 of record JALHMG010000068.1, read on the forward strand.
GGCGCACGGACTACTGGACCACACTAACCAACATCCTCAAGGACGCTGTTCGCAGGCGCCGACCGGAGGGAATTCTGGACTCCGCAAAGGACTTCATGCTCGACCGGCTGGACGATGCGCTCGAGCCGGTCGCACGCGCTCTCACCGGTAAATCGATATGGGACGAGATGAAGGAGAACGCAATTGCCGCTAGCGCAAAACATGGCGCCGCGACTTTAGTTGCAGATCACCTCAAGAAGCTGGCCGACAATATGCCCGGTCTGGAAATTCACATGATAGGTCACAGTGCCGGATCGATATTGCACGCGCCCATCATCAACTTGCTCGCGGATCGAGGCCTTGCCATCGAAACTTGCACGCTGTGGGCTCCTGCCTGCACCGTGGATCTCTTCAAGTCGGCCTACCAGCCGGCGATGCGCAACGGACAACTCAAGAAATTGGCGTTATTCGTGCTGCGCGACAAGGCTGAACAAGACGACGACTGCGCCAAGATCTACAACAAGTCGCTGCTGTACTTAGTGTCCAATGCATTCGAGAAAAAATCCAGAATCCCTGGATTTCGGGACGGGATTCCGATTCTCGGAATGCACAAGTTCATCGAAGCCGACGCCGATTTGCGCAAATTTCTCCAGGAAGTAAATGCGGATCTCATCCTTGCACCCAATGATGAGTCTTTGGGCTCGCTACACGCCTCGCAATCGCTTCGTCACGGCGATTTTGATGACGATCAGAAGACTGTTCGAGCAGCCTTCGCTCGAATACTGGCCGGTTCCGCCGCCGCGAAGGCTGGCGCGAGCGCACATGCCGTTGCCGGACCAAAACTGAGCACGGAGGTTTCATCTTCCTACGCAGCCATGACGTTCCAGCAATCTGGTTCTTCGCTTCGTGAGCAGCGACAACAGATCGATCTCAAGACACAAAGTTAGCGCCACCTCGAACAACGCGCGAGTGAGAGGTCCATTCGACCCTCCTCGCATCTTAGTTAGCGATAACAAGGACTGGACCGAGGAAACGCCTCCTCGCAACGTCTACGCAATAAGGACAGGCGGAGGTCCGGTGCGTGCTTTGTGACATCGGCGAGTTGAGTGCAGCCCGGGCTTCAATTCACTCTCGACGAAACTCACGGTCTTCGCCGCCGAAACCAGCAAAAAAAACGGCCAGGTTGCCCCGGCCGTTTTTCATCACACTTGAAGTGCGGCGCGTGGGCGCCGAACTTACTTGGCTTCTTTTTCCATCAGTTTGTCGATCAGGCTCGACGGCACTTCGGCGTAGTTGTTGAACTCCATCGAGAACGTGCCGCGGCCGCGGGTGGCCGAGCGCAGGTAGTTGATGTAGCCGAACATTTCCGCCAGCGGCACGAAACCGTGAACGAAAGCGGCCGTGCCCTTGGTACCTTGGTCGGTGACCTGACCGCGACGGCGGTTCATGTCGCCGATCACGTCGCCCAGGTACTCAGACTCGGTCACCACCTCGATGCGCATCATCGGCTCGAGCAGCTTGGGCTTGCTCATCTTGTGCGCTTCGCGGAACGCGTGGCGGCCGGCGATTTCGAAGGCCAGCGCCGAGGAGTCGACGTCGTGGTACTTGCCATCGATCAGGCGCGCTTTGAAATCGAGCACTTCGTAGCCGGCGATCTGGCCGGACTTGGATTCGGCCTTGATCGCGAACTCCACCGACGGAATGAACTCGCGCGGGATGCGGCCGCCGACAACTTCGTCGACGAACACCACGCCAGAGCCCGGCTCGCCCGGCTCGAACACCATCTTCACTTCCGCGAACTGACCTGAACCACCGGTCTGCTTCTTGTGCGTGTAAATGTGCTCGACGGTGCGACCGAAGGCTTCGCGGAAGCTGACCTTGGGCTTGCCCATGTTGGCTTCGACGCCCAGCTCCGAGCGCATACGATCGATGGTGATTTCCAAATGCAACTCGCCCATGCCGCGCAGCACGGTCTCGCCGGTTTCCGGATCGACATTCAGGCGCAACGACGGATCGGCCTTGACCATCTTGTAGAGCGCGGCGGACATCTTGTCGATATCGTCGCGGGTCTTGGCTTCCACAGAGACGCTGATCACCGGGTCCGGGAAGCGCATGCGCTCCAGCAGTACCGGATTCGCCGGATCGCACAACGAGTCGCCGGTTTCGGTTTCCTTCATCGAGACGAACGCGCAGATATCGCCCGCGCGCGCTTCTTCGATGTCCTTGGTCGCGTTCGCCTGCACTTCCACGATGCGGCCGACGCGCTCTTTCTTGCCGCGCGTCACATTCATCAGCGTGTCGCCCTTCTTGATCACGCCCGAGTAAATGCGCGTGAAGGTCAACGTGCCGAACTGATCGTTGATCACTTTGAAGGCCAGCGCGCGCACCGGCGCGTCGTCGCGCACTTCTTGCTTGCCAGTGACGTTACCGTCGGGATCGACCATGCCGATGCCGCCGTTCTCGCCCGGATACGGCAAGTAGTCGACCACCGCGTCGAGCAGCTGCTGCACGCCCTTGTTCTTAAATGACGAGCCGCAGAGCACCGGTACCAGCTTGCCGGACACCGCACCGATGCGGATGCATTCTTTGAGCTTGGCTTGATCGAACTCGCCGGTTTCCACGTAATGCATGAACGCGTCGTCGTCCATCGCCAGCGCTGATTCGATTAATTCGCTGCGCAACTTCGGCAACTGATCCAGCCACGCATCGTCCAGCGCCACGACGAACTTGAAGCGCGAGCGCACCTGGTCGAGCGGAACGATTTCCCACTCGCTGTCCTTGTCGTTGCTGTGCCACACGTAAGCCTGGGCAGCGACCAGATCGACCATGCCGACGAACTCGTCCTGGCTACCCAGCGGGATCTGGCAGAGCAGCGCGTTGGCGCCCAGGCGCTCGCGGATGCCCTTGACGCAATGCGCGAAGTTGGCGCCGATGCGGTCCATCTTGTTGACGTAGCAGAGGCGCGGCACGTTGTACTGATCCGCGAGGCGCCAGTTGGTCTCGGTCTGCGGCTCAACGCCGGCCACGCCGTCGAACACCACCACGGCACCGTCGAGCACGCGCAGGGAACGATTCACCTCAATGGTGAAGTCGACGTGCCCTGGGGTATCGATCAGGTTGATGTGGTAACCCTTCCACTCGGTCGAGACCGCGGCGCTCTGGATGGTGATGCCGCGCTTCTTTTCCTGCTCCAGATAATCGGTCGTGGTGCTGCTCTTGCCGTCCTTGGTGTCGTGGACGTCGATGATCTGATGCTTGCGGCCCGTGTAGTACAACACGCGCTCGGTGGTCGTAGTTTTGCCTGCGTCGATGTGCGCAATGATGCCGATGTTGCGATACAACGCGAGTTCTTTCTGCCTGGCCATGGGTTTAGTCACTTGGGTGTGGATTTTTGGGACCCGAAACAGCCGCGCAAGCGCCGATCTTTCGGAGGTAATGGAGCAAGCCGCGTGAGTCGCAATTGGGCGGTCTTGCGTGATGAGCGCCCGCTGCATTTCCGGCCCACCGCGCCCACGCGCAGGCGCCGCAGATTTACAGCACTGCACCCCATTAACGGCCGCGGAGTATCCACGAATGACTCCGAGTGCGCCTTCAGTGAATGCGCAAAAAATGCAGAAAAGCTAGCCGCGGTTCAGCCGCAGTTGGATTAGCGCCGGACGATGTGGGCCGGCGCGGGCGCTGGCAGAACCTGAATTTGCCTGACGACGCGGACCGATCGCAATGCAGTTTCTATAGCCGCAGTCGCCACGGTGTGCTTTGCCGCGTGTCTGGATGGCAGTTGAGATTCTGCTTCCTGACGCGAACCAAAGTTGGTTCGCACACGGGTCGAGCGCTGTATCCATGCAGGGCGAGTCCGGACAGGTGCCGGACTCGCGACTTGAGAAACGCACCAGCAGTGGGCTTCTCGCATTGTTGCTATTGAGGCGGCACGATTTATTCGTCAACCGAAAAGGGGGCGGGGGTCACGGGCCGAGCATGAACCCCTTCGTAAGCACTTTCCTGCGTCTGCCAGGGCTAAAGCGGTCATCGGCATCGACGAAAAGCTTGGCCCCCGTCCCCCGCCCCCTGCCCCGTCGCTGAACTTAAATCGCGGGATGATTCTGGGCGGATCACTAGTCCGACCCGGCAGGTTGGGACGCGACACGCGTGAGCACCAGCTCGCGCAGCGCTTCGATCTCTTTGCGCAGCGCTGCGTTCTCCGCTTCGAGTTTCTGGTTCAGGCCTTGAATCGCCGCCAGCGCCACGCCGTCGGCATCGACGGTGGAGATGGATTTGCCATCGCCCGCCAGTCCGAATGCGGCCTTAAAGTCCTCGGCTACCGGGCCCATGTGCAAGCCTTCTGCCGAGCCGATGTAGTTCCAGGTGGTGATCGGCAAATCGACCACGCGCGCCAGCACATCCAAGGTGTCGACGGCGTGGAATCCGGCCTTGAAACTGCGCGAGGAGGCGTTGTTCCAGGTGCCGCCATTCGACAACGTGGCGTTGCCGCCGCTGCCGCCCTCGACCACCAGTCGGTTGGTCGATGCGGTGGCAAGATTGTTGGGCGTGATGATCAGGCTGCCGGTTGTATCCGACGCATAAAATCGAACGCGCCGGTTGCCCCGAGTCTCCAGCGTGAGATCGCTATCGGCATCGCCGCTGACCGCGCGAGCGCGGATGACCAGGTCGTCGCCGGAAAAGGGCAATGTCGAGGTGTTGAACATCACGCCGCCATCGGCGCGGACCAGAAACTGGTTGGGGCCAGAAGAAACGAAATCGGCGTTTTGCGCGTCGGCCCAGGCGAAGGTTCCTTCGTCGCCATCGGCATCGCCGGAACTTGCGACGATCTGGCAGGCGCCAATGGTGCTGGCGGAGTCACGACGAACCCGAGCCCGCGTCCCGGCCGCGAGTGAGGCTGCGCCGCCGGCACAGTTGGTCGAACCGCCGAGCACCGCCGAACGATCGCCGAGTGCCTGGCTAAAGGAACCGCCAAGAACTGAGGCATACACGCCGGAGGCATTGTTGTCCTCACCACCGGCAACGGTTGAATAGGCTTCTTCGGCGACGTTGCTCCTGCCACCGGCAACCGTCGCGTATTCGGCCGAGTTGCTCAGCGCGTCCGTGTCGCCAGCGCGATTTCCAGCGCCGCCACCGACGGTACCGTAGTTGTCGCGCACGTTGTTTGACGAACCCGCGTTGCCGCCGCCAGCAATAGTGACGCCCACCGCGCTGTTGTTCACCGAGTTTGCGGAACTGCCGGCGACCAAATTGGCCCCAGCCGACGTCGGCGTAATCGTCAAGCTTCTGACATTGTTGGTGCGCAACACCAACGCCTGGTTGTCGGTGGTTCCGATGAACTGCGTGGATGAATTGGTGCCGGTGTTGCCCATCAGCAGCCATCCGGGTACGCCGGTGTCGTCGTTCTCGCAGGTCACACTGCCGTTGGCGGCAATTGCACTGATGCTACTGCCGGCGGCGCAGGCGCCGCTGACGCGCGTTTGCACTTGCGCGCTGTTGATCTCTGCCGAACCCACCGTGCCATCGACGATGTTGCCGGCATTGACCGAGTTCGCTGCCAGATCGGCATTCGTCACCGTACCATCGGCGATCATCGCGCTGGTCACGCCGCCAGACGCGATGCTGAGCGTGCCGCTGGTCGTGATCGGCCCGCCGGTCAAGCCGGCGCCAGTCGCCACGCTGGTGACGGTTCCGCCGCCCCCGCCACCATCGTCGGTTTCGCAGGTGACGCTGCCGTTCGCCAGCACTTCCCGGATGCTCGATCCGGCTGGGCAAAACCCAGAAACGCGACCCTGGACCTGGTCGGTGTCGATATCGGCGAGGCCCACGGTACCGTCTTCGATTTTGCTGCTGGTGACGGCGCCGGCGGCCAGATCGAAGGCGGCGATGCTACCGTCGGCGATATCGATACTGGTCACGTTGCCATCGACGATGCTGGTGCCGGTGACCGAGTTGCCGAGGGCATTGCGGGCGGCCCAGGCGTACGGCGATACGCTCAGCGCGGTGCGCGGCGATAGGACCTCAAAGGCGCCGCTGCCGGAGGGCTTGATGCGGATCTCCAGCCACTGCGCATCGCCGGCGAACTGCGCGGCGCCAAAGTCCAGCTGCGTCGTAAACAGGCCGTTGCTGACCGCCACGCCCAGGCTGGTGACCGCAGAACCAATCTGGCTGCCGCCAGAGAATGCGTTGTAGAGCCGGAATTCCATATCGAAGTTGGCGTTCGCCGGGCTGCCGGCGACGCGCAGCTCACCCTGGTAAGTGAACTCGGCGGAAATCGGCACCTGCGCGGAAGCGAAACTCGACATGGCCAGCGCCATGGCAAGAACGAAGGGACGGACGCGGAAAGTCATGGCGCACTCCTGGATGCGGCGGTGTTTGGATGAGTGTTCATTCGAAACCGTTGGCGAAAATCGGATCCGGCTGCGGGCCGGCAACGGTGGCCTTGTGAAAACCGCCCGTCAGCGAATAGCTGGCGCTCGACGTTGCACCGGCATCTGGCTGTCCGAGCGTGCCGCGCAGCTCATAGCTCGCGCTGCTGGCTGCCCCGGCGCCGGCATCGACCGACTGTCTCGGTATTTGGTAACTGGCGCTGGACTGTGCGCCGAGCTGCGACATCAGCAGCCCCAGCGCGATGAACAGCAAGATGGTCTGACGAGACATCCGGCACCTCCGAAGGGGTTCTGTCTCTACCAAACGCAAGCCGTCGAAAAATCCGGCAGGAATTTCAGGCACTGGCTCAACCGAGGTTGTCGGGCGTACCGCGCCTATACTTGCTGGCTTGATCGCCACCGGAACGGACCTCTCGCCGATGACAGCCGCTGATCGCGAAAGCCTGCTGCGCACGCTGTACAACGGGCTGCCCGACAGCGCGGCAATCGATATGGATCTCGATGCGCTTTATGTGCGCCGTAGCGATGATGAGCAGCATGACGCGATTGCGAATCTGCGCCAGCGGCTGTTGCTGTCCGAACGGCCCAACCAGACGTTTCTTTTTTCCGGCTTGCGAGGCGCTGGAAAGACCACTGAACTGCTGAAACTGATTTCGATTCTTCGCCAGGACGAAGTGGCGGCGTACTACTGCGATGCCAGTCAGCACCTCAACCTCAACGACCCATCGTTGGAATTGCAAGAGTTGCTGCTCGTGGTACTCGCTGGATTTGCGCGCGCCGCCGAACCCGAACTGGGCACGCAGATCGGCCAGCTCTGGAGCGAGATGTGGACCAACCTTAAGCGCACCGTGAAACTGTCGGTCGAATTCAGTCTTCCGTTCGGCGCCGGCTCGATCCGAACGTCGCTCTCGGACCAGCCCAAGTTTCGGGCAGAGTTCAAGCGGATTAGTCAGGAATCCAATGCCTTCTTCGACGAAGCGCGGCGATTCGGCGACACGCTTGCCGAGAAGCTCAAAGCCAATCGCCGTGCGCGTAAAGTGCTGCTGGTGGTCGATTCGCTCGAGCGCCGGAGCGCACCGCCGGGCAGCGAGCAGCAGTTGTTCGTCAGCTTGAAGAATCTGTATTTCAACGATCCAGCGCGGCTGCAATTCGGCAAATTTGCGGTGATTTATTCGGCGCCGCCCTACTTGCAAGCCGTACTGCCGAACGTTTCTTCCGGGTTTTCGTACGCGGTCACGTTGCCCAACTTCAAGGTCATGGAGCGGCCGAAGACCAACAATGATCTGGTTCGAAACCAATCCGGCATTGCCCGGCTCGTGGACGTTTTGAGTCGACGCCTGCCGATGTGGCGAGAGATCGTTGATCAAACGGTCGTCGAAGAGCTGGCGTGGATGTCGGGCGGCAACGTGCGTCAGTTTTTCCGGATGCTGACGTCTTTGGCCGTAAAACTAGGTCTGACAAAGAGCCCGTTGCCGATCCAGCAAGCGAGCCACCCAGCCGTCCAGCAGATCTTGGCCGAGACCGCGCAGCCGCTACAGTGGCTGAATCAAAGCGACCGCGAGTGGCTGGCGCGTTTTATGGACCCCACGTCGCCACCGGCCAGCCATATCCAGAACCTGGAAGATGACTTGCCACCGATCATCCGTCTGTTCGATCACTCGCTGGTGCTCGACTATCAGAACGGCGACATCTGGTATCAGGTTCCGCCGCTGGTTCGCGATCGTGTCCAACTCGGCTGAGCAGTTCGAAGCGCTTTGGAGCGAGCTTAAGCTCTCGCTCGAATGGCGAACCGGTTTCGCGCTGCACTTTCTCTTCGGCCGCAACGATATCAACGCGCGCGAGCTGCGCCAGCGCGTGTCCGGGCTGTTCGCCGCGCGCGGCGAAGCATTGACGATCGTTTATCCGACCGTTGCAGACACGATGCTCAATGCGGTGGCGCAAGCCTTGCAGCAACCGCACGCGCCCGTGTGGTTGCACCTCACGACGGGCCCCGGCACGACCGAGTTCAACAGCGCCCGCCAGCGCACCATGGCCGCGCTCAATCGCGTACGGTCACAGCTCGAACAGTCGAAGTATCCGCTGCTGATCTTCTTGCCCTTCGACGCCGTAGGCGAAGTCGTGACCTGGGCACCCGACCTGTGGAGCATTCGCGCCAGCGTTGGAATGGTGCCGGATGAGACGGTGGTGGCTGACGCGACGCTTGCGAGCGCGGCAAGCGCCGAGGTCCTGGGTCGCGCAACACTGACAGTTCAAAAGTCGCCCGAATCGCTGGTGCAAGCGCATTCAGAAGTTAGTCGGCAACGCGAATGGCTGATACGCGAAGGCGCTGCTCCATCTGCACGACGGGAATTGGCGTCGAGCTTGATTGCGCTTGGCGATCAGTGGATGGCAAACAATACCCCTGCGTCGGCCGTCGATGCGTATACCGAGGCGCTTGAGTTGCTTGAAGAGCTTCGGAGATCGGACGCGGACACAACCCGAAGTCGCCGCGAAATCACAGGCGTCTTGCGGAAACGGGCACAGGCCAGAGCGCTGCTCGGTGATAACGAAGCAGCGATTGCCGACCTGCTCAAGTTCGTAGATAGACTCAGCGCGGAAGCAGAAGAACCGGCGGTATCCGAGAACGAAATCGGCATTGACAGTCAGCTGACTCACCCGAGCGACGATAACTTATCTGAGCTTGCGACGAACCTCCACCAACTTGCAGTCAGTTATTCAACTATTGATCGCCGAGAAGAGGCACTCGCCGTAGCGCAAAGGGCACTCGACATTCGGCGCCGGCTTGCGCGCACGCATCCGGAAGCATACTTGCCAGACGTCGCGACGAGCCTTAACGATGTCGGCTACATCTTAGCCCTCCTCGGCCGAAGAGAGGAGGCATTAACTGCTTCGCTGGAAGCGATAGATGCTTTTCGCAAGTTGACCAGCACGCAAGCTGACCGGTTCCTGCCAAATCTCGCGACAAGTCTCAGCAATGCAGGCAATAATCTCGCCAACTTGGGTCGCTATGACGAAGCACTCGCCTTGACACGCGAATCGGTTGTTAGTCGCCGACGACTAGCAAGCTCACGACCTGGCGAGTATTCGAAGGACCTCGCGGCCAGCCTTACCAACTTAAGCCTCCGCCTTAACGACGTTGGGCGTCGCGAGGAGGCACTTGCTGTTGCACAGGAATCCGTTGAGATCCTGCGTCAGCTCGCCAGTGCTGACCCGGACGCATTCCTGCCCGATCTCGGAAGAGCCTTAATTAATTTTGGAATCGGACTTTCCAATTGTCACCGCGAAACTGAAGCACTGACTGTCACCCAGGAAGCACTGAACATTGAGCGCCGGCTTGCTAAAGCTCGTCCGGATGCACATCTGCCGGGCCTGGCGATTTCACTCAACAACATAGGCAATCGGCTGTCTAAGCTTGATCGCAGCGACGAAGCGCTAAGCGCCGCTCAGGAGTCGATCGATATTTGGCGCGAGTTGGCACGCAAGCACCCAGGCGCGCATCTACCCGATTTGGCGACAGGACTGAACGCCATCAGCAACCGCTACGCGGAGCTAGGTCGCCACGAGGAGGCCATCTCGGCGGCCCGCGAGGCGCTCGACCTCCGTCGCCGACTCGTACTCTTACACCCCAATGCTTATTCACCAGACCTTGCAACGAGCCTTGAGGACCTCAGCAGCCATCTAGACGATCTGGGACAACACGATGAGGCGCTTGCTGCTGCGCAAGAGGCGTCGGGCATTTGGCGCAAGCTTGCCAAGACCTACCCGGAAAGGTTCTTGCCGAAGCTTGCAACTTCTCTGAGCAACATCGGCAGGATTCAGGCGGCCCTGGGCCATGGCGAAGGGGCACTCGCCACTGCAATGGAGGGGCTCGGTATCCAACGTCAACTTGCGAAGGAAAACCCCAAACACTTCCTGCCAAACGCCGCGATCTTCTTGAACAACATTGGGCATCTCTATTCGTCGCTTGGGCGACACCATGAAGCGATCAGTGCCGTACAGGAAGCGCTCGACATTCTACGACCACTGCACGATAGGCACCCTGGCGAATACTCCGCCGACCTCGCAAGCTGTCTCGGAACCATGGCCACCGTACGAATCGCAAATGGTGAAGCGCAACTTGCGGTTGAATCTGCCGCCGAAGGCTTGGCGGTTATCGTTCCGGTGGTCAAGAAGCAAAGTGCTGAATGCAGGGGACTAACCATCGCGTTGGCAGAGACCTACATCAAGGCCACTCAATCGGCGAACTCAACTCCAGATGCTGAATTGCTGAAACGAGCCGAAGATGCGCTCGCGCAAAGCACTTAGCGGCCGGCAAGCGTTGATTGCGGTACTGCCGAATCGATAGGGGCTGAACGGCACAGTCTCACGCCGACGCCCAAATCGACTCGGCGATCTGGTAGTTCCAGATTAATCGCGCAGGACTCAAAAGAAGAAGCCCATCGGCGGCTTTTCGGGTACCTCTTCGCAACCTAAGGCTATGCGGCCTTCTTCTCCTCGGTTGACATGCCTTCGGCGTTTGACGAAGCGGTTTCCTAAGTCCTTGCGGACCTTCTCCAAGCCTCGCGATTTGCCGACGACTTTGAGCCGCGCATAGCTTTGGATGGTTACTTAGTGACATCGCTGCCGAGGGCAAAGCCGGGGTCGTCCAATCGCCACATCCGTTGCGAAAAGCGCACCGCTCACGCCGCAACCGATTGACCTCTCGGTTCCGCCTCGGCACCTATTCGAAGCCATTGGCAAAGATGTTCGGCCCTGCCGGCGCGCCGCTGCCGCCGTACAGGCGGAAAATGGCGTGGTCGTAGTCGAAGACGTTGGTCGCTGTGTCGCGGCGCCAGAGGCGGGAGCCGGCGACGACGATTCGCCCGGATGCGTCGACCACCATCTCCTTGCTGCGGTGATCGAGCAGCGTGGAGCTGGGATTGCGTGGGAAATCGATCAGCGCGGTGGGCGACGGACCGCCACCGAGCGCGGTGGCGAAGCTGTTGTCGCCGTCGAGCGTGGGCGTCAGGCGCGTGACGAAGATCACGCGGCCGGGGTCGGCGCCGAAGAGGCCCAACGATTGGCTGCTGACGCCGCTCAGCAGCACGTTGCCGGCGCTGTCGACGGCCATATCGCTGACGCTGGCATAACGAAGGTATGTGCGTGCGTCGTTTTGACCCGCGATGGTCGCGCCGGTGGTGCGATTGAGCTTCAGCGTTTCGATCTGGTTGACCGGATTGCCGCTCACCTGCGCGCCGCGCTGGATCGCCATCAGCAGATCGCCATCCGCAGCCAAGGCCAGCGCCTGGATTTGCTCGCTGTTCTCGCCGAAGGTAGTGATGATCGGCAGATGCCGACGGCCGGCCAGCACTTCGCTGCCTGGACATGCGGTTTGATTGGGGCAAAAACTGGTGACATAGGCGCCGCTGAAAATGTCGATTTTGGCGATCGCCCAGTCGTTGTCGAAGTCGCCATCGTTGTCGGCGTAACCGGCGATGTACAGGCCGGCATCGCCGTCGCGCACGATGGCGAGCGCGGCGTCGATGTCGCCGCCTGGCTCGGAGGCGTTGATATCGAAGGGGATGAACACCATGCCGTCGCCATCGAAAGACGTGACCAGCGTTCCATCGGATGCGCGGATTTTCATCACCAGGAAATCGTAGTCGTCGATGGTGTCGCGCTGCATTTGTCCGGCCACGTAAACGAAGCTGGCGTCGGTGGCGACACTGGTGGCGTAGTCGAAACCATTGGCGATGATGTCGACCGGGAACAACGCACAGCCGGTGGCGCTGGCGAAGGCGGTGTCGGGAAAACCGCCGGCCGTGAAGCGGCACACGTAGGGATCGAAATCGCTGCCCGGGCTGCCGGACTCGCGCGAGTTGCCGACGATCAGCACGCGCCCCTGGTTATCGATAGCGGCGGCTTCGACCGACAGGAACTGGCGGTCGTGCGTCACACGACCGTTAATGCCGAAACTGGTGTCGACGGCGCCAGTTTCGGTGCGTCCGTTGATCACGATGTCGCCGGTCGATGGCAAGTAGCCGTAGATGAGATAGCCACCACCCGAGCGCGGCGCAGCGATGATGGCGTCGTCTTCCAGGGTCGGCGAGGGATCGATGCTGATCGTCAAGCGCCCGCCAGTGCCGAAGCTGGTATCGAGCGCACCGGGCAGTCCCGCGCCCTTCTGGGTGTTGAAAATCAGCTGTTCCTGCTGCTCGATCTTATCGGCGGCAGTTGCGATGTTGAACTGTGTGGCAGCCAATAGGGCCATTGCGAGACGGATCATGATTCTTCCCCTGCGTTGATCGATTCCCATCCGACACCGATCGGATGAGCCTTGCAGGGCACTAACGATGTTCGAAGAAAAATCCGGCGGAATGGTTTGCTAGTGTTGCGGCGCTTGGCGCCTGGCGCCTGGCGGCTGTCGCCTGGCAGACTGTTTTACCCCTCGCACGCCGCCGCTGCGCGACGATGCGCTCGCCGTCGGCGAACAGGATGGAGCCGAGGCGTACGGCTTCGGACACTGGGTAATGTGGCTGCGTGAGAACCGGTAACCCGACTCGCGCATAGAGTGCCGACAATCGCGCGTCGCGGCGGGCGCGTTCGACGTGCCATTCCTCGATGGTTCGAAGTTGCGGACCGCTTCGGTGTTGTCGCCATCCTGCGGATAGAACTCGGCTTAAGAGAAAGCGCTCAGCCAGCAAGCGCCGTCATCGTGTTGTTGCGCCCGCGCCAATCGCCGCAGGCCGCGGACCCGCCGCCTGGCCCGGCACGCGACGCACCCGCGCGGCCGCGACGGCCGCCCGCGGATCGAGCAGCGCCAGTCCCTGCGCGGAGCGCGTCGCCGTCGAGGTCAACAGTTCCACCACCGCCGTCGTGTCGAGCTCGGGTCGCAGCGACAGCACCTGCGCCGCGGCGTTGACCACCTGCGGCGCCGACAGCGAGGCGCCGCTGATGCGGATGCGCCCGCCGCCCGGCACCAGGGCTTCGATGTTCTCGCCCGGGGCATGCAAGTCCACCGACGGGCCGGTCGACGCGAAAGTGCTCAGGGAACCGGCCGCATCGACCGACGCCACCGACAGCACGTTGGGCAGGTTGATGCTGCCGGGCACATCGCGCACGAAGTCCAGATCCTGGTTGGCGTTGCCGGCAGCGATCACGAACAGGATCTCCGGTGCGCCAGCGATCAGGGCGGAAAAGCCGTCGAACAAGGTGTCGAAGATCGCCTGCGCGCGGCGCTTGCGCGCCTCGGGGTCGGCCTCGATGTGGTGGGCCGCCAGCTGGTCCTCGATGTCCCGCGCCGTGAAGCCCCAGCTCAGGTTCGCCACGCGCACGCCTTCGGACTGCATGTAGGCGATGCTGGCGCGTGCCGCCTCGAGCCGCCGCGCGGCGGCCGCCTCGTCGATCGGCGGCGGCACGGCGGCGTCGGAGAGCGAGATCCGCACCGGCACGATGCGGATCGCCGGATTGTCGCGCGAGGCGATGTCGGCCACCAGGGTGCCGTGGATGTAACCGAAGTACCAGCGGTTGAGCGCATCGAAGGCGTCGATGTCCGCGACTGCGAGACCGGCGACGGTCTCGCGCAGGAACGCGACATCCGGACCATCCAGCCCGGCCCAGAGTTCGCCGTCGCCGCGGGCGATGCGCTCGGCCAGGTCCAGCTGGCCGGCGAACTCGGGCGGCACCGCCTTGAGATCGCCGGTGGACGGCCGCCAGTCCTCGTCGAAGGCCAGTCCTGCGGCCACGCTGTTGCGTCCCTGGAACACCGCGCGGTCCACCCCAAAATCCCAAACCGCCACCGCCACCGGTGCCGGCTGGTCGGCGGCCGTCAGGCGTACCGTGCGGGCCGGCCAGAGGTCGGCATCGACCGGCGCCGGATGGGACGCGATCCACGCCGTCAGTGCCTCGCGCAAGGCCGGCAGGTGCGGCCCGACCACACGCCCGCGCACTGCGACCCACAGGGTCTTGCCGGCGAGGTCGAGCGGCAGGTCGGCGTCCGGCTTCCACACCGGATCGGCATAGACCCCCAGACTTCCGCGCTGGCGCGCCGGGCTGGTGCTGTCCAGGTTGGCGCGCATTTCCACGATGCGCGTGCGCACCTCGCCGGCCGGCAGTACGTCGAGGGCGCGGCTCGCGGACTCGCGACAGGCCGGCGCGGCGGCGTCCGGCGAGGACTCCCGCAGCGCGGCGCGCAGGCAGTCGATTTCGAGCATGCCGGTCAGCCGCAGCGCGGGCTTGTCCTCGACCTCGAGCGCGCGCGCGACCAGCGCATGGGCTTCATCGATCTGTCCTTGCCACAAGGCAGCCGTCGCCTGCGTGCGCAGCAGCCCCTGCAGCGTGGACTTGTCGCGGATGTCGTGCGTCTGCAGCACCTGCGCCGCATCGCGCGCGATCGCCGCGGCGAGCGCGTCCAGCGCCTCGCGATCGTCGAGCATCCGGCTCGGCGCCACCGGCAGGCGATAGCCCAGGCGCGGCAGGTCAGCGGCGGTCTCGACGACCTTACGCGCGGGCGCGTCCTGTGCGGCGTGCGGCGCGTGGCCGCAACCGGCGAGCGCGAGGACGACCGCAGTGATCTGGGTCAGGCGAAGGAGCCGCGAGGACTCAGGTTGGGCAAGGTGGCACATGGTTACTCGGGGTGCGGGATGGGATGGTTTCGCAACGGGCTTCGACGCATCCGGCGGTCAACCGCACAGACGCAATCCCTCAGAAAAACCGGCGGCGCCAGCCGCTTCAAGGAGTCTTGCTCGCCCGCCGCTGCGCGACGATGCGCTCGCCGTCGGCGATCTGGATGGAGCCGAGGCGTACGGCTTCGGCCACTGGGTAAAGTGGCTGCGTGGGAACCGGCAACCCGACTCGCGCATAGAGTGCCGACAATCGCGCGTCGCGGCGGGCGCCGCGTTCGACGTGCCAGTCCTCGATTTGCTGCACTTGCGCCCGGCAAGGCGCGTCGTCGCTGCCTTCGAGGCACCGCTCGGCAAGCCAGAAAGCGCTCAGCCACCATGCGCCGTCATCGTGCTCCCTTTGCGCCAGCGCCAAGCGCTGCAGGGCGCTGATATCGGCCTTGCCTTCCAGTACATCCAGATAGACCAAGCCCGCTTGCGCAGCACGCGCTTGCGGCGACTGCCAGTCCGGGCCTTCGAACTCGCGGGCGCACTGCAGCGATTTTTCGTAGCGCTGCCGCGCCAGGGTGCGTTGGCCCTGGGCGAGCGCGAGGCCACCGGAAGGAAGAAAAAGATCTCGACAGATCCCCGGGCCCAACTCGCTACCCGACGCTTGCGCGAGCGACTCCAGTTGCTCGTGATAACGGCTCGCCAGCTCGAGATCGCCATCCTGCTCGGCCATGAAACGCCTGGCCTCCAGCGCAGCGCCGGGCCCGCCGTATTGCTCGTTGGACCAGCGCGCCGAGCGATCCGCCAGTGCGAGCAGGGCCGGGTCGCGACTGACCCGCATCAGCGCATCGACCGGGTGGGCGGCCAGGTTGGCGCGCTGCAGATCGTCCGGAGCGATGTCGCGGGTGATCGTCTGCAGGGTCGTGAGCGCCTGCGTGGCCGCCGCACGATCGTGTCGTTGCTGGACCGCTACCCGAAGTACATAGGTTCGTGCCCAGCTTTCGAAAGTTCTGGCTTCTTGTGCACGCCGCGGGCTGCGCGCCGTTTTTGCTGCGGCAGCGGCTGCCTGCAGGTGCGCGGGATCGAGGAGTTCCGGCAACAACTGGGAAAAGTCCTTGAAATCTCCCAGCGAAGCAGCAGCCTGCGCCTGCAGCTGCAACATGAACATGCGGTCGTAAGCGTTCAGCCGATCCCCATACTCCGCCTCGATCCGGCGTGCGTAATCACGCGACTTGATGAAGTTCTCCTGGGCGACGTACGCCAGCAACAAGCGTAATTCCACCTCGATCAGGGCTTCCTTGGAGTAGTTACCCAATTGCTTCATCTCGCGCAGCTGCGCCTCGCGCGCCTGCACTGCGGCAGTTAAAGGACCACTGCTGCCGAATACCTGCCCAAGCGTATCGTACATTTCGATCCGCGCTTCGGGTTGGTCCTTGAGCTCGACCTCGACCTCGGCCAGGCCTCGCAAGGCAAGGTCGCGTGCGCTCATGTCCTGGCTTGTCTGCCAGCGATTGGCGCCGGTAAATGCCTTCAGCACGAAACGCTTGGTGGCATCGGCCACTTGCGCGTTGCGAATCGCCCGATTGCGTTCCTGGACCACCAGCACCGCTGCGATGAGCAGGCCGATTGCGGCGAGCGTTGCGACCGCCGCCATGGTGCGATTGCGACGCAG
>JALHMG010000069.1 GCA_022844135.1 Lysobacterales bacterium
CAAAGAAAAAGCTTGACGATGCTATGGAGGAGGATGCGAAATTGAAGCAAGCCGCGTGAACCGGCGCGGTCTCACAAAAACCGGTTGGGCGGGTCCAAGGGAATTGGGAGGCAAGACAATCTGGCGGAAGGCTTTCAGATCTGGATCGACCTGCCCGAGACCGAGCGGGAGATCGATCCGCATTCCATTCATCTGGCTGCGGAGGATGTGCCGCGCCTGTCGAGACCGGGTATGGATTTGCGCGTTGTTGCAGGCGATCAGGCAGGGGCACGCTCGAGCTTGCGTCTACCGACGGCGATCAGTCTGCTCGATGTCACGCTGGCGCCGGACGCTGAGGGATGGCTTGCACTCGCGGATGGCGAGCAACCGTTCGCGTTCATGCTCAGCGGTGTTCTGCACGCCGGGCAGCAAGCCGTCGCAGGTCAGCTTGTATGCTGGGATGCCAGGGGCGATGGCATCGATCTCAAAGCAGGCGCGAGTGGTGCGCGATTCACGCTGTTTTCCGGCAACCCGCTGCGACAACGGCGGGTCATGCGCGGTCCTTTTGTCGCGAGCAGTGAAGCTCAGCTGGCTCGATTCGGCAGCGATTTCGCGGCGGGACGATTCGGCACACTGAGACCGCCGTCTGCAGGCTGATGCATGTGTCGCGATCATTTGAATCGCATCGAGCTCTGGTTCCAAATGTAGTACTGATGGAAATCAGCGAACAACTCCAACTTTCGCACCGCCATCGATTCACTCCGTACGACGGAGCCGCGGTGCGACTTATCCAGCACATCGGCGACCGAACAACGGCGAAACGTCATGAGATCAGCGGGCGGGAACCCGCGCCGCAGGCATGACACCTGTGAGTCAAACGGCTGCCGTATCCTCCTGGGCTCTTCTTGATGACATTGGACGGCAGCATGGTTGATTTGACAACGACCATCGATTGGTCGGGCGCGTTGACGCCTGGGGCGCAGGCGGCATTGGCGCGGGCGCTGATGGCCGGCAATGCGGGCATCGAGCGGATCAACGCCTGGCGGACCAAGCGCCATGCCGAGATGGTCGCGGAGGCTCGTCGCGACCCGGGCAGGCTGCAGTTGTTGCCCACTTTCGATGCGGATTTCGCCGGGCTCGCCGAGGCGATTGCCAATCCGAATCCGCAGACGATCCAGAACGCCACCAACGAACGCGATCGTATCGATGAGGTTCCCCCGATGTTGCAGACACTCGCGGTCGATCCAGGCATCGGATTGCCGGCGCTGCTGAAGACGATTCGCTGGTTCAATCTGATGACCCATCCGAATGGCGCGCTCCACCACGACTTCTGCCACGCCATCAACGCGCGCACCGCCGCGCTTGGCGAACCCGCGCTAACCGAGCTTGGGCAGGCCTTGATCGACATGGGCATCTCGCCTCGCGCGGTCATCCTGGCGACGGTCGGAAACTGGCAGCGATTGGCGACGTTCCCCTCGATCCAGGGCGCGCTGCCGTTTTATCGACAGCACGTCGCTGCGCTGGTCGGCTGTTTCGAGCCGGCCACGTTGAGTCACGCTGCGATCAATCGGCGGTCCTTGTATCTGATCTTCGAGGGCTTCGACGATCCGCCGGCCGCGCTGGTCGATCGCCTCTTCGAACTGGCGCTTGGCAGCGGCAAGACTGAGCGCGGGCCGGCGCAATCGGCGCTCGATGCGCGACCGGAAACGCCGACGCGCATCATCGCTGCGCTCGCCGACGGAAAGGCGGAAACGCGCACGCAGGCCGCCAACTGGCTGGCGCGCCTTCGGCATGCGCCCGCGCTGCCGGCGCTCGAAAAGGCGGTCCGCAGCGAAAAGAACGATGTCGCCAAGGGCGCATTGCTCGACGCACTGCAGCGCCTCGGGCAGCCGGTGTCGTCCTACATCGATCGGGCGGCGTTACTCAAGGACGCGCAGAAGCTGCTCGCGAAGCCCTTGCCCGATGAGCTGAAGTGGATGGCCTGGGAGACCATGCCGGTGGTGCGTTGGGCAGACGGCGGCGCGGTGGAGACCGACGTGCTGCGCTATTTGATCGTCAATGCCTGCAAGCAAAAAACGCCGGAGCCGAACGCGGTGCTGCGCAAGTACTGCGAACTTTTCGAGCCTGGCGACCGGGCGCGATTCGGCGAATGGATGTTGGCCTCGTGGATCGCGGCGGATTCGAAGCCGCATCCCTACGAGGTGGTCCAGCGTAACGCGCAGAAGAATGCCCAGTCGATGCACGCCTTTTATCAGCGCTCGGCGGCAGCCGACGATCCGCTACGCGCGCGCACGGTCGAACAGTGGTATGCGCGGTATCTGGCCGATCTGGCGAAACAGCCGGTCGGTTCGGAGATCGCCAGCAAAGGTGTGCTGGCGGTGGCCGCTGCCTGCGGCAGCGCCGCGCTGGCGCCACCGACGGCGCGTTATCTCAAGGACTTTTATGGCACGCGCGCCGCGCACTGCAAAGCGCTGATCGCCATGCTTGCCTGGGTGGAACACCCGAGCGCCACGCAGCTGATGCTGGCGATCGGCAAACGCTTCCGCACCAAAGGCATCCAGGAGGAAGCGAACAAACAGGCGCTGCTCCTGGCCGAACGCAACGACTGGACGCTCGATGAATTGGCCGATCGCACCATTCCGACGGGCGGACTGGATGACGATGGCGTGCTCGATTTGAGCTACGGCGAGCGCGCCTTCAGCGCGGTGCTGGTGCCCGACGCCAAGGCCGGCATGAAGCTGGAACTGCGCCATCCGGACGGCAAAACCATCGCATCGTTGCCGGATCCCCGAGCCGACGACGATGCCGAGTTGGCGGCGGCGGCGAAGAAAAATCTGGCGCTCGCCAAGAAGGAAATCAAAACCGCCATCGATGCCCAGACCCAGCGTCTCTACGAAGCGATGTGCACCTCGCGAACCTGGCGCTTCGATCTCTTCGATCGATATCTGAATCGGCATCCGCTGCTGAGCCATCTGGTGCAGCGCCTGGTCTGGTGCGCAGGCGGTGTGAGCTTCCGGCCGATGGCCGATGGCAGCCTGAGCGGCAACGACGACACTGCCGTGACGCTCGCACCAGAGGCCGAGATTCGCATCGCCCACGATCTGTGGCTCGACGATGCGGCGATCGCCGCCTGGCAGCAGCATCTTAGCGACTACGACATCAAGCCGCTGTTCCCACAATTCGGCAAAGGCCGCTACACACCGCCGGACGCCAAAGCGGAAGCGCTGACCGACGCTCGCGGCGTGGTCATGGATGCCTTTACGCTGCGCGGCCGGATGGCCAAACTCGGCTTCGCGCGTGGACCGGTCGAAGACGGACCGAGCTTCAACATTTATGAGAAGCGCCTGCCCAGCCTGCAATTGGGCGTGATCCTGGAGTTCTCGGGCAATTCGATGCCCGAAGAGAATCGTAAGATTGCGCTGATCGAGATGCGCTTCGTGCGCCTCGGCGAGTTGCAGTACCAGATGCAAACGCTGCCCTTGGGCGATGTGCCGCCGGTGCTGCTCGCCGAGAGTCACCACGATCTGAAGACGCTGGCGCGAGACGGGGTTCTCGATCCGGCGTGGCAACAACGATTCGACCACTGAGCGCTATCGATGAATGCGATGAACGAAAATCGGCGGCGTGTGCTGCGCGCCCCGGCCGAGGTCAGCTTCGCCGAGCAACTGGCGCGACTGGCGGCTGTCGATACCGATCCCCGACCTGCTGGTTGGCGGTTGTCGCCGCGCGCGGTGCGCCGCTTCGTGCTGGGCGACGCCGCGCTCGGCATCGCCCGCAAGTTCTACGGCGACGATGCGCTGATCGATCGCTGCATCGTTACCCTGATGAGCCAACGCGGGCTGCTGCTGGTGGGCGAACCCGGCACGGCAAAATCGATGCTGTCCGAGCTGCTCGCTGCCGCGATCAGCGGCGACTCGACATGCACGATTCAAGGCACCTCGGGAAGCACTGAAGACCAGATCAAGTACGGCTGGAACTATGCGCTGTTGCTGGCCGAGGGTCCGAGCGAACGTGCGCTGGTGCCGGGGCCGATCCACCGCGCGATGCGGCACGGCGCTATCTGCCGTTTCGAAGAACTGACCCGCGTGCAGCCGGAGATCGCCGATTGCATGATCAGTCTGCTCTCCGACAAAGCGATGCAGATTCCGGAACTCAGCGAGTCCACCTTGTTCGCGGCGCCCGGCTTCAATGTCATCGCCACGGCCAATATCCGCGACCGCGGCGTGAACGAGATGTCCTCCGCGTTGAAGCGTCGATTCAACTTCGAAACGGTAAAGCCGATCGCCGACCGGCAGCTCGAAATGCGTCTGATCCGCGAGCAAACGCAAGCGCTGCTCGACGACGCGGCGATCGGCCTGCAGTTCGACAGCGATGTCGTCGAGCTACTTGTTACGGCGTTCGCCGACTTGCGTAACGGCGTCACCGCCGAAGGCATCGCCATCGAAAAACCGACCGCCGTGATGTCCTCCGCCGAGGCGGTGGCGGTCGGTTATGCGGCGGCGCTCGACGCTTACTATTTCGGCGACGGCGAGTTGCATGGCGGGCATATCGGCCGGCAATTGATCGGCACGGTGCTCAAGGACGAGCCCGCCGATGGCGCCAAACTGCAGCACTATTTCGACGTGGTAGTCAAAGTGCGCGCGGAGAAGCAAGCGCCGTGGCGCCAATTCCTCGCGGCACGCGCCGAGCTGTAACCGCTCGGCATGGCGAACGGGCTGCCCGACTATCGCCAGCAGGCGCGCGCGCTGATCGGCGAGCCTGCGATCGTATTTCCGATTCGGCACCACAGCCCGGCTTGCGCCTGCCAGCTGCTCACGCTGCTGCGCGATCGGCGGCCAGCGGAGATTCTCATCGAAGGACCGGCGGACTTCGCGGCGCTGCTGCCCGCGCTCGCGCATCCCGAATCGCGCCCGCCGCTGGCGATTTACGCTTACGACATCGGCCGCGATGGCACACGTCGCGCCGCCTACTACCCGTTCGCCGAGTGCTCGCCGGAGTGGGTGGCGCTGCGTTTCGCCGCCGAGCACGGCATCCCGTGCCGCTTCGTCGATTTGCCGTATGCCGCGAGAGCCGGCGACTCGGCCCCTGAGCATTCGCTGCAAACCGAGCGGCACCTGCAACGCAGCGCCCACTTATCGTTGCTGGCCACCCGCCTCGGTTGCCGCGATCAGGAGGAACTCTGGGAACACCTGTTCGAGATTCCCGGGCCCTCATTGAGCCTGTCTGAGCACGTGGCGCGCATCCTCGCGTACTGCGAACTCGCGCGCAGCGACTATTCCGCCGCCGAACTTCAAGCCGATGGCACCCTGGCGCGCGAGGCGCATATGGCCTTCGAACTGCATCAGGCGCTGGATCGGCGTGCGCCGGATGCCGGACCGGTTCTGCTGGTGCTGGGCGGCTTCCACGCGCTGGCCGTGCAGCAAGCGAGTGGACTGGAACGACCGACGATCGCGGTCAGCGCATCGCGCGATAGCGGTGCCGCGTTGATTCCATTCTCCCAACCGCGGCTCGATCGCCTGAACGGTTATGCGGCCGGCATGAGCGCGCCAAATTGGCATCACCAGTTGTTTGCGACGCTGCGCGGCAAGCCACCGCTGACGTCCGGGCAGCTGCGCCGCATCCGAGCCCAACAAGCGCTCTCGCTGCTGCTGCGGCTCGCCGAGCACGTGCGCCAACGACGGCCCTTGCCCTTGCCCATGGTTCGCGACGCGCTCGCTCACGCGCAAACCCTGGCCGCGTTGCGCCAACGTGGCGCGATCGCCGCCGTCGACTTGCACGACGCCGTCCGCAGCAACTTCCTGCAGGGCGACGAGGATCTGGACGCCAGCGCGATCCTCTCCGCGCTCGACCTGTTGATGACCGGCAGCGCGATGGGCCAGGTGCCGCGCGAGGCGGGAACCGTGCCGCTGTTGCGCGATTTCATGACCCGCGCCCAGCGCTGCCGGCTGAAGCTGGACGGCATCGAGGCGCGGCAAACAACGCTCCAACTCTATCGCCGCGAATCGCACCGGCAAACCTCGCGATTGCTGCACGCCAGCCTGCTGCTCGGCATCCCGTTCGCGATCAAGCTGTCGGGACCGTCGATCGCACAGGCGCTGGATCTGCATCGCGCCACCGAGCGCTGGCAATACCAGTACACGCCAGCGACGGCAGCGGCGATCGTCGAGGCGTCGATTCACGGCCCGACGCTCGACGAGGCGGTCCGGGAAGCCTTCGCACGCCAGCTCGACAAAGCGCTCGCCAGCGGCGATGCGCGCTCCGCCGCAGGCGCGGTACGCTGGCTGGAAAAGGCGTGTCAGGCCGGTATCGCGGGCGACCTGCCCACTTTGTCGTCGCTGGTGCAGCAAGCGCTGCTCGACGATGCCGCGTTCCCGTCGCTCGCGCAGGCGGTGGTCGGCTTGCATCGACTGACGCGCAGCGAAACGCTCAGCGATAGCATGGCCGCGCTCCCGATGTTGCTGACGCGCGCCTGGCAGCGCGCGCTGTACCTGGCGCAACTGCCCGGCGCCAGCGGCGATGCGGACGCCTGTGCCGCCGGGCTGATCGAATTGCGTGTCATCGCCGACCTCTCGCCGGATCTGATCGACCGCACATTGCTCGACGCGGCGCTGCTGGGCCTCGCCGATGGCCATCCCAGCGCGCTGGTACGGGGCTGCGCCGTCGCGCTGGCGCACGCCCGCGGCGCGCTCGACGTCGCGGCCCTGCAAGCGCGCCTGCGCGGACACCTGACCGGCACGCTGAAAGCCGCCGATGCTGTGGCCTTCCTGCGCGGTCTGCTCGGGGCGACGCGGGAGCTTGCCTGGCAGGAACCGGTCTTGATCGAATCGCTGGATACGCTGCTGCGCGGCTGGGACGATCAGAGCTTTGTTCGCTATCTGCCGGAGCTGCGCCTGGCCTTTTGCGAACTCACGCCGCACGAGACCGATCGGATTGCGGCTGCTGTCTCCGCGCATACCGGCTTCGATGTGCTGCCGACCGTGGGCGGCGATAGCGACGAGCTGGCGCGCCATCTGGCTGCCGATCTCGCGGCCTACGAACGCCTGAGCGCAGACGGACTGGGCCACTGGTGGACGGCATGAGCGCGCAACGCTGGCGGCTGGTGTTGGGTCACTATGCCGATGCGCGGCTCGGCGCGCTGGACGGCACCGCCGCCGAATGGGACGAAGCGCTAGGGTTTTTGTATCAGCGCGAGTACCAGCGCGATGGCGGCCGCGGCATCCGGCAGCTGCAACCTGGTTCGCTCGACGCCTCGCAACTGACCGCCGTCGCGTGGCTCGACAAAGTGCGCGAGTTATTTCCGCGCGAGACGGTCGAGATCATTGAGGCACATGCGCTGGAGCGCTATCGGCTCACCGAACTGCTCGCCGATCCGGAGGTGCTGGAAAAGCTCGAAGCCAATCAGGCGCTGCTGCGCGCGCTGCTCAGCGTTCGCTCCCATCTGAAGCCGGCGGTACTGGCCACCGTGCGGCGCATTGTTCGCCAGGTGGTGCTGCAACTGCGTCGCCGCTTCGACCACGAACTGCGCCGCACCTTGGCCGGACGGCGCAATCGTCTGCGCGAGTCGCCGCTGTCGGTGGCGCAGAACTTCGACGCGCGCGGCACCATTCGGCGCAACCTCAAGCACTACGATCGGCAACGCCAGCAACTCGTCATCGAGCGCGCGCGGTTTTTCGATCGCAACGCGCGGCGCCTGCCCTGGGATCTGTTTTTGTGCGTCGACCAGAGCGGCAGCATGGCGGACAACGTGATCCACAGTGCGGTGCTCGCCTCGGTCCTGTGCGCGCTGCCGAGCTTACGGGTCCGCCTGGTGCTGTTCGATACCAGCGTCGTCGATTTGAGCGCCTACGTCGATGACCCCACGGAAGTGCTGATGCGCGCGCAGCTGGGCGGCGGCACCGACATCGCCAAGGCGCTGCGCTATTGCGCCGGGCGCATCGAGCGACCGCAGCGCACCGTGCTGATCCTGATCAGCGATTTCTGCGAGGGCGGCCCGTTGAGCGCGCTGCTCAAAATCGTCCAGCAGCTGGCGGCGGATCGCGTGCGGCTGCTCGGCCTGTCATCGCTGGCGGACGGCGACGCCCAATTCGATCGCGAGATCGCAGGCCGCCTGACGGCGCTCGGCATGCCGATCGCGGCCTTGACGCCGCGCGAGCTGGCCGATTGGCTGGTCAAGGTGATCTCATGAGTCGCGACAGCGCTTGTGACGCTGCGCCGGATCGGCTGACGGCCTTGTACGAGCGCTTACGCGCCTACGACGAGTCGGCCATGGTCGCCCTGGCGAATCGCGGTTTGTATCGGCGCGCGCTCAAGGATCTGGAGCAGGAGACGCCGTCGATCCTGAGCCTGGATGATGAGATCGCGATCGCCTTCGCCGGACAACAGGTTCGAATCACCAGCGACGACCCGCGATCGGCACGCTGCAACTGTCGCGCGCCCACCGCCTGCCAGCATCGCCTGGCGGCATTGATCTGGTTGCAGCAGCAGGCGATGGCGCAGACGCCGGCCGAACCGACGGTGAGTTACGACGCCCTGCTCGCCATTGGCGATGCCGAACTCAAAGCGCATGCCGGCACCGCCGGCTTTCGCTGGGCGCTGAACTACGCGGCCGATCTCGATCTGGATCGCGATTTTGTCGTGAGCGACGAGCGTTATCCGGTGCTGCGCTTGCCGCGCCTGGCTTTCGAATTGCGGTGCCTCGATAGCGATCTCCGCCAGATGATCGTGCGTCCGCCATCGACCGCAGCGAACAAGTACGCCGTGGCGGCGCTGCTCGCGCTGCGGCGGGCGCAAGGTCAAACGCTGCCTATCCTCGACGAGGCGCCGAGTGCCAGCGACGCACCTGCGCGCCTGCGGATGCTGGCGGCGGTCGCCGAATTTGTCAGCGCCCTGGTCGATATCGGCATCGCCCATCCCTCGCCTTCGCTGCAGCAGCAGGCGGACACGCTGGCCAGTTGGGCGCAAGCGCTCGGCTGCGCTCGCCTCGCGGCAGCGATGCGGCGCTGCGCGGATCAGATCGAAGCCAGTTGCGCGCGGCTGGCGCACAGCGATAGCGAGGATTTGCTCGACGATCTGGCCTTGGCTTTCGGTCTTGCCGAGGCGCTGCAGCATGCGATCGGCGTTGGTCGACCAGATCGCGGGCTGCTTGGCAATGCGCGCCGCAGCTATGAAGAGTCGGATGCCCTGCAGTTGGTCGGGCTCGCCGCGTGGCCGTTTGCGACCGCCTCGGGCTTCAAGGGTCTGACGGTATTGTTCTACGCGCCGGACGATGACGAATTCCTGACCTTGACCGATGCGCGCGCAGCGAGCGCACTCTTCGATCCGATCGCGCGTTTCGATCAAGGCGGACCCTGGCGCGGCATGGCCTGTCCACGCGCAACGCTTGGCACCGCTATGCGCGTTGGCCAGGTGCGGCGCGCCGACGACCGATTGTCAGCCAGCGACGACAGCATCGTCGATAGCGCGCAGCCGTTGGCCATCGGCCATCCGGCATTGCCGGCAATCGACGACTGGAGCGAGCTGGCGGACACAGTGTGCGCGTCGATCCTGCGCGCTCGCGCGGATCGCTTTCATGTACTGAGACCATCGCGCTGGTTGCCAGCTCAATTCGACCGGCACCGTCAGGTTCTGCATTGGGCGCTTTTCGACCGACACGACGCTCCGCTAACCCTCACGCTGCAGTACTCGGCGTTGCATTCGCGCGCGATTGCCGCATTCGAGCGCTATTCGGCACACGCCACAGCGGGCCTGATCGTGGTGCGACGGCGCGGCGCCGACCTCGAACCGCTGGGCTGGCTGCAAGCCGAATCGGCGCTCTGGCGAGCCGGCACGCCCTACTTCGATCGGGGATCGACAGAAACGGTTGCAACCAGCCCGCCAGCCGCGACGACGGCAATGGAATCGCCTGCGCTACTGCGCTTGCGCGGAACGCTGCAGGCCTGCGCCGAGCGCGGCTGTACCCAGCGACGTCACGCCGATATCGCCGCACTCCAAGGCCAGGCCGAGCGCCTGGGGCTGATCAAACTCGCCGCCCTGCTCGACCCTCGCGCCGGTGCATCCGCCGTGCTCCGCGGCTGGCTGTTTTTGCGCCAGCTACGGGCGGAACGGTAGTAGCCACAGAATGACCGACCACGCATCAAGCCGACTCCTCGCTGATTGCGGATAGTGCGAACACGCCACCAGCCGGCGCGCCGATCGACGGTCTGTTTTCGACGCCCGCACACCGACGCACGCTGGATCCGGCAGCGGCCATGGACCCGAATCGAGGCGTTTCCCGTAGAGAGGATTGCCATTCCATCCCGGAACCCGCCATGCGATTCGTCTTGTACATGATCCTGTGCGCCGTGTGCGCCAGCCCGGCTCAATCTGCCGACTACTGCGTCGGTTCGCCCGCAGAACTTCAGGCCGCGCTCGACAGTGCGGAAGTCGACGGCACCGACTCCACCATCAAGCTCAGGGCCGGCACCTACGAAATCAATGCCGATCTGCTCTACGAACCCTGGACCGAGTTCGTGGTCCCCGCAGGCAAGCTGACTCTGCGCGGCGGCTACAACGCCGACTGCAGCAGCCGCAACGATGCAGACGGCGCGACCACGTTGTTCGGCGAAGCGGGGCGCATCATGAAGGCTCTTACGCTGACGGGCGACGTTTCACTGAGCGGTCTGGCATTGGTGGGAGTGCCATTGGTACTGGATTCCACTGAAGGACCCGACGAATGCATCGGAGCCACTCCGAGTTTCAATCTGCGCCGCCTGAGAATTCAGTCGACTTCGCTTTCCATCCTTTCGCTCTGCCACCAGGTCGTGTTCGAGAACGTTCTGGCAAATAGCACGCCGGTTTACATCGGATTGTTCGATCTCGACCGCGAAATCCTGCCCGAGCTGCAGATCAGCCAAAGCACCTTTCTGGGTCGGTCGGTCGAACTGCAAGCATGCTGCCGAGTGAGCCGTGTCTTCAACTCGATCTTCGACTCAACCAGTACCGAACTACTCGTGCGCGGCCACGCGCTGCTGTCGCGAAACAATCGTTACGATGCCTTGAGTTTCGGAGACGGCGGCTTTTTGTCGCCCTCTTCCGCCAACAACACCACAGCCGCTGCCGCGCTCGACGCCAACTTCACCCCGACCGTCGGCTCAGCCATGCGTAACACCGGCACGCCCAACGTGCCCGGCGGACTGCCGGCCCTCGATCAGACCGGCGCTGAGCGCGTGATCGGCGCCCAGGTCGACCGCGGCGCACGCGAGGCACTCATCGACGGCACCGGCATCTACACCGTGGTCAACACCGCGAGCAGCGGCGTCGGGTCCTTGAGCTGGGCGATCGCGCAGGCCAACGCGGAGCCCGGCTACAACTACGTGCGTTTCAATCTTGCCGGCGCCTGTCCGCGCGTCATCAACGTCCCCTCCAGCCTGCAGGTCAGCGACGAGGTGCAGATCGACGGCTGGTCGCAGCCCGGGTCGGTGCAGAACACCGCCGAGGGTTACGGCTGGAATGCATCGCCCTGCGTGGTCTTGCGCGGGCCCGGCAGCGGGATCGGGATCGAATCGAGCGCCGCCATCGGCAGCGGTGCGGTCAGCGTACGTGGCCTCGCCTTCGAAGGCTTTGCGCTCGCCATCGGCTTGCCTTTCGGCTCGGATCACCGCATTCACGGCAACCAATTCGGGGGTCGCGTTGGAGGTATCGGCGGGCTGAACCTGAGCGGCAACCAGCAGGCCATCGGCATCGTCGGCGGCGAGCGCAGCGTGATCGGCGGCAACGAGCCGCGCGCGCGCAACCTGATCGGCGGCGCCAGCGATGTCGGCGTGCTTCTGGCCACTTTTCTGGGCGGCGGCGGCAGCGGCAACAGCGTCATCAACAACCTGATCGGCCTCGACAAGAACGGCCAATCGGCCTTGCCCAACGGCACCGGCATCCGCATCAACGGCGCTGACAATCTGATCCAGGGCAACCTGATCGCCGGCAACACCGTCGATGGCGTGCTGCTGTCCGGCGCGAGCGCCACCGGCAACAAGATCAGCGACAACGACATCGGCGGCGGCCTCGGCGCGCTGAACCTTGTGGCCACGAACGGTCGCATGGGCGTGATGGTCCAGAACGACGCGCATGGCAATCAGATCGGCCCGGACAATCGCGTCGGTCGCAACGGCGACGATGGCATCCGCATCTTCACCGATGCCGGCGGTCGCAATCGCATCACGGCCAATCGCATTGCGCGCAACGACGCGCTGGGCGTGGACCTGGGCGCCAATGGCGTCAGCGCCAATGACAACGATCCCCAGGTCTGCGTCAGTCCGAGCGGCTGCGTCGCCAATCGCGGCCAGAACTTTCCGCTCATCCAGTCGGCGATGCGCCGCACCAGCGGCATCATTCCCGTGGGGCGGCCGGTCGAAATCCGCGGCACGCTACGCTCGGTCTTCGGCGGGCCTTACCGGATCGAGTTCTACACGTCGACCAGCTGCGATGCGAACAGCCACGGCGAGGGCGCACGCCTGATCGGCGCGATCAACGTGACGATCCCCAACGAGACCTATTGCCCGCCGCAGGGCGGCATCTGCCTGGCCTGCACAGCAGGCAATTGCACCACCGGCTTCTCAACCTTCGTCTCCGAGATCGACGTCGTCCCCGGCACAGCGATCACCGCCACCGCGACCAGTCCCTTGGGCGACACCAGCGAGTTCTCCGAGTGCCGCACATCGACGGAAGAGGCGCGACCCGACGCGGTGTTCGCAAACGGCTTCGAAGCAACCCTGCTGCCCTGAACATCCATCGCGGCAAGACGGCCCGCACGTGACAGCGTGCGGACCGTCGCGGCCCAGGGCGCCTCCATCAAACATCAACGATGTCAGCTGCTCGACGACGAGGCAGCTCTTGCTGCGGCGATAGCAACTATCGATCTCAGTCCAGTTCGCGCCGGCATCGACAGCAGCAATCACACGATCGTCCAGAACGTGCCGAGAACTTAGGCAACAATCCAAGCAAGTCCGATCCGCCGCTCATGCCAATCGCCGACGTTCGCTGGGGAATCGCCGTCGATTGGTTTACAGCGTAGCAAGTCCGGCCATGCGCCGGCTTGCTCGCGAATCAGGCCCTCTGTGCGCGCAACAAGCCGATCTGAGGGACAGCCTCGTTTGGTTGCTCAAGCCATCGTAGATGTACTCCGTCTGCAGATTTTTCGGATCGGTCACTTTGCGTAGTTGGTCGCGCGCGTTGTATTCGTACTTGATTGTTGCGTTCACTTCGCCAGAGTTGCTGGGCGTGTCTTTGTCTTGAATCGACTGCAACAGACGATTGAGCGGATCGAAATCCTGATCGCTGACTCGGCCCAAAGGGTCGGTGGTGAGGTCGGCATTGCCCTGAGCGTCGTACGTCAACGTCGTCTTTTTGACGCTCGGATTGTCGAGGTTGGCTTGAGCTGCATAGGGTGCCGCAATCAGGCTGCGCAGTTGGCCTATCTGGTTGAACTGGCGTGCGATCAACCGGCGCACCGTTCCCGATGCATCCCGAATTTCTTCCTTTATGCGATTGCCGCCATGATCGAGGGTGTAAATCACAGCTTCGGTGCCGCCCGCGGCGGTGCCGTTGACGCAGCGGCTGGGCGCCGACGAGGTCGTCGCAACCATCGCCGTAATCCGATGCGCTGCGTCGCGACAATATTCGAGCCCCACTCCGTCCGCTTCGATAACGCGCTTGATCTCGCCATAGGGCTCGTATTCCAGCGACGTCGTGGCGTCGTTAGCGTGCGGCGCCCCGTTCGGCAATTCGCGCACTGTGGTGCTCGCGAGCCAACCTCGCGGATGGTAAGAGAAGTCGGTGACGACGCCATTTGCATCGATCTGCCGCAGAACGCGACCGGCGCCGGAACGGACAGCTGCTGCCGACGCTGCGCGACGCTGGTAGCTATGGGGAAGGTCTGTGGGACCCAATCGTCTAAGGCGACATGTTGCCGAATCCAAGCGACGTGACGCAGTTGTTGGCGCAATGGCGGGCCGGGGATTCGGCGGCCGAATCGACTTTGATGAGCGCGGTGCATCCGGTGCTGAAGCAAATCGCGGCGCAGCGGATATCGGCGCGGGATCCGGTGGTGTTTTCGGTTGCTGATCGATCAAGCGCGCGCGACACAGCCGAGCAGCGTTGCAGCGGGTCAGAGCGCCAATCCGATTTGGAGTTCTAGCCCGCATATTTCATGAGGTCGCGATGAAATGGCTTAGTTTCGTTGTTACAGCCCGGAAATCATCGAGTTGGTCGTACTGACAAAGTGTTCGCTGCCATTTCCTCGCTAACACGGCCCTCGCTCGTTCTTTGCGCCGGACTCTTCGTTGCTCGTCGTCCCAATGGAACAACCATTCCTCCTCCTCGCGCCTCGATTCCGGCGCAAAGCCCTTCGCGATCTTCCGCGTTCCCTCATGAAATATCCGGGCTAGGCGCTGATGCTGATCCTGTCGAACAACAGTGCCGCCAATCCGCAATTCTTCTCCCGCAGCTACGCACCCACCACCTTTGGTCAACACAGCTCACACGAACGCACCCTTCGGCTTGCCGCTGAATGACTTCGACGGCGTCGCCCGCCCGTCGGGTTTCGGCTTCGACATCTGCGCCTTCGAGCTTCCGCAAGAAGGCTTTCGCAACGGCTTTGAGTAAATCCGTCCGGCCTGTGGCTGGGCTTTTTGCCTGCAGTCACCGCGCACGTCTCGGTCATCAATGAGTTCGCCGACATCCCTAAAATGAATGGAAACCAACCGGTTCTGGTCCGCTTTTTCTAACATGGACGCGTTTTTAGCTGCGACGGAGCGATCGCTTCCAACTAAACGAGAAAACTAATGACCAGAAAAACGCTTTTCCTGATGTTGACCATTGCTGCTCAACAAGCAATGGCCACCGATCCGATCGACCTTTCATTTACACATGAGGTGGTCCCTGCAATCGTCAATAGCGGCTTAGACTTCGGAAATATAGACGAGGTGACATATTCCAACCAATTCCCCCCGTTCACTGCGATCGACCAATCTTGCAGCGAATGCACTGGTCAACGAGGAGGAACTAGATCGCTTAGCGCCGCACCACCTCGGACTCAATTCGTCAACAGCGACTTCTCACAAGGAATAACCGGCTGGTCTGCCAGCTACACTTCCACTTTTTTTCCAATCATTCCCGGCTCGCAGACTTGGGTCGTAGCCAATCGTGGCGCTCCACCACCGTCTGGCATGCCCGCCGCAACCGCAAGACCTCAAAATTGCGCAGGCCGCGGGCATCTTTGGCAAGATTTGCGGATACTCCCTGGCACTCAATTGACTTTTGATTGGCTGCCTTCGGACAGGACTTTCGCGAACTTCGGATCCGATGCGACGACTATCGGCGTGACCGGATATGACCCAAATACCGGAAGAGTTCTTTTTAGCTTTAATCACCCGAATCGAACCGAACGCCCTGGAGTATGGAATACCGTCATCGGCATGGAGAGACTGTCTGGCCTTGACGTCAGGCTGGCTTTCTCCAGCACCTCAACCGCCAACGAGTTCGACGGCTCATGTCGCCAATTCTCCTGGATCGACAATGTTTATCTGCGGCAACTGCCTCTGCCATTGCTCTCGGGTAACCTAACGCCGGGACTGTGGTACAACAGGTTGCGATCGGGCTCGGGCATCGATCTGCGACGCGCCCCAAATTCTAATTACTATGGCGTCTGGTATACGTACCAAGCTGGCCAGCCTATTTGGTATTACTTGGATGAGGCCCCTGTGGTTAATGGGCGGTTCGAAACGACTATCCGCAAATACTATCGGGTCGGCAGCCAATCTCGCAATGAAACGGTTGGCCGTGCCGAACTGAGGCTCGCAGCCACCAACGAAGCGTATTGGAGTTTTGATTTCCATGACACATCGACGCCTGGACAAACGTGGGACAAAACAGAGTATCTCGATCTTCTAAAAGGAGCGAGTCCGGAGACCCAAACAGGAATGTGGGCTCTCGGGGACTCGCAAGATCCCGCTTGGGGGATTGGCAGTACTTTGACAGGGGCGTCCGAGATGTTCACGACGATCTACTACTACGATGGCGGTGGCAATCCCGTCTGGGCGCTTGCGCAGGGGAGATTCTCGAATGCCCAATCTGCGCCTGTTTTTCGTTATACGGGAGGTTTGTGCCCGAATTGCCAGGGGACACATCCGAACTTGACGGTGACCGATATCGGAACTGTCCAGATTTCGTTCAACCCTGCCAATCCGAACGCGATGACGGCCGCAGTTCAACTCCAGGGCTGGTCTCGTCCTTTGCGCCAGTACAATCGCTTGTCTTACTGAGGCTATTAGTTATCCCACTGCGGCCAAGGAAGGTCGCGGCTAAAGTGGCGGATACGCAGACGATTGGTTTACAGCGTAGCAAGTCCGGCCATGCGCCGGCTTGCTCGCGAATCAGGCCCTCTGTGCGCGCAACAAGCCGATCTGAGTACGCATCGCCGCGATGCCCGCGCGGCTGTCGATGTGGTCGTTGAATGCCAGATCTTCATGTCCGGCTTCGGCGACAAATCTCGTTCCTCGGATCTGTCCCCGATGCCAGGCCATTGCAATGATTCGTACCGTCCTAACTGCGTCGCTGCTCGCTCTTGCCACCCCCGCCGCCGCAGAGTTGTACTGCGTCGCGAGTGTGAGCCAGCTCCACAACGCCATTAGCGCGGCGCGTTTATCCCTCAGCGCCAGCGAGATCAGGATAGTGGCCGGCGTCTACGACTTGCAGTCGTCCACCGGCGTGGACGAAGCGGCGATCACGATCCGAGATGATACTGGCCTCACCATCACTGGAGGCTATGCACCGGGATGCGCGGGCGGTTTGCCAGACAGTCAACCTCAAGCGACGATCCTTCCCCCGCCTTTCGGCGAACGCCTGATGGACATCCTGGTCGGCGCCGGCGATCCCGAGATCACCATCCGACAGCTGAGCTTCAGACGCGGGCGCTCACTCACCAACAATGCTGCATGTCTGGGAGTCCAAATCCCGGCCCAAGTCACCGGACGTGTAAACCTTCTCCATAACGAGTTCACGGACTGCATCGGGCCAGCCGCGGGATGTGCGGTGTCGGTCAATCTGCATACGGCGAGCCTAAACCTCAGCAATTCGCTGATCCATAACAATGAGTGTGGCGCCGGCGCTCTGGCCCTTGCTGCTGGACCAAACGCGGTGCTACAGGCGACCCACAACACCATTGTCTACAACCGGACCACCTTTGCGACGCCAGGCGCCATTGCAGGCATGCAAGTCGGACGCCTGGCAGGCTCAAACCTGGTGTACCTGATCAACAACGTCGTCTATTTCAATGGCGATTCGGATGATCTCGACGTCCGTTTCAATACGGATATCGCAGGCTTTGCCCGCAGCAACGTCATCGGCCGCCGTAACGACTTCCCACCGTCCATGGTCCTGTCGAACAACAGTGCCGCCAATCCGCAGTTTTTCTCCAGCACCTACTACGCACCTACCGCCAACTCACCTCTGGTCAACGCGGGTCACACGACCGCACCCTTCGGCTTGCCGCTGAAGGACTTCGACGCCGTCTCCCGCCCGCAGGGTGGCGCCTATGACATCGGCGCCTACGAGCTTCCACAAGAGGGCTTTCGCAACGGCTTTGAGTAAATTCGGTCGTGCGAACCCTCCATGGTTCGCACCTGCAGGCTTTTTATCAACCGCCTGCTAAGGGCCGGCTTCGAAACCGTTCGCAAACACGTCGTCCCCGGGCATGCCGATACCATTGATGAACAGCGGATTGGCACCAATGGGGTCCAAGTGATCGCGCATACGCTGCGTCGACGTTGCACCCGCGACGCCATCCCAGGCGTGGAACAAAGCGCCGTAGAAATCCCACTTGTTGACGGCGGTGCATGAGGACGGGCCACCCGAGAGCACACCCACAAGGCGTCGTTCGGCGTTATACAGCGGCGAGCCCGAAGAGCCGCCTTCGGTGATGCTGATCGTCGTGGACGGGAACGGCGCTGGAATGGTGGGGAAGGCCGGCGTGAACGTCCAGTCCGAGCGCCAGTGTACGTTCTGCGCTGCGGCGATATTGCCGATCTGGAAATTCTGTTGGACGAAACTTATGCGCTTCTCGTCCACCCCTGGATGATGAATCGAAGCGCACAAGCCCTCTGAGCTGTCAGGTCCGCCGCTCCTGGCGCACGCTGCCGGTGTGGTGCTGCGATCCCAGCCGGACCAAAACAAATTGGCGCGCGGATCTGCAGTTCCGTTCAAGCGCAGCAGCGTGAAGTCGGACGATGTCACCGGGGCGCCTCCGGCAAACGGATTGGTCGTGGCAGCGACAAAAGTCGCACCGCTTTGGATATTCCAGACATCGGTCGGTTTGGGCCCAGGGGCGGCACCGCTCGCGGTACTGCCCGGCGTGCGGCAAGTCGCAAATTCGTAATTCCAATAGACGACGACGGTCGGCGCGGAGGTGGCGGTCAATCCACAGTGCGTGGCGCTGGCGAATAGCAAGTCGCGATTGCCCGACGTGTTGTTCAACAACGAGCCCGAACAATTGTCCACGCCACCGCGAGTAATCGCGCCGACCGAACGGCGCGGCTCATTCCATGGATTCCCGGCCGGCAGGCAGGCGACGTCTGTATTGCACGAGCCCGATTTGCACGCCTTGGACTTGGTGCCGAAACCTCGATAGCCCTGATTGACCTGCGTCAGGTGCAGCGCCACCGCAGATTTCTCGTCGCCGTCGACGGTGAGCACGATCATGCTGTCGCGGCCCAAAACGACGGGCGAGAAAAACACACCGGCTTTGTTGTTGCGCTCGGCGCCGAACGGCCCAATGCCGAACTTTCCATCGATGGAAATGAACTGCAGTTCAGCGCTCGGTGGCAGGAAGAACTTGCTGAAACCGAAGTTGAGATGCGCCGCATCGTCAGAGTCGAAAAGCATGCGCCATTGCCAACGGCCATCGGCCAGCTCCCGCCACACGCCAGCGTTGCCTGGCGACAAGTCTGCCTTCCTGGCGATCGCGAATCGAAACGGGCCAGGCGTCAAATCACTGCGTGCGTCTTCTTCCGCCAGTTTGTCCGTATCCAGAGGCTCCAGGCGAAACTCCGGCACCATGCTCACGTCTGCCAACAACGCATCGAGCGACTCAGTTGCCCAAGCCGACGAGACGCTCAGGCCCGATATCGCCAAAGCAACCCATTTCAAGTTCTTGTTCATCGTTCAACCTCCCAGGGCGATCCAAGATTGGCCGCAGGAACCGGGCGCAAGGCCTGCGGGGGTAGCGCTAAAAGCCGGCAAGAATGGGCCGGCGTCGGTGAAGTCTGGGCGAAGTTGTCGGATCGCCTCAGAAAACGCAAGTGAAACGAGGGGAAAAGAGCTCCGTGCAAAGCTGCAATGAGGCCGATGGCGATCGTGGTCTGCGTACGGCGCTCATCCACAGTGCGCGAGCTTGCTGCGTGCAGATACTACATTGTCGACGACGAAGCAGCTCTTGCTGCGGCGCCGGCACACGTTGATCTCCATCCCGTGCAGAGGTGTCGGCGCCGATGATTGGCGATTGGTCGCCAGCGTGGAAGCAAATCCGAGAGAGCGCGATCAGAGTCGCCCGATTCCGACGAGGAACTCTCCTGCAACAGCACATTGACACGCTGGAACTGGGACACGCGTTCGATCCGAAATGTACCCAACATTGTCGTGCGCTCCTTCGGCGTCCGGCGCTCGACATCCGAAGATGGACGCCTCCCGTCACCACCTGATCTGCGCTAATGTTGATTGCGCACTATGGAGCTGCGACGGCTATGAAAAGACTTCTGGTTTTGTGCTTAGCAGTTCTCGCCTGGTCCGAAGCGTCGGCGGCGCCGTGCATGCCGCAACGCATCGCTTTTTCAGACCTCTTTCGCAAAGGCGAGTGGCAAAGGCTCGATGATTCGATTAGCGAGTTCCGCCAGAATGTTGATTCGGGCGCGTGCTCGGACGGCACGCTTTACGAGTCGATGCTCTTCGCCGGCAATGGCGATCCCGCATTGACGGCGCTTCACGATGCATGGGTCGCGGCGATGCCGAATTCCGCTTATGCGCTAGCCACTCGCGGCCGTCACTTTCGCCAGTATGCGGAGCACTATCGCTCGCACACACCATCAGCTGCGCAACGCGCGCGGCGCATCGACAATAACCAACGTGCAGAACGCGACCTGCTACTGGCGCTTACGATCGATCCGAACTTCACAATCACGCATACGTGGCTGATAGAGGCAGCACATACCCCAGAAGAAGCTGAGAAGCGCGCAACTGCTGGCCTCGCGGTGGCTCCGCATTCCTACGCAATTCGCTGGGCCCACCTTTTTCGCCAAGCTCCCAAATGGGGCGGTTCCCTGTCGGCTGTCGAACGGACTGCACAGCTAGCTCGCGAGCACGAGCCCAAAGACGCTCGTCTGCGAGCCTTTCGCGGCATGGTCGATTACGTGTACGGCGATCAACATGCTGAGAACGAGGAGTTCAACGAGGCTCTCGCTCGGGCAGATTCCGCGCTGGAAAAGGGCGATCTCAACTACGCTCGGCGCTTGCGCGCCATCGCGCTGGTCGAACTCCAGCGGTTGGAAGAAGCCGAGAAGGAACTGGTGATACTCGAAGGGCGGCAATTCTGGCCGGGATGGACCCTCGAGATGCGCGCCATTATTGCCCGCGAACGTCGCGATTACGTATCAGCCACGACTTACTTTCGGCAGTCGTTGGACGCGGATTTCGATCCCGATATCGCTGCCTCGCTAGCGCCGGCGCTGGATTACCAGGGCCAGCCGCAGCAGGGGTTTGAGGTACTCGCTCAAGCACTAAAGAAGTTTCCCGACCACGCTCATCTCCTCGAACCGTATGTCAAGAGCCTGGTTTGGGTGAAGCGATACAGAGAAGCTATCGCAGGCGCCGAGGCGCTTTTTGCGATCGACCCCGAAAACTCTATGGCGTGGTTCTGGGGCGGCGCCGCGCACGAACAATTGGGCGACTTAACCTCAGCCCTGAAGTGGATGGAGCGCGCAGTGGAGATATCGCCACATTGGTCTTATGGGCAGTACGAACTGGGCCGCTTCTACGAGCGCAAACTGAGCAACGATCCGAAAGCGCTGCAGCACTATCGCCTTGCCAAGAAGCAAGATCGCAATCCGTCCGCTTTGATGCTCCTGTCGCTCGCATGTACCGCAGATCGGTTGGGCTATCAGGACGAAGCCAAAGAGGCGCTACAAGCCGCCTGGCCGGGTTGCCAACAGGGAGATTGCAACCAGGCAACAGCTGAGCAAGGCGCATGGGCGCAGTTGGCCATCGCGGGTAAAGCCGTATCAAGTTGCCAGGCGGAAATCGACCGAGATTGAGCCCACGTCGTGTCACATAGCTGCGGCTTGCGGGCGCGAGGCCGGAGGATTACCTGGCGATTCGTTACACTGGTAATCGCAACATGCGAAGCGTCAGTCGGATTACTACGCAGGCTCAGGTATCGGCGCCAGCGGCGATCCGCAAGGCATTGGGCGTGTGGCCGGCGGCGTGTTCGATCGCGCTAGCCCGCATATTTCATGAGGTCGCAATGAAATGGCTTAGTTTCGTTGTTACAGCGTGGAAATCATCGAGTTGGTCGTACTGACAGAGTGTTCGCTGCCATTTCCTCGCTAACACGGCTGCGCTTCCTGCTTCGCTCCTCCGGCCAGCGCATCCATGCGCTGGCGTTCGGCGGCGCGCCGCATGCGGCGCAAAATCCCGCCTCACCCTCGCTCGTTCTTTGCGCCGGACTCTTCGTTGCTCGTCGTCGAAATGGGAGAGGGGCATCGTTTGCGCGCGCAGCGCGCGATGCTC
>JALHMG010000070.1 GCA_022844135.1 Lysobacterales bacterium
CAGACAACAGCCAAAGCGCGAGGATCTTTCCCCTATAAAGATGACACCAACCTGCGAGACCGGGCTTGTTCAACCCGGGATAAGATCGCGGCTTCGCGCGATCTATCCCTATTCGTTAGACGGCAGGCCCTTAGCCCCAAGCATCATGCTCCTCCGTCCACTCATAGAGAAACCAGAGCTGTTCCAGTTCAAATATTCCTTTCTTCAGCTCCCGGCGCTCAAAGCGTGCATCTCCCGCACCGAGCGATTGAAGCATGATTTGATTGGCGAGCAGCGAATGAGCGATGTGATTGCGGTAGCCGACGACGCTCTCCAAGAGCGCGATGAAATCTGGGCGAAGCCCGCGATCTTTCAGCTGTCTTGTCACTTGCCCGAGGGTGGTGCGCTCAAGACTCTCAAAGTCGACGCCGTACTTGCGACTAAGGAGTTGCTTGAGGCTGATCTCGAAGGCCTGGGCTAACCCCATGAACATCGCGAACTGCTCGAAGAAGTTGAGGTTCTCGTACTTCTTAAGACGCTCAGAGACCTCAGATTGAATCTGTTCTCGGCTCAGCGATGGCTCTTCAGGTTGCACGGTGCTCTCCATGCCGTCTAACTAAAAATAGACGACAACAAGCCTACGCCGCGATGTCGTCTAGTCGCAAGCGCACGCGCAGATGGCTTGTCTCGGCTCCTGCCAGCGGCCAATAGCAAACCTAATTTCTCGCGGACTGATGAAGCTCAGGGGTATCGAGCAGACGGAGCTAACGACGCAGGCCAATCGTTCCGGCTGCTTGCCTGGGAAATGGCCGTGTCCCTCCGGTCATTGTCGACTCAGGTGCGTTACCAGTATCTATCTGGATCACTGGCACGGAAAAGAAAAAGTCGCCTATCGGCGGCGAGAATGATGGCGCCTGAAGGCCACCGCTGAATTTGCGTTCGCGCCGCGTTATTGCGGCACTCGGTTCACGCCACTTTGCGGACGGCGCCTGCTGAGCCCACGAAATTCGCCAGCAACTGTTTGCCGCACGCGGTGAGGATCGACTCGGGGTGAAACTGCACGCCTTCGATAGCCAGCTCGCGGTGGCGCAGGCCCATGATTTCATCGGGCGCACCGTGCTCATCGGCGGTCCACGCGGTCATCTCAAGGCACGCGGGCAAGCTCTCTTTGCGCACGATCAAGGAGTGGTAACGCGTGGCCTCAAACGGATTGGGCAAGCCGGCAAATACGCCAACATTGCTGTGGTGCATGAGCGAGGTTTTGCCGTGCATGACCTTGCGCGCGCGCACGACTTCGCCGCCGAAGGCCTGCCCGATGGCCTGGTGACCCAGGCACACGCCGAGGATTGGAAACCGTCCCTGCAATTGGCGCACGACGTCTAAGGAAACACCCGCCTCGTTGGGCGTGCACGGGCCCGGCGAGATGACGATGCGATCCGGCCGCAGGCGCTCGATGTCGGCGATCGACAGCGCATCGTTGCGAAATACGCGCACGTCCTCACCCAGCTCGCTCAGGTACTGCACGAGGTTGTAGGTGAAGCTGTCGTAGTTGTCGATCATCAGCAGCATGGTGCACCCTTTTTGTTGCGAGGCTTAACCTCAAACTGGCGAGCATGGTTGCCTGCGCTCGCCGGCAACCAACCTAACTCCACAATCCCGGCCGACCGCTTTGCAAGCCCGTCATGCCGGCTATTTCTCGCGCTCGGAGTCGCTCGTTGACGGATCATACTTGTAGCCGACGCCATACACCGAAACAATGGGATCGACGCCGGTGTCTTCGAGCTTGCGGCGCAGATTCTTGACGTGGCTGTCGACGGTGCGGTCGCTGACGACGCGATGATCGAGATACAGGTGCTCCAGCAGTTGTGCGCGCGAATACACGCGGCCGGGCTTGGCGCTGAGCGCGCGCAGCAGCCGGAACTCGACGGGCGTGACGTCCAGGCGCTGGCCGCGCCAGCGCGCTTCGAAGCGTTCTTCGTCGAGCACCAGCCCGTCTTTGGGCGGCGGCGCGCTGTGCCAGTTGCGACGGCGCCACTGTGCGCGCACGCGTGCCAGCACTTCGCGCGGCGAGCACGGTTTGCACAGATAATCGTCGGCGCCGATTTCCAGGCCCAGCAAGCGATCGATCTCTTCCACACGCGCCGTCAGCATGATGATGGGCACCGTGGAAACCTCGCGTAGCGCGCGGCACACGCTCATGCCATCGGTACCGGGCAGCATCAAATCCAGGAGCACCAGATCCGGGGGCGCGGGCAACAGCGCGTCCAGCGCTTCGCTGCCGTTGCCGTAGATCGCCACATCGGCGCCGTCGCGAATCAGATAATCGCGCAGCACGGTGGCCAACTTTGCTTCGTCCTCAACGATCGCTACGCGCATGCCGTGCAGAGTCATGTCGGCCATTCCAGATGCACCGCCAATCCACCCAAAGCGGAATGATCGGCATAGAGGCGTGCGCCGTGGGCCTGCGCGATGCGCCGCGCGATGGCCAAACCCAGTCCAGCGCCGCCGCGCTCGCGGCTTCTGGAACCTTCGGTGCGGAACAACGGCTCGAAGATGCGTTCATGCAAAGACGCGTCCACACCCGGCGGCGTGTTCTCGATGCATAAGCGCACCGGCGCCGTCTGCAGCGTCACGCGCACCCGACCCGGCGCCTGCGTGTATCGCTCGGCGTTGGCGAGCAGATTGTCGATCAGTTGCGACAGG
Organism: Lysobacterales bacterium; assembly: GCA_022844135.1. Taxonomy (GTDB): domain Bacteria; phylum Pseudomonadota; class Gammaproteobacteria; order Xanthomonadales; family SZUA-5; genus JALHMH01. Next base: position 2,683 of record JALHMG010000070.1, read on the forward strand.
CGCTTCTGATCGCCACGTTCGATGTGCACCGCATCGATGTGTGCCAATTCGATCTCGATCTGCGCGGCGGCAAAGGACGCGGCGAATGCGCGGCAGCGGTCGCGAACCAGAACTGCGAGGTCGACGGGCTCGAACCGATAGTCGAGCGCGCCTGCATCGGCGAGGGACAACTGGTACAAATCGCCCACCAGCGAGGACAGCCGCTCGACTTCGGTTGCGAGCGAGGCCACAGCGTCTGTGTTCAGCGGCCGCACGCCGTCGCTGAGCGCGTCGAGCTCGGCCTGGATTACGGCGATGGGTGTGCGCAGCTCATGCGACATCTCGGCGGTCCAACGGCGGCGCGCATCGCGATGGTCTTCGAGCGCCTTGGCCATGGCGTTGAACTCGGTTGCGAGTTCCGAAAACTCATCGCGTCCAACAACCTTGGCGCGGCTTCGATAGTCGCCGCGCGCGATCGCTGCCGCTTGCGCCCCGAGCGCACGCACTGGGCGCGCCAATCGATCGGCCAACAGCCACGCGCCCAGCAACGACAGCGCGATGGCGATCGCTGCCGTGCCGAGTCCGGTGTAGGTTTGCGCGCGGGCGAAATCGATGTCCCAGCGATTTTCGAGTTGCGGCAGGGGCCGCGAATACAAGGCGCCCACAGTTTTGCCGTCGATCACGATGGGCATGGCGAAGGCATCGGGCCAGGGCGCCGGCGGCCCGATGACGGCGTGGCCATCGGCGTCGTAGAGCCCCAGCCGCGGGCCATCGCCGCGCGGTCGCGGCCGGTCGCCCGGCCGTGGTTGATCGCCATTCATGCGCAGCGGCGGCCCCAGAACCACACCCGGTCCCTCGCCCTGGACGCGATCTTGCATCCAGCGCAGCATCATCGGGTTCGACTGCATCCGGCGCCAGCCGAACTGCCGATACTCGGCCTCCAGCGCCGGCAATATGCGCGTTGCGCGGTCGTGCTCCAACGCATTGACGTACGCCAGGAATCCACGACTGAAGCTCTGCTGGTGCACCAGCCACATCGCACCGATGGCGATCAGCGCGATGGTGGTGCAGAGCAGGAAGACGCGGTGAGCGAGGCGCAAGGCGATGGCTTAGGTCGACAGAGCCTGCAAGGTAATCGTTGGATGCGGCTGTGCCAATGGGATGCCATGGGATTTCATCGGAAATCCTCAATCGGCTGGTGAGCGCGGACGTCCGCGTACCTTGATCGAATGCTGCCAACGGGGACGTGCGCGCTCCCAGGGCTAGCGCGATAGCACGTGCCAGGCGGCCTTCAGGTACTGGCCCATCGACCACAACGTCAGTACAGCGGCGGCCACCAGCAGGATCAATCCGAGCAGATAAATCGGCAGGCCGAACAGATTGTCCTGCCAGAGCAACATCGTCAGCGCGGTCATTTGCACGATGGTCTTGATCTTGCCGATGCTGCCCACTTTGACCTGAGCGCGTTCGCCGAGTTCGGCCATCCATTCGCGCAGTGCGGAAATGCTGATTTCACGGCCGATGATGATCGCCGCGACGATCGCCAGCCACGGCTGGGGATTCTTTTGCACAATCAATACCAGGGCGACGGCGACCATCAGCTTGTCGGCGACGGGATCCAGGAAGGCGCCGAATTTAGACTCTTGATTGAAGCGACGCGCCACCCAGCCGTCCAACCAATCGGTCAGCGCCGCCGCAAGAAAGATCATCGCAGCGGCTTGATGTGTCCAGTTCCACGGCAGGAAAAACAGCCCAACCAGCACCGGAATCATGGCGATCCGCATCATCGTCAGCACGGTGGCGACGTTGATCTGCACGGGCGATCGGCTGGGCGCGTTCATGCGTGAAGCATGTCATAGATGCGTTGGGCGAGTGCACGATCGATACCGGCAACGGTCGTCAGTTCCTCAACGCCGGCCCGCTCGATGCCACGCAATCCCCCGAAGGCCTTCAACAGCGCGCGGCGCCGCACGGCGCCGATACCGGGCACATCGTCCAGGGTCGACCGCTGCCGCGCCTTCGCACGCCGCGCGCGATGGCCGGTGATCGCAAAGCGATGCGCCTCGTCGCGCACTTTCTGGATCAGGTGCAATCCCGGGGACGCTGGCCCCGGCGCCAACTCGCGCTGGCCGCGATCGAGCAACAGCGTTTCGAAACCGGCACGGCGCTCGGGGCCCTTGGCCACGCCGACGACGGCGAAACCAGACACGCCCAGCTCATCGAGCACCTCATGCGCCACGCCGAGCTGCCCTTGCCCACCGTCGATAAGCAGCACGTCCGGGGCCACGCCCTCGCCTTTGACCAACCTTGCGAAGCGCCGCTGCAGCGCCTGGCGCATGGCGGCGTAATCGTCACCCGGTTCGATGCCATCGATGTTGAAGCGCCGGTAGTCGGTCTTCAACGGCCCATTGGCATCGAAGACCACGCACGAGGCCACGGTGCCCTCGCCTTGGGTATGGCTGATATCGAAACACTCGATGCGCTTGGGCGGCTCATCCAGCGTCAGGAGCTGGGTGATGTCTTCCCACTGCGCACGCACGGTTGCGTTGGCCGCCAACTCGGTTGCCAGCGCCGCCTCCGCCGTGCGCTGCGCCATTTCCAGCCACTTGGCGCGATCGCCGCGCGGATTGGCGATTAGCTTGACGCGCCGCCCAGCGGCTTGCGTGAGCACCTCTTCGACCAGATCCTGATCCTCGATTTCGTGGCTGATCAGCAGTTCGTTCGGCAGGTTCTGGCCACTGTAGTGCTGCAACACGAACGCGCGAAGCACCTCGGCCTCCGGCGCCTCGCCAAGAAAGCGCGGGAAAAAACTGCGGTTGCCGAGGCTCATGCCGCCACGAAAAAACAGCACCTCGACGCAGGCTTTGCCGCGCCGCGCCACGCAGGCAACCACGTCCAGATCGCCACGCTCACCTTGCACAAACTGCGACGCCAACACCCGCCGCAGCGCCGACACCTGGTCGCGCAGCTTTGCGGCACGCTCGAAGTCGAGCTCGGCCGCGGCCTGGTCCATCTCGGCACAAAGTTCTTCGATCAAGATCGGGCTCTTGCCTTCCAGAACCAGCGCCGCGTGGCGCACGCTCGCTGCATAGTCGTGGGGGTCGATCAGGCCCACGCAGGGCGCGCTGCAGCGCTTGATCTGATGCTGCAGACAGGGCCGCGAGCGATGCTTGAAAACGCTGTCTTCGCAACTGCGGATCTGAAAGGTCTTGTGCACCAGATCGAGCGTCTCGCGCACCGCCCAGGCGCTGGGAAACGGCCCGAAGTAGCGATCGGGCGCGCTGCGCGCTCCGCGGTGAAAAGCCACGCGCGGGTAGGCATCGGCCGTCAATCGAATCCACGGGTAACTTTTGTCGTCGCGCAGATCGATGTTGTAGCGCGGTTTGAGCGCCTTGATGAGCTGGCTTTCGAGCAGCAGCGCTTCGGCTTCGGTGCGGGTGACGATCACCTCGATGCGTACGATCTGCATCACCATGCTGGTGATGCGCGCATCCTGCGGCCGATTCGAGAAATAGCTCTCGACGCGTTTGCTCAGGTTGCGCGCTTTGCCCACGTACAGAGCCGCGTCGTCGGGGCCCAGCATGCGATAGATGCCGGGCTCTTGCGTCAGCGTGCGCGCGAAGGCGCGCCCGTCGAACGCCTCGGTCATGGGAAGGTCAGGACCAGCCGCGCCAGTTTGCCGGTCTTGAGATCGAGCCGCAGCACTTCGTGTGCATCGGTATTGGCGATATACACGCAACCCTGGGCGACGCAGATACCCGACGGCGAGCGCAATTTGTAGTTGATGTTCAGCGACTTCATCTCGCCCTTGGCAATCGAGAAAACTCGCAGCTTGTGGTTCAGCGTGTCGGCGATCCAGAGCACGCCGCGCGCGGCGTCGAAATGCAGCGCCGTCGGATGAGACATGCGCGCACTGATCGCCGGCCCGTCTGTCGTGCCGCTGGAGAACAGTCCGCCCGGCACCAAAGTGCTGACCTTGGCATCGTACAAACGGATGGACCGCAGCGCGCTGCTGGAGGCGTCGAGGACGTAAAGCGCATCGGCGCCCATCGCTAACCCGGAAGGCTGTGCGTGGGTGGCGAACAAGCCATTGCCATCGAGCACATCTTCCCGGCCGCTGCCGCAAAAGCTGATCAGCACATTGCGCAGCGGATCGTACTGCCAGATTTGATGGATGCCGGCCTGGGCAACGTAAACGCGTTCGTTGTGCACTGCCACGTCCATCGGCGAGGCCATCGGCGCAGCCTTGGCCTGGGCATAGTCGGCCGACGACGGGCGCTCCCAGTGGCCGACGCCCGCCAGCGTCTCGACATCGCCGCTGATGAGTCGGGCGCGACGCAGCATGTGATTGCCGGTGTCGGCGATGTACAGCCAATCGCGGGTCAGAGCCAAACCCACGGGACTGCGAAATCCCGCTTCGGATTCTCGGGCATCCCAATAGCCTGGATTCTGCGAACCGAACTGGCGCTTGACGCGCCCATCCCAGGTTACTTCGAGCACGCGGTTGTAACCGGTGTCGGCGATGTACAAGTAGTTGTCGCTGGCACAGAGGCGCGTGGGGAAGCGCAACACGCCCCGGTCCTCCGGGCGGCGCGAGGCCGGGCCGGGCTCGTAACTGCGACAATCTGCTTCTTGCGCCTTGTCGAGGATCTCTTGCACCTTGGCCTCGATCTCAGTCCGCCGGGCTTCGCCCTGGTACACCGATACCAGCTTGCCGTCGTGATCGAACAACACCGCGGTGGGCCACACCTCGATACCCAATTGGCGCCACAGCAACCATTCGCGATCGTTCGCAACCAGATGCCGCAAATGCAGGCGGTTGGCGATCTTCAGCACCTGCTCGTCGTCGGCATCGGTGGCGTGTTTGGGCGTGTGAATGCCCAGGACAACAAGCCCATCCTGGTATTTCACCTCCAGCTGCTTGATCTCTTGGATCTGCTGCTCGCAGGCGATGCTGGCGCCGGTAAAGAAATTCAACAGCAGGGCCTTGCCGCGGAAGTCCGCCAGATTCGGCACTTCCTCGCTGTTGATGAACTTCAGTTCGCTCGGCAACTCGGACAGATAGATGTCATTGGGCATGGTGGTGCGCCGTGCGATGGATGCGCTGATTCTAGCCCGGACATTTCACGAGGTCGCGAGGAAATGGCTTGATTTCGTTAAAGCGCCGAGTACAACTCGGCATTGCGTGGAGCCCTACTTCATCGTCGCCATCACCAGGCCATCGACACCGGCCACGATCAGCTCGTAGGAACGCTGGAAGCCGCTCAACGGCTGCCCGTACGGATCGGGCACGGTGCGGCGGCCAATGTGCGGCGCGTAGTCGAGCAGCAACTGCAGTTTGTGGCGATGCTCCGGCGGGCAAAGTTTGCTCAAGTCGGCCATGTTGCGATCGTCCATCGCCAGAATGCGATCGAAGCGCTCGAAATCTTCCATCTTGACCTGGCGCGCGCGGTGTTGCGATACATCCACGCCTTCGATGGCCGCCAACTCGCGCGCGCCGCCATCGGCGCGCTCGCCTGCGTGCGAGCTTAAGGTCCCGGCGGATTCGACGTGCACCCGCAAACCCTGTTCGGCCGCGCACTTGCGCGCGTAGGCGGCAGCCAGCGGCGAGCGGCAGATGTTGCCCAGGCACATGAATAGCCAGCGGTGATCGGCCTGTTTTTGCTCGCCGACAAAATGCGCGCGTACGCGAGCCAGATCCTCCGGCGTATCGACGCCTGGCGGTATGGCCTCAGGCGTATCGCGCACAGCGATCTTCAGGCCGTGGTGCAACAGGCGCAATTGTTCCAGCGACTCGATCGCTTCCAGCGGCGCGGGCGGCAGTGCAGCAAATCGACGCAGCGTGCCGGCGCGGTACGCATACAACCCCAGATGTCGACGCAGGGCACCGTCCGGCAACACCCGCTGCGACTCGCGCCACGCATCGCGCGGCCATGGGATGGGCGCGCGAGAGAAGTACAGGGCCCTGCCCTGCGCGTCGCTGACGACTTTGACCGCATTCGGATCGAGCGCTTCGGCAATGCTGTCGATGCGCATCGCCAACGTCGCCGCGGCGGCACCGGAATCTTCCTTCAGCGCCGCGACCACGGCGCGCAAACAAGACAGCGGCATCAGCGGCTCATCGCCCTGCAAATTGACGACGATCTGATCGTCCGTCCATTCCAGACGGTCTGCCACTTCCGCCAGCCGGTCGCTGCCGGTGGCGTGCTCGCTGCGCGTCAGTACGGCCATGACACCTTCGCGCTCGGCCACCTCGGCGATGCGCAAATCGTCGGTTGCGACGACGATCTGTGCGCCATCGAAACGCCGTGCGCAATCGATGACGTGCGCAATCAAGGGTCGCCCGACGATATCGAGCAGCGGTTTGTTCGGCAGGCGCGTCGCTTTCATGCGCGCCGGGATGGCGATAGTGATCACGCTGGGAACTCTTCCAAATAAAGAGCAGTCGCTGCGACGAGATTTGCGAGCGCCGATTCGATGGTGTCGCCTTGGGATGTGGTGCCGGTCTCGGGGTTGGTGGCGACGTAACCGCCGTCCTCGAACAAAAGCAACGCTGTAAGTCTCATGCCTTTCACTTTTGGAGCCGTCCCACCAAAGTATCCAGCAATCGCGGATCGATCTGCGTACTCGTCGACATCCGCCAGCCCGACGCATCGGGCGCCAGTTTGACGGCATCTTTCTCCGTGTAAATAAGAGGCAGATCGTCGTCGAATCGCAGCGCGTTCAGCGCGTCGCTGCCGACATGATCCGGCATCGGGTGTTCGATGACATCGATGCCACGGGCACGGCACGCGTCGAAAATGCGCGCCGGGTTGCCAACGCCAGCGATCACGTGCGCGCGCTGGCCCCGAAAATGATCGCTCTCGACACGCCGACCACCGCTCAGCGCCACGTAACCATCGATGACCACACGCATCGCGTACTCGCCGCTCGCAGGTTCGCCGCCATTGCGGACGATGGCGTCGACGCGCCGCAGGCGGCTCGGCGGCGCTCGCAGCGGGCCAGCGGGCAGCAGCCAGCCGTTGCCGAATCCGCGCGTGCCATCGATTACCGCAATCTCGACGATGCGGCCCAGGCGCCAATGGTCGAGGCCATCGTCGGCGATCACCACATCCAGCGGCACCGCATCGGTGAGGCGCCGCAGCGCGGCGACACGATCGACGCCAACCGCCATCGGGATGCCGCGCCTGGCGATCATCAGCGGCTCATCGCCAACGATCTCCGCACTCGCGTCGCGATCGACGAGGCGCACATCGTGCGTGATGCGCCCATAGCCGCGACTGACCACGCCCACGCGGAATCCGCGCGCCCGAAGTCCCTCGACCAGCGCGATGACCAGCGGCGTTTTGCCGCTGCCGCCGACAGAGAGATTGCCGACGACAATCACCGGAACGGGCGTTGGCCGCGGCGCGATGAAACGCGCTGGCAACAGCGCCAGCGCGCGCAAGCCGCGATACACCCAGCTCAACGCGCGCAGGTGCCAGGGCGGCGGATCTTGTCCGTACCAACGACGCAGCCAGACATCCTCACGCATCGGCGCTCAGTTCCGTTTGCGCCAACGCCGAATAGTGACCACCCCGCGCCAGCAACTCGGCATGCGTGCCGATCTCGACAATCCGCCCGCGATCCATCACGACGATCCGGTCTGCGCGCTCGACGGTGGACAAACGATGTGCGATGACCAGCGTTGTGCGCCCGCGCATCGCTTCGCCGAGCGCTTGCTGCACCAGGCGTTCGGAGCGGTTGTCGAGCGCCGAGGTGGCTTCGTCGAGAATCAGAATTGGTGCGTCCTTGAGCAGCGCTCTGGCCAGCGCCAGGCGCTGCCGCTGGCCGCCCGACAACGCCGAGCCGCGCTCGCCGATGGCGGTATCCAGGCCATCGGGCAAAGCTTCGATGAACTCCATCGCGTGCGCTGCCGTTGCGGCGGCGACAGTGCGTTCGCGCGGTGCGCTGCGCAGCGCGCCATAGGCGATGTTGTGCGCCACCGTGTCGTTGAACAACACCACTTGCTGGCTGACGAATGCGATCTGCGCGCGCAGCGCGGCAAGCGCGTAATCCTGCACCGGTTCGCCATCGATGCGCACGCAGCCGCTCTCCGGCTCATGCAGCCGCGCCAGCAGCGCCACCAATGACGACTTGCCGCTGCCCGAACGCCCCACCAGTGCCAACGTCTCGCCGGGCGCAACTTCCAGCGAAACGCCATCGAGCGCCGGCTCGTCCCGACCCGAATAGCGCAGCGTGACATTGTCGAAACTCACCGCGCCGCGAACGCGCTCCGGCCGCAGCGTACCAAGATCAGTTTCGGGCGCCTCATCGAGCACTTCGAACACCGACTCGGCAGCTGCCATGCCGCGCTGAATCAGCGCCTGTGCCTGAGTGAGGCGCTTGAGCGAGGGCAGAATCGCCAGCATCGCGGTCATGAACGCGGTAAAGCCGCCGGGCGTCAGGCGCTCCAGTTCTCCCGGCCTAGTTGCCAGGAAGACCACCAGCGCCAGCGCGCTCGCGGCCAGCACCTGCACCGTCGCCGAGCTCATCGCATTGGTTGCGGTGACTTTCAGATGCTGGCGACGATTGTGCTCATTGACCTTGGCGAAGCGCTCGCGCTCTTCTTGCTGGCCACCATAGATCTTGATCTCGCGCTCGCCGAGGATGGCGTCCTGGCCCATCTGCGTAACGTCCGCCAGCGAGGCTTGAATGCGCCGACTGATGGCGCGATAGCGCTTACTCACGAAGCGCACCACGAGCGCGATAGCCGGCCCGGCCAGCAACACCGATCCGGCCAGCAACGGGCTATGCCAGAACATCACGCCGAGCAGCGCCAGAATGATGAGCGTATCGAGCACGGCGATTTTTACGCCTTCGGTACTTGCCTGCCCGATCTGCTCGACTTGCATCGACAATCGCGTCAGCGCATCGCCGCTCGGCCGTTCGGCGAAGTAGCGCGAAGGCAACGCCAGGTAGCGGTCGAAGACCTGCGCGCGCAGGTCTGCGATCACGCGTCGACTGATCAGCGCCATGCCGTAATCGCCCAGATACACGCCCACGCCGCGGACGACGAATAAAGCGATGATGACCACGGGCAGCCACGCGATGACAGTGGAGTTGCGCGCGCCGAGCGCGTCGTCGAGCAATGGCTGCATCAGCGAGGTAAAGGCCGCAGCGACGCTGGCTTCCAACAGCATGCCGAAAAACGCCATCGCGGCCACTTTGCCGTGTGGGCGGGCGTAGGGCAGCAGGCGGCGGTAGATGAGGCGATCTTGCATCGGCAGCGTCGGGTCCTTGTTGGCGCTAACAGGGCATGATTGAAAGGCAGAATGCCAAAGAGCGATCGTTCGTTGCAGGCGGATCGCCGGTCTACCCTCGCTACCCAGAATCCGGCAAGCCGGTACCTTCCACTATCCCACCTCGACTCGGTTCCGTCCGCCCCGTTTGGCGCTATACAGCGCGGCATCCGCCCGCGCCAGCGCCTCGGCGAGAGGCGCGGGTTTCCCCGGCCACACTGCCACACCGATGCTGACCGTGAGATTCAAGTTGGCCAAAGGCCCATCCGCAACAGCACGGCGCAAGCGCTCGGCCAATGCCTGCGCCCGATCGAGCGAAACATCCTTCAGCAACAACGAGAATTCCTCGCCGCCGTAACGATAGAGCGGTGTTCCTGAATCCAACTCGCGACCCAGGCGCGCGGCAACTTCCGTGATCGCCCGATCGCCGATCAAGTGGCCGTGCGTGTCGTTGATCGATTTGAAGTGATCGATGTCGATCAGCAGGAACACGGCAGGAACGCCGCTTTGTTCGATCTCATCGAGCGCTTCGTTGAACGTGCGGCGATTCAGGCAATTGGTCAGCGCATCGTGATCCGAATGGAATCTCAGCATCGATGCGGCGCTTTCCTGAAGCGAGGCGTAGGTGAACATGAAACAGACCAACAGTCCATAGCCGCTCGCGAAGCGTATGACTTCGATCGCAGGCAACAAAGCGGCGGTTATCGCGCTGGTGTAGGCGCCATACGCGATCATCGCCACCAGGGCTGACCTGGCCGGCATCAAAAAAATGACCGCCGGAGGGAATACATAAGCCCAGTGCTGCATGTGACGGCCGTGATGCCATCCGTACATCACCACCATGACCAGCAATGCCACGATAACGACAAAGAACAAGTAACCCGCCTGACGTTTGGGCAGCCACAGCAGCATGCCGATACAACACAGGTCGATCACGAACACGACCGCCGCAAGCCAGGAATTGTCCCGGATGCCGAGATGGACATTGACGGCGCCCAAAACCGCCATGAGCAGCAAAATCAGCACGCAAAGAACCATCGCCACGCGCCAGCGCAGCGTGTCCCGGAGAATGGCGAACGATTCCTGGCGGACAATATGCATGGGCGCGGGATGATCGCGGTTGCCGGCGCTCGCGCCAAGTGGCGCGATGGCGCACACATCCGCGAGCGGCGCACAGACCTTCTTCCCAGCCGCGACCACGAGCATGCATGATTGTGGGCAACGATTTGGGGGCATACGATGAGCACGCCATATCTGATCGATACGCGGCGGCTGACCGGGCGCACGATCTTGCTCGACGGCCCGGGCGCGGTGATCGAAACCCGCCCACCACCCGACATCGCCGTGCATCTGGGCGCGCGCTGGCGCCGCGAAGCTCGCCATATCGCCCGGGCGCTCGGCTGGGAGGATGTGGAAGTCGCCAGCCGGTGGTTTCAACCCACGCTGCATCTGGCGCTGACGGCGCCACTGGACCAGCTGATGGTCGCCACGCACGTCGCCGAATGGGCCTGGGAACTTGCGCTGCACGGCATCACCGAGCACGTTTCTCCGCGCCGATCGCGCATCGTGGCGCGTATGCAAAGGCGCGCCGACGCCGCTGCGCAGCCGGGACTGGAACCCTTCCATCGAGCGGCGTTGAAGGCGCGCGCACAACTCATCATCGGCGATGGCGACTTGAGCGTCGGCGAGGGCGCCAATGCGAGCGTATTTCCGTTCGCCGATGTGCCGGACGCCGGATCCATCGATTGGCCGTCCACACGTCATCGCATACCCGTCGCACTGGTCACCGGCACCAACGGCAAAACCACCACCACGCGCCTGTTGGCGCGCATGGCCAAAGCGGCCGGTTTTGTCGCTGGACACTGCTGCACCGATGCGGTGGAGGTGGGCGACGAGGTTCTGGACCGCGACGACTATTCCGGCCCCGGCGGCGCGCGCCGCGTGTTGCGCCATCCGAACTGCAATTTTGCGGTGCTGGAAGTCGCTCGCGGCGGCATGTTGCGGCGTGGCTTGACCGTGCGCTTTGCCGATACCGCAATCGTCACCAATATCGGCGACGATCATCTGAACGACATGGGTATCCACACGAAACGACAGCTGGCCGAGGTCAAGTTCCTGGTCGCCAAGTCCTTGCGCCCCGGCGGCGTGCTGGTGACCAATGCCGATAACGAATATTGCCGCGAGCAGGCCCGGCGCCTTTCCAAGCCGACCGCGTGGTTCTCGCTGGCGTCGCCGACGCGCTCGCTGCTGCGCGGCGTCAATACCCGCGGCGTGGCCTTTGTCGAAGATGGCGTGATGACCTACCAGCTCGGCGCGCGCACGATACGCGTTTTGCCAACGGACGAACTTGGGATGCCCGGCGGTGGCGCAGCGCGGCACAATGTGGCCAATGCCCTTGCGGCGATGGCCGCCGCGATTCACCTCAAGTTGCCGCTCAAAGCCATCCGCGCGACGCTGCGCGAGTTTGGGCGCGATCGCAACGACAACCGTGGGCGCAGCAATGTTTATTCGCTGCGCAACGGCGCCAAGGTGTTGGCCGACTTCGGGCACAACCCCGAGAGCCTGTCCGCTGTGTTCGCCACCGCCCGGGCGCTGCCGCATCGACGCTTACTGGTGTCGATCGGGCAAGCCGGCGATCGCGACGATGCGGCCATTATCGCGCTCGGCCAGATGGCCGGCGCCGCACGGCCAGATCGGCTGCTGATCAAGGACATGGAGAAATACTTGCGCGGCCGCGCGCCCGGAGAGATCCCGGCGTTGCTCGCACAAGGCGCGCGCGCCGCCGGTTTGCCGGAGGATCGGATCGCCTTCGTCGGCGGCGATCTGGCGGCCTGGCAAAGCGCCGAGGCGTGGCTGCAAGATGGCGATCTTGCGGTGATGTTCGTGCACAGCGAGAACGAGGCTGTGTTTGCGGCGATCGAGGCGCAGACACGCACTTGAGGCTCGCGCGCGGAATGGCGCTGCGCAGCAGGACACGCCCGGCGCCCCAATTCCGCCCGCATCCGCCCCGTCCCGCCACGAGCGCGTCGCAACTGCGCCCCAATGTCAGCGCAGCCTTTCTCTCACCGGCGCACCCCTCCCTTTCGCGCCGGCGGAGAGAAATAAAATGCGTGCCGTGATTGCCCTGTGCCTGCTCAGCTTCAACCTCGTCGCGGATGCCGCCGGGCGCAAGGATTGCGCCGAGCTGCAGGCGGAAATCGCTCAGAAACTGGACGCCAAAGGCGTGCAGAACTACCTGCTCACGATCGTCCCGAAAGACGACGTCAGCGACCAGAAGATCATCGGTAGTTGCGATGGTGGCACTCAGCGCATCGCCTATCGCCGCGAGTTACCGATGGCGGATGTCAACGAAACTGCTGTCGCCACGGCGGATGTTCCGCAGCTCTAACACGGCGTTGAGAAACGCGCAGGAAGTGCGTTCCTGATTGGCGTTGAACGTCAGTCGTTGCCACGTCAACTCCCTCCCCCGCCAGCGGGGGAGGGAACGCGTCAGGCTTCGAAGTTTTGCTACGGACGTTCGACGCTGATTGGGAGTGCGTTTCTTAGCAAGCTGCGCCGCCCATCACAGCTGCACCCGCGCCCAGCGTTCCTGCAGGCTGCGCCGATCGGCTGCCGACAGCGGCCCGAGCGCCCACCAGCGCACGCGCAGCTGATCGCGCGCATCGGCCGCATTGACGTCGCCGCGGGCGTTCATACGTTCGGCCAGTAGCCGCACTTGCAGCGCGAGCCGCGCATCGCGCTCGACCTCCGGCGAATCGACGCCGGTCAGATACTCAGCTTCCAGCAACAGCGCCCGACCAACGGCCGCCTGCTCCGCCTCCATCGCCTCGGTCCGGGCGCCCATACGCGCAACGCGCGCGCGCATGGCGTCGCCGGCGGCCATCGGCATCGTCGCGAGCGAGGCGATGACGAATTCCGGTATCGCCTCACCGCTCGCCTCGACGCCATCGAGCACCAGCGCCAACTCGGCGCAGCGCTTGAGATCGGCGCTTTGTTGCTCCCGTTGGCGCGTAGCCACTGCTGCGTGCGCGGTTTCCATCAGGCGCTCGTAGCGCGACTCGATCTTTGCCGGTCGCTTGGCCGTGCGCCAGTCGCCATCGATCTGCTCGATGCGCGCGGCCAGATGCGCGGCGTCCAGCGGCTCATCAAGCGCAGTCTTGAGCGCATCGAGCAGCGCCTGCGCGGCGTCGATTTCCGATTGCGCCGCCGCGTTTTCTGCGGCGACGGCATCGTTCTGTTTGGCGAACCACGGATCGACCACGCCGCGGAACTCCTCCCACAGCGCCTGATCGGTCTTGCGCGACCCGGCGCCCAGCTCTTTCCACTTACGCTGCGCGGACTTGCACAATTCCAGCGCCGCTTCGAGCTCGGCGTGTGCGAGCTGGCGTTTGAGCTGGTTGATGAGCTTCTGCTTCTCCTCGGCAACGCGCACGAAGTCGCCATCGATACGCGCGCTGATGCGCTCGATCAGCTGCTTCAGTTGCTTGCCGCGCTCGCCGCGAACCTTGGGGTCGACCTCATCCACGCGCCGCAGCCGATCGGCCGTTTCGCGCTTGATCTCGATGAGTTCGCGAACCGGCGCAGTGTCGATCAGTCCACCGACACGATCGATAAACTCGCCCAGCTCCTCGGCGCGTTTGCCACGCACTTCCTTGCGCTTCTCGAAGTAAGCTTTGGCCGGCTCCATGGCCTTGAAACACAGGAAGCGGAAGCGTTTGGCGAGACCCGATTCCTTGTCGGCCGGCTCGTGCTCCAGGGCCTGCCATTGCTGTTTCAGCTCGGCGATGCGGCTGGCGAGTCCATCGGGATGCATGCCGCTACCGATCAGCGCCTCCACCTCGTCGCACAAGCGCATGCGCACTTTGTTGTCGGACCAGCGTTGCCACTGAGCGAGTTTGTCGATGGCGCGGTCGAGATCGCCAAGCTTCGCCTTTGCGCTGCGGATTTCGCTGCCGGGCAGCGCATCGAATGCGGTCTGCGCGCCTGCGCGCGCGGCACGAGCGGCTGTCAGCTGTCCCTCCTCGATGGCCTTGCGGGCGCTGCCGATGGCCGCCGCCAACTCGCTGCGCGCGGCTTCTTCGCGGGCATGACGCGCGGCAGTCTCATCGCGCCAGCGTTGCTGCAAGACATTTGCCGCTGCGCGCAGCGGCTGATCGACCGGCGGGCGGTCGCGCTGCGCACTCCAGGCCTTTTCCCAGCGTTGGGTCCACGCTTCTGCGGTGGCGCCCGCGTGCAGCTGTTCGCCCTCGCCCAGGAGTTCAACCAGATTTGCATCTGGCTCGGTGCGTTCGCTCGCGGTTACCACCGGCAGAGGCTGCGTGATCGGCAAGGGCGCTGCGGGTTCGTCTTCCCCACGCGCCTTGCGCGCAATCGCATCAAGCGCTGCGCGCAGGGTTTGCCGCGCGCCCTCGAAGCGCTTGTCGAAGCGCTCATCGCTGAGGCGTTGACGCAACGCCGTCCAATCGCTTTCGGCCCGCGACAGCAGAGCTTCGCTGTTGGCGTCGGGCGCGCGAAACTGCGCCTCGATCGCCACACACAACGCTTCTGCCTGAGCCAGCAACGCTTCGCGATCGCCGGCAGCTGTTTTGGACGCATCGATGCGCTCGCGGATGGCGCGGAAAAGTCGCTTGTCCTTGGTCCGCGCCTGCTCGGCCAGGCGCTCCAACGCGGGCGTACCTTCGATGCGGGCCAGCAAATCGACGCGCACGCTGAAGTCGGGGTCCTCAAGACAACGTTCGGCGATAAAGCCGGGGCGCTTGATCTTTTCCAGCGCCGCCCAGCGCAGTTCGCGCTCCGGCGCGCGCCTGGCGATACCTTCGAGCAAGGCCGAATCGTCGAGCAATTTGAGTGCGCGCAAACGCTCGTCGATAGGCGCACCTTTGAGCATGCGCTCAACCAGACGCTCGCGCGCCCGTTCGCGCATGCCCGGATCGGCATCGTTGACCATACGATCGACAATCGCGGTGAGATCGTCGATGCGCTCCAGCGCGGCGCGGCGCACGCGCGCTTCGGGGTCGCTGCGAAGCAGCTGCGGCAATATCGACACCAGCGCCGGATCGCGCTCCTGCGCGACAGCGCCAACGCGCGTATCGAGATCGCGGGACTGCCATGCGGGTTTCTTGAACCAACTGAATAGGGACATACGGATTCTTAAAGGGCTCGTGATGCAAGTGTAGAAGTGCGCCGTTTTCGGTTCGGATCGCACCGCGCTGGCGACGCGGACCCAACCACGGCGGACGTTCCGTTCTCAGGCGATTCGCCGTACCAACTCCGCGCCGGTCAACCAAACGCCGATACCTGTGAACGCGTTGGTCAGGAAGAAAATCAGCAGCGTGCGCGCCACCCGATTTTTCCACCAACCGCTGATACGCACCAGGTCGCCGCGTAGAGCTTCGAAATCGGCCACGCGCGGTTTTCGCAGGTACGCCTCGACGCCAGCACTGAACATGCCTGCGGCCAGCGCCGGATGCAGCACCGTCAAGGGCGCGGACAATAGCGCAGCCAGCGCGCTCAAGGGGTGCGCCCCGGCAACCAGCGCACCGAGGCCGGCCATGCCGCCGGTGGCGACGACGTAAAACGACAGCACCTGGGCCAGGACATCGCTGCCTTCACGAAATGCCCAGGCAAAGCCCCCGAGCAAAATAGCGATCACCGCATAGCCGATGACTTTGGGGACTGCGCTTGGCGGCGGAGCGGCGGCCAGCTCGCTCAAGCTCTGCTTGTCGTCCGGATCGCTGCCATTCAACGCGCGTTCGATGCCGCGCAAATGCCCGGCGCCAACCACCGCCAGCACGCGCTCGCCCGGCTGCGATTCCTGTTCGAGCTTCTGCGCCATGTAGCGGTCGCGCTCGACGATCAGCGCGTGGTGAAGGCCCTTGCTCTCGCGCGCGAACTCATCGAAAGTGTTTGTCAGGATGTCGCCCTGCTTGAGCTTTTCGACATCCGCTTCGCTGATTTCGTCGCTGACGAAGGCGCTGCTGATAAGACCACTGATGATGCCGAGCTTGTCCCAGAAACCGACGGCGGCATACGCGCGCTTGAGCGTAATGCCCACATCGCGATCGATCAACGCAACGGGCAATCGCTTGTCCTCCGCGCTTAAACAAGCGGCCTTCAGCTCTGCGCCGGGCTCGACGCCGAACTGATCGGCCAGCCGGCGCTGATAGGCACCCAGCGCCAGGTTGGCCGCGAGCAGACCGGCCTTACCGTCTTTGATGATTTTGAACAAATCGACATTGCGCCAGTCGTCCGGTTTGAGCAGCGACTGATGGCGATGCGGGTCGAGCTCCACCGCCACGCGATCGAACTCGCGCGTCGCGATCAGATGCTGCACCGCGTCGACGCTGGCTTTGGACACGTGCGCGGTGCCGAGCAGCGTGTAATGTCGCCCGTTGGCGGATAGCTCGACGATGGGTTGGCCGTCGAAGGCGTTGGGGGTCACGGAGTCCATGCCTGAGACGTCAATCGCGGTAGCGCTTGGTAAGATCGCCGTACGCATCGATACGCCGATCGCGCAAGAACGGCCAGATGCGTCGCACCGCTTCGCTGCGCGCCATATCGACCTGCGCGATCAGCAACTCGTCTTTGTCGTCGCTGGCCTGCGCCAGGATTTCGCCCTGCGGCCCGGCGACGAAGCTGGCGCCCCAGAATTGAATTCCGGCACCGGGGCCAGCCTCGAACCCGGTGCGATTGCAACTCAGCACCGGAATGCCGTTGGCGACAGCGTGGCCACGCTGGCTGATGCGCCAGGCCGTTTGCTGACGCATTTTTTCGGCCTTGTCGTCGTTGGGATCCCAGCCGATCGCCGTCGGATACAACAGTAACTCCGCGCCAGCCAGCGCCATCAGGCGCGCAGCTTCCGGATACCACTGATCCCAGCACACCAGCACACCGAGGCGACCGACGCTGGTGTCGATCGGCTCGAACCCAAGGTCTCCTGGCGTGAAGTAGAACTTCTCCATGAACCCCGGGTCGTCTGGAATATGCATTTTTCGATAGCGCCCGGCGATCGACCCGTCGCTGTCGAACACCACTGCGGTGTTGTGATACAGACCAGCCGCACGACGCTCGAACAGCGACGCAACCACAACCACGCCGTTGCGCCTGGCCGCCGCGGCGATGCGTTCCGTGCTGGGCCCCGGGATGCTCTCGGCGCGGTCGAAGTGGCCGACGTCCTGGGTCTGGCAAAAGTACGGACCGTTATGCAGCTCCTGCAACAAAACCAGCTTTGCGCCGGCGTCGGCAGCCTCGCCCAAGTACGACTCGATGCGCTCCAGATTGGCATCGACGGAGCCGCGATCGCGATCCTGCGCCAGCGCGACAATCAGTTTTTCGGTCATGGAGAACGCCCAAGGTCACCCGAGAAAGCGCGAACGATAGCAGGCGCGAGCGCTTAGCCCGCCGCGATCGTCCTCACTCCCAGATGAAATGTCCGGGCTCAGCCGATTTTCCGTGCAGCGCAATCGTGCTATCAATCGCCGGTTCGCTTTGCGCAATTGCCCAGGGAGAGGCTATGGCCACCATCGAAGCCAAGGTGCCGGACATCGGCAACTATCAGGACGTGCCGGTGATCGAGATTTTGGTCAAGGTTGGCGATAGCGTGAAACTCGATCAGGGGCTGGTCACGTTGGAGTCGGACAAGGCGACGATGGAAGTGCCCTCGCCTGCCGCTGGCGTGGTGCGCGAGCTGAAAGTCAAACTCGGCGATTCGCTCAGAGAAGGCAGCCTCGTGGCGATCATCGAATCGAGTGCTGGTGCAGCGGCAACGGCGCCGACCGCTGCGCCAGCGCCCGCGCCGACGCCCGCGCCCGCGCCA
>JALHMG010000071.1 GCA_022844135.1 Lysobacterales bacterium
GTCCGGCCTGGCGGCGCAGCCGCCAGTCGTTCGAGAGGGCGCATCGCATGCGATGCAAGCTTGCCCTCTCTCACCCTTCGCGATCTTCCGCGTTCCCTCATGAAATATGCGGGCTAAAGGTCCGCGTGGGCCATGCCGACGCGGGCGCATGTCCGGTTCCTGAAAAAATCTCGTTCCAACCCATCGAGACGGACATCAACCGACCCGAGAAATTGTTGGCGGGATCGGCCCTGAAGCGCCGTATCCCTCTATCGAGCCCCTTGGAAGGACCCCGCGTTATGCGCCACCTCGTCGCCGCTCTGCTGATCGTCTCTGCGCCAGTCTTGGCCGAAAACTACTGCGTCGATTCCTCCGCCGAAATTTTGAGCGCGATCGCCTCGGCGTCCTCCTCCCCTGGCCCCAGCGAGGTTCGCATCGTCCAGGGTGTTTACGACTTCACAGCGCCATCGCCCGGCGCCGCCGCCATCATCACCAGCGATAACACCGGGCTGAAGATCGTTGGCGGCTATGCGCCCGGTTGCTCCGGTGCGCCGGCCACGTTGAATCCCGAGCTGACGCTGCTGCGCGTCGGCAACACCGGGCGCTTGTTGGATATGGTCTTTTTCCCATCGGCGGCGGGCGATATCGAAATCTCGCGGCTGGGGTTGCGCCAAGGCACGAGCAATAGCGCCACATTGGGCGGCTGCCTGAACATCGAAGGCGATGTGGGCGCGTCGATTACCGTGCGCCTGTCGCACCTGGGCTTCCGTTTGTGCGGCAACACGGTTGGCGGCAACGCCGCCTTGCGGGTGTTGGGTCGCGACCTGCGCCTGGAACTCGTGAACTCTGTGTTTGCCGACAACTTCTCGCAAGCCGGCGTCATCGGGCTCACCGCCAGCGGGAACTCCATCTTTTACGTGACCAACAACACCATCGCGTTCAATGGCAGGTCGGGTGCGCCGTCGGGTCCGGCGGGAATGCAGATCACCAATCCCGCTGGAAACGGTTTCTTCTGGATCACCAACAACCTGATCTACGGCAACGGCGGCGCCAGCGATACCGATATCTTGTATTCCGCATCGGCCATCGGCGTGGTCGGCAGCAACATCATCGGCCGCAGTAACCCGCCGCCGGCGGGCATTGCCGGTACCGGCAACAGCACCGCCAATCCGCTCCTGGCATCGAGCGTCAATCTGCGCCTGCCGGCCAATTCGCCGGCGCGCAATGTCGGCAACAACTCGGCAGCGGGCGGCTTGCCCACGCTGGATTTCGATGGCAATACGCGCCTCCAGGGCGGTCGCGTCGACCTCGGCGCATTCGAGTTCGAAGAGTTGTTCGCCAACGGCTTCGAATAACCGCAACCTGAGGCGCGTACGGCAAATCACGGGCCGATCGGATTGGCTGCGACGCAGTTCGTTCGCCAGGTGCTTTCAAGAACGAGCTAAGCAAGTAGGGAAATAGGTATCGTCGCCAGTCTCGACGAACCGCAGATGGAGCTTACGCAAATGGCCACGATCCAGTTCTTCGGCGCCGCCGGTGAGGTCACCGGTTCGAGCCATCTGCTGCGCGCGGCGGGCAAGAAGGTGTTGCTCGACTGCGGCATGATCCAGGGCGGGCGCGAAGAGGACGAGCGCAATCGCGAGCGCTTCGGCTTCGCCCCAGACGATCTTGACGCTCTGATCTTGAGCCACGCCCATATCGACCACTGCGGGCGCTTGCCGCTGCTGGTCAAGCGCGGATTCACCGGACGCATCTACACGCATCGGGCGACGGCGGATCTGTGCCAGATCATGCTGGAGGATGCGGCCCGATTGGCAGCGGCGGATGTCGAGTACGAAAATGAGCGGCGCGCACGGCGTGGCTTGGATCCGATAGAGCCGCTGTACGATCTGAGCGATGTGTCGGCAGTGCTGGCGCAATTGGTGCCGCTCGACTATCGGCAGCGTTTCGAAGTATTCCCCGGCATCGAGGCGCGGCTCTCGGACGCCGGGCACATCCTTGGCGCGGCCATCGTCGAGGTCTTCATTCGCGAGGGCGAGAGCGAACGCACCGTGGTATTCAGCGGCGACATCGGTCCGGACCACACGCCGATCATTGCCGATCCAACACCCATCGAGCACGCGGACATGGTGCTGATGGAGTCCACCTACGGAGATCGCCTGCATCGCAATCGCGGCGACACCGTGCGCGAGATCGGCCAGGTGCTGGATGCCGCAGAGCGAACCGGCGGTAACGTGATCATTCCGGCGTTTGCGGTGGGCCGCAGCCAGGAGCTGCTGTATTGGTTCACGCAGATGTTCGAGGAGTGGAATCTCAGGCGCTGGCGGATCTACCTCGACAGCCCGATGGCCGCGAAAGTCACTGGCGTCTATAAGCGTCACCGCTATTTGTTCGATCAGCATGCGCGCGAATTGATCGGGGACCGCGATCCTTTCCATCTGCCGAATCTGCATTTCGTCGAGTCGCTCGATGCCTCGCGCGCCATCAACAAACAAACACATGGCGCAATCATCATCGCCGGCAGTGGCATGGCCAATGGCGGCCGTGTGCGTCACCACCTGAAGCACAATCTCTGGCGCAAAGGCGCGCATGTGATGATCGTCGGCTATCAGGCGCACAACACGCTGGGCCGGCAGCTCGTCGATGGCCGCAAGACGGTGCGCATTTTCAACGAAGTCATTAAGGTCAATGCCGAGATCCACACCGTCGGCGGCTTGTCCGCTCACGCCGATCAAGCCGGTTTAATGAAGTGGTACGGGCATTTCAAATCGCGCCCGCCGGTGTATCTGGTGCACGGCGAAGACCCGGCGCGGCAGGTGCTTGCAGAGAAATTGCGCAGCACTTACGGCTGCGACGCCTGGGGCGCTGCGCCGGGATTGGAGCGCGAGATTTAGCCATTGGGCGCGGTCCGCACGCTGCGGGCCGCGCCCAGGAGGCTTGGCCCACATATTTCATGAGGGAACGCGGAAGATCGCGAAGGGTGAGAGCGGGCAAGCTTGCGCCGCATGCGGCGCGCCCGCTCGAACGGGCGGCGGCTGCGCCGCCGCACCGGGCGGAATGGTTGACCCGGCCCGTCAGCGTAGCTGCCGGGCGCTCGGAGCATCGCGCTGCGCGCGCAAACGATGCCCCTCTCCCATTTCGACGACGAGCAACGAAGAGTGCGGCGCAAAGAACGAGCGAGGGTGAGGCGGGATTTTGCGCCGCATGCGGCGCGCCGCCGAACGCCAGCGCATGGATGCGCTGGCCGGAGGGGCAAAGCAGGAAGCGCAGCCGTGTGAGCGAGGAAATGGCAGCGAACACTCTGTCAGTACGACCAACTCGATGATTTCCACGCTGTGACAACGAAATCAAGCCATTACATCGCGACCTCTTGAAATATGCGGGCTAGAGCGCGCTACTTGATGTCCGGCCTTGGCGGAGGGCAGGCATCGGAGACCAGATTCTGGTCCGGATCGGTGTGCGGATATGGCGCTCCGCCGCCCGCTCCCTCGCCGTTTGTCGACGGGCCGCCATGTAGTGTCGTCGATTCACCGAACCAACCTACAACTGCACCTTCGTCGTTGCCGGACACAATAAGTTTTCCATTGATTGAAACATAGTGGCCAACGCCCAGGTCGGTACGTTCATTCCCTGCTCCCGTTCCGTAAGGCGTGTCGTTCTCGGCGATTGCCTTGCCGATCTGCCCGCCTGCGAAAGCGCCGATCAATGCCCCGACAATTGCAATGACCGCAGCGAGCAAGAGAGCAAGTACGCAAAGAATGATCGTTGCGCAGCCGACCGCCGCAATAATCGCTGCGGCAGCCAAAGTGCCCGCGACGATTCCCGCGCCAGCTCCGATGGCTGCTCCGTATACCGCACCGACGCCCGCAGCACAGACTTTTTTCGAGTGATAGTACGTCTGGAGAATCGGCGAGGCGCGCGAGTCATCATTGCACTTGACGAATTCGGCGTTGGTAGAGACCAAATCCCAATAGCTGGATTTGACGACGACATCGACGCGGGGGTGCATCGCCGTGAACGGAAAGATTTCATCGGACGCCGAGGTGAAGCTTTCTTTGGTCTCTTCGATGACGCCAGCCCAGCACGTCCGCCGCCCCTCCTTCGGATAGCAGCGGTCCACATGGAAAACGATGACGATCAAGAGCGTTGCCAAGCCTGCTGCCGCAGCTGCAAGAGCCGGTGTGCCTATCAACAAGGCGATCGCTGGCTCAATCCCCTTCAAGATGCCAAAGACCGTGCCGATGATGCCGAAGACGGCGATGAGCGTAACAAGAGTCTCGTCGTGGACGAGCGATTGCGTGCCACAGCTTGGCTTTTGGTCAGCCATTTGAGACCCCCGATGCCGCGAATCCCGTGCGGCGACAAATCCAGCAGAAAATCACTCCAACGACGAGTCCCGAGATCAAGCCAACCAGCGTACCCAGAGCGGGTTGTGCCAGCGCGTGTAGCCAGAAGACCGTCAGCAGCGAGGTAAGGAGCGCGTTGAAGAGGGCGGCCCAGGCCACCGAAGCAAAGCTGTAGCGGAGCCACGCGAAGAGCACCAGCAGTGCGAAAAGCCAGCCGAAAAGCGCCAGGAATATCGCCACCTTGAACAACTCGACGTTCGCAATCGGCAGCGCAATGGCACCGATTTCAAACAGGTACAGCCCGAAGATGAAGCCGACGGCAATGCCGACAAGGGCTCCGACGAGCGAGCAGAACGGGAGCTTTCCGAAGAGGGCCTTGCCAGCCCACTTGAACGGAGCGATGAGTGCGGCGAGAACGTTCATTCGTCGATCCTCACAATGAATGTGATGCCACCCACCACGCGCCCCGCGCCATCGCGAGCAACTACCGTAACCTCGCGCACCAAGTGATTTGCTGGCGTACCGTGAAGGGAGCCGGGAACTTGCACTGTGAGCGTCGCTTGTATCTGTTCAAACGGCGAAAACGCGTGTGCGGCGGGCGAGATCCCGGCGCCCAAGTCATTTCCGAGTGTCGAGAATGTCAATGTTCGCGCCGTTGGATCGTCATTGCGCACAGGAAATGCGAACGTCAGATTGCGCCCGGCTTCGCTGGTGTAAACGCCAGCTATGACCTGGTCGCCTCGGTTGTTTGCCGCGTTCTTGTCGACCGAGTGAGCGATCTCAACGAAGACGCCGACATGCGGATCTCCAGTGAGCACGGATTGCGGAAGGGCGAAGAGCAGCTTCTTCACTTCTCCCGGCGCAAGGTTGACGACTTGAGCGGAGATCGCAGTCTTTGCCAAACCGATGCCGAAAGGCGCAATCTTGATGAGCACCTGCACGCCGACCGCGCTTGCAGTTGACGAGATATTTCGGACCACGACCTCAGGCTCTTGCATCAGTCGCCAGGGCTTCCAGTGGTTCGTCGTAATGTCCGGGCTGTTCCAGCTCGCTTCAAGGCCGATGGACAGCCTTTCATACTGACTGTAGATCGCCGGATCGGGGCGATCTGGCGGCTGGTCCAGATGAATGCAGCACGAGTTGCGCGGCGAACGCCGCCTCGGGGCGCAGGCTCGATCGCCTGAGCGTTTTGATGTAACTGACTTAGTTACTGACATGTGACCCTCCGTTTCATATTCAAACGAAGGAATACGAATTCAAAGGCCATCTTTGAGAAAATCCGCAACGTCGGACCGAGGCTGGTGTGGTGTCCCAAAAGTAAGGTGAACAATTTCCGCGCCTTTCGGCCCGAATGCTGCGTTGCTTTTGGCCCGTCGGCGCAGCCGCCGGGCGTTCGGTCGATCGCGCGGCATGCCGCGCAAGCCGATCGTCCTCACGGTCGCCATAGCGCTGCTATGACGCCCGGCCCGGCGGCGCAGCCGCCGGGCGTTCAAGTCGGCTCGCGGCATGCCGCGAAAGCAGCCGACTTTCACCCTTCTCGCGCCTTGCCTCGGGGCCGAAATCCATCTGAAATTTAGTTCACCTTACTTCTGGGACACCAACTAGAGACCCGCCAATCAGCGTCGGCTGATGAACCGCAGTCCGATCATTGTCAATGCGATCAGCAACAGCCACAGCGCCTCGCGATCGAGCGTGGGAACCGCCGCGAGCGGTGCATTTGGATCGATGCCATTGCAAAGCAGGGAATAGTCGAAATTGGTGCCGCGCGTGCTGTCGTTGGTGACCACTGTCAGCATTGCGGTGCGCGCACCGGCGGCCGTGGGACGGCAGCTCAGTATGAGCGTCAGCGCGTTGTTCGGCTCAACCAACGCCGGGCAGGTGGCAATCGAGAAATCTGCGGCGGCCGGGCCGCTGATCGCGCAACTGCACACTTCCAGTCGCAGCGTGCCCTGGCTCTGCAGCGTAAGCGACGTGCCGGTCGCCGGATCGCCGATGTTGGCGAAGCCCGCATTCAGTGTCGCGCCCGGTGCTGGCGTCGAGGCATACAGCGCTTCGCGCACCGGGCTGTTCAAGCGGACGTTGTCGAGCGGCAAACGATTGCTGTCGGCGAAGATAAACCACAGATAGCGATTGCCCCCGATCTGAGTGGCGATGACATCGCTCGCATCGTTCAGCGTGCGCGTCCATAGCAGCGCATTGGCGCTGCTGCGCAGCTCGGTATCGACCGCCAGCGTGCCGACGCCGCCATCCCGAAACACCCAGCGCAGCGTGTACCAGCCGCTGCTGGCGACGACGAAATGTGAGCCGCTGGCAAGATCGCCCCGCGGTGCGAAAGTGGTGGTGTTGGAAGATCCGATCAGCACTTGCCCGGCCACATTGTTGGCCGCATGAAAAATGAAATCGCGCCGATGCGCGCCGACCTGATTGTTCACCGCCGCAGCTGCGT
Source organism: Lysobacterales bacterium (assembly GCA_022844135.1). GTDB lineage: Bacteria > Pseudomonadota > Gammaproteobacteria > Xanthomonadales > SZUA-5 > JALHMH01. The sequence continues at coordinate 6,772 of JALHMG010000071.1, forward strand.
CCCACCCGTAATTGGCGTTGACGCCGGACGTCACCCGAGGGTCGGTCAGATCGATGTAGACGTCCTGCTCGACAATGAAGCCCGCGCCGAAATTGAGGCGATAGCCGCCCAAGCGCGTGTAAGCGCCGCTGTTGGTGCCGGGCGCGCCGGGCAATGGCGGCAGCAGCTGTGCGTGATTAAGGCCATTACGTGAGGAGATGCCGTTGGTGCCGCTGGGTACGCGATTGACTTCCGAGTAGTAGCGCACCCAATCGATCTCGCCAGTGCCCGGCTGATAGGGCGGCCCGAAACAAGGCGACTCGAAACCCTGGAAGTAACTGGCCTGCCCGCTGCTGCCGCGCTCAATCGCTACAACACCAAAATCGGGCCAGCGCTGATCGTAACCGTGAGCGGTGGCCGCGAACGCAAGGAGCAGGGCGGCAATCCAGCGCATCACAATCTCCGTTGTCTCTGAACGTAACTCAGTGTACGGCGGGGAACCGGCGGGCGCAATCAACGTTCGTTAGCAATTCGAAACCGCTCGGCCAGAAAATCGAGCAGCGCTCGCACTGCGGGCAGCAGATGCCGCGTACTCGGAAGCACTGCGTGCACGACGTGAACCGGCAGCCGCCAGTCCGGCAAGACCGTTTCCAATTCGCCGCGCGCGAGCGCCTCGCTGGCGAGCATGCGCGGGAGTTGCACCAGCCCGACGCCGGCGATCGCCGCGTCGCGCAGCGTGCGCATATCGTCGGTGATCAGTCGCGGCTGGACGCGCACCGATGCGCTGGCGCCGCTGCCATCCGTTAGTTCGAATCGATAGTCGTGGCGCACCGGGCCGTTGTCCAGTGTCGGCGCATAACCAAGGTCGGCCGGCACTGCGATGGGATAGCGCTGCAGAAACGATGGGCTGGCGACCAGGCATTGCTCACGTTGTGCGAGCACTTTGAGCACCAGATCACTGTCTTTGAGCGGCGGCGTGCGCACGCGTAAGCTGAGATCGAAACCTTCGCCGATCACATCCACAGCGCGATTGGTGGCCTGCAGTTGCACGGTCACGCGCGGACATTGCGCCAGGAACGCCGACAGCATCGGGCCCACGTCTGCGTGCAGCAGAGCGATAGGGCAGCTCATGCGCACCAGACCGCGCGGCTCGGCGCGCATGGCGTCGATCGAGTCTTGTGCAGCTTCAGCTTCCACCAGCATTGCCTTGCAGTGCGCATGAAAGCGCTGGCCGGCGTCGGTGGTCGAGAACTGCCGCGTTGAGCGCTGGATCAGGCGGAGTCCGAGGCGTTCTTCCAAGAGCGCAATACGACGGCTCAACTTCGACTTCGGAACGCCCAGCGCGCGCGCGGCTGGGGCGAAGCCACCGTGGTCGACAGCCATCGCGAAGTAGTAAAGGTCATTCAGGTCGAGCATGCCATCGTCCTGCTGGTAGAACGATGAGTGTACTTTTTGCCGACTACTCGCGTCATTGACCTGCCGATAGATTGTGGCCATCGCCAAAAGGCGCCTTTTGCGCCAGCGTAACGGAGTTCGAATATGAAAAAAGTCGTCGGTATCTACAGTGCACCGCGCCCGCATTGGGTGGGCGATGGTTTCCCGGTGCGTTCGCTGATTTCGTACAACACGCACGGCCAGCACGTCAGCCCGTTCCTGCTGCTCGACCACGCCGCGCCGGCGGAGTTTGCACCGGCGGCGCGCAAGCGGGGTGTCGGTGTGCATCCGCATCGAGGATTCGAGACGGTAACCATCGTTTATCAGGGCGAGGTCGATCATCGCGATTCCACCGGCGCGGGCGGTCACATCGGCCCTGGGGACGTGCAGTGGATGACGGCGGGTTCCGGCATCTTGCATGAGGAGTTTCACTCCGAAGCGTTCACCAGAACCGGCGGCACGCTGGAGATGGTGCAGCTGTGGGTGAATTTGCCGGCGAAGGACAAGATGACGCGGCCCGGCTATCAGACGCTGCTGAACGCCGCGATTCCTGACGTGGCGCTGGGCGATGTCGGCCGCGTACGCGTCATCGCTGGCGAGTTCGAGGGACACCGGGGCCCGGCGCGCACCTTCACGCCGATCGATGTTTGGGATGTGCGGCTCAATGCCGGCAAGTGCAGCGATTTTCGATTGCCCAAAGGGCACACGCTGGCACTGGTCGCGCTCTCAGGGACGGTGCAGATCAACAATAGCGAAGTGCTTCGCGAAGGACAGTTCGCACAGTTCTCCAAGAACGGCGAAACCTTCAGTATCGAGGCCAACAACGATGCCAAGCTGCTGGTGTTGAGCGGCGCGCCGATCGAAGAGTCCATTGTCGGCTATGGGCCGTTTGTGATGAACACGCAGGCCGAAATCGTGCAGGCCATCGACGATTTCAACGCCGGGAAGTTCGGGCAGATGTGAGCGCAAACGGACGCCGCTTCGGCGGCGTCCGGCTCAAGATTGCCACCGCCCGCTTCATACTCTTTCCCAATCTCGCGCAGTTTCCATCATGACGGCGCTTTCGTAGCTGCGCTAACCTTCTGCGCAGCGCTCCGCGTCCTGTTTGTCGCTTACTGTGCCGTATACCTTCACCTCAGGCTCCAATCGCCGCTGGCTGATCCTGTGCGATCACGCCAGCAGTCGCATTCCGCCGTCTTTGTCGCTAGGCGTGGACCGCGCCCATCTGCGTGAGCACATCGCCTACGATATCGGCGCGCTCGGCGTCGCGCGGCGTTTGGCGCGCCACCTGCAGGCGCCGCTCTTCGCCCACGGCTATTCGCGATTGCTGGCCGATGCCAATCGCGATGCGCGCGATCCGGCGCTGGCACCGGCGATCAGCGATGGCATTCGCATTCCCGGCAATGAAGGTTTGACGCCAGCGGGCTACGCCGAACGGGCGGCTCGATTTCATGAGCCTTATCACCGGGCGATCGCGCGCTACTTGCGTCGCCATTCGCCATTCATCGTCTCAGTGCATAGCTTCACGCCGCGAATGGCCGGCGTCGAGCGCCCCTGGCCGGCGGCAGTGCTCTGGCGCGACGACCCGGCTCTGGCGCATGTATTGATTGCAGCCCTGGGCCAGGACGGCACGCTGATCGGCGACAACCAGCCTTACGATGGGCATGTTGCGATGGGCGCTACGCTGGAGCGCCACGCTATCGCACAGGGCCGACCGTACACGATGTTCGAGATCCGCCAGAATGAGATAAGCAATCCCAGCGGCCAGCGCTATTGGTCGCTCAAGCTATTCCGAGCGCTGGGTATGGTGGCCGGTTCGTGATTCGAATCGATCAGGCCTGCTTGCCAAATAAGCGTTGCTGCACTGCCGGCGGCACGAAGCCCGAGACATCGCCGCCCAGGCGCGCTACCTCGCGCACCAGCGAAGACGAGATGAAGCTGAACTGCTCGGCCGGGGTCAGAAACATGGTCTCGGCTTCCGGGATGAGATGGCGGTTCATGCTCGCCAATTGAAACTCATACTCGAAATCCGATACAGCGCGCAGACCGCGCAGGATCACCGTGGCGCCGATTTCGCGGACGAAATGCGCCAGCAATGTGTGGAAGCCGCGGACTTCGACATTGGCGACGCTGGATAAGGCCTCGCGCGCCATCGCAATGCGCTCATTGAGATTGAAACTCGGGCCCTTGACCGGATTCTCGGCGATGCCGACGACGAGCCGATCGAACAGCGGCGCCGCGCGCACGACCAGATCGACATGGCCATTGGTCAACGGATCGAAGGTGCCGGGATAAACCGCAACGCGTTTACGTGCCTCAGCCATGTGATCTCTCCAGTTGCAACAGCCAGAACTTCACGCCTCCTGCTCGGCTCTCCTTGAGCGCGCGCCAGGGGGCGGCGAACGGTGGCGGACGTTCGGCCGGATGTTCAAGATAGACAACTGCGCGCTCGCTTAGCCAGTCCGGCAATGCCGCCAACGTATCGACCCAGAGATCGAGCGCGTAGGGCGGATCGACGAACACGATATCGAAGACCTCGACCTCGCCCGTCAAGAATGCTCGCGCAGTTGTTGCGTCGATACGAACGGCGGCGGCAACCTTCAGGCGATCGGCATTCGCCTGGATTGCGCTTGCCAAGGCCCGATCCGGCTCGACCATTTGCGCGAACGCCGCGCCGCGCGAGATCGCCTCCAGTCCCAGCGCGCCAGTCCCAGCGTAAAGGTCCAACACTCGGGCGCCGTCGAGGTACGGCATCAGCCAGTTGAACAGCGTTTCGCGCACGCGATCCGGTGTCGGCCGCAGCCCCGGCCGATCCGGCACCGAAAGCTTCGAGCGCTTTAGTTGTCCACCGATGATTCGGATCTCGTTGCGCATAGGCTCTTTTTGGCCGCACGATGGCGCGACGCTGTTCGCGGATCGGTTCGGGCATTAGACGAGAAGCGAACCGCGTCGCGCCAGAGCGCAGGTAGACTCGCGGTCCCTGCGAACTCGATCGATCGACATGTTCAAGTGGTTCCGCCGCGACAAAGCTGCGGCAGATGCAAAGACTACCGATGAAGCTGCGCAACCGGACGTCGCGCTCAGCGATGTTCCGCATGAGGCAGTAGCAGCGCCTCGAGACCTGCCTGCTGCGGCGGGATTCGGACCTGCAAACGGCGACGGCGACTCGACTGCGCAGAGTTCCGTTTTGCATTCTGAGCCAGATGCTGGCCTCGTCGGCGACAGACCGGAGGCCCATGTTTCCGGCGACATCCGTACACCCGTCGATGCCCCGGCCATCTCCAACGTCGAAATCGAAGCGCGGGTTGTGGTCGAGCAAATCTCTGCCGACGAGGGCCGGGCGCCGGAGCAAGCCGTCAGCGCCGAAGCGACGGCTGCGTTGCACCCAGAGCCCGCCCGGCGCCCGATGACTTTGCGCGAGCGTCTCGCTGCCAGCGCGCGGGCGCTGTCGGCGACCATCGGCGGCTTGTTCAAACGCAATCCGAAGCTCGACGATGCCTTGCTCGAAGAGCTTGAAATGGCGCTCATTCAGGCCGATGTGGGCGTGCATGCCAGTGCGCAGCTCGTCGGCGACCTGGGCGCACGCATGCGCAAGCGCGAGTTCGCAGATGGCAATGCGTTGCTCGCTGCGTTGCGCACATCGCTGACGGGCCTGTTGTCGCCTTACGCGCAGCCGCTCATCGTTGCGCGCGACAAGAAGCCCTTCGTCATACTCACCGTGGGCGTTAACGGAGCAGGCAAGACCACCACCATCGGCAAGCTCGCCAAACGCTACAAAAGCGAGGGTCATTCGGTGATGCTGGCGGCGGGCGATACCTTTCGCGCGGCGGCGGTGGAGCAATTGAAAACCTGGGGCGCGCGCAACGATGTGACCGTGATCGCGCAAGGCAGCGGCGCCGACTCAGCGAGCGTTATCTTCGATGCGCTGCAGGCGGCGAAGAGCCGCGGCATCGATGTGCTGATCGCCGATACGGCAGGGCGGCTGCATACCCAAGGTCATTTGATGCAGGAGCTGGCCAAGGTCAAGCGCGTGCTTGCCAAGCTCGATGACAGTGCGCCAGATGAGACGTTGCTCGTCATCGACGGCGGCACCGGGCAGAACGCGCTCAACCAGGCCCGCCAGTTCCATCAGGCAGTTGGACTGACCGGCATCGTCGTGACCAAACTCGATGGCACCGCGAAAGGCGGCATCCTGTTCGCCTTATGCAGCGAGATGAAGCTGCCGGTGCGCTTCATCGGCGTTGGCGAGAAGCGCGAGGATTTGCGCGAGTTCAAGCCGCGCGAATTTGTCGATGCGTTGTTGCCGGCGGATTTGGGGTGAGGCGATTGTCGGATTGCTGAGCGCAGGCGCGAGTTGCCGACGCACTGCAATCGACCGTGACGGAGGTTGGCGCGGAGCGCGGTGGTGCCTTGCTTAAAAAACTATCACGCAAGAACCGCTAAGATCAGCGCATGGACAACCCGACTCCTCCCCGATGGCCACCCTTCGCGCTGCGCCTGATCGAGCGCACGCTGAATGCCGCGCTCGCGCTCGATCCGGATAGCAAGGAGACGCTTGCCGGACTTGAGGGCAAACGCGTGGCGCTGACGCTGGAGCCCTTGCGGACGCCGGTGGTCCTGACGTTTCAGGGTGGCGTTCTGATCGCAGGCGACGAGGGAGAAGCGGATCTTGCGCTTGCCGCTGGCGCTGGCGCGGTGGTATCGATGCTCGCCGAACGCGGCGGTTTGGAGTTGCCTGCCGGCAAAGTTAGTTTGTCGGGGGATGTCGAGCTGGCGCGGCGATTGCAAAAAGCAGTGGAGCAGCTGAATCCAGATTGGGACGCGCCGATCGCACGCGTATTTGGCGATGTCGCCGGCCATCAGATTGCCCAAGGTCTGCGCGGTTTCTTCTCTTTCGCACGTTCGACCGCGCAATCGTTTCTGCGCAGCACAACTGAGTACCTGCGCGAAGAGTCGCGCGATCTGGTCGCCAGCGGCGAGTTCGCGGACTTTACCGATGCGGTCGATACGCTGCGCGATGATGTCGAGCGCGCCGCTGCGCGCATCGAGCGATTGGCGGCGCGACGCTGATGCGGTTTAAATCGATCCAGGCGGCATTCAGTGTTTGGCGCATCGCGCGGGTGCTGGTGCGCTATCGGCTCGATGAGGTGACGCCGGCAGCGCGGTTGTTCACGCCGCTCACCTGGATGCGCGCGCTCAGCGTCGACACCGTGGGCGCAGCCAGCATGAGTCGCGGCGAGCGGCTGCGCCGCGCTCTGGAAGCGCTCGGCCCGATCTTCGTAAAGTTCGGGCAGATACTCTCGACGCGGCGCGATTTGCTGCCGCAGGATGTCGCCGACGAACTCGAGAAGCTGCAGGATCGGGTCGCGCCGTTTCCGGGTGCCCAGGCGCGAGCGTTAATCGAAGCCGAACTCGGCGCCAAGATCGAAGAGCACTACGCGTTTTTCGATGAAACACCGCTCGCGTCGGCGTCGATCGCGCAGGTACACGCGGCGCGTCTGAAGGACGACAATCGCGACGTGGTGATCAAAGTGCTCCGGCCCGAGATCGGCGCGCGCATCGAAGGCGATCTGGCGCTTTTGAAGACCATTGCCGGTATCGCCGACAAGCGCCTGCCCCAAGCGCAGCGCATCCGTCCTATCGATGTGGTGGCGGAAATCGAGCGCACGCTGCTGCTGGAGCTGGATTTGATGCGCGAGGCCGCCAATGGCAGCCTGCTGCGACGCAATTGGTTGGGTTCGAAGGACCTTTACGTCCCGGAGATGATCTGGCCGCTGACGCGGACGCGGATGATCACGATGGAGCGCGTGTATGGCATTGCGCTCAACGATGTCGAGGCGTTGCGCGCTGCCGGCGTCGACTTCGAACGGCTGGCCAGGCGCGCGGTGCAGCTGTTCTATACGCAAGTGTTCCGCGACAATTTCTTTCACGCCGATTTGCATCCCGGCAACGTGTTGATCGCGCGCGAGAATCCCTCCGATCCCAAGTTCATCGCGCTCGATTTCGGCATCATGGGCACCCTGTCGCCCACCGATCAGCGCTATCTGGCCGAAAACTTCACGGCGATGTTCACCCAGGATTATCGGCGCATCGCCGAGCTCCATATCGAGGCCGGGTGGATGCCGGCGCATGTGCGCCTGGACGATCTCGAAGGCGCAGTGCGCGGCGTATGCGAGCCCTATTTCACACGCCCGTTGAGCCAGATCTCGCTGGGCGAAGTGCTGATGAAACTGTTCAGCGTCGCGCATCAATACCAATTGATCATCCAGCCGCAGCTGATCTTGCTCCAGAAGACGCTGCTCAACATCGAAGGCCTGGCGCGCACGCTGTTTCCCACGCTCGATTTGTGGGCCGTCGCCAAGCCGGTGCTGGCCGAAATCATGGCCGAAAAGTACAGCGTGCAGGCCGCGGCCAAAGAGATTCGCACGCGCCTCCCGAGCTGGATCCAGAACGCCCCGGAGATCCCGCGACTGCTGCACGAGTACCTGAAGCAAGCGGTCGGAGGTGAGCATCAATTGCGCATGCGCTCGCCGGACATCGAAAAACTGATCGCGGTTACGCGCCAGGGGCAGCGGCAAACCGTGCTGGCCATTCTGGGTAGTGGCCTTGTGATCGTTGCGGTTCTGCTGTATGCCCTCGAAGCCGGCGGGCCAAAGCTATTGGGACTGCCACTGGCCGCGCTGGTCGCCGCACTCGGCGGCATGTGGGCGTTCGTCGCAGCGTGGCCGAGCAGACGTTAGACGCCGGGTCGAACAACCTGCCGATGACAATCAACCACCAACCACCAACCACCAACCACCAACCACCAACCACCAACCACCAACCACCAACCAACAACCAACAACCAACAACCCGAATGACTATCGACCTCAACGCCCTGCGCGATCAGGGCATAACGCGCGTGCCGGTGGTGCGCCATGTGCGCGCCGATCTGGATACGCCGTTGTCGGCGTACTTGAAGCTTGTCGATGCGCCGGATGCGTACTTGCTCGAATCGGTCGAAGGCAGCGACGTTTGGGGGCGCTATTCGATCATCGGACTGCCGGCGCGCGAGCGCATCAACGTGCGTGGCAGGCTGTGGTCGCGATTCGTCGACGGCACGCGCGTGGAGCTGCGCGAGGTCGACGACCCGCTGGCGGAGATCCGCGAATTGCTGGCGGCCGAAAAGGTGCCTTCGCATCCCGACTTGCCGGCATTCGCTGGCGGTTGGGTGTGCTGCTTCGGTTTCGAGACCCTGGCTTACATCGAAGCGCGATTGCAAAGCACGCAAGCCGACGAGTTGGGCACACCGGATATCGTGTTGCTGCGGTCTGAGGATCTGGCGGTCTTCGACAATCGCCGCGGCCGACTGACGCTGATCGTGCACGCCGACACCAGCGAAGAAGGCGCCATCGAGCGCGCTGAGCGACGTCTGGATCGGCTGCATCGCCGTCTGCGTGCGCCGGCGCCAGGCTACCCGGATGTCCTCGATCCGATCGCGCTCGATGAGCGCGAGTTTAAATCGGGCATGACGCGCGAGGCATTCGAGGCCGCCGTGCGTCGCTGCCAGGAGTACATCCTCGCTGGCGATGCGTTTCAGATTGTGCTCAGCCAGCGCATGAGCGTGCCGTTCAAGGCGCGGCCGATCGACGTTTACCGCGCGCTCCGCAGTTTGAATCCGTCGCCGTACATGTATTTCATCGAACTCAGCGATTTCCACATCGTCGGCTCATCCCCGGAGATTCTGGTACGCCTGAAAGACAACGAGGTGGTCGTGCGCCCGATCGCCGGCACGCTGCCGCGCGGCGCCGACGCCGTGAGCGATGAGGCCAATGCGCAGGCGCTGCTGAATGATCCCAAAGAGCGCGCCGAGCACTTGATGCTGATCGATCTGGGCCGCAACGATGTCGGTCGCGTCGCGCAGTCCGGTACGGTGCGGCTCACCGACCAGATGATCGTCGAGCGCTACTCGCATGTGATGCACATCGTCTCGCAAGTGGTCGGGCAACTGAAAAGCGATCTCGACATCATCGATGTGCTGCGCGCCACGTTTCCGGCCGGCACGCTGTCCGGCGCACCGAAAGTCAGAGCGGTGGAAATCATCCAGTCGCTCGAACCGGTCAAGCGCAATCTGTATGGCGGCGCTGTGGGCTATATCAATTGGCAAGGTGAGGCGGACCTGGCCATCGCCATCCGCACGGCCTTGATCAAGGACCAGACGTTGTACATCCAGGCTGGCGCCGGGATCGTGGCCGATTCCGATCCGGCGAAAGAATGGGAGGAGACCATGAATAAAGGCCGTGCCGTGTTCCGCGCCGTGGCCGAGGCGGTGCGGGGCTTGTAGGCGCGGCGATCGCGCCGATCGGCAGTTCTCGCCTTTCGATCGGCTGGCCCTGTTTGCGCAGGAACGTCGTAGTCATTCGTGCCCACCAGCAAAAAGGACACGATCGTGAAACGCACCATGCTTGCCGCTTGTCTGGCCGTAGCACCCATTGCCGCGCCGGCAGCCACCTTCTGCGTAGGGACCTCGGCTGCGCTGTCCGCGGCGTTGACGACCGCCAGTTCGAACAACGAGGACGATGACATCCGCATCGCCGCAGGAAGCTACTACGTAGATGCCACGACCTCGTTTCGTGCCGACATCTTGGAATCGAGAGGCTTGAAGATTCGCGGTGGATACTCGCTGCTCACGGCGTGCAAAGTGGCCAGCGGGGACGCCAGCCTGACGATACTGGACGGCGCGAATCTAAAGCCGGTTTTGAGCATTCGCGTGTTCACCGAGCATGACGTGGTGCCGATCACGGTATCCGGCCTGACGATTCGCAATGGGTTGCATCGCGGATGGGACTTCGGCCACAACTGGAGCGCTGCCTCGGGTCTCTCGATCGAGGGCTTTCATCGTTCGGCGCCTGCGATCATTGTTGATCGCGTGATCGTCCACAACAATTCGAGCACTGTCGATGCCACGCCAGCAGTGCGTCTGACAGGCGCAAATCATTTCGTGCGCTTCAGCAATAGCATCGTGCGCCATAACGCAACCGTCAGCGCGCCTATACATATCCATTCCAACTTCGGCGGCAGTGCGCTGACCAATTTGAGCGTGGCATACAACCGGCGGTCCGGCGCATGGGGACATGCAGCCGTCGAATGGTACGGTACGGCGCCCGGTCAAATCGTACAAAGCGTGGTGTTCGGAAATACCGGCGGATCCGCCGAGTTCGGCCATGGCGGATGGATTCAGTGCACTTTGGTTCGAATCGGCGGCGGTGCCTGCGTGAACAACGGCAGCGCCGATCCCAACGCGATCATCGCCGATCCGCAATTCGAGTCGACCACGAGCTTACGCCCGCGCGTGGGGTCGCCGCTGCACAACCGCATTTACGATGGCCTCGGCGAGTGGGACGTTTACGGCCAGCCGCGGAATCGTGGCGGGTTGGTAGATATTGGCGCCGCGGAAGCCAGGGACTGAGGCGGCGCTCGAACCCGGTCTCACAAGGTGTATTTGCGCCTTGTGAGACCTCGCAGTCGCGGATGATCAGCCGTTGTGATTTCCCTCAAGCCCTTGGCAAGGTCACGCCTTGTTGCCCCTGGTACTTCCCGCCGCGATCGCGATAGCTGACCTCGCAGGTCTCATCGGACTCAAAGAACAGCATCTGCGCGACACCTTCGCCGGCATAAATCTTTGCTGGCAGGGGCGTCGTATTGGAGAATTCCAGGGTCACATGGCCTTCCCACTCGGGTTCCAGCGGCGTGACATTGACGATGATCCCGCAGCGCGCGTAAGTGCTTTTGCCCAAGCAGATCGTCAGCACGCTGCGCGGGATGCGGAAGTACTCCACCGTGCGCGCAAGGCAAAACGAATTGGGCGGGATGATGCACACCGGACCTTTGAAGTCGACGAAGCTGCGGGCGTCGAAGGCTTTGGGGTCGACAATGGTCGAGTTGATGTTGGTGAAAATCTTGAACTCATCGGCGCAGCGTACGTCGTACCCGTAGCTCGATGTGCCATAGCTGATCAATCTTTCGCCGTTATCGCCCCGCCGCACCTGTTCCGGCGCGAAGGGCTCGATCATTTTGCCGAGTCCCTCGCTCATGCGCCGAATCCAGCGGTCCGACTTGATGCTCATCGACGCGCGTCCAGGATCTGATTCCACTCGGCAATCTTGGCCGCAACTTTAGGCCCGGCGAGGAACGCCTCGACGTCGCCTTCAACCGTCAGGCGCTCGATTTTATCGCCCTGACGAATCGCGTTCACGACGTCCTGGCCGCTGGTGACAATGCCGAACACGGTGTGTTTGCCATCGAGATGCGGCGTTGGGCCGTGGGTGATGAAGAACTGGCTGCCATTGGTGCCTGGACCTGCATTCGCCATCGAAAGAATGCCGGCGGCGTTGTGGCGCAGGCCCGGCACGATTTCATCGGCAAACCTGTAACCGGGTCCGCCGGTGCCGGTGCCGAGTGGACAGCCGCCCTGGATCATGAAGTTCGAAATGACGCGGTGAAAGTTGAGCCCGTTGTAGTAACCGCGGTTGGCCAGGTTGACAAAATTGGCGACGGTCAGCGGCGTCTCGGCGCCGTAAAGCTTCAGGCGAATCACGCCACGGGAGGTCAGGAAGACGGCTTCAAGGCTCATGGAATTCTCTCAAATAGGGAAAGCGAGGCGCGGGACATTCCGGCGGCGCGCGGACGCCGGATGCTCGCGCAAGACTTAGCGATAGTCCATCGCCAACTGGGCACCAGCGTTCAGCATGCCGAGCGCGAGCGACATCGTCGCTGCCCAGAGGGCGATGGATACACGATTTTGTTCGATAGCTGTATGCAAACCGCGATGCAACAACCGAAGCGCCGCGTACGCGGCCAATTGCACGACCATGGCCGAGGCGCCCCATTGCGCCAGTGCCATCACCGAGGAGGAGTGCGCCAACGACACGGCCACGGGTAACGCGAAGCCGAGCATCGCGCCGGCAAGCATGATCGCTGCTGCGGTGTTGCCCTCAAAGATCAGCGCCAACTCGCTGTGCGGCGTCAGGAACGTGTAGAGCGAATAGAAAACGCCGAGCAGCAGTACGCCCATTCCCAGAAGCGCCAGGAATTGCGGCAGTTCGGTCAAATAGTTGGGAATCATGGCGGCAGGGCTCGCTTCGATCTGCGCCCGACTATAACCGCTCATGCACTAGCAGGCTGTTGAGAAACAGCCTGCTAGCGCGAACCATGGATGGTTCGCACATTGATCAAGCACGTAAGTGTTTGATCAATGGAGAGCGAGTCCGGACATGCGCCGGACTCGCGA
>JALHMG010000072.1 GCA_022844135.1 Lysobacterales bacterium
CGCCTCGCAGCGACGCAGTTACGGTCAGCTACGGGGTCTTGGCATCCCCCGACACGGACTTGCACCGTGCTGTATCTGCGCCATCAAGGGCGCACGAACGCCGAGTTGCACTCGGCGCTCTTCGTTTCGGTTCACGAGCCCATGCATGCCGAGCGCAGCTCGGCGTTCCGTCGGCTCGCTTGCCTCCAGCCTTCGTTGGAAGCCGCTTCTAAGCGCTCAAGCCATGAAGCCCAGGTTCGGCCCTTCGATCGCCATCATTGGCCCGGTCATGTACTGAAGATTCGGGAAGATATCGGCGCGATCGGTATTCGATAACCCGTACCAGGTCGCCAGGGTCGCGGCGTACTGATCGACCGAAATCGTCGGGATGATTTGCCCGCCCCAGCCCGTGTCTTCGGGATTATTGTTGGCTTGCAGGTTCGGCATGCGACCGAAAATGCGGCGGCCGCTGACGGCATTGCCCCATACCAGATGATGGCCACCCCAACCATGGTCGGTGCCATCGCCATTGTTGGTCAGCGTGCGCCCAAACTCGGAGGCGGTGAAGGTGGTAACGCTATCGCCCAGATTGAAGCTCGGGCTGTTGAGCACGTCATAAAAGGCCTGCACCGATTGCGACAAATCGCGCAGCAGGTCCGGGTGGTCGGCAAGTTGACTGTCGTGCGTATCGAAGCCGCCGATCGCCGCGAAGAACAACTGCCGCTGCATGTTGAGCAGGTTTGCTTCGCGGGCGCGGATCACGCGGGCGATCATCAACAATTGCTGGGCGAGGCGCGGCAACTCCGGCGGATTGCTCGCGCTCCAGGTCAGCCCGTTGCGCGTCCAGAATGGCTGAAAAACCGGATCGTTCGCCGGGAATCCGGCGACCGCAGCGGCTACTTGCGCCGAGGCGGCGATCGTTGCCTGGGTCTTGTTGACATAGGCACGTTCGAAGGCGTGGCCGTAGGTCTGGCTCTGCAGCGCCTGGAAGGTCAGGCAGCGACGGCGATTCCAGCTCTCCGGCCCATTGCAGTTAGCGCCATTCGTGTTGATCAGCCCGATCTGCTCAACGCCATCGCTGTTCATGAAGTACGGCGACACCGACACGCCGGCCTGGAACACGTTTTCCCCATCCAGCGAGACGTTCATCGACAACACCTGATTGGGATTGGTCGATGCAAAAATGTCCGCCAGCCGCCCACCCCAGCCAATGCGCGAAGTGGAATCGGCGCGTGGCGTTTGCCACAACTCGGTCTGGTCGGAATGCGAGAACAGCTGCGCCGGCAACAGGGCGCCCGGCTGCTGGTAGAGGGTCTTGTTGGTCGGGCGCACCAGCGGGCCCGCGTTGGCGACGATCGCCATGCGCCCGGCTTCAAACATGTCGCGCGCACCAGTCATCACCGGGTGCAGCCCATATTGGCCGCCGTTGATCGGCCCAGAAACCGGGTTGATCGCCAGTAACTGACTTTGCGGCACCGCCAACGAACCGCGAGTGGCTTGATAGGTCGCGTAACCGGTGCCGCGTGGAACGATCATGTTGAAGCAATCGTTGCCGCCGTAAAGATAGATGCACACCAACGCGCGGTAATCGGCACCCAGCAACTGGCGCCCGCCCATCGCGGCAGCCTGGGCCAATTCCATTTTGGCGAAAAGCGCGGTGAATGCCGCGCTGCCTGCCGCAGCACAAAGGGTCTTACGCAGGAACTCGCGGCGACGAAGGCTGGACATGTTTATCTCTCCACCACGTACTCAGGGGACGTCAAGACCAGCCACAGTGCGTCCTGGACGCGATAGCGTTGCCAGCCGGGCCCCGTATTGTTGTTGTTGATGTCGCTGATGTGCGCAACCAGCAGATTGCGCATCGTGTTGGACATGCGTCCGCTCAGGAACAGAAGGTTGTAACGCTCGATCAGTTCCGCCGGTTGCGTCGCCAGCGCCGTGTCGCGATTCAGGTTGACCTGCATCGGATCCCAGGTACCTAAATCCGGATTGCCCCACCATGACCAATAGATCTTGCCGCCAAGCTCATTACTTAGACGCGTGATGTAGGTATCGGTGGTGATCTGGAACTCCGGCGAGTACAAGCCCAACGTGGCGACTTCCCCCGGCAGTTGGTACCTCGGCAAGAAGAAGTTGAACACCGTGGGCGAACGCTGGGCAGCTTGCGCGCCGTAAGCCTCGGGCCAGCCTTCGCGGATGCGACCGTCGTTCGAGCGCGCATCGAGAGCTCGCCAGAGCTGCGTAATGCGCAGCAACGGCTCGCGCAACTTACCGCCGTTCGTTGGCGCGGGCGAGCGCGCCTCCGGATCCATCAGGATCGCGCGGACCACTGCGCGCAAATCGCCACGAACATTGCTGCCGTTGTTATTGAACGCAGCGGCAACCCGTCCGACATAGGCAGGAGACGGGTTGCTCGTGGTGAAGCGCTGGATCAGCAGCCGCGCCAGGAAGGGACCCACATTCGGATGATTGAAAACGTTGTTCAGCGCCGCCGTCAAATTGCTTCGCGCGGTTCCACCTGAAGGCAAAACGCCATTGGCGAGCGCAACACCCGGATAATTGAGCAGTTGCTTGGTGCCGGCGCTCTCG
Organism: Lysobacterales bacterium; assembly: GCA_022844135.1. Taxonomy (GTDB): domain Bacteria; phylum Pseudomonadota; class Gammaproteobacteria; order Xanthomonadales; family SZUA-5; genus JALHMH01. The sequence goes on from JALHMG010000072.1 coordinate 2,569, forward strand.
TGATAAACATCGCCAAACGCCGTGCCTTCGCCCCACGGCTTCATCGGTGTGCGCCACCCCTGATGACTGCGCCAGTCCTGATTGTCGGGACCCGACGGGCAGTACTCCCAGTGCCACCAGTTGAAGTTCGGTGAGTCTTCTGCGGCAACCGGCGGCAAGCACGTCGAGTAGCTCCAGCCGGTGAACACTTTGGCAAACCCGGCGATCACGGTCTGGTCGTACGAGGGCACCGTTTGCACACCGGCTTGGCCAGGATTGCCGTCGACCGGCGTGCCGTTGGCGTTCAACTGGACAAGGCCGATCGAGAACAGTTGCATGATCTCCCGGGCGTAGTTTTCGTCCGGACGGATGTTCTGCGCGGCGTCGGTCTTGCGGTTCTTGAACATCGACAGGTATTGACCCATCGCCGGATGCAAGGTCACGTTTTCCAGCAGCGCGCGATAGTTGCCGAAGGCGCCGCTTGCGAGCCCGTCGTAGAATTGGGCAATCGCCGTAGGGTTACCCTCGAGCGCGCCGCTCTGATCGGAAATCACCAGAATCTGCGACAGCGCGAATGCCATGCGCTGACGCAACTGATCGCTGCCCGAGAGCGAGTTTCGCCACCAGATTTCCTGTCGCTTGTCCTGCCACACATCGACCGACTGGCCGGCCGGCGTGGCTGCGATCAACTGATCGAGGAACGGCAACTGCAGCGATGCCGGGGCGGCGAATTGTTCGGTCAACCAGGCGTTGTAGCCTATGCGATACAGCCTGTCGATCTCCGGCAACGTGGGGCCGAAAGTTGCCTGAGTCAGGAAACGCGCCGCCTGCGCTTTGTTGTAGGGACCTTCCGCAGCTTCATCGTGGCCGGTCGCGAAAATCGCGTCCTGGGACTGCACCGACGCTGCCAGGCAGCAGCCACCGATCAGCGCCATCCAGGCGCGCACATTTCTGCCCATGTGCCGTACCTCGTCAACGCAATGGAAAAAGCCTAGTCCCGAAATCAGATGACATGTGTGACGCACTCCGGCGTTCGGCAATGATCCGCTTGATCTTCGCGGCCAGCGGACTAGCTTTGAGCCCGGTACCGCAGGAAGATCTGTCCATGAAAACGTGGTTGAGCGCTCTCGCACTTGCGCTTGGAATACTCCCCAAGGCTGGCCATGGGTTTTCGCTCGGTGCGCCGATTTGCGAGGTCAACACGCTGCCGCTCGTTGAAATGAGCCCAACCCTCGCAAGCCCGCCGCCAAGCGGCTGGTCGCTGGCGATCGATCGGCCATACTTCTCGCCCGGCACGCCACTGCGCGTGCGCGTGCGGCACGACAATCCCCTCAAACAGGCGCGCGGCGTACTGATCTGGGCCAAGCGCTCGCAGTTTCTCGGGGCCGGTCGCTTCGAGCTGCCTTCAAGCGGAGCGTACCAATACATCCCGGCGCCGGCCGCCTGCGGCGAATGGGCGCTATCGCATGTCGACGCCACGCCGAAGTCGCTCGACGAGCTGCAGTTCGATTGGATCGCAGCCGGCAGCACTCCAGCGATACTGCGTGCTTTCATTATCGAGGAGTGTTTTCTGCCGAGCGGCGGATGTCGCGGCCATCAAGCACTGACGCAAATCGTCTTCGTGGAAGAAGGATTGCACGTCGACGGCTTCGAATAACTCCTGCGCGCCAGTCGCGAGCCGGTTGGCTGTTGTGTAACGCGGACTCGCTTGACGTCTCCATTGCTCATCGCGCACGCTTGCCGCTTTCCAGAAGCCATGGCACGCCATGACTGCCTTCGCGCCACAGCGCAGCCTTGATGAGATCCTGAACGCCGTGACCCATGGCGTCGGAGCGGTCGTATCGCTGGCCGCCGCAGCTGTGTTGATTACACTTGCCGCAGTGTTCGGCGATGCGTACGCCATCGTCGGATCGGCGATCTATGGCACCTCATTGTTGCTGTTGTATGTGGCCTCCACGCTGTACCACGCTGCGCACGACGGCGTTGCCAAGCAACGCTTGAAAGTGTTCGACCACTGCATGATCTATGTGCTGATCGCCGGCACGTATACGCCGTTCACGTTGACCAGCTTGCGCGGGCCGTGGGGCTATAGCCTGCTCGCGGTGATCTGGACGCTGGCGCTGTGCGGCATCCTGTTCAAACTGCGCTACGCCGGTCGCTTCAAGGGTCTGTCGACGGCGATTTACATCGCGATGGGGTGGCTGGTGATCGTCGCCGTCCAGCCGCTGGTGACCGTCGTCCCGCGTTCGGCAGTGTGGTGGCTGCTCGCAGGCGGGCTGGCCTACACGGTGGGCGTGGTCTTTTATCTCAACCGCAGCTGGCGCTTCTCCCACGCAGTGTGGCACGCCTTCGTGCTGGCCGGCAGTGTTTGCCATTTTGCAGCGGTGCTCATCCAGGTACTAGCAAGCCGCAGCGCGATCGCAGGATAATCGGGAACTTTTTTCGCGCCGCTCGTTCGTAACCAGATTCGGGCGGTGCGCTCGTCACATTTTTTGGGCTTAGGAGAGTTCGATGCTTCGTGTATGCATGGCGGCCTTGGTCGCGTGGGTGGCAATGGGTCCGGCGATTGCGCAAGACGGCGTCGACGAAAAAGTGCGCGCGGCGATTAAATCGATCGACCCGAACGCCAAGATCGATGCGGTGCGGCCCTCTGCTGTTCCGAACTTGATGGAAGTCACGCTTGGCGGCCAGGTGATTTACGTCACCAGCGATGGCGCGCATCTGATCCAGGGCATGCTGTTCGACATCGAAAAACGCACTGATTTGACCGAGATGCGCAAGGCCGATTTGCGTCGCGGGCTGCTGGCCAAGGCGCCATCGAGCCAGCGCATCGTGTTCAAGCCCAAGGGCGAAGTGAAGCACACCGTTGCGGTGTACACCGATATCGACTGCGGCTTCTGTCGCGAGCTGCATAAGCACATGGAGGAGTACAACGAACGCGGCATCCAGGTCGAGTACCTGATGTTCCCGCGCTCGGGCCCCGGCACCGACAGCTTCCGCAAGGCCGTCGCGTCGTGGTGCGCCAAGGACCAGCAAGCGGCGTTGACCAAAGCCAAGAATGGCGTCGATCCGGGCAACGCAACCTGCGTGAACCCGATCGAAGCGCAGTGGCAGCTCGGCCAGCAGATGGGCGTCACCGGCACGCCGACGATCATCTTCCCCGACGGCAACGTGGCCCCGGGGTATGTCACACCCGATCAGTTGGAGCAGCGCCTGACGGCGGCCGAAGCGGCCGTGGCGGCGGCGGATGCTGCCAAGAAGTAAGCGAGAACCACCGCTCAACACTAAAGCCGCCGCGAGGCGGCTTTTTGTTGCATGTCGAGCCGGCGCAGTCATTACCGGCGCGCACTCGATACGTTGTCAGCAAGTCGCGGGCGAATCGGTACTTTCGCGGACGGCCGGTCAGCCCGAACTTGGCCGCTTTCGACGGTTGCCCGCACAACCGCAGGAGCCATCCCGCTGCGGTCGTGCGGCGGAGTAGCCCTACGGCACGCTGCAAACCAAGGCCGGCGCCGACGACGATGTTGTCGGCAGCCGGAGCGCCGGCGCGGTGGCGATACTGCCGTTACTGCAAGAGCTCAGGCAGGCGGCACGCCGTTCTTCGCAATACGGATCCTTGAGCGGGATCACGTCCGGATCACGCGGGTCTCGAATCAGGCAGTCGCCATAGTAGAGGACACATCCCATCCGGCAAATGGCTTCGCGGATTTCTCGTTGGCTGGGTAGCGCAAAGGCCGGGGCGGAACTCAACAACGCCAGCAACACAAAGCACACCTGGGTTCGTTTCATGACTTCTTCCTTCGGGTAGAGAACGGCGAACGCGGACCATCCGGACCGCGGAAGCGATCGGCTTCTTCGACCACAGGCGTTGTTTGGCTGCCAGGTGCGCCACGATCACCTGCGGCTCAAAGCCGAACGCTGGGGATCGACAGGCACTGCAACAGGGTTTGGCGCATTTCGCTGAAAAAGATCGCTAGCCCGGATATTTCATGAGGGAACGCGGATGATCGCGAAGGGCTTTGCGTCGGAATCGAGGCGCGAGAAGGAGGAATGGTTGTTCCATTGCGACGACGAGCAACGAAGAGTCCGGCGCAAAGAACGAGCGAGGGCCGCGTTAGAGAGGAAATGGCAGCGAACACTCTGTCAGTACGACCAACTTGATGATTCCCGCGCTGTAACAACGAAATCGGGCCATTTCATCGCGACCTCATGAAATATCCGGGCTAGTGTGGCACCTTCATCTCGAACAACACGGCTGCACACTAAAGCGCTGGCACGTATTCGAGCGCTACCTTGAAGATGGTCGCATCGCCATCGACAGCAACGCCGCCGAGCGCGCCCTGCGCGAGATCGCCGTGGGTCGCAAGAACTGGCTGTTCGCCGGTAGCGAGCGCGGCGATCACCCGTGCGATCGAAACCGCCAAAGCCCACGGCCATAACCCAATCGCCTACCTCACAGATGTGCTAACGCGATTGCCGACGACCAGGCAGAAAGACATCGACGGCTTACTGCCGATGGTTTGGAAGCCTCCGGACCAGATCGCTTAGCACAAGTCAAATCAACCGCAGGAATGGCCGGCGTCGGGCGGATACAACCATCCCAGTGCAGCTCCACGCCTTCGCGGTAGATCAGTCCGCAAGTTTGCTGAAATCGCCGCACTGGAGCGGGTCGCCGATGTCGATCGCGAGTTCGTTCGGTCAGGCATCTGTCGGGCTGCTCAGGAATGGCCTGACGACTTCACGCGTTTCGGCACTCGCGACCGGAAGCATGTCGTCATCTTCGAATGTCTCGATCACCATGAACAGCATGGCCGACTCCTTGGACAGACCAGCTAGCCCGCATATTTCATGAGGGAACGCGGAAGATCGCGAAGGGCTTTGCGCCGGAATCGAGGCGGGAGGAGAAGGAATGGTTGTTCCATTGCGACGACGAGCAACGAAGAGTCCGGCGCAAAGAACGAGCGAGGGCCGTGTTAGCGAGGAAATGGCAGCGAACACTTTGTCAGTACGACCAACTCGATGATTTCCGGGCTGTAACAACGAAACTAAGCCATTTCATCGCGACCTCATGAAATATGCGGGCTAGCAGCGCTCTACTCAGGAAACAGGCTTTCGTCAGTGGCCAACCGCGCAGCATCGAAAGCCGAAGCCACTTTTACACCCGAGATATTGCCGAAAACATGACCAGCCCGCCCAGTGCGGCGCAAAAGATGAAATACCATTTGATTGATCGGTACTTTCTCCAAAACAGACATACGGAACCAAACAGAAAGGAACACAGCCCGTACGTCATAGCCTCGGCTAGATTTTCACTATCCATCGACGTAACGCCCAACTGCCGGGATTTAAGTACAAAGTTCCCGTAACCGACGAGCAGCGCAAGCAGGAACCAGACTAACGACATAAAACGCGTCCCGGAACGCGTTGTTGCCTCATGCATTGCGAATCCTCCTGGTGTCGGTGACGACTCATCAAACGTCGATGCGAGGCAACTCGCACATCATTTCACTAGTCCGGGCGTTCTTCTTTCCTACTCACGCCAGAACGCCGCGACGACTCCAGCGCGCGGCGCTGTGCCATCAACCAGTCCGCCGTGGTCTGGCGCCCAGTAGCCTCGGCATAGGTGTAATTCGATGCGCCCAGTGCCGCCACGAATAGCGGTACCTGACGAACCAACCCGGTGTGTCGATCTGTTATCTGCAGGGTGACGCCAGCGAAATCGACGAACAGCTTCTCGCCCGGCGAATGGACTTGGCGCATCACCGCGTCCAGCGCCTTGGCCCAGCGACCGAAGGCCTCGCAAAAGGCCGAGTAGCCCAGGCTATCGGCGTGTCGTTCCCGATTCTCCTGCCACAGCAATTGACGCGTGACGCCCTTCTTGCGTAACGCCTGCTGCATCTGCGCGAAATCGGGCAACGAGATCTTGACCGCATTATCGGTGCGTGGATACAGCCGACTCAACGACACATCGTCGTCCCAGTCAGCGGGCAAGGGCCAAGTCAGCCCTGACAACGAAAACCGTTTTACGTAAACCGAGTTGCACTTGATTTTTTGAGACCACCCTTCCTCTTAAAGGACTCGGCGAGCCGAAGCTCGCCGAGTTGGTGTGGAAGTTTCTTGGATCTGACCTTTTGGTGGGCGATTCTCCCACGGTGATTAGACTGATACAGTTTTTCCGCGCACCTTAAAAGTTCAATAGCAACCTTTCGGGCAAGAAATGACCTTTCCATTTTTGAGGCATTGACGGTCATCTGAGTCAGGTCGATTCTTGATCATAATCCCTGGATGTGAGCGACTGGGGCAAGCGACAAAAAGGCCGTATCCATCAACACCGGCTAAACAACTGCCTCCAATATCGACCGGAGGGGTCTGGACCGTCGGCTTAGGTAATTGTGGTGGGAATACTGGCTTACAATATTCGATCTCTCCTCCGCCACTAGTGTTGACGGTTATTCCAGCTTTCCCAAGCTTTCCTAACACATCTGCAGTCAAGCTCCCACCAAGTCCTCCATTTGCCTTTATCTTAATGCACTCGTGCGTACCATGGCCGGGCGGGATAGTTGGGGGATATGAGTTGCCTGCCGGAGGTGCGCTAGGAGCAGCCGTAGGGCTTTGGGTGGGAGAAGGGGTAGGAGCAGGCTTATTGCCCCACGGGCACCAGAGTCCAAAAACGCAGTGTCCACTAGGATCCACAGCATTAGTCGGCATGCCCTCCACATAGGCAAACCGGTTCAAGCTTTGTGGTCTGTCCAGGAATCCAGCAAAGCTATCCCGTTGCAAAAACCGTCCTTGACTTGGCATGTAGTGACGCGCGCGGAGATACACCGTGCCATCCGCAAACTGCTGCTCGCCGGTGAACGCAAGACCAGATTTGGCAGTGCCGTTCTGGCTTCGGATTTGGCCCCAAGCATCGAAATGCGTGGTGCTGGTGATGTTGCTGCCGTCGGTCAGCATGCGTACGGAACCGAGCCGATCCAGCAGCGCGTAGTGCAAGGCACAGTTCTGCAGTGCGCCCGAAACCACTTCGCAGCTGCGTTGTGCATGCAAGCCCTCACCACCAAAGGCATAGTGCGTTTCTTTGATGGTCGTGGAGGAGCCAGTTGTGCTGCTGGCAATTTCGCCGAGCAAGACCGGCAGGGCGACACCTTCATCAATCACATACTCACTGGTCGTCGTGGTACCGGCTTTGATCTGCTTGCTACGCACCAAATTGCCCAAAGCATCGTACTGATACTCAATGCTGCTGCCGTCGGTCTGGCTGGTTTTCATCAGGCGCTCAGCGGCGTCATAAGCATACGTTTGGCCATCCGAACTTTGGCTCAGGCTTTGATTGGCATTGCTCAACACGCCACCATTGGTGTTCAGATCCAAAGGCGAATAGGTCATGAACTGGGATTGCGCACTCAAGCGCTCCTGACCGGTGGCATGGGCAACCCAATCCAGCGGTGTCGGGGCGTCGGTGAAGATCGTTGAATTGGACTGTATAGCGAAGCCATTCATGATCCAATTAACGCGATGGCCGCTTTGGTAGTTGTGCCACTGAATGTCGGGGTCACCGTCATTGTCGACATCGGCCACACCATCAATGATCCAGCCGACCAAACCCTGTTGAAAGCCTTGCCCGCTGACAAACGAGCTGCCATCGGCACCGCCCATTTTCCAGATGGCGAACATGCCTGAACCTCCTGCCCAGCTGCCGTCCAACCACACCAGATCGGGGGTGCCGTCTTGATCAAAATCGCCAGCGCCAGACAACCGCCAGCTCGGGCCTGCGTTGAAGAGGGCAGAAGATGAAACGTAGGTCGCACCATCGGCGCCGGTCATGTACCAAATAAAGTTGTCGCCCGTGCTGTAGTTGCGCCACACCAAATCAATACTGCCATCGCGATTGAAGTCGCCGGTGGCATGGACATACCAACTGGCACCAGGTGAAGTCAGCGGAATGCGGGCCAGCAGTTTTTCACTGTTCGCACCACCCATGATCCAAATTTCAGTCCTGTCGATGGGGCTACGGCTGCGTGCGAGCGCATCAATGACGCCGTCATGATTGAAATCGGCGCGCGCTTCCATGATCCAACCTGCGGGAATGCCGGTGAGTACAACGCCGCTACCAATGGTCTCGCTGTTGCTACCGCCCATATACCAGTGGGCTTGAGTACCGCTCGAAAATTGGGTCCAGGAGATATCGGCGGTGCCATCGCGGTTTAAATCACCGTGGTTGAAGCGTTTGCGATTGCTATCGGCGTAGGTGCGGGTACGCTCGATGCGATTGCCGCTGGCGTCGTAGCGGGTGATTTCGCTGTAGCCCGGAATGGCCGTGCTGATTTCTGGCATACGGGCGATGTAGAGGCGATCAAGGTCATCATATTCATAGGTGGTGGTCTTGCTGCCGCTTTCACCGCGAATGGTTTCCACCAAGGACAGTGGGTTGCCATTGGCATCCAGATTACCGGTTTCAATGCCACTGACTTGACGCGTGTTGGCCAGGGTCAAGAAATTTCCATTGTTGCCGGCACTGGCCAACTTGATCAGGCGTTGTGCTGTGTCGTAGCCAAACGTGGTGTTCAGGGCATTGCTGTTGTTGCGGGTAATGCTCTGCAGTTGGTTGGTGGCGCGATAGGCATAACTTGTACTGGCACTGTTATTCCACAAACTCAGGGTTTGCACCAGGCCATTGCCATTGCGCGCGTAACCTAAACTGCCTCGGCCCCAGTAGTCCATACTGCTGAGGCTGTCGTCCTTGTCATAACCATAACCGACCGTGCGGCCACCGCGAATGCGGTTGAGCAAACGATTGCTGGCGTCGTACTCATATTGGGTGGTTTCGGAGTTGGTGCCATCCGGCTTGCTGGTCGCGGTTCTCAACAAGTCATTCGGATAGTAGGTGTAGCTGGCATCCGAGCGATTGCCGTTCGGGTCGCCGCTGGTGCCGCCGTAGTTGGTGCTGGTCAAGCGCCCGGCATCGTCGTAGGCGTAAGCAATCACCTGACCGGATAGATCGGTCATTTGCTTGACCATGCCATCGGTTTTGTACTGCCAGCTCTCGGTCATCGACCCCGTGCCAGTACAAGCCGCCAAGTTGGCTGCGCCAGCTTTGCGGCACAAAGTTTCCACTTCGCCCAATAGGTTCACGCCGTAATGGCTGGCAGCATTGACTTCCAGGCCAGTCGGACTCAGCGTGGCCATCTTCACCAAATGGCTCAGATTGTTGTAGCTGTATTCGAAAGTGGAGCCATTGGGATCGATGGTGGACTGCAAAGCACCCAGGCTGTCATAGCGATACTGCGTGGCTTTGCCGCGCGGATTGATCACTTTCGCGAGCAACCATTTATCGCTCACTCCGCTCTCGTTGTAGCTGTAGCTGGTGGTCAGGTTCAACCCGGAAGGATCGACCAAATGGCGCAGCATGCGGCCCACCGCATCGTATTCCAGCCGCGTGGTTTGTCGATGGGCGGCGTTGTTGTTGGCGAGGCGTTGCTCGATCAACCAATCGCGGTTGGCGTCGTAGTAGAAGTCATGCTCGTTGCCGACGCCGTCTTTGACCCTTTGCAAGCGATCCAGCTGATCGTAGACATGCTCGTACACAGTGCGCGTGGTGCCATTGTTGCGGATGACTTCCGCTTTGGTCACGCGATCTTCGTTGTCGTAGGTCAGTGTGGTCAGTGCGTTGATGGCACTGCGGGTCACGTTGCTGCCACCAAAACCGGCCTCCACCACATTGGCGGAGCCATCGGTGATGGTCGCTAGCCGACCTTTGGGGTCCCAGGTAAAAGTCGTTCTGACGCCGCGAGCATCCGAAACGCTATCGATCGTTCCCGACAAATCCGCGCTATAGGTGTAGTCCAACACGGTGCGGTTGTCGTGGGTTTTGATGGTGTCGAGCCAGCCTTGGGCGGTGTAGGCGAAGGTGGTGGTACGGTTGCCGCCATTGGCCAAAGCGCCAACTTCTTCCAAGGTTTTGATTTCACCAAAGGGCAGATAGTCAATCTTCTGTCTGCGCCACACCGGCGTGGTGCCATTCATGCGCTCTTTGACCCGAAGCTCAATCGGCGAGTACTCGGCTTTAGTGCCGACCATATCCCAATCAATCTGGGTCTCCGCATTCAAACCGCCCACATCGTCGATTTGCCTGGTGACATTCAACATGGCATCACGGGTGAACTCCGTGCGCACATTGCGCCCACCCACGTCTTTCACCATGGCACTGGCAATCCCCAAGTTGCCATACTGGCCCGCTGCGGGATTGTTGGCGTACTCGTAGTTGGTGACGATGCCGCGCAAATCCGTGCTGCTGATCAAAAAGCCGCGCCAGTCATGTACGCTGGTCGCCGTCAGGTTCAACTTATTGGCGCCCTGATCCAGCGTGGTGATCGTGGGGTGTCCCAGGCTGTCGTACTGCTGTTTGATCAAGGTGCCATCGGGCAAAGTGATTTGCGTCGGTAAGCCGGGGAAGACCGCTGTGGGGCTGCCCGCCAGCACGATTCCGCTGGTGCCGTTGTCGTATTGAATGGTCGTGGTTTGGCTGGTACTGACGTTCGTATTGCTGGTGTTGCGGGTGGTGCCGGTGCGCACCATGCTGGTCAGCAGGCCTGTGCTCGCGTTGTAGTTATAGGTTGTCTGGGTGCCACTGGGGTCCGTGATGCTGGTGGGCTGGCCAAAACTGTTGCGCGAGAAACTGGTGGTGTCATAGGTGGTCGCGGTTTTGTAGACGCGCTGCTGGGTAACGAAGCCATTGGCATCGTAGACAAATTCGGTACGCCGCCCTGCGGGATCAATGACATCAGTGCGATTTCCACGCGCGTCATATCGGTACTCGGTAAATTGAGCAGCTGAATCCGTTATATATTCTTTAAGTACACGCCCTGTGGTATTGGTTACGCCATTCATCGTTGCGGTCTGGAAAAGAAGGCGTTCGGTTCGATTGGGCTGCCCTCCAATATAGGTGACCTCCAAATGGTAATCGCTTGACGTCCAAGGTTTCCATTCGAAGAAAACCGAAACGCCATTGGGCAAACCTTGAGCGGTGACTCGACCACTATCATCCCAAGCAATATCGGTGCCTTGCGCCTCAGAGTCGGAATATTCAGGATTTTGATAGCGCGTAACCAAGTTGGGGTTTACTGGGCTGTTATACTGAAAGCCATGTAATCGGCCAGAAACATCCTTAAAACCGATAACTTTTTGGCCATCACTGGAATAGATTAACTCTGCTTTTCTAATGGTTCCGCCATTGGTAGGCGCGTCTTCTATCGACACCAGCCGAAGCACGCTACCCACTAAGGCATACTTCTGTAAAATGGCTTGCCCCGTCACCATATTGGTTATGGTTCGAATACCGGTGGCACCGTTGTAAGCGATGTCTATGATGTTTCCTTGGCGATCTTTGCGTTGGCGCAGAAATCCGTTATCGCCCGAATACGTTTCCGTGCTTCCATCACGATAGCTCAATACATAGTTGCCGTTGCTCATGCTGAGCGTGGTGTAGTCGAAGCTTTGCTGGTTCACAAAGGTCGAGCTGTTAATTTGATTAAAATTGTAGCGGCTGCCGTTCTCAGCCACGACGGTTTTAACATTCGGAACGGACAAATCCATTTTCCGTGTGAAATCAGTCGTCCAGCCCAAGGGCAAAGCTGAATCGGTGCTGTGTGAACGCATGGCCATATTGCCGTCGTAGCGCACGCTGACTGCCAACTGCTGGCCCGCGCCACCTAATGTTAAGCACGCCAATTGCTTTTTCCATGCGCCGTCTGAGGTATCTACAGGATTGCCTTTCGAGGGGGCAGGACAGAAAGAACCCGTTGTATCCAATGGCTTAGGCGTCGATGGCACATCCGGCACTTCTTTAGAGCACTGTTGTGCTGGAGTTTCTGGGACGGTGGCTAGGGGGCCTCCGGGCGGATCAGCACGTTCAATCCAACAGCCGTCATACTTCGAATTTGTGATAAATATTCCTGGACCAGCGTGACCCCATCCACCCAGAGGAGAGCTACCAAATGATGCACCTGGTGAAAGAGGGTCTGAAAGTCGAATCATTAGATTCTGCGACATGTACTTTGGATCGCTTGTGGTCGACGTTGAAGCTGTCCCATTATGGTAGTCACGGTTCGGCTTGAACCACCAAACAGGATTGCGATTACTCTGAAACGTCCAGCCTAACGCAGCGGTAGATGAGCAGCCATTGTTGGCGCACCCATTCGGGGCGCTTGATTTCCAACTCGATGTACAGACGATTTGGTAGTTCACACCAGGGCACTGACCGGGCTTCGTGACCGTCTTGGCATTGGCGAACCCACAAAAAACCATCGCGGCGAGAGCCGCCGATCCAGCCCACCTAAAACGCCATCCGCCCGAGCCTGGCTCAGGTGCAATAGTGCGAGCAGAACTTCGAAACTTCATGGGCGCTTCTCCTGAGCGTGGCGAGAAGCGCGAGGGTCCGGTTTGACGATCAAATCTGTCTGTGGCGAAAACTTCCAGAACCCTTCCGGATTTCTTTGGACCAATATATTCAATGACTTAGCTGTTCGTCGCAGCGCGCCAATCCGCTCTTGACGGCTTGCAATCTGGCTTGCGAGCCGCTCCGGTTCAGGAAGGCTTGAGCGGCCGAGCGATGCGGATCTGAGCATTGGCGCCTGAGTGCGCTGTCGAGCGCATAGACCGCCACATCAACATCGCCCGTCTCCAAAACTCGTTCGAGCCACGTTTGGCAATTCGCTTGGGAACGCCGCCAACAGCGATCCCATTGCAACATCAGCCACGGCGCGCGCAGGTTTCGAATGGCTGGATCGGGGAACGCGGCCTTGATGGCCTGATAGAGGTTTTCGCTTTCCCTGATCCACTCGTGTGCCGCCAATGCCAGGGCGACGTTGCTCGCGGCACGCAAACAGTTCACATCGGGTTTTGCGGCTAAATCCAAAGAGAGTTGTTGCAGCCGCTGTGTCATCAACTCGGGTTGGAGATGGGGCAAATTGATATAGGTGGCGAGTGCGTAATGTTGGCCGCAACGGAGATCCGCACTTAATTCCTGTTGGTAGCACTGCCGAACCCACAGGGCTGAGAGCTCGGTTTTGCCAACGCTTGCGAGCGCGCCGGAGCCCACACAATAAAAGGCCCGTTGCTTCAGACTCAGATTGGGCGTATCCGCCAGCGCCTCGGCGCGTAAAAAGGCATCGGCTGAGCGCTCAGCATCGCCCGTCACACCGTATTCGCTCGCCTGTTCCAGAAGCATCATCAGCGCCAGAATGGAATCGGTTTGAAACCAGCCATCCGCTTGTTCCATCACTTGCATCACCAAATCGGAGCGTCCGCGCCAGCGCAAGACCGTCAAACTGCTTTGTAAGAGTGCAAAGGCTTCTTCTCGATCAGCGATTCGGTTCATTTCCGGAATCACTTGCTTGGCAAGGTGATCCAAATCGGCGCCTTCCCGCATCGCCAGCACCAATTGGGCAAACAACGCTGCACGGCGATCACCGCTTTGATGGCCACGTTCGCGCAATGATTCGGCTTGCGCAAAGACGCTTTCGTCCAAAGCCCGACCCACTTTGAACAGGGTCAGCTGCAGACGGATGCGCTCGGCTTCGGTATCCATGTGCAATTGCCGGAAGAGAGATTCGGCACGCTGAAAGTGAGTGGTAGCCGTGACCAGGTCACGCATGCGCTTAGCCGTCATGCCCTGCGCTGCGGCGAGCCGCGCCTGCGCCGGCAACCAATTCAGCGCTTGCGCCTGGCCTTCTGCTTGCGCCAGCGCCTGCAATGCTTGCTCTGGCGCTTGCCGGGTTGCCTGCCAGCGCGCTTGAAATTCCCAGGCACGAAGCCGCAAAACAAGGTTGCCTTGGTAGGCTGCTGGCAATACGTCGATCTTCTGGCCCAAACGTGCCTGCATTCGGGCTTTGGCGAGTGGACACATTGGCGCCTGCTGGGCACGCTGCTCCACGTCCGACTGCGGGGTCGCGACGGATTCCAGATACAAATCATCGATCAGACAATGGAGGTCATCCGGTAATTTCTGCCGCAATCCGCGGTGCTCTGCGAAAAAGCGGGTGATCAGCTGCGCAGCATGACCATTGCCCTGCTCAGCTAGCGCCAGCGCCAACCAGACTAAGTCCGCGAGGTTGAGCGAGCCATTCTGAGACTTGGCGCGCAGCGTCTCAGTTGCCGCTCGAAAATCAAGTTGGGCAATGCTTTGCGGCATATCAGGGGAGACCTTTCTCAGCCGCGAGTTGGCAACCCAATCAGTAAGCGTGGCGCCATTGTCGCCATACAATTTCAAGATCGCATTTTCGACTCCGAGCATGGACTCGCCAGACGCACGTCGCTGAAGCGCCTGCGTCTTGACCGGCGCTGCGTTGAGGAGGCTGGCGAGCGCCAAGAGCGCAACTTGGCTCGCGCTATCCGCTCCCGTGTCTTGGACGAGCAAGTCTCTTGAGGGCATGTGGGCGCTCCACACACCCCATATCAGCGTGCCAATCAAGGCTGCACTTGTCAGCCAAAGCCAGACCACAGGTTGCGCTTTACTCGTGGGGTTGTTCCGAAGCTCTTGCGCAGGCGGCTCGGCTTCGACGTCGGCCGCGTCGGAGCGCTGCAAGCTGTCCACATCGGCAAAGGCCGCGCGGTCTGCAGCAGCGCCAGCGACCGTCGACGCCGGGCTGAGCTCATCGAAAGCCTCGGGCTCGAATCGATAGCCGCGCCGAGGGACGTTGACGATGAGACGCTTGCCTTGATCGCCCAAAATGGCGCGGACATCCCAAATCACCCGAGAAATCGCGCCGTCTTCAACCGGGCGACCCTGCCAAACCTGCTGGAATAGCTCTTCTTTCGAGATGGTGCGGTGTGGGTTCTTGATGAGATATGCCAGCACATCCGCTACCCTCGGGGCCACGGAGAGGCGGACACGGTCCTGCCAAACCTCTTTGCGTTCGATATCGACTTCTACGGCACCACAACGCACTCGCATAGCCTAGCCCGCATATTTCATGAGGTCGCGATGAAATGGCTTGATTTCGTTATTACAGCGTGGAAATCATCGAGTTGGTCGTACTGACAGAGTGTTCGCTGCCATTTCCTCGCTAACACGGCCCTCGCTGGTTCTTTGCGCCGGACTCTTCGTTGCTCGTCGTCCCAATGGGAGAGGGGCATCGTTTGCGCGCGCAGCGCGCGATGCTCCGAGCGCCCGGCAGCTACGCTGACGGGCCGGGTCAACCATTCCGCCCGGTGCGGCGGCGCAGCCGCCGCCCGTTCGAGCGGGCGCGCCGCATGCGGCGCAAGCTTGCCCGCTCTCACCCTCCTCGCGCCTCGATTCCGGCGCAAAGGTCCGGCCTGGCGGCGCAGCCGCCAGTCGTTCGAGAGGGCGCATCGCATGCGATGCAAGCTTGCCCTCTCTCACCCTTCGCGATCTTCCGCGTTTCCTCATGAAATATGCGGGCCAGAGCGCCTCTCTAGTGTTTAATTGCAGAAGTAATCGATAGTACAATATCTTCCCGCATACTCACATGCGGGAGGCATCATGGCTCGTGTTGCAGTGGCTTTGAACTGCTCGCCTGAAGTTCGTGCTGA
>JALHMG010000073.1 GCA_022844135.1 Lysobacterales bacterium
CGCCGGACTCTTCGTTGCTCGTCGTCCCAATGGAACAACCATTCCTCCTCCTCGCGCCTCGATTCCGGCGCAAAGCCCTTCGCGATCTTCCGCGTTCCCTCATGAAATATGCGGGCTAAGGGCGGCGGGGAAACTTCTCCGCTGAGCGCGTACCCATGTCTTTTGGCACTTCACGTGGATAATCGCTGGCAACTGGCCAGATAGGCTACTAAGCTCCGCGCGCCCGTTTCAGCGTGAGGCCCCGATGCCGCAATCCGCAACTCGCAACTCGCACCCCGCAGCCGCTTCAGGCCGACAGCCACTGGTGCTCCTGGTCGCGCTCACGCTGCTCACGACGCCCGCCCTCGCGCAGATTTCGACCGTGCCGCAGCAAGGCCTTAAAGACCGCACGCCGCGCCACACGCTGATCGTCAATGCGCGCATCGTCGCAGCGCCGGGCGAAATCATCGAGAGCGGTAGTGTTGAGATGCGCGATGGCGTGATCGTCGGTGTGCGCGCCGGGCGTATCGATGCACCCGGCGCAACGGTGGTCGACGCTGGCGGTAAGTCGGTATATCCAGCCTTCATCGATGCACACAGCGACTACGGCATCAATGCCAGCGCCACCTGCCGCAGCGGCGCGCCTGCGCCCAGAGGCCGCGGACCGGGCGGCGGCGGCGCGGCTGCGAGCGCGCCAAGCGCGCGCCATTGGAACGACCGTATCTGCGCCGAACGCGACGTCAGCAGCGCCTTGACGCTCGACGATGAGAAAGCCAGGACCTTGCGGCGCATGGGCTTCGGCGCGGTGCTGGCGACGCCCGGCGCGGGCGTGCTGCGCGGCCAGAGCGCGCTCCTGAGCCTTCGCGAGGGCGCCAATCCGGCCGTGAACCTGCTGGAGGCGCGTGTGGCGCAACACGCCTCCTTCGAGGCCGACTTCAGTTTCAGCGGTGCGTATCCGGGCTCAAAAATGGGCGCGATCGCGCTAATCCGCCAAGCGCTGATCGATGCACGCTGGCAGCGCGAACTGGCCCAGTGGAACGCCAAGGAGCGCGGCGAGCGCAGTGAGGCGAATGTGGCGCTTGAGGCGTTGTCTCAAGTTGTGGATGGCAACCAGGCGCTACTATTCGATGGCGACGATGAGCTCGATGTGGCCCGTGTCGGTGCCATCGTCGACGAGTTCGATCTGACGCGTGTGGCGGTACTGGGCATCGGCACCGAATATCGTGTGCTCGATCAATTGCCCCGCGAGTTGACGCTGCTGACGCCGCTCAATTTCCCAGACGCGCCAAACGCACAAGACGCCGAAGCGGCGCTCGACGTCAGTCTGGCGGAGCTGGAGCACTGGCATCTGGCGCCCAGCAATGCAGCGCGACTGGCCCAAGCCAACCGCCGCTTTGCGTTCACCACTGCAGGCTTGAAGAAGCCCGAAGACTTCTGGCCGGCGCTGCGCAAAGCCGTCGAAGCGGGCCTGAGCGAGGCGGATGCGCTGCGCGCGCTGACCACCACGCCGGCCGAGCTGCTCGGCCAGACGCGACTTGGGGCGATACGCGAAGGGGCCTTTGCCAATCTGTTCATCGCCGATGGCGATCTGTTCGCCAATCCAGAGGCCAGCGTCTTTGAGGTGTACATCGACGGCGCGCGCGATGTCGCCAAGGACCTCGATGCACCGAAGATCGCCGGACGCTGGCAACTCAATTGGATGGGCGGCGCGGGACCGGCGGAAATCGTGATCACCGGCAACGGCGATGCGTTGACGATCAAAGCCGGCGAGGACAGCGGCAAAGGTAAGCTGGCGGAGTCGCGCCTGACCTTCACACTGCCTGGGAAGTTATTCGGCAAACCCGGCGATGCGGCGCTCGAAGGCACTCTGACCGGCACCGCGCTGCAGGGCCGCTTTATGCAAGACGATGGCCGCATCCGTGCGTTCGCGGCGAAGCGCCTGGGCGATGCGCCGGCCGACGACAAGAAGACCTCGGAAGACGCCGAGCCCGCCACCGCGACCGCCATCGCGGCTCGCTATCCGGCCGGCGAGTTCGGACGCAGCGCGTTGCCGACGATGGAGTCCATCGTTATCCGCGGCGCGACGGTGTGGATGGCCGGCGAGGCGCCGCTGGCGAACACCGATGTGGTGCTGGCGGGCGGCAAGATCGTCGCCATCGGTGCCAATGCCGACGCGCCGCGCGGCGCCGTCGAGATCGACGGCAAAGGCAAACACGTCACGCCGGGTCTGATCGATGCGCACTCGCATATTGCGATCAGCGGCAACGTCAACGAGCCGAGTCACGCGATCACATCGGAAGTGCGCTTAGGGGATGTGATCGATCCGACCGATATCGACATCTATCGCGAACTGGCCGGCGGCACGACCACCAGCCACGTTCTGCATGGCTCGGCCAATCCGATCGGCGGGCAGAGCCAGTTGATCAAGCACCGTTGGGGCGCGGGCGCGCGGGACCTGAAGTTCGAGAACTGGACGCCGACGATCAAGTTCGCCCTCGGCGAGAACGTCAAGCAATCCAACTGGGGCGCCGCCGGCGGCACGCGCTATCCGCAAACGCGCATGGGCGTCGAGCAAATCCTGCTCGATGCCTTCACCCAGGCGCGCGCCTACGCAAAAGAAATGGCTGCTCGCGGCGGTGCACCGAAGCGCCGCGACCTGCGCATGGAGGCGCTCGCCGAGATTCTTGCCAAAGAGCGGTTGGTGCATATCCACTCGTATCGTCAGGACGAAATCCTGATGTACGCGCGGCTGTCGCAGTCGCTGGGCTTGCCGGTGGCGGCATTCCAGCATGTGCTGGAAGGCTACAAAGTGGCCGATGTGCTCGCCGAGACCAACTCCGGTGCGTCGACCTTCGCCGACTGGTGGGGTTTCAAGATGGAAGTGGTCGACGGCATCCCTTACAACGCCGCCATGATGGTGCGTCAGGGTGTGGTGGTGAGCTTGAACTCCGACAGCAACGATCTCGGTCGGCGGCTCAACACGGAGGCGGCCAAAGCCGTGAAATACGGCAATTTGAGCGAGACCGAGGCGCTCGCGCTGGTCACAACCGGCCCAGCGAAGCAGTTGCGCATCGACAATCGCGTCGGCCGCATCGCGACCGGTTTCGATGCCGACGTGGTGCTCTGGAATAACCATCCGTTGTCGTCGTATGCGCGCCCGGAGCGCGTCTGGATCGATGGTCGCCGCTATTTCGACATCGACGCCGACCGCGCGGAGCGAGCGCGCATCGACGCTGAGCGGGCGCGCTTGCTGCAACTGGCCATGGCGGCCGGCGGCGACAAGGGCCCGCCTGGCAAAGGCCCGCCGGGCAAACCCAAACTGCGACTCGATGCGCGCCAGTTCCAGGTGCTTTCCAGCCACCTCGAAGCGCGCCGCGGCGCCTATCACGACGGCGAAGCCGTGCACTATTGTTTGGGAGGGCACTGATGAAACGCCGGTACTTTCTGTTGGTCGAAGCTCAGGAGCGAGGCATGGGGCACGGGGCGCGGGGCACGGGTTCGGCCCGTGATCTGCGAAATGATTGCGAACCCCGGCATCGTGGCCGTTTCGATTTCGTCTTCCAGGCGAGTCAGCGCACCCGTAGCGCGTGCCTCGTGCCCCGTGCCACGCTTTTCGCGATCCTGCTCGCACTCGTTGCCCCTGCGGCCCACGCCGCTACGCTCTTCACCAACGCCCGCATTCACCCCGTGTCCTCGCCGGCCATCGAGAACGGGCAATTGCTCATCGATGGCGACAAGATTGTTGCGGTGGGTGCCGACCTGTCGGCGCAAGCCGCTGGCGCGACGCGCGTCGACTTGCAGGGCCAATGGCTGACGCCAGCGTTCATCACCGCGAACACGGTCATGGGCTTGACCGAAATCGAAACCGTGCGCGGCACCGTGGATGTGGCGGAGATCGGCGCAGTCAATCCCAATGCGCGCGCGGAAGTTGCGGTCAACGCCGACAGCGAGAACTGGGGCGTGGCGCGCGCCAACGGTGTGCTGTACGCGCACGTGGTGCCGCAGGTGGGTCAGGGCGGCGTGATCAGCGGTTCGTCGGCGTTGGTGCAATTGCAAGGTTGGACCTGGGAGCAGATGACCGTCCAGGCGCCGGTCGCAACGCATCTTATGTGGCCATCGACGCGGCTGCCACCGTGGCTCCCGGCAGCGATGCGCGAGGAGGCGCTCAAAGGTGCGGCGGCAGCGCGTGAAGCCATCGGCAAGGCCTTCGACGATGCGACCGCGTACGCAGCGGCGAAAAAGGCCGGCACGCTGAGCGGCGTCGATGCGCGCTGGGAAGCGCTGCTCGCGGTGCTCGATGGGCGCCAGCGTCTGTTCGTCCACGCGCTCGATTTGAGGCAGATTCGCGAGGCGCTGGATTTTGCCGCCGCACGCAAGCTCAAGATCACGCTGGTGGGCGCGCAGGACGCGTGGCGCCTGCGCGATGAGATCAAAGCCGCCGACGTCGGCGTCATCCTGCACGGCCCGTTCGCGCTGCCGCAGCGCCGTCACGAGGCCTACGACAGCAACTATCGCAACGCCGCGCAGCTCGCCGAAATCGGCATTCGCTTCGCGATCGCCTCGGATGGCACGCCGTTTTCGGCCTCGCTGGAACGCAATCTGCCGCACGCCGCCGGCCACGCCGTGGGCTTTGGCTTGAGCTGGGAGCAGGGCCTGGCCGCCATAACACTGACGCCCGCGCAGTTGCTCGGCGTCGACGATCGCCTGGGTTCGCTAGAGCCCGGCAAGCTCGCCAGCTTCGTGGTGTTCAACGGCGATCCGCTGGAAGTGCGCAGCAAGCTGACAGCCGCCTATCTCAACGGCGAGGCCATCGACTTGAGCAGTCGCCATACACGGCTGCGCGACAAGTTTCAGCAAAAGTACGATTGAAGCGGTTGGCGGCTCCTGGTTTTCTGAAAGCCAGGAGCCACGCAGAACCGGCGCTTAAGCCACAGCCGCCGTGACCACAATTTCGATCTTCCACTCCGGCTTGGCGAGCCTGGCTTGCACCGTGGCGCGTGGTGGGGCATCGCCCGCCGGCACCCAAGCTTCCCACACTGCGTTCATCGCGGCGAAATCGCTCAAGTCGACCAGAAAAATCTGCGCCATCAGGATGCGCGATTTGTCGCTGCCCGCGCGCGCCAGCAGTGCGTCTATCGATGCAAGCACTTGCCGCGTCTGCCCGGCGATATCGGCGCTGCCATCGTCGGGCACCTGGCCGGCCAGATAGGCCACGCCCTTGTGCACCGCCATCTCCGACAGCCGCGGACCCACATCGAATCGCTTGATCATTGCCGGCTCCGGCGCTCAAAGAGCTGCCTTTGTATCACGTTCGCTGTCCTTGCGCGATCTCGCGGTCGAACCCTTTCCGCAGAAAAAGCGGCGCAAGGCGCGCTGTACCGGTCGCCGCCGCGACCGCAAGCGGAAGCTGCCAGAACGAGTTGAATCGGACAGGCAAGTCCATCTGGCCAGCCCAACGCGATCTGGACCGCCCAACGCGAGTCCGCGCCTGCGCCTGATCAACCGCTCACGCGGTCGATATGCAGGCCGGGCGCCGCGGTGAAACACTCACTCCGCAAGGTACAGCTGATCTCCGCGCACGACCACGTTGACGGCCGCCAGCGAGGCCCCACGACATGGACCGCCCAGGCAGTAGCCGTCTTCGGGGCGAAAGCTCGCGCCATGGGCCGCGCATACCAATTGCCCATGCGCATACAAAAACTTGCCGGGCGCCCAGTTCAACGGTCGCCCCGCATGCGGGCAGATATTGCGGTAGGCGACGATGCGCGCCCCGAGCTTGATGACGATCAGCGATTCCATGCCCTCGGGATCGCCGGGATCCGGCACTTCGAAAGGCGTGTCTTCGGTCAATTCGTTCAGCTTGCAGACGACTAATCCCATCTTGTTTCACTTGCGCTTACGGAATTGCGCGTCATGCTACGTCCTCAGTGCATCCAAGGAGCAATGCCATGAGTCCAGCCGCCTTGATGGGTCCGACGCCGCTCGGTCAGCGCGTGCTCGGCGTTCTGGCATGGGTGGTCGGCGCTGCGGTGACCATTGGTCTGTTGATCTTCGGCTTTTTCGTGGGCGCCGTCCTGCTCGGCCTCACGGCGATCGGTGCTCTGATCGCGCTGGCGCGGATGCGTTGGCGCAAGCCCCGAACGCCGCGCGACCCGGCGATTATCGAGGGCGAGTTTGTGGTGGTGCGGCGCGAATAGCGTGGTGTTGAGAAACGCACTTCCTGTGCGTTTCTCAAGTCGCGAGTCCGGCGCACGCCAAACTGATCCGGCAACGCGCTACAGTTCCCCGATCGCCTCCAGCGAAAGAATGCGTCGTTGTTCGGGCTCACTGAAATGCTCGCGTAGATAGCGAGCGAGTGCGGGGTCGTCGGCGCCGAGCTGCTGGCGTTGTTGCTGATAGGCCTGCACCCTCGACTGCCACGTCGCCAATTCCCGATCGAGTAACTCCATCCGCGCAGCCGCTGCTTCGCCGAAACGCTCGCGGCGCAGCGCATAGCGCTCGTCGGCGCCGACCGCGGCGCTGGCGATCGCTGCGGCATCCTGCAGGTCTGCCTGCGTTCGCTGATGCTCCAGGATCGGCGCACGCAATTCCGCCGGCAATTGCTCGATCAGCGCCTGCTCGCGCCGCGCCCGCTCCTCAGGGGCCAGCCCTGGATCGAGGTCTCGCACGGCGAGGGTGTGCGCCTGATAGCGCTCCTCCATACCGAAAAACGCCTCCGCCATCGGCTCACCCAAAACCGATCGCCGCAGTTCGCGCAAGGCTTCCAGGCGCGCATCGAGCGCCAGACCTTCCAGGCGCGGACCGGCCGAATGCGCCTCGCGCAAGTAACGCAGGTAGCGCTCGAAAATCTCCAACGCCTGCGCGGCTGCGCGCGGCGTGGTCAGTTGCTTCAGGCGCTCGGCCAACAGCGCGCGAATCGCATCGATGGACAGCTCGCCGGCGCTGCTCAAAACATGGTCGAACAGTCGCCGCAGCTCAAGGTCGATCAGCACATTGCCATCGCCATCGAGGTTCACCGCGCCATCGATCTCCGCGCCGGCCATCGATGTCGGTACCTGGAGGCGGGCGACGTGATCGAGCGGCAGCGGTGGCGACGGTGCTGCGATATCGGGCTGGGCCGGCTCAGGGCTCGGCCCGGGCGCGGCCACCTCAGGCGCCGCGCGTTCCTGTTCAGGCGCGCTGCTGGGTATCAGCAGCGCGGCCAGGGCCAACGCCAGCAGCGCCGCCGCCAACGTTGCGACGATCGCTCGCACGGCTTACAGGCCGGCGTTCTTCAACCGATTCGCTTGCGCGCGATACACCGAGGTTGGGCTGGATGCGAACAAGCCGCGCAAGCCCAGCACCTGGTTGGCCTCGTCCAGATGATTCCATGCGTAGTCGTCGCGCAGCACCACGCCCCAGCGGCTTGAGCAACGACCCACCAGACCATCGTTTTGCTCAAAGCCGAAAAACAAGCTGCTGGCGCCGAGCATGGCATCGGAAGCATCGAATACATTGGTCAGCACACTGGTACCGCCCATCGAGTAGTAGCGCACGTTGTTGACCACAGCCGCGCCGCTGCCGCAGTTGGTCGTCGGGCGGCCTTGCGGGTGGCGTTGATTGAAGACTGCGGCGCCAGCCGAATTGAGCGAGGCCAGCGCACCGAGTGCGTTCTGCGGGTCGGCATCGCCCGACAAGAACTCGATGAAAACGCTGAGCGCGTTGACGAAGCCGGCCAGCGTGCGTTCCAACCACGAGCCCGGCGGCGCGACCGCGGTCAACGCATCGGCAACCGCGCTGCCGGTATGCGGTGCGCCGACGCTGGTGACCGAGGCAACGAGATCTGGGCGCACCGACGCCACATAGCGAATCGTCGGGCCGCCGTGACTGTGGCCGATCAAATTGAACTTGCTGTGGCCGTAGGTGGCGCGGAGCTGATCGAGATAACGGATCAACTGCTCGCCGCGCACTTCGCTGAAGTTGCTGCTCGACACGTTCGCCACATACACCCGTGCGCCGCCAGAACGCAGCTCGCCAGGGATGCCGTAAAAGTAATCGAGAATGCCGAGCAGGCTGTCGAAGCCGAGCAGGCCATGGACCAGCACCACCGGGTGACGCGTTTGTGTGTAACCCGACTGCGCGGCAGCGGGCGAAGAATAAGATTGAAAGACGAGCAGCAGCGCTGCCAAGACGAAAGAGCGGACCACGGTTCCCTCCCAAGAACGGTGCAAAGAAGCGCCGGCTCCCCAGCCGACGAACTTAGACTATACGCGTGCGTATGGTAATGCAAGGAGGTGTAACGTACGGTGGCGGATGGCGCATGAGATCAAGGCAGAAGTTCGACGGGAATCCGGCTGACCTCATCTCTGGCGGCATGCATCAGGGCGTCCCAATCTGGTTTAGGCCGTGGTTTGATGCCCACGTCTACGATGGCCGCTTCGCACAAATCCTGAAGCGCCCAAATGGCGCGCTTCTCGGTGTCGGATAGCTCAGCCAGGAATGCCGAATCCGACAGCTTGTTTGCACATATGTCCCAGACGACGAGCAGGTGTGCCACGGCAAGTTCTAAAGATGCCTTTTCTCGCAACTGATCTGCGGCCACTATTCACTTCCCGTAAGCGCATGCCGAAGTCTGCCACTTGACCTTGCTGGCCTTACTCCGCGGCACTCGTCAACCGCTCCACCAGCACGTCCTCGACCCAGCTCTTCAATCGCCAGTCTTCGATGAACCCACAGTGCCCACCGTGTTCGGCGAGGACAAGTTCCGTGTGTGTCGGCAGCTGCAGCTCGCGATAGTCGCCAATCGGAATCACGGGATCGTCCTCGGCGGTGACGATCGAAGCCGGAACGGTCAGACCAGACAATCGGTCGCCAGCAATCGAATAACCGTCGAGATAGCGCTCAAGCTTGCCGTAGTCGGTGAACTCCTCCACCAGCCGCGCAGTCAGGTCGCGCAGCGTTGGCTTCTTCAGCCATTCGCTGAAGTCGTAGCGCGCGGGAAACAGCGCTTGTTTGCGGCGCAGCGAATCTATCCACTTGGTGATGAAGTAACGCTCGTAGACCCACGGCGCGGTCTCAATTTGCGTCAAGCTCGCACCCGGATCGATCGGCGGACACACGGCGAAGGCGTAGGCGATGTCGAGATTGCAACTCGGGGCGCGCAGAGCGATGCGCAGCGCAAAATTGCCGCCCAGGGAAAAGCCTGCGAGCAACAGACGGCGCGGCTGGAATTGGTCCCGCACGGCGCGCACCGCGCCCACGACTTCATCGATCCGACACGAATGGAACAGCCCTTCGTTGAGGTGATGCGTATCGCCGTGATCGCGAAAATGCAGCCGGAAAACATCGAAGCCGGCGGCGAGCAAACGCCCGGTCGACACCATCACGTAACTCGATTGCGCGCTGCCTTCCCAACCATGCAACACCACCACCAGTCCGCGCGCACGAGGACGCACACTCTGCACCGACAAGAAGCCTTGCAGCCGCACGCCGTCGCCGCAATCGAGGATGTGCTCGCTGCTGGCCTCATGCAGCCCCGGAAAACGCAAACGCACGGCGGCGCGGCGCAGCGCGCTGGAGGCCAACAGCGACTGCACATGCGGATTGGCGAGCGCACCGCGCCGACGAAACGACAGCCCGTGCGTTCTCGGCAGCGCGCTCATGGCGGCGGCAGTGCCAACGCAGCGACGATGCGCTCGCGGGCCGCTTCGGCGATGCGCCGGCGACCTTCCGAGTGCGCTGGAATCGCTTCGAGAAAATGCACCTCGGCGACCATCGGCGGTTCGCCGAGCAGCCGCACGAAGTTCGCGAAAAAACTTTCGCCATCGAGGAAGGGCACGGAGCGATTCGGTGCACCGTCGAGCAGGTAGCGCAAGGCCACCGGTTGCACCGGCACATCGGCTTCAACGGCGGTCTGAAAGATGCGCGCGTGGAACACTTTGACGCGCGTGCCATCGGTGGTTCCGCCCTCTGGAAATACGCCGACCTGGGCGCCCTGCTGCATACGCAGAACCATCATTTGCGCCACGCTGGCCAGC
Source organism: Lysobacterales bacterium (assembly GCA_022844135.1). Lineage (GTDB taxonomy): Bacteria > Pseudomonadota > Gammaproteobacteria > Xanthomonadales > SZUA-5 > JALHMH01. Next base: position 9,996 of record JALHMG010000073.1, read on the forward strand.
GATTCCGTGCTGCCGCGACGGTGATAAATCGTGCCCGCACGGCGCGCCAGCCAGCCCACGAGCGGCCAGCGGCTGATTTCGGATTTGGCGACGAACTCCACGGCACGCTGGCTGTGCATCAGTTCGATATCGAGCCACGACAGATGATTCGCAACGACCAGTGCGGCGCCCTTGACCGGTGCGCCGAAACGCTGCAGCCGGAACCCGAATATGCGCATCAACCCTGCGGACCACCAGCGGATCGCGCGATGCCGCAAGTGCTCATCGCCCCAGCGCAAACGCTCGCCGAGCGGCGAGACCAGGATCAGCGTCAGCGGCAGATGCACCGCCAGGTGCCATAGCAGCAGCGGAACGCGCCAGACATAACGTGGCCACCGCCGGTCGCGCGGCAACGGCTTGTCGAGAGAGGGGACGCTTTGTTCCATGGCGATCGAATCAGCAACGACACCAAGGATGGTAACGCAATGCGATCCAAGCGATTGCTCTCCGGTGCGTAAAATCCAGTTGCGGTTCACTGTTGTCGCGCCAACAATGTCGGCGACCTTAGAGTTCAACGTCCGGCGAGTGCCTGACGCAATGCAGATCCATACGCAACGTTATGAAATGCACAGGCAGAATGTCCCGTGCATCCGCAGGCCCGCGTTCCAACGTACATTCTCACAATGACTTCACAAAAGCGCCCGATGCATTCCGAAATCGATCCCGCGATGAGTGAGCTGGCTGCGCCGCCGGTCGAAGCCGCGCGTCGCGCTGCGATTTGGGATGCCGTGCAATCGCGGCTGAGCGAGCTGCACATCGTGCGCGCCAACGAAGGCGAATGGCGCCAACTGCTGCCGGGCGTCGACATCAAGCGACTGTATCTCGATCCGTCCACGCGCATGGAAACCGCCCTCTGGCGCATCCACGCCGGTGCCTTTTTGCCCGCGCATCCGCACACGCACGACGAAGAGTGTCTGGTACTGGAAGGCAGCATCATCGACGGCGAGCAGGCCTTCGCTGCCGGCGATTACCTGATGGCGCGCGCCGGATCCATGCACGCGCGTTTGAGTTCGCCGAGCGGCGCGCTTTTGCTGATTCGCTCGCAGCTGCATTGACGCACCCAGCGCCGAACTCGTCGCTCGCCTTTACTGCAGCTTGCGCCGATAAACGGCCAGCGGCACGGCGCCTTCGCTCAACATGGCATCGACGAACTCGCGCACCGGCGTGTTGGCGTTGCGACGAGAGAGCCACGATTGCCACAGCACCTGGATGTCGCGATAGCCCAGGTGATAGGTGGTCAACTGCGGCGAACTGAACATCGCGCGGCGCCACAGGTTGGAGGCGAATTGCGCATCCATCAGGCCTTCGCGCGTCGCAAACTGCGTCAGCTGATTTTCGTCCCAGGCCAGCGTGTGAACACTGATATCGGCGATCACGCGGGTGATGTTTTCCAGTTGTTTCTTGTAATGCGCCAGGCGCTCCGGCGGGCCGCCCCAGCCCAAATCCAGCATCAGGCGCTCGGCGAAGCTGCCCCAGCCCTCGGTGTACACGCCATCGCCAAAGACACTCCGAATCGGCCGCGGCTGGCGCGCAGCGACCTTGAGTTGCGCGTAGTGGCCGGGCACCAGCTCGTGCGGCACGATCATGCGATTGAAACCGGTGTTGAAGGCGCTGAAGAACCGCGCCTTGGCCTGCTCTGGCGCGTCGTCCTCGATGTTCGGCAGCAAAAACAGCGTATCGGCTTCGGCTGCGAACGGACCGGGCGCGAACACGCCGCCGACGCTCTGGCCGCCCAGCCATGCGGGCGCTTTGTCGATGTACAGCGACAGCGGCTCGGGGATGGTCATCACCTCGTGCTTGCGCGCAAATTCGAAAGCCGCCGCCGCATCTGCGCGGTACTGCTCGATCAGCTCGGCGGTGGTCGCGGGCCGTTGCGCCTCGATGTGTGCGAAGGCGCGGCGCAGCACATCGCGGTCGTCCAGCGGCGCAGGCTCATCGAACAGCGCCGGCCAGATACCGCGCGCATAGGCAGCTGCCTCCTCGCGTTTCTCGGCCAAGTCCTGATGCGCCATTCGCAACACCTCGGCAACCTCGGTGTCGATGGCGGTGCCCAGGCGAAAACGCATTGCATAGTCGTCGCGCAGCCGAAAATCGCCGCGCGCTTTTTCGCCGAGCTGCTCGCAAAACGTCGCCAGCGCTTCGAGCGCGACCGCAGCGCGCTCACCGCTGCGCCTTGCCGCTGCGCGTTTGTCGGCTTGTCGATATCCATCGCGATAAAACCCGGCCAACGCGCGCAGCCGCCGCGCCGCCTCGGCTGCAGCCTGCGGCGCGATGCGCTCGACATCGGTCAGGCTGCGCATCGCGAGCTTCGCCAATGCCGGCAATTTCGCGACCCGCTGCGCCGCCAGATCCAGGCGTTCGCGCTCGGGGCGATCGTCGCGCAACAACTGGTACAGCGTTGCCCGGCCGAGCGCCTCGGCCCAGAACAACGGATCTGCCTGCGGCCGACGTTGCGCCACCAGCTCGAAGCGCTCCAGCGCCAGCTGCCGCCGCAGCACATCCAGATCCACACAATCGTCGAACGCGCATTCGCTTTGCTGCTCGGCCGCGTCGCGATCGAATCGTTCCACGGTCTTGAGCCAGTCCTCGATCTCACCAGGTTCGAGCCGATCCAGCGCGCCGTCGTGCCGATAGACGCCGGCCGCGGTCGCCTGCGTCGGGTACTGCTGGAAATAGGCGTCCAGAAACGCATCGGCCAGCGTCTCGGCGCACAGTGTGCCCGGCAGCAGCAACAGCAGCAGTCGCAAGCACATCGCACTTCCCAAGCCAGCGCGCGCTGGTGGCGGCAGTCCATTGGCGCTGCGCCTGGCGACCAACCTGGCGGATGTCGATATCGATAGCACGTCGCTCTCCAAGTCAGCGCAGCCGCGCATTATCGCTGACCTGCGTGCGCCGAGCGCAGGGCCGCGAACCGCGGTCGCGTCGCATGAGGTTTCAATCTATCCGCAATGGTTGCAGACTCAGGTTCCCCCTGATGCGCCGAGGACATCGTGCCGGTTTCCGATTCTTCGTTGTTGGCCGGAACGGGTGCGGTCGCATTCCGTTGGGTTCAGGCAGACGGCTGGCCCATCGACAGCGTTTCCGACAATGTCGCGGCGTGGGGTTATTCGCCCATCGAGCTGATCGGGCGGCATTTCGTCGAACTGATGCACCCGGAAGATCTGGCGCGCATCGAGCGCGAGGTGGTACCCCATATCGCCAACAGCGAGCGATGGCAGTTGGAGTATCGGATAGCCGACGGCAGCGGTTGGCGCTGGGTCGAGGATCACACCTGGGTGGAGCGCGACGCCAGCGGCGAGGCGCGGTTTTTCAACGGCGTGTTGTTCGATGTCACGGAGCGCAAGCTCGCCGATATCGGCTTGCACGCGGCGGCGTGTGCGGTGCCGGTGATGCTGGGGTCGGCGCCGTTGCCTGAGCGCATGCAATCGGTGCTGCAGGAAGTTGGGCAGCGGCTCGGGCTCGATCGCGCGTTTGTATTCGAGTTCATCGAAGACTCGCCGCACGGCGCATTGACCGTTAAACGTGCGGTGTGGCGCCGGCCAGGACTTTGGGAGCTGTTGCACAACGCGCCGCTCGATCGCGAACACATCGAGCCGGACTACAGCGGGTGGCTTGCCCGCCTGCGCAACGGCGAGTGCATCGCCGGGCCCACCGATGCCTTCCCGGCGCAGGAGCAATCGCTGCTGCGGCGGCAACACATCCGCTCGCTGATGATCGTCCCGATCCTGCAGCGCGGTCGGCTGTGGGGCATTCTGGGTTTCGATGACGTCTCTCAGGCGCGGCCCTGGCGCGCCTCCGACGAGCGCGTGCTGCGTCTGATTGCGGCGGCGTTCGCGGCGGCGATGGACCGCCAGCTCGCCGAGGACGAGCTGCGCGAAAGCGAAGCGCGTTACCGGCTGGCGCTCGATGGCGCCAACGCCGGCGCCTGGGAATGGCGACCGGGCCGACCGAACGTCTGGAGCGAGGGCTACTACCGCATCCTTGGCCTGCCGGCGAGCGCGGCTGCGACCTTCGATAACTGGCTGGCGCGCGTCCATCCGGACGACCGCGAACGGGTCATCGCCGCGGTGGCCAAAGCGCGCCAGGACCGCGCACCGCTGAACATGGAGTATCGTGTCGTCGCCAGCACCGGCGTGCGCTGGATATCGAGCATCGGCAGGCCGCTGCCGGGCAGCGACGACAGCGACGCCGGCATGGCCGGCATCGTGCTCGACATCACCGAACAGCGTCGCCATCAGGCCGAGTTGAATCGCCTCGCGCATGTCGATGCGCTGACCGGCTTGCCCAATCGCCTGCGCGCGCAGCAGCTGTTGCAGACGGCCATTGCCGAGGTGGAGCTGACCGACTCCAGACTGGCGTTGCTGCTGCTCGATATCGATCGCTTCAAGACCATCAACGACAGCCTTGGCCATCAGGCTGGCGATGAACTGCTGCGCGCCATCGGAACGCGCCTGCGCGGCGCGACGGCGGTCGCCGACACGGTGGCCCGCACCGGCGGCGACGAATTCCTCATCGTTGCACGCGGCGCGACCAGCGCGCGCGACGCGGCGACCTTCGCCGAGAACCTCCTGACCGCTTTCGTCGCCTCGTTCCGACTGAGCGGTGGATTCGAAGTGTTCGTGCGCACCAGCATCGGCATCTCGATGTTCCCCGAAGACGGCAGCAGCGCGACAGAACTGCTGCGCAATGCGGACGCCGCGCTTTATCGGGCCAAAGATCTGGGGCGCAACAGCTATCAGTTCTTCGCGCCCGCGCTGCTGGATGCAGCCACACGGCGGCTGGCGATCGAAGGGCAATTGCGCCAGGCCCTGGAGCGCGACGAATTCCTGGTGCACTACCAGCCGATTTTCAACTGCGACACCGACGCGATCGACGCCGTCGAGGCGCTGGTGCGCTGGCGTCCGGCCGGAGGAGAACTGGTCATGCCCGGCGAGTTCATCGACATCGCCGAGGACACCGGCCTGATCGAATCCTTAGGCGAATTCGTGCTGCTGACCGCATGTCGGCAGGTGCAGAGGTGGCGCCGCGCACGCGCGCCGGAATTGCGCCTGTGCGTCAACGTATCGGCGCGACAACTGCGGGCGGCGGACTTCACCGATCGTATGTTGCGCGTGCTCGGCGAAACCGGGCTCGATCCCGATGCGCTGGAACTGGAGCTGACCGAATCCTTGCTCATCGAGCATGGCCGCCACCTGCAGCGCGTACTCACAGGCCTCCGGAAACTGGGGATGCGTATCGCCATCGACGATTTCGGCACCGGCTACAGCTCGCTGTCGTACCTGAAGCATCTGCCCGTGGATACATTGAAGATCGACCGCAGCTTCGTCAAAGACATCGACGCCGACGACGGCGCAGCCATCACCGGCGCCGTGATCGCGCTCGGCCAGCAGCTCAATCTCGATCTGCTCGCAGAAGGCGTGGAAACGCAAGCCCAGCTCGAATTCCTGCGCGCCCGCGGTTGCCAGTACTACCAAGGCCTCCTGCGCAGCCCCGCGCTCGCGCCTGAGGTGTTGGCGCAAACGTATGGGTTGACCTGAGCGGCCATGCGTCGCGCCATCGCGGCGCGGACCCATGGTCCGCAGCTTTGGCTCCAGTACGCGAACCCATGGTCCGCAGCTGTCGCTTCAGGTACGCGGACCCACGGTCCGCAGCTGTCGCTTCAGGTACGCGAACCCATGGTCCGCAGCTGTCGCTTCAGGTACGCGGACCCATGGTCCGCAGCTTTGGCTTCGGTACGCGAACCCACGGTCCGCAGCTGTCGCTTCAGGTACGCGGACCCATGGTCCGCAGCTTTGGCTTCGGTACGCGAACCCACGGTCCGCAGCTGTCGCTTCAGGTACGCGGACCCATGGCCCGCAGCTTTGGCTTCGGTACGCGAACCCACGGTCCGCAGCTGTCGCTTCAGGTACGCGGACCCATGGTCCGCAGCTTTGGCTGGCTCCGGTAAGAATGGTTGATTGGACAGCCACATGATGACTTGGAGACACTAATCGGCTCTCAGCTCACAACTCAATTGCTGGCCAGGTCCGGATGGCTGTCCTGTTCTCGGTCACTTCCAGAACGTCGCAGCCTCAACGATAGGGGTCGGGACGGCCCGTGCCGCCCCGCCCTCCGAACCGTACGGGCGGTTCTCCCGCATACGGCTCTCCAGTGGGTGGTTTCCATATCAGGATTGGCTCG
>JALHMG010000074.1 GCA_022844135.1 Lysobacterales bacterium
CCGTGTTAGCGAGGAAATGGCAGCGAACACTTTGTCAGTACTACCAACTCGATGATTTCCGGGCTGTAACAACGAAACTAAGCCATTTCATCGCGACCTCATGAAATATGCGGGCTAGAGCGACAACTGAATGCGCGCCTCGAGAATGTTCGGGTCGATATCGCGACTGCCGCGCTCGCCGTCGCTGCGCACATAGTTGAACATCAGGCGCGTGTTCGGTGCCAGATACCAGGTCGCGCCGAGGCTTAAGTTCGTCAGATCGCCGCCCGCAATCCCGGCATCTGTGAGGTCGAGGCGGCTGGCGCGGGCTGCAATCTCAAGCGCTCGCCCGTCCTCGCCGGCATCGGGCGACGTTAGAATGCCGTCTTTGTAAACGCGCGTGCCCGACAACATCCAGGAGGCTTGCAGATAAGCGCCTGCTACATCGGCATCGGTTGAAGCCCGGTCGATGCGCGCCGTAATCCACTCGCTCTGCAGCGCCCATGGGCCATGAATCCAGAGCGCTTCCAGCCCTAGCCGCGAGACATCCGATACATCGCGCAGGCGCCCGGTGTCGATGCGTGTCGGCATGAACGATGCCGTTTCGCCGCGCGAGCTGAAGCGAAAAAAGGACGCCGGCTTCTCGCGCCCCGCAGCGATCGCAAAATGCAGAACGCCACTGTCCGTTTTTGGCGCAAACACTGCCCTCGTCACCCAGCCATCGCCTTCCAGCAAACCAGCGGCGTTGCCGTCATACGCGCCCAGCTGCCATAGCCACGGCCCGTCGCCGTAGCCATAGCTCACCCCACGACGCCGCGCCACCGACAGCGCGTCGGCCAACGAGCGCTCGATGAACATGACATTGCGAGTTGAACTGAGCTGTTCCAGCGAGAACGGTTGTTTGATGTGGCCAACGTGGACGCTATGTCCGCCATTGCGCCAGCGCACAAAGACGTCGGTAGCCTGGTTGCTATCCAGATCGTATTCGACCTTGGCGTCGAAGGCCGCCGAGAACGTCAGGTTGAGCCCGACCCGCAGTCGCCGGATGTCGCTCGCCAGGGCGAGGGTTTCGCTTTCGTCCACGCGATTGACGTCATATTGCAGGTAACCGTAAGGCTTGAACGCAAATTCGGCATGCGCCACGCTTGTGCACAACATTCCGATGGCAACAGCCAGCCTGCGTGAGATCATCGTATGACGATTTAGTGAAATGGGCGGGCAGAATAGCGCCTGCGCCTTGATATTCTGAACCTCGGGCGAGTCTGTCATCTTTATGTCATCTTTCCATCACATGCTGCGTAGATTGCAGCCATTCTGCCTGGAGCTACTCATGATTCGTCGCCTCACGCTTGCCGTCTCGATCGCCGCTGCGCTGGTCGCTTGCGGTGAACAGTCTACAGAGACCACACCAAGCGCTCCGGCCGCTCCCGCCAGTTCGGGCCCCACGGTCATCACCATCGACGGATCGAGCACGGTGTATCCGATCACTGAAGCGATCGCCGAAGAATTCCAGCTGGCGAACCAAGGCAAAGTGAAGGTGACTGTCGGCGTTAGCGGAACCGGCGGCGGATTCAAGAAGTTCTGCCGCGGCGAGCTCGATATCGCCAATGCTTCGCGCCCAATCCAGAAGCTGGAGATGGACGCCTGCGCTGCGTCTGGAGTGAAGTACTTCGAATTGCCGGTGGCTTACGACGCGCTGACGGTAGTCGTGAACCCGCAAAACACTTTCTTGTCGACGATTACCGTTGAGCAGCTCAAACAGATCTGGGCACCCGAAAGTCAAGGCACGGTCACTAAATGGAATCAGATCGACCCGAGCTGGCCGGATGCGGAGTTCAAGCTCTACGGCGCCGGTTCCGATTCCGGGACCTTCGACTACTTCACCGAAGCGGTGGTGGGCAAAGCCAAGGCCAGTCGCGGCGATTACACGGCAAGCGAAGACGACAACACGCTGGTCCAGGGCGTGTCCCAGGATCTCAATGCGCTCGGCTACTTCGGTTATGCGTACTTCGCCGAAAACCAAGCCAAGCTCAAGGCTTTGGCAGTGGTGCCAGTGGCGGGCGGCGAGGGTGTGCTGCCCAGCGAGGAGACGGTGATCAGCGGGACCTACACGCCGCTGGCGCGCCCGATGTTCATTTACGTGTCCGAGAAGGCCGTGGCGCGACCCGAGATCAAGCAGTTCCTCGATTTCTATTTTCAGAATGTCTCTGAACTGGCGCGGGAAGTACGCTACGTACCATTGCCGGAGTCGGCCTATGTGCTGATCAAGCAGCACATCGACGAAAACAAGCTGGGTACGGTCTTTGGTGGCGAACCTGCCACCGCGATTACGATTGAAGAATTGTTGAAACGCGAAGCCAGTTTGTAACAGAAGCGTCTTAGACTGTTGTCACGGCGCCAACGTCTGGCGCCGGTCGACCTTCGCGTCGCCTTCTCGGGGGATCCATGAGCCAAGCGCCGGCGGCCGGCCGACTTGCCCATCGACGTTCGCGACATATTCGCGAACGCATCATCGAACTGGTGTTGCTCAGCAGCGCGCTGGTTGCCGTGGCGACGACCATCGGCATCGTGTTCATTCTGGTCAAGGAATCGATCAGCTTCTTCAGTCAGGTGTCCATAATCGACTTCCTGACCGATCGGGAATGGACGCCGCTGTTTTCCGATCCGCACTTCGGCATCTGGGTGCTGCTGTCGGGCACACTGACCAGCTCAGCCATTGCGCTGAGCGTGGCGATCCCCGTCGGCACCGTCCTGGCGATCTATCTGTCGGAGTTCGCCAGTGCGCGGATGCGCGAAACCGCCAAGCCGATCCTGGAATTGCTGGCCGGCATTCCGACCATCGTGTTCGGTTACTTTGCGCTGTTTTTCGTCACGCCGCTGCTGAAGAAAATCTATCCCGAGCTGCCGGGCTTTAACCTGTTGAGCGCGGGCCTGGTGATGGGCGTGATGATTGTGCCGTACATCAGCTCAATCGCCGAAGACGCGATGCGTGCGGTGCCGATGAGCCTGCGCGAGGGCGCCTTCGCGATGGGCGCAACGCGCCTGCAGGTGGCGTTGAATGTGGTGGTGCCCGCAGCGTTCTCGGGTTTGGCGGCCGCGTACATTCTGGGCATCTCGCGGGCGGTCGGCGAGACCATGATTGTGGCCGTAGCCGCCGGCATGCAGCCGAACTTCACCTTCAATCCCACCGAGCAAGCAGCGACGATCACCGCCTACATCGTGCAGGTGGCCAAGGGCGATTTGCCGCACGGCAGCGTGGGTTATCAAACCATCTTTGCCGCCGGATTGACGCTGTTCTTGTTGACGCTGGTGTTCAACCTGCTCGGCTACTACCTGCGCAAGCGCTTCAGGGAGGAGTACTGATGGCCGTCTCCGACAGCCTGCGCGCTACGATCTCGCGCGCCAAGCGCAACGATTTGATTTTCGTTGCGCTGGGCATTGCCGCACTGCTGTTTGCGGCCAGCACGTTCGTGGCGCTGTTCCTGGACATGGTGGGCGATGGTTTGTCGCGCTTGAACCCGTCGTTCTTTACCGAATTCGCCTCGCGCCGCGCCGAGCGCGCCGGCATTCTCGCGGCGTGGGTAGGCACGTTTGCGGTGATGCTAGTAACCGCGCTGGTGGCGGTGCCGATCGGCGTCGCCTCGGGAATCTATCTTGAGGAGTACGCGCCGAAGAACAAGCTCACGGCGCTGATCGAAATCAACATCAACAATTTGGCCGGTGTGCCGTCGATCGTTTACGGCCTCCTGGCCCTCGGCCTGTTCGTGCATACCTTCGGCCTGGGCGCGAGTGTGCAGACCGCCGGATTGACGTTGGCGCTGCTGATCCTGCCGGTAGTGATTGTGGCTACGCGCGAGGCGATTCGCGCGGTTCCCGGCTCAATCCGCGAAGCCGCCTATGCGCTCGGGGCTACGCGCTGGCAGATGGTTTCCGATCACGTGCTGCCGTATTCCCTGCCCGGCATCCTGACCGGCGTCATCATCGGCCTGTCGCGCGCGATCGGCGAAACAGCGCCCATCGTGACCATCGGTGCCGTCACTTTCATCGCCTTCTTGCCACCCTCGCCGGTCACCAGCAGTCCGCCGTTCTTGAGTTTCGACTGGCTCGCCTCGCCGTTCACGGCGATGCCGATTCAGATCTTCAACTGGACCAGCCGCCCGGAAGAAGCGTTCCAGGCGAACGCCTCGGCCGCCGCGTTGGTGCTGGTGGTCATGACCCTACTGATGAACGCGATCGCGATCTGGCTTCGCTATCGCTTGCGTCGCAATCTCAACTGGTAAGCGCCATGAATGATGAACAGAAGAAGCCCGATCCGAGCACACTGCCGAAGAAGGCCGCCTCGCAGGCGCTGAACTTCTTCTACGGCAGCAAGCAGGCGCTGAAGAACATCAACCTGCCGATCTACGATCGCAAGGTTACGGCGCTGATCGGGCCCTCAGGCTGCGGCAAGAGTACCTTTCTGCGTTGCTTCAATCGCATGCACGACCTCTATCCCGGCACGCGTTACGAGGGCCAGATTCGGCTCTATCCGGATGATGTGAACCTGCTCGACAAATCGGTCGATCCGATCGAAGTGCGCATGCGTTTATCGATGGTGTTCCAGAAACCCAATCCCTTCCCGAAATCGATCTTCGAAAACGTCGCCTATGGCCTGCGCATCCGCGGCGAGAAGCGGCGCTCGGTGTTGATGGACAAAGTCGAAGAAGCGCTCAAGAGCGCAGCCCTCTGGAACGAAGTGAAGGATCGACTCGACGAGTTGGCGACGACGCTATCCGGCGGCCAGCAACAGCGCCTGTGTATCGCCCGTTCGCTCGCCAGCGAGCCAGAACTGTTGCTGTTCGACGAACCCACCAGCGCGCTCGATCCGATCGCCACGGCCAGCATCGAAGAATTGATTCACCAACTGCGCGAAAAGATTACCATCCTGATCGTCACCCACAACATGCAGCAGGCGGCCCGCGTGTCGGACTTCACCGCTTACATGTACTTGGGCGACTTGATCGAATTCGGTTGGACCGACGATGTTTTCTTCCGGCCAAAAGAAAAGCAGACCGAGGACTACATCACTGGCAGGTTCGGGTAGCCGAATTGTTGTCGCCAGATCTGATCTGAGGGCCTGGCGACGGGCAATGGCGAAAGGTCAACCGCGAAGTTCTCGCGTTCGTATGCTTTCCCATTCACCATTGTCCATTCACTATTGACTCCATCGAACCACCGCTTCGTCCACGAGGACCAAAAGCAATGAACGAACACCTGTCCCGCCAATTCGATGCCGACCTGATCGCCCTGCGTTCGCGTGTGGTCGAGATGGGCGGTCTGGTCGATGAGCAGTTTCGGCGCTCGGTAGAGGCGCTGGCCACCGGGCGTGCGGTGCTCGCCGACGGCGTCATCGCCGGCGATGACGCGGTGAACGCCTTGGACGTGCGTATCGATGACGCTTGCGCCCACATCATCGCCAAGCGACAACCTGCTGCGAGCGACTTGCGCATGGTGCTCGGCGTCAGCAAGATCGTTTCGGAGCTGGAACGCATCGGCGACAAAGCGCGCAAAATCGCGCGCTCGGTTGTCGCCGTGAACACCACGTCCGACGGCCCGTGGATCGCCGATATCGAGCGCTTGAGCGAAGCTGCACGCCACATGTTGCGCGACGCGCTCAATGCTTTCGTGCGCAGCGATCTGGAAGCCGCCGTCATGGTATTGCGCAGTAACCGCGACTTCGCCCGCGAGACCTCGCAGGTCAGCAACGATCTGGTGCAGCGCTACTCGCGAAATGCCGATCAGGTGCCAACAATGCTCGATATGCTTTCGGTCACGCGCGCCGTCGACCGCGTCGCCGACCACGCCGCCAACATTGCCGAGCATCTGGTGTACATCGTACGCGGCACTGACGTTCGCCACGCCACCTTGGAGCAGATCGAGCGCGAGGCGTTGACTGGGAGGTAGAACATTAACACCCACTTCGACCCGAGCATACCTGCCGCAATACGGTGCGTTTCTTAAGCGATGCAATGTAACCTTTGACAAGGCTCTCCTGGCAAGGCATTGTTACTTTTCTATTCGAACCGGACGTCCACATGTTGCCAGAGCTTTTGCGGCTATTGCGATGTGCCTTTTGTCCCAAGTTGCAGCGGCATGCCTGACTCAAAGATCTCAGTCAAGTTCAACCTCATCCAGCATTAGCGTGGGGCTGTACTATTATGAAAATGGAGTCGCGCGGCTCGTTGATGTGATTCCGTCGCCATCAGGAATAAACGGCCCATCCGTTGAGCAGAGCGATGCGTCTTTTGGGGGTGCGTCGGCGCCATCGCAGTCCGAATCCGCTTCTGAGCCGCAACCCGAAGTGCTGGCTGCACCTGAAATCTCGCGCTGCTGGTCAGGCGGTTCGCCAACGCCTTTGCCCGCTGTGACCGTCACTGCAAGGCGTCCAACCTTCCTCCCACGTATGCTATTCGCACGTATTCCCGATAACTTCTACTTTTCAGGAAGTCGAGGTAGGAATGTCGCCGTCCGCTACACCAATCGGACGGAAATGCAATTTACTTGCGGAACAGAATTGATTCTGCGCGCAAGAGAAGCGCGCGCCTTGGCTATTAGAAACGCCGGCCCAATCGCGAACCGGCAGGGCGCGATTTACGAACTTGAGTTGGCAGATGGCCACATGGACACGTTTGTCAATAACAATTCGACTAGCTCTGTTCCGGTTATTCAGATAACGTCGTGTCCCGGCCAGTGATATGCGGCGATCAATATTAATCTTGCTGGTTTTGGGGGCCCTGGCTTTCACTTCTTCATACTTCATCTCCCCACTGTCGAGACCGCTCAGTTCAAACGCTTCAAGCGAGCAGGAAGCTGGAGATTTAACTTCAATAAGGGAAAAGGCGCAAATTCTGGAATCTGAGGCGACCACGGATAAAGGATCTATCGACGATTCCTCGAAAGACTCCGGTCTCTCCGACGTGTCAGATTTAAGTCCTTATTCGCTGCTGACTGCGTCGGACATCGTTAAGGCAGTTGCAACGACCAAAGACCCTAGTTACCACGATTTGGAGTTTGCGATTCTGGCTGCCATGACCTGTGTCCAATCGGAGAGGTTCTCACGCGATTCATTGAAGGAATTTCACGAAACGCATATGGTCGCCCTAAGAACTCACCTCGAAAGCAGCTTTTGTAAATTCGGCTGGGAATCGCAAGAGCTTGACATCGTTCGCGCCAAACACCTTGCCATCTTGGAAAATCCGGATAATCGAGATGAGTTTAGCACACTGGCAGACCTGATGATCGACTCCACGTTGTCGGCTAGTCAAGCTGCTAGGTACGCCTACGAACTACTGGCGGCTGAAACAGCTTCGAAGGCGTCCGGGATGGCTCTCGCGCTCCTCCTGAATCCTCCCCAGCACTTTCCGGGATTGGAGCATCGCCCGCCCGTAACCGGACAAAGAGTTTTCCAGATGGCCAATCTGTTTGTTGCTGAAACCTTTTGTCAGCGCGAACCGGTTAGATGTAGAGCCGGAAGCCCAGAGACAATGCAGGCTTGCATCGATCAATTGAATTGCAACTACGCCTGGGACTTCCGGACCATCGCGCGGCACGCGACGACGCCGCAGGAGTGGGAGCACATGAATTTGATTGTGCAAGCGCTTCAAAGAATCAAAGACGGCGGTTAGGACGATCTGCCCAACGCTCGGAATTCAGCCACCGACTCAAGGCCCGAACGTCAACCCCAACTCGCTGACGACCGCAGGCGCGGCGACCAGCGCCGGCACGTCGGACGTGAAGTCCGAATCGCCCTGCGGATAGCCCTCAGGCGCTTCGTGTGGCGCACTCAGGCGCACGGCAATCCGGCCCGGCGCAAGGACGGCATTTTCGAAAACACCGCCGCTCCAGTGGCTGACGTACCCACCGTAATCCCAGTCGAAACCGAGAAAACGAAACGGCCGGCCGTTAAGCTGCTGCAGTTCGGCGCTCGTCATCCCCACGCGAAGGCCCAGCGGTCCACGCCAGCGCGACTCAGACTCGCGGATATAGATCGCGCTCAGCGGACCATCAACTTTACCCTCGACGAAATAGACGATGGCACGGCGGGTTGGGTCTTCGCCGAACAGCACAGCGCCGGGCTCTTCTGCGCCCTCGCCGAGCGGGACGTTCTCCAGGCTTACCGCGGCATCGCCGAAGCGCTTTTTGAGACCCACCAGGCCATCCTCGGCTCGAAAGCCAGAGCCGCCCACGGTGAGCGTGTAGAGATCGGCCTCGGGAATCACCGGAGCGGCGGGCGCAGGCGGCGGCGCCGGGGCGGGTGGCGGTGGCGGTTCCGAGCAGGCGCCCAGCGCCACGAGCAATACGGCGAGCAGCGTGCGACTCATCCGACCGCCTCCAATGCCTCATCGAGGTGTTTGTCGATACCGAAGGGCGTATAGGCGCTGCGCGTGTTGCGGGTGTGGGCGCGAATCGCATCGTTCTTTTCTTTCATGCCCGGTTTGCGATATCCGCGGCCGTGCTCCAGGTGAACGCAAATGGCCGAGTAGCGAATGGTCTTGCCGCGGATGCCTAAGTTGTTCAGGCGCTCGCCGAGTTCCAGATCCTGTCCCCCATATTGCATGCGCTCATCCCAACCATTGACCTTGACCACATCCGCTTTCCACGCCGAGGCGTTGTGGCCGTGCAGTCGCGGCTTGACGGTCGTGAAACGATCCAACCAGCGGCGCTGCCAATCGCGCTGGACGCGAAGCTTCAGCGTGTGGCGCTCCAGGCCATTCGCTGCCAGCCAGGCGTAATTCGTTGCGCGTCCGCTGACGATGTCTTCTTGGGTGATCTTGTGCGACAGATCGAGCGGCAACTTGCAATAACCGCCGGTGAGATAGCGACCGGGTTCGCGCAAGCGCAGGTGCCAGTCCAGAAAATCGGCGCGCGGGATGCAATCGCCGTCGCTGAAAACCAGGTAGTCCGACTCGCTGAGCAGTATCGCGCGGTTCATGCCTTTGCACTTTTGGTAGCCCTCATCGGGCTGCCAGAAATGGCGCAAGCGATACGGCATCTGCGGGCGCAGCCGTTCGATCACCGCACGCGTCTCATCGCGCGAGCCATCGTCGACAACCATCACCTCGAAATCGCGGATGGTCTGCGTGGCGTAGCCCCACAGTGTCCATTCCAACCATTTGGGTTCGTTGTACGTGGAGAAGAGGACGGTGAGCTTGGGCATCTTTTTGGTTCTTGGTTGTTGGTTCTGGGTTCTTGGTCGTCGTTCTTGGTCTGGCTACTGCCGCATTTCCAAGAACAGCCAACAACCAAGAACCGCCGTTAACGCCTCAACCCAGGATTCAGCCGATGGATGCTGTCGAGCAGCGCCTCGTTTTCGGGCCACCTACCGAGCGCTTCGCGCCATAACTTCTCGGCCTCGTCGCGCTCACCGGAAACCCAAAGGACTTCAGCCAGATGCGCGGCAACTTCGCCGTCTTGAATCAAGGAGTAGGCGCGTTTCAAATAACGCAGCGCTTCGCTCAGGTTGCCCAGGCGATACTGGACCCAGCCCATGCTGTCGATGAAGGCGCCCTCGTTAGGATCGATCTCAAGCGCGCGTTTGATGTAGCCAAGCGCTTCGTCGTGACGCTCGGTCTTGTCGGCAAGGGTATATCCGAGCGCGTTCAGCGCCTGCGGATTATCGGGGTCGATATCGAGAATGGTGCGCAAATCGGCCTCAAGGCCAGCCAGATCGTCGTTTTCGACGCGATAAAGGGCGCGCGCGTAGAGCAAGCGGAAATCTCGTGGGTGGGCAGCCAGCGCCGCATCGTAGATCGCGGCGGCCGCGGGCCGGTCTTTCTCGGCAACGAGTTCAGTCTCCAGCAGCCACGCATCGACATCGACCTCCGCTTCGCTGCTGCGTTCGCGCATGGCGACGAGCAATGCCTGGGCGGCGGCCAAATCGCTCTTTTCGCGAGCGCTGATCACCGCGCGGCGCAGCGCGGCATCGTTGATCGCCGCGTCGGTGGTTTCCTTCGCGTACCACGCCAACGCATCGTCCCAGCGCTTTCCAAGTTCCGCGACTTGCCCTAGCAAGAATGCGCGGGTCGGGAGCGTCTCGGGGCTGGTGCGCTTGAGCGCTCTTTCGATGCGCTTGAGCAGCGCCGGTTGCGCTTCGCGCGCCGCATTGGCGATCCGCGCGCCAAACACTCGCTCGGAGCCGTCCTCGCTTTGCGCCAGAACCTTGTCGGCGTCGAGATAGCGCTGATCTTCGGCGTAGACCACCGCCAGCGCCAGGCGCAAATCGAAATCTTCGGGCTTCAACGCCAGCGCGCGCTTGAGCGCCTGGGCAGAACCATTGCGATCTCCTGCAGCGAGGCGCGCTTGCGCCAGACGCCGGTGGCTCTCCGGATTCTTGGGCTCGGCCTCGACATCGGCTTCCGCCAGTCGTGCAGCCAGCGCGTGCAAGCCCAGGTTGCTGGCCAGGGACGACCAGTTCGGCCCTTGCGGCAAGCGTTGCAATCCGTGCCTGGTTGCCAGGCGTTCCAGCAGCCCTGGCGCACTGCCGCGGTTCTCGGCGGCTATCAGTACTTGCGCAGCGGCGCGCTGCGATTCGACGGTGTTGGCGGCAAGCAACGCCTCTAGATGCTTGAATGCCGAATTCGCATCGGCTTCCGAAGCCGCAGCCCACGCGAGCGTGCGTAGCGCACCGGCAGCCGCGCTATCGACCTGCAGCCAGCGCTCGCCCACCATGCGCGCCGACCGGTAGTCGCGCGCGTACAGCGCGATGGTGGCGGCGCGTTCGAGCAGCTTCGGACTGGCGCTGGCGGCGGCGGCAGCCGCGTAGCTTCGAGCCGCGGCTGGCATCTCTCCGCGCTGCAACGCGAACTCGCCGAGCAGCGCGTCCGCGAGCGGATCCGCAGCCGAAAGAGGCTGCGTGAAGAGCAGCGCGACAACTACGGTCTTGATCGCACCAGCGCACAAGCCCGACAATGTAAGGTGATTCTTCATGCGCTGCATTCTATGGCGTTATTGGCTCTGGGCATAAATCACGCGACAGCCTCGCTTGGTTTGCGTGAACGATTGGCGATTCCGCCGGAGGCCACGCCGCGCGCGCTCAAGTCATTGCGCGCCTCAGGTCCGGTCGCCGCTGCCGCCATTTTAAGCACCTGCAATCGAACCGAGGTGTACGTCGATCACGATGGCGAGGGCGAGGCTGCGACCTGCGCCTGGCTCAGCGAGTTCCAGGGCGTGCGCCTGAGCGAGCTGACGCCTACGCTGTATCGCCATAGCGATGCCGAGGCGGTGCGCCACGTGTTCCGCGTCGCCACCGGATTGGACTCTCTGATTGTGGGCGAACCGCAAATCCTCGGCCAGCTCAAGGAAGCGTATCGGCTCGCTCACGCCGCGCGCAGCCTGTCCGGGCCGCTCGATCAGATGCTGCAGCGTGCCTTCGCCGCGGCCAAGGATGTCCGCACCGAGACCCAGGTGGGCGCCGGTGCGGTGTCGGTGGCGTATGCCGCCGTGCGGTTGGCCGGCCAGGTGTTCGATCAAATGGACAAACGCAGCGCGCTCCTGATCGGCGCTGGGGAAACCATCGAGCTGACCGCGCGCCACCTGGTGAGCGCTGGCGTCAAGCGCATTGTCGTCGCCAACCGCACCCTGGATCGAGCTCGCGCACTGGCGAGCCGGGTGGGTGGCGTGGCGGTGCGCTTGTCGGACATCGATATGCACTTGGTGGATTGCGATGTGCTGATCGCCGCGGTGCAGGTCGACACGGCGCTGATCGACGCGGCGCGCGTGCGCCGCGCCATGAAGGCGCGACGCTATCGACCGTTATTCGCGGTGGATCTGGGCGTGCCGCGCAATGTCGATCCCGCCGTCGGCGAGGTCGGCGACGTGTACTTGTACACCGTGGATGATTTGCGTGCGGTGGTCGATGAGGGCCTGAACGAGCGGCGCCATGCGGCGCGTCAGGCCGAGCACTTGATCGATGTGCACGTCAGTGCGTTCATGGGCTGGTGGCGCGAACGGGCGGCGGGAGAGGCGATCTCCGCAATGCGCCAACGCGCCGATGTCGCACGCGCCGATGTGTTGGCGAAAGCCCAGCGACGGCTGGCGGCAGGCGAATCGCCAGAGACGGTGCTGGAGTTCCTGTCGCACACTCTCACCAACCGTCTGCTGCACCGGCCCACCGTTGGCCTGCGCAGCGCCGCGGCGCTCGGCGATGGCGAGTTCCTGGAGATGGCATCGCGGTTGTTGTCGCTGGAGCCGGCCGACTCCAAATCGGAGTAATCGCTTTGCAGACCAGCCCGTTCATTGCGATCGACGAATACCTCGCCGGCGAGCGCGCTGGCGACGCCCGGCACGAATACGTTGACGGCCAGATCTTCGCCATGACCGGCGCGTCGCGCAATCATCGGCGTATCGTCAAGAGTCTGGGCTTTGCGCTCGACGCACTGGCGAGACCGAAGAACTGCGAGGTCTTTCTCAACAACTTGAAGTGCGAGGAGGGCGAGAACGAATACACGCAAACGCCATGCCTCGTGATCGAGGTTCTGCCGCCTACAACGGAAGACACCGACCGCGGCGAGAAGTTCTTCTACCGCAAACTGCCGGTGTATTTTCGAGTGCGTTTTGCATGCTGGAGACACTACGAACCGCCACGCAAAAACCTGCAAAATCAGAAGATTGTCTGCGAAAAGCCAGACCCTGTTCATGCCACGCGGCTCCCGCGCATCGGCGCATATCGACGCACCGGCAAATCCACGCCTTCGAGCACCAACCGCAGATCAACATCGCTCAGCGCGCCACTCGGTATTGAGGCAAATCGACCGCGCTCCAGACGCTTGTACATCAGCCACCAGCCGTGCCGGTCTGTCGCTGAATCGTGATCGCTTCATGGAACTCTCCTCCAAACAACGCTACTGGAAAATTCCACTTCTGATGTCGGCGGTTTGTTGGGAGGGTTACTATTGAACGCGAGTTTGCCTCTTGGCAAAACGCTCGCTCGAATTTGTGATAAATTGTGCCGGATTCCTGCAAGACCGGACGAATGCCCGCGACTAGCCTGAGCACACCTTACAAACGGGAGTGTTCAAATGCGTACTCAGCTCAAAGCGCTGGTTCTGGCGGCGATGATGTCCCCGGCGGCGTTCGCTGCCACCACCGACAGCGTTTTCCTGCTCCACGGTTACAACGACAAAGCCAACAGCAGCGGTCAGGGCGACGCTTGGGATTGCGCGGCAACCTGGGCCGTGCAGCGTTCCGCGTTGCGCCACTTCGGCCACACCGGTCGTGTGCAAACCATCGGCTATTACAGCGACAACAAGAATTGCGATCGCAACCTGGCCAGCACGGTCTACACGAAGAACTTCGCGGGCGATCCGACCGGGCCGCGCCAAGGCGGGCCGGCCAACTTCGGCGTGTTAACCTTCGATACCAGCCTGACGCATGTCGCCTACCGCTTTGCCTGGGCAGTGGCGCGCGAGTTTCGGGATTCGGGTCGTCCGGTGCATGTGATCACCGACTCGCTGGGTGGTCTGGTCGTGCGACAGGCGGTGGCGATGTCCTCGATGGGCAACGCCGATTTCCCGTCGCTGTCGGCGATGCCGATCCGCACCGTGCATGCCTATGGTTCTCCCTTCTACGGAACACCGCTGGGCGGCTTCGGCGGCACCATTCAAGCGGTGCAGGCGCGAGTCGGGTCGGATTTCATCAATACGCTGAACAGCGCCAACTACACCCGTGTCGGTAGCGCGCGCTGGTACTCCTACACAGCGCGCTTCGGTTTCACCGATGGCGACGGTTTCATCAGCTTCGATAGCGCTTGCTGGCTCAGGAGCATCGCCTGCATGCAGTACCAGAACCCTGGCTATTCGCACGGTTCTTACAAAGACGATCGGAATTTCACGCAGAAGAGATGGGGCGCCTATCTCTATCGCTTGAACCCGTCCGTCGTAGGCTGGCGCACGTCGGCGTCGATCGACGACATCGGTGCAGCTGGTGTGGCAGCCAGCTACGTCGTCGCCAACTGATCGTCATCGCAATCGACACGACCTCAGCGATGAGGTCGTGTCTGCGTCAACGGCGCCCCGAATCAGTGCGCCGGTTGACGCCAAACGAAGTGACATCGCAAGCGATCGATGGCATCTGGCGGGACATCGCCCTAGCCCGCATATTTCATGAGGGAACGCGGAAGATCGCGAAGGGTGAGAGAGGGCAAGCTTGCATCGCATGCGATGCGCCCTCTCGAACGACTGGCGGCTGCGCCGCCAGGCCGGACCT
>JALHMG010000075.1 GCA_022844135.1 Lysobacterales bacterium
TGGATGGTTCGCACATTGATCAAGCACGTAAGTGTTTGATCAATGGAGAGCGAGTCCGGACATGCGCCGGACTCGCGACTTGAGAAACGCACAGGAAGTGCGTTTCTCAACATCGTGCTGGATGCGGCTGGGTATTGGTGCTCGAATCAAATCGCGTCGTCACTTCGCGCTGGGGCCCTGGTTTGTTCTGATCGCGAACTCCCATAGAATCAGGCGCTTCGCGACAGCGGATGGAACTGATGAGTCGTGCCGGCGCCGCTATGGACTTTCTGCCGTTCTCGCGCCTGACGCAGGCCAACCTTGCGCCGCGCGTGCGCAGTTTGCTGGAGGGCGTGTACCAGGCATCCTGGCCGCAATTGGATGCGGGCATCGAACGCTCACTGTCGGAGCTGGATCAGGAACTCTTCAAACTGGCCGAGCGCGCGCCGAACGTCAACGAGCAGAATCGCTGCTTCGAAGGCCTTCGCGAGTTTCGCCGCCATCGTGGCGAGTTCCAGGCAGCGTTTCGCGATGCCGTTCAACGTTCGATGCTGGCGCTGGTCGACAGCAAAGTGCAGGACG
Organism: Lysobacterales bacterium; assembly: GCA_022844135.1. Lineage (GTDB taxonomy): Bacteria > Pseudomonadota > Gammaproteobacteria > Xanthomonadales > SZUA-5 > JALHMH01. The sequence continues at coordinate 562 of JALHMG010000075.1, forward strand.
ATTCTCTGCACGCGCTGAAGCGTTCCTCGGAGTTGAGTCTGGTCGACCCCTCCGAACTCGAAGAGGAACTGGCGCTGACGGAAATGGCTGCAAAAGCAGAGATCCGCGCCAGCACAGGATTGCAGCATCTGGCGTACCGATTTGGCGTGATCGCCGCGCGCGCACCGGTGGAGTTGGAAGGGCTGCCGCTTGGCCCGCACAAACTGTGTGCGGCGCTGCGGATCGCAGCGCGCAAGTTCGATGTTCCGGTGGCGCAGAAGGTGATGTTGTATCGCCAGGCAGACAAAATCTTGTTTGCCGATCCGGTGCGCGGATATGAGGCGATCAATCGCTATCTGATCGAGCATCGCGTGCTGCCGCGTTTGAATCTGGCGGCACGCCGTGCGCCGGCACCGCTGCCGGTTGCTGAGCCGAAGCCCGAATCGAAGCCGGAGTCGGCGAAAATCGAAGAAGCTTCAGGTGCCGATGCTGCAACTGTGCCGCAGTCCGAGCCGGCTGCAGCCCACGCGCATTCAGCGACACCGCCGCTGCGCGAGCCGCGACTGCCGATGATGGACGGCCCGGCCGCGCAAGCCTTCCAGCAAATCTCGGGAGAAGCGCAGCGCGAATCGTACCGGGCGCAGCAGACGCCGGCCGAGAGCCAGCTCGACTCGCAGTTCTTCACCACATTGCGCGAACTGCTTGGCGGCCGGCGCCACATGCTCGGCGGCTCCGATCCCTCAGCCGAGGACGCGCGTCCGGTCGCCGATACGCGCGATGTGCAGGCGGTGCTGAGCGTACTGCAAGCGCAGCCTGTGTCGCCGGTGATGGTCGGCGGTAAATGGAGCAACCGCAGCATCGGCCATATCAAACAGGACCTGATGAACCAGCTGCGATCGATCAGCGATGGCGCCCCGCCGAAGCTGAGCGATGAGGATTCCGATACGGTCGATCTGGTCGGCTTCCTGTTCGATCATTTGCTGTCGGACTATCGGCCAAACAGCTTGAGTCACGGCTTGATGAGCCGGCTGCAGGTGCCGCTGCTCAAGGTGGCGTTGAAGGACAAGAGCTTCTTTACGCGGCGCAATCATCCGGCTCGCCAGTTGCTCAATTCGATCGCCGAGACCAGCGCGTATTGGGTCGAGGACGAGGAGCAAGACCGGCCGGTCATCGAAAAAATGCAGATGGTGGTCGATCGCGTCATCAAGGAATTCGATGACGACGTCGGCGTATTCGAGCGCCTGTTCGACGATCTGGGCAAGCACATCGGCAGCATGCAGAAGAAGGCCGAGGTCGCCGAGCGACGACACGTCGAGGCAGCCAAAGGGCGCGAGAAGCTGGAGCTGGCGCGCGCGGCCGCACAGGAGTCGGTACAACAGCGGATGTTCGAACGCGAGCCGCCAGATGCCGTGCGCGCGCTGCTGGAAACCGCCTGGACCGATTCCATCGCGTTATCGTTGTTGCGTCAGGGCGTGGATAGCCCCAAGACGCGCGAGCGTTTGCTGATCGTCGATCAGTTGGTCTCGGTGTTTGCCGACAAGCGCACGCCCGAAGAGCAGCGCAACGCGTTGGACGATTTGCGTGCGCCGCTCGAAGAGGGGCTTGCGGCGGTTGGCTTTCACGAAGATGCGATTGCCAAGACCTGGTCCGACATCAGCCAACTGGTACAGGCGCCGGCCGAAGAGGCAGCGCGCGCTACGCATTCGATTGTCGAGATGATCAAGCAGAAGCCGCGTCTGGGCGAGGAAGCCAGGAGCGGCGTGACGATCATTCCGTCGGACGAGGACAGGAGCGCAGACGCGCAGGCCGCAACTGCAGCCGGCGAGTCCGGCGCAACGGGCGCAACGGGCGCGCCGAGCATCCTGCAAACCTTGCGCAAATCCGAGCGCATTCCGGTCGGGCCGAAAGAGCAGGCGATGATCGAACGTATCAAGCAAATGCCGTTCGGCACCTGGTTCGAATTCGAGGTCAACCAACAGGGCGAGCGTGTGCGGCGAAAACTGTGCTGGTTCAGCCCGGTCACCGGGCGCTGTTTGTTCTTGAACGCGCGTGGCGTCAAGGCCGAAGAGCGCATGATCGATCAGCTCGCCAGGGACATGCTGCGCGGCAACGCCAAGGTCGCCGAAGCCGCCAGCGAAAACCTGATCGACCGCGCCTGGAAAGGCATCGTCGGCATGTTGAAAAGCGTGGTCAAACCCAAGGACGCATCGCCCGATGCGCCCGCGATTGCCGGTTGAGGTGAGCCGTGGTATCGAGACGTTCGGTTCGTAAGCGCGTAAGCGAAGCCATCATGATCAGCAACGCGATGACCGGCGAGTCGCTGGGGCGGGTCGGCAACTTGTCGGTCGATGGCATGATGCTGATCACCAGCCACGATGTACCCGACGAGTGCCTGTATCAGGTGCAGTTCCAGTTGCGCGATCGCGAAGGCCTGGCGCACAAGTTCGAACTTGGCGTGCAATGCCTGTGGAGCGAGGCGGCGCGCGTCGAACGTACTTTCTGGGTCGGCTGCAAGATCATCGATATCAGCGAGCCTGAACAACGACTGCTGGATGATTGGGTCGAGCGCGCCGCTGAGACGGTTTGACAGCTTCGTCATCCGACCACCGAATATCTGACATCGCGGGGCCATTCGCGCGTCATCTCGCGCGCCTACGCTGCCGGCCAATATCGAAAGAATGGACTGGCCATGAGACTCCCTATCTTGCTGATTGCCGCCCTGCTGGCGGTACCGGCCGTCGCTGAAGAAATCCGGCTGCACGGTTCGAACACCTTGGGTGCCAAGCTGGCGCCGAGCCTCGTCGACGCCTACGCGCGATCGCGCGGCTACGTCGGGGTCGAGTCGGTCGAAACTGCGGCACTTGAGTTCGAAGTGACCGGCAAGAAAGGCGATAGCGAATTCCGTGGCCAGGTGCGGGCGCACGGCACCAATACCGGTTATGCCGATCTGGTCTCCGGACAGGCCGATGTCTGGATGGCCTCGCGCCCGGCCAATCAAACAGAAATCGACGGCGCTGCCGCTATCGGCGACCTGACGGCAGCTGCACAAGAGCATGTTATCGCATTGGACGGTCTGGCGATCATTGTTCACCCGGACAACACGCTGGAGCGTCTGGATCTGTCCCGCATTCGCGATGCATTCGCCGGACGCATTACCAACTGGTCGCAATTGGGCGGACCGAACCGGCCCATCGTGCTGTATGGCCGAGACGACAAATCCGGTACCTTCGACAGTTTTAAGTCGATGGTGCTGAGCGATGGCGCCACGTTGTCGCCGACGACCACGCGCTTCGAATCCTCTGGCGAGCTGGAAGCTCGGGTCGCCAAAGATCCTGACGCGCTTGGCTTCGTCGGCTTCTCGTATGTCAAGGCGAGCAAACCCTTGGCGGTATTCGCCGGCTCGACGCTGCCGCTCAAACCCGATTCGTTATCGGTGGCCACCGAGGACTATCTGCTCGCGCGCCGCCTGTATTTCTATACCCGAAGCGACGCCAGCCAGGAGGTGCTCGATTTCGTCGATTTCGTGCAGAGCGAGCAGGGCCAGGCAGTGGTGGCGCAAACGGGTTTCGTCGCGCAGAACATCTTTCTCGCCGATGCCCATCCGGTCCCTGGCAATCCGGACGCCTATTACGACGTTGTGCAGGGCACCGAGCGACTGTCGCTGAATTTTCGCTTCCGGCCGCAAAGCTCCACGCTCGATAGCCGCGCGATGCGCGATGTCGATCGGCTCAGTGAGTTCATGAAGCAGCCGCAAAATCGCGGCAAGCAACTGCGCCTGGCGGCTTTCGCGCTGCACGGTTCCGGCGCCAAGATCATGACCTCGCTGATGGTCAACGATCGCGTCGATTTTCTCGCCCAAGTGCTGGCAGTCAAAGGCGTGCCCACGCACATGAGCCGCGCCTTCGTCGGCGGCGTGGCGGTGGCACCGCTCGATCGCCCCGAAGCGCGCGCACGCAACGAGCGCGTAGAGGTATGGCTGTTCGATCCGAGCAGCGATGTGCGCAGCGGCGACGCGGCGCTGTAGATCGCCTCGAAGATAGTTCTGACGAAGGCACGAAACGTCGGATGAGCGATATTGCAGGAGCCAAAGCTGCGGACCATGGGTCCGCGTACCTTAGAAGCCAAAGCTTGCGGACCATGGGTCCGCGTACCTTAGAAGCCAAAGCTGCGGACCATGGGTCCGCGTACCTTAGAAGCCAAAGCTTGCGGACCATGGGTCCGCGTACCTTAGAAGCCAAAGCTTGCGGACCATGGGTCCGCGTACCTTAGAAGCCAAAGCTTGCGGACCATGGGTCCGCGTACCTTAGAAGCCAAAGCTGCGGAGCCGTGCCGATGGCCTGTGCGCTGGTGTCAGTTGCGGGGGCGGATCCAGACTTTCTATTGCGTTCAACGATAGGCAGACTGCGTTTTTCGCTCTCGGGATTGCAGCCATGGACGCGCTCTTCGATCTGTCCGGAAAAACCGCCTTGATCACCGGCGCCAGTCGCGGCATCGGCGAATCCATCGCTCGACTGCTCGCCGCGCACGGCGCGCATGTGATCGTCACCAGCCGCAAGATCGAAGGCTGCGAGACGGTCGCCGCAGCGATCCGCCAGAGTGGCGGCCAGGCCACCGCACTCGCCGCCCACATCGGCGAACCCGCTGCGATCGACGCGCTGTTCGCGGCGCTGGAAGAACGCGGAATCGACGTCGACATTCTGGTCAACAACGCCGCCGCCAATCCGTATTTCGGACCGATGCTCGACATGGGACTGGATGCCTACGCCAAGACTGCCGACGTCAATATTCGCGGCTATTGGTACACCACCCAGCAAGCCGCCAGGCGCATGAAAAACGGCGGCGCCATCGTCAATATCGCCAGCATCAACGCCATGCGCCCGGCCTTCGGTCAGGGCGTGTATTCGGTCACCAAGGCCGCGATCTTGTCGATGACCGCAGCATGGGCGAAGGAGCTGGCGCTGAAGAACATCCGCGTCAACGCGGTTTTGCCCGGTTTGACCGACACTAAATTCGCCAGCACCATCACGCAGACGCCGCAGATCCTGAACATGATCCTGCCGCTGATTCCGCAGCAGCGCGTCGCGCAGCCCAACGAAATCGCCCCAGCCGTTCTGTATCTTGTCAGCGCCGCGTCGAGCTACGTCACCGGCACGCATATCACCGTGGATGGCGGCTTCCTGGCTTGAGGCGAGTGCGCGGAACCATCGGCGCCCGCTCGCCGGTTCGTCTGACCGTCGCCTTGCCTTTACGTGAGTTCAAGCAGAGTCGAAGACTTGATGCCTGACACAGGAATCCCGATGCGCACCGATCCCACCCTCGATTTCGATCCGGGCGTTTGGAAGCTGTTCGATCAATACGTGCACGGCATCATCGATCGGCGCTCTTTTCTGCGCGAGGCCTCGCGTTATGCAGTGGGTGGGATGACCGCGGCGACGATGTTGGGTCTGCTTTCGCCGCGATTCGCACAAGCGCAAAAGGTCGCGCCCGACGATGCGCGCATCCGCGGCGAATTCGTCGAGATCGATTCGCCAGCGGGCAACGGCAAAGCGCGTGCGTATCTGGTGCGCCCGGCCGCTGGCGACAAGCCGGCACCGCTGGTGCTTGTGGCCCACGAGAATCGCGGACTGAATCCGCACATCGAAGACGTCGCCCGGCGCTTTGCGCTGGAGGGCTTTATCGCGCTGGCGCCTGACGCGTTGTTTCCGCTCGGCGGTTACCCTGGCAACGAAGACGAGGCGCGCGCCAGGTTTCAGACCTTGGACCAGGCCAAGACCCGCGCCGATTTCCTTGCCGCAGCTCACCATTTGCAGGCGCTGGGCGGTGGCAATGGCAAGCTCGGAGCGGTTGGGTTCTGCTGGGGTGGCGGACTGGTGAACTGGCTCGCCACCGAAATGCCAAGCCTTGCCGCTGCCGCACCGTTCTACGGTATGGGCGCGCCCCTCGATGCCGTGGCAAACATCAAAGCCGAACTGCTGGTCGTGCTCGCCGAGAACGATGAACGCATCAACGCCAACTGGCCGGAGTTCGAACAAGCGCTGAAAGCAGCCGAGGTGCGCTTCACGATGTTGCAGCCGCCGGGAACGCAACACGGGTTCCACAACGACACCACGCCGCGCTTCAACGAAAAAGCTGCGGCCGAAGTGTGGGCAGCCACGCTGGCGTTGTTTCGGCGCGCGCTGGTTTGATCGATTGCCCGGCCGCGGTCCTGCGGCAGATCAGTAAATCTGCCCCTGCAACTCCTTGTAGCGCCTGAGCGCGGCGCAGGCGGCGTCGCGTTGGATATCGCGCTGCACATGGATGCCGCGGCGATTGAGTTCGCCGACCCAATCGGCCGGCAGCGGGCCCTCGTCGAAGCCGGTCAGCGATTCGACGTCTTCGCTGCGCGCACCGATGAGCAGCGTGTCGATGCCGGCCCACACGGTGGCGCCAAAACACTGGCAGCACGGCTGCGCGCTGGTCGCCAGCGTGATCTTCTTGCCGATGGCGTTCAGACGGAACTGCTGCAGGCGCTGCTGCGCGGTCATGTAGGCCATGATCTCGGCGTGCGCCACCGAGCAGCTTTGCTGGATGACCCGATTGACGCCGATGCTGATCAGCCGACCTTCCTCGGTGAACACCGCCGCGCCGAAGGGGCCGCCGGTGCCCTGCTCGACGTTCATGCGCGACAGCTCAATCGCCAGCCCCACTTGCTCGTCCGCCGTGCGATAGGGGCGGAACATGTCGATGGTTTGCTGCGTCCATGCCGGCAGCGTCAAATGTACCTGCACAGGAAGAATCATCCTAAGGGCCTCAGTTGGATCGGTGAGAGTGCGCGGTTATGGGTGGGGTTCGCGATAAGCGGTCAACTGAGGCCTTTAGGATTTGGCCGCCTTGGCGTAAGAATCGCGCAGAGTGACGATGCGGTTGAACACGGGTTTCTCCGCAGTGTGATCGAACCGGTCGCTGACGAAGTAACCCAGGCGCTCGAACTGAAAGCGCGACTCGGCCGCCAGGTTCGCGAGGCTCGCCTCAAGATAGCCGCGGACGATGCGCTTGCTTCCCGGATTCAAGTGATCGCGATAGGTTTTTCCATCGCTGTCGTCGTCTGGATTGGGCACATCGAAGAGGCGGTCGTACAGACGCACCTCCGCTTCTATGGCGCTGTGCGCACACACCCAGTGGATGGTGCCTTTGACTTTGCGCTCCGCGCCGGGCAGGCCGGGGCGCGTGCTGGTGTCCAGCGACACGCGCAGTTCGGTCACGTCGCCCGCGTCGTTCTTCACGACGTCCTCGCAGCGCACAATGCCAACGCCACGCAGACGCACCTCGCCGCCGGGCACAAGGCGATGAAAGCCTTTCGGTGGTACTTCGGCAAAGTCCTCGCGCTCGATGTACAGGCGTGGCGAGAACGGCACTTCGCGCGTGCCCTGCGCCTCGTCTTTGGGATGGTTGGAGAAACGCAAGGTCTCGCGGTGCTCGGCTGGCAAATTGATGATCTCGATCGGCAGCGGATCGAGTACAGCCAGGCGCCGCGACGCCTCGGCATCCAGCACCTCGCGCACGCAAGCTTCGAGCACGCTGTACTCGATGGTCGCCACCTGTTTGCTGTAGCCCATGCGCTCCCAGAAAGTGCGGATCGCTGCGGGCGGAAAGCCGCGCCGACGCGCACCGGAAAGGGTTGGCATGCGCGGGTCGTTCCAGCCGTCGACCAATCCGTCCTGCACCAGCGCAATGAGCTTGCGCTTGCTCATCACCGTGTAATCGAGATTGCCGCGCGCGAACTCAGTTTGCCGCGAACGCGAGGGGGTCATGTGCAGGCCCTTCTCCCGCAGCGGTGCGGTGAGCGCCAGATCGTGCTCGATGTCGAGCTGATCCAGGCACCAGTCGTACAGCGGCCGGTGGTCCTCGAACTCCAGCGTACACAAACTATGCGTAATGCCTTCGACGGCGTCGGAAATGCAATGCGCGTAGTCGTACATCGGGTAGATGCACCACGTATCGCCCGTGTTCTGATGGCTCACCTTGCGGATGCGATACAGCGCCGGGTCGCGCAGGTTGATATTCGGCGACGCCATGTCGATCTTCGCGCGCAGCGTGCGTGCGCCATCGTCGAACTCGCCAGCACGCATGCGCCGGAACAAGTCCAGATTTTCCTCCATGCTGCGCTCGCGAAACGGGCTGTTGCGACCGGGCTCGGTCAGCGTGCCGCGATAGGCGCGCACGTCGTCAGCCGACAGATCGCAGACATACGCCAGCCCTTGCTGGATCAATTTCTCGCCGCACAGATAAAACACCTCGAAGTAGTCCGAGGCGTGCAGCAGGTTAGCCCATTCGAAACCGAGCCAGCGCACGTCGTCCTGAATCGCATTGACGTACTCGATGTCTTCTTTGGCTGGGTTGGTGTCGTCGAAGCGCAGATTGCACGTTCCGCCGAAGTCGCGCGCCATGCCGAAGTTCAGGCAAATGCTCTTGGCGTGACCCAGGTGCAAATAGCCGTTGGGCTCCGGCGGAAACCGCGTCGCCACGCGCCCGCCGTGCGCACCGCGCGCACGATCGGCCTCGATCATGCTGCGAATGAAATGATTGACCACCGACTCTGACATAGCCCAAACCTGTGACGGCGCGAAGGGCGCGGATTCTACGGGTTTGTCGGAGCAGTTAACGAGTTTCGGCCTGCCAGGCGACCGCAGCCTCAATCCAGGACCCGAAACAGTCCAAACCCGCAGTCGTCGACTGCGAACGCCAACACCTGCATGAGCGGCAAAAAGGTCGTTCGCTACGGATTTTGCAATGTTAGCGCAGCAGAGTTGATCCGAGGCATGACAAGCAGCCATCTTTCGGCACGCTACGCGAACGGAAAGTTCTGTGATGCTGGCGACAGCATTGTCAGGAGTTGCCCATGAATTGGCTTCAGCAATGGTTCGGAACGCCCGCTAAGCCGGTGCAGTTCACACCCAGCCTTGCGAGCATTCGCTTGCCGATCAAGGCCGAGACCCTGCAAGGCCTGGGCGAACTCGATGGCATGCTGCTGTTCGATGGGCGTGAGCTGCGGCTGGATTTTCAGACCGCCGATGCGCTGTTCGGAATGATAAAGATGCCGCCGCAAAGTTTGCTCGTGCCGCTGGCGGCGATTGAGAGCGTGCGCGCGGGGCGCGGCTTTCTCTGGATGATGCCGTACATCGAAATTGAGCTTAACGACTTCCGGTTGCTCGCCAAAGTACCGGGCGCCAGCGGCGGGCGCTGGCGCTTGAGTGTCCGCATGCGCGACCGCCAGGCGCTGGCGCGCATGGCTGGCGCCATTGGTTTCGCACGCGCGCAGTGGTTGCACGATCGACTGGCCGCTGACTTGCCGCCGATACCGCCGGCCGGTGTGCCGATGCCCGAGTTGCAAAATCACGCCGAAGCGCAGCGGCGACGAGAGTTGGAATAACCGCGCGTCACCTCGCCCCTGCGCGCGGTGGCCTGCGAGCAGCGTCAGCGCACCCAGGGGGGGGCGTTGATGCGGCGATTTTCCATTGCCCAGTGACGCGCTTGAATTTCGCGGCGTCGACGAGCCCGTCGTCGACCAGCGCTTTCATCGCCGCATGAGCGATCGCTGCCGCGTCGACTTCGAAAAAGCGCCGCAGCGCAGCGCGCGTGTCGCTGCGACCGAAGCCGTCGGTGCCGAGCGTCACGTAGCGGCGTGGGATGAAAGCGCGGATCAGTTCGGGCAGCGCGCGGAGGTAGTCGCTGGCGGCGATCACCGGTCCCGGTAGGTGCTGCAGCTGCTGCGTGACCCAAGGTGTGCGCGGCTCCTCGTCGGGCGCGACACGCGCCAGGCGCTCGCACTCGATGCCGTCGCGATGCAGCTCGGTCCAACTGGTGACGCTGAAAACGTAGACGTCGATGCCTTCGGCGCGCAGCACATCGGCGGCGCGCTGCGCTTGGCCCAGGATCGGGCCGGAAGCAAGCAGGCTAACGGTGGGTGATGGCGGTGGATCGTTGACCGCCCGCGGGCCGCGGCGCTTGAGTTTCGCCAGCGCGCGTTCTTCGATTTCGCGGATGCGTTGGCGTGTGACGTCGAACTGTGCGGCGACGTCTTCCAAGGTGAAGTCCGGCGGACTTCCGATCTCTATTCCAAATTTTTCTTTGATGACGCGCCGCTCGCGCTCGGATAGACCGAAGCTTGGCGAAAACTGGTACATCCCACGCAGAACGCCATCTCGGATTGACACGCCGGGCGCTGAGTGCGGCTGCAGGAACACCAGATCGCTGCCATCCGGGTGCTCGGGGCCCTTGAAGAAGTGATGGAAGCCGACCTCGAACAAATCCGCTGCCGACGCGTACGAGGCGATGTGCCCGCCCAACTCCCCGGCTTCAGTATTGGCGCGCACCACCATCGCCAATGCGTTCCAGCGCATCGCCGCATTGAGCCGCGCTTCCAGATCCAGATCCCCTGGATACGGCGGCTCAGCGTTGCGTGGGATGGTGTTGCAGTACGGCGTGATGCGCGCCCGCGCCGAGTTCACGCCGCGCGTCAATGCGTGATCGGCGAGCCGATCGAACAAATACTGCGCGCGCGCCTTGCCGCCGCGCGCCACCACGCTATCGAGCGCCTCCAGCCATTCCTGCGTCTCCGCAGGATCGTCCGATGGCGCTGGATGCGATGGCCAGCGCTCGTTCGGCGGCGGGAGGGAAATCGGCAGGTTGCATAGCGACGCTCGGCGATGAACTGGCGCGGAGCATAGAGCGGAGTCCGGCGCTTGGTGAGCGCGTTGGTGTTGGGCGGCGACGCGGCATCGATTTGCGGATGGGCGCAGCCACGCGGCTGATGATGTCCTTGGAAAGGATTGCAGAAAAATGGCGGGATCGCGCGCGGCGTTCCGTATCGCTCAGTGAGGCCCAAGGATTTGTTGGGCAGCAGGGATGTGCGACCTACGGTTTGCACGGACTGAAGATCTAGCGAATCGCGATCAGGAGGCAATCGATGCACATCAGAACTACCAGACAGAGGCATGCCGGTACGCCGAGGCGGCCATGGACCAGCGCGGCACTCGGCGCGGTCGGCATCGCCATCGCGCTGTCGCTGCCGGCACAAGCGCCCAGCGGCGGCAGCTATGTGATGCGTAAGCAGGTGATCGCGGCGGGCGGCACAACCGCCAGCGGCGGCAGCTACGTTCTGGCCGGGACGGTCGGCCAGAACGTGGTCGGTGTGGTCGGTGCAAGTGCCGCCATCGAGCAAGGCTTTCATACCAGGGCGAGTCAGCCCGATGGACTCTTTCAGAACGGATTTGAGTAAGGAGCTGCCCATGTACAAATCACTGACCGCTGCCCTTTTGTTGGCGCTTGCTCACGACGCAGCCGCCGTGAGCACGACATTTACCTACCAGGGATCGCTCACCGACGGCGGCAGCCCTGCCAACGGCGCGTACGACCTGCGCTTCCAGTTGATCACGCCGGGTCCGGCGCCAGCGCCGATCGTGCTGGAGGATGTTGCCGTCAGCGCTGGCTTGTTTAGCGTCGAGCTGGATTTTGGTGCCGCCATTGCCGGCAGCGATTACAGTCTGGCGATCGGTGTTCGACCGGGCGCATCGTCGGGGGCATTCACGGCGCTGGCGCCGAATACGCCGATCCGCCCCAGCCCTCAGGCGCAGGTGGCGGCGATCGCCAGCGAAGCGGTGACGGTCAGTCCGGGCGCGGTCAATTCGGTGGCCATCGCCGATGGCAGCGTTGGCAGCGTCGATATCAACGATAGCCAGGTGCAACGCCGCGTCAACGTCAGCTGCCCGAGCGGGCAGGCGATGCGCGTCGTCGCGGCAGATGGCTCGGTGAACTGTGTGGCGGTCGGCAGTGTCACCAACGTTGCGACTGGCGCCGGATTGACCGGTGGACCAATCACGACAACCGGGACGATTTCGGTCGCAACCGGCGGCATCGACAGCGCGATGATTTCTGATGGTGCCGTGGGCAGCAACGATATCAACGCCGCGACGGTGCAGCGGCGCGTCAGCGGCGTGTGCGCGACCGGCAGCATCCAGGCCATTGCCCAGGATGGCACGGTGACCTGCAACACGTCGGCCGATTGGTCGTTGGCCGGCAACACCGGCACCGATCCGCTGACGCAGTTCCTAGGCACCACCGACGCCAAACCCCTGGTCGTGCGTACGCAGAACGTGCAGTCGTTGCGCCTCGAAACGACCTCGCCCACACCCGGTGGCGCGCCCAATAGTGCCAATGTCATCGCGGGTGGAAGTACCAATTTCGTCACCGCCGGCGTCCGCGGCGCCACCGTTGCCGGCGGCGGCGCGGTGCTCGGCAGCGAAGGCGGCTTGCTCTCGGGCGGTCCCAATCGCGTCACCGACAACTATGGGTTTGCTGCCGGCGGATTTGCCAATATTGCGGGGAATTCCAACGGATCGACCGACGACAGTGCGTTCGCAACCGTCGTTGGCGGCAATAGCAACGTAGCGCGCGGCCAGTCCGACGCGATCATCGGCGGCGCCAACAACATGACCGAAGGACCGCGCGCCTTGGTTGCGGGCGGCTCCGGTAACACGGCTACTGGGTTCAGTGCTGCGGCGATCGGCGGCGAAAGCAACTGCGCTGGCGGCGACTTCTCGTTCGCCGCAGGTCAGGGGGCGGCGGTTCGTCCGGCGAATGGCACCGACATCAGCAGTTGCGGCTCGGTCAGCGCATCGGCGGATGCCAATGGCGATGAAGGCACCTTCGTGTGGGCCGACAGCTCGACCACGAATCGTTTCGTGTCCAGCGGACCAAACCAGTTCCTGGTGCGTGCCGATGGCGGCGTGATGTTCAACACCAACACGCTGCCGGGCGCGGCCTCCGACGACCTGGTCGTCGGAGCGCGCGAGGCCGGCGACGACGATGCCGATCTGCGGTTGCTGACGCGCAACGGCCGATCGGTCTCGATGTTCGTCCGCGATAGCAACGGCTCGTTGGTCTTCCAGCCGCAAAATCTGACCGCCGGGACGGACCGACTGGTCTTCGGCGGAGGCGTGGGCGGCAACGCCACGCTGAGCAACGGCGGTTCGTGGAACAATGCTTCCAGCCGGACGTTCAAGGAGCACTTCGCGAGTGTCGATCCGCTGACGGTGTTGGCGGGCGTGTTGGACTTGCCGATCCTGCGCTGGAGCTACATCGGCTCGGGCGAAGGCACGCACATGGGTCCGATGGCCGAAGACTTCAAAGCGGTTTTCGATCTCGCAGGCAACGGTAAGTCGATCGCCACGGTCGATGCCGACGGTGTGGCACTGGCTGCAATTCAAGGCCTCCACCAAAAGCTCGAAGCCGAGAATGC